>NZ_JACBZW010000021.1:0-127927 GCF_013408065.1 Bradyrhizobium sp. IAR9
TGATTGCATAGGCTGCTCCTCCGAATCGTGGGAGCCTCAAACGGCGCCCCATCCTTGGCACTCTCGTGCCCGTGGAGGAGCCGTCCACAGCATCAAAAGCGGACTTATAGGCGCTCCCAATCGAACCAGCGGATTGAAGGACCTCCGATCATCTTGGATAATCGCTCCACTGCCCGAAGACCTGCGAGTCCATTCAAGGCCGTCTAGCTCGATTTGTCTGTGAACATTACCCTGCGGTCGGCAGACGCCGGGAGGCTTAGGTGAGCAAGGCACGCGAGTTCATCGACTTCTGGGTTGAAAACAGTGTTCACCCCGCGGAGCAGTTCCGGGCTCCTGGAGCCTCTCAGGACGAGGCCGAGCTTACCAGCCGTCT
Source organism: Bradyrhizobium sp. IAR9 (assembly GCF_013408065.1). NCBI lineage: Bacteria > Pseudomonadati > Pseudomonadota > Alphaproteobacteria > Hyphomicrobiales > Nitrobacteraceae > Bradyrhizobium > Bradyrhizobium sp. IAR9. The sequence continues at coordinate 374 of NZ_JACBZW010000021.1, forward strand.
TGTCGCGTCAGCAAAGGAGCAGGACATCTCGGAAACCGACTTGCAGGCCGAGATCGGGGAAGTTCGCAGCTACGTGAGAGACAAGCTCTCGGAGGCCAACCAGGCCGAGAGCGCTCGACTCGGCCGGCGTGTAAATTAGCGTCTGGCGCTTCTGACAGGAACGACTCGGCGCTCCGTTGATTGAGATATCGGTCTGTGGCGCGATACCTGGACCCCTCTAGGTTTTTCGTCATCCACCCGGAACGGCCCATCGTCCGACGCGCGTTAGGCGATGGGCCGGTTCTCGTAATGCCACCTCGTCGGCATCGTCACAACGCATTCGTGCAGCGCCGCGTGATGCACCGCTGGCTTTCTTCTTGAAGTCTCTCAACTGCTAGTGTATTGTCTCATATATCGATACTGGCCGAACAACTGTTCCGCTTTCGCCTCAGATCCTGACGGCGCGCACGTTTCAGACATTCTCCAACATCGACTAACCGGACGACTGGCCGCAACTCCGTGCGCCAGGTCCTGCGCGCATACGAAAGGAAGACCTGATGAACACAGGTACAGTGAAGTGGTTTAACACCCAAAAGGGCTTCGGCTTTATCCAGCCATCAAATGGCAGCAACGATGTTTTTGTTCACATCAGCGCGGTCGAACGTGCCGGTATGGGTACTCTGAGCGAAGGTCAGACGCTGTCTTATGACGTCGTCGCAGACCGTCGCACGGGCAAGTCCGCTGCCGAAAATCTTCGTGCTGCTTAGTTAAGAGCACGACAGACCTGTCGCTCTAGCCACGGATGTACTGGTAGAGCTTGTGGTCCTGCCCCGCTCCCGAGTTATCGGGGCGGGGTTTTTCATTCAAGCAGGTAAAAAGATCGAAAGCGGGCGCCACTGCGGCTTCCTTGCCTATGCCCGGTGACTACGTCAGCGTGTTCACCAGCCGCATCGGGAACGTGATTCCTCAGTGCCACGCAGGAGACTCAATGAGCATAGTTAAACGTCATCTAGCCGAGCAAGAAGAACGCCTGGTCCTGATCGAGGAAATTTGTATCGATACAGGAGCGCTTGTCTTGGACACTGCCACAGACGAAGTCTACTTCTCCGCGGACGAAGCGGCTTACAAGAACGCCTACGTCACGGTGTTCCAAGCTTGGGCAAAGGGCACGATTAAGGGCACCGCGGAACAGATATTCGAGGCTACAAAATCCATTCTTGAAGACTAGCAAGACCGCCGATAGAGCCGCAAACATCGAGGAAAAAATGTCATACGCCTATAAGCTAAATGAAGAGGTTCGGCACCACGCTCAAGGTCCCCAAGGACGCGCCGCAACTGAACTGCCAAGGATCTACACGATCGTACAGTGCATGCCGATCGAGTCCGATGGACGAGTAAGGTATCGCATCAAGTGCAGGTCCGAGAACATTGAGCGCGTGGTTACGGAAGATCAGCTTTCGTATCTTCACTGATCTCCGCGAGGATGACGCCTTGGTTGAGGGAGCTGGATGAGTACAAGTGAGTCCAGACCTTCAGCCACGCCAAAAGCACCGGACGCGCACCTGAAGGGTCATCGAGTCACTTCGCGTAACCCTGTGATCGGAGCCAAGCGATCCGACGCTCTCCGTTCATCCACTCGTCAATATCGGCTTTGCTCGCGAAGCCCGTAATCTCTCGCGCTTCTGCGCCCGGGTACTCGGCGATGATAGCCCAGTCGCCCTCGGATTTACGGACTGGTTTGAAGCTCACTTTTATTTTTGCCATGCCGAATTATGTAGGAAGGCGGTCGGAAAGGGAACCCCATCGTGCCATGTTGGGCCTAGAGGAAATAGCAGACGTTGCCCCCCGAGGATGCCTTACTCTGGAGCGATCCTGTAAACATCGCCAGGTTTGAGGTTGAGTTCCTCGAACATCCTCTGCTGCTTTTCAGTGAGGACCGCTGGTACAACTTCCGCAATCCAGCCTTCGGGAACGGCAGCAAGGACTAGCGTCAATGCCTGATTAGGCTTGGCTAAGGCGAGCCACATCTGCTTCGTTGGCTGCGGAGCGTCGTCCGAGGTCACCTCAACGATAGTGAATGAAGTGCCGAACGATTCTGCCATCAATGGCTAATCCGCGGAATTGCTAAGAGTTGCAATTACTAGCTGGGTCGCGGAAGGCGGACGGGGCCAGCAATCAATCTATAGGTGGGCACCCAAGCGGTGTTCCACGATTCCATGGTCGCGCCGCATACCGAGCACTCGAAGCTGGCGATCTGCCGACCCGGGGCCATCGCCTCGGTTCGGCTATAGACCGCTCCACAGTGGCAGGTTCGGCAGTGGGAATCGGGCATGCCCGTTTATGCGCTCAAAAGGCGAAACAGGCCACTGCGAAAATAGAACTAGGCCGCTGAGGATGGAAGCAGGATGGCCCGTGAAGCCGGGGCATACAGGCCCACAACTGGAACGTCCGATAGCTAAGCCTGGCACCGCTGTGCGGGCGCCGCCTTGCCCCCAGGTCTGCATATAATTACTCTCCACGCGAAGCTCAATTCGATACTGGTCACATGCCAACGACGACACGCGAGTACATTGATTTTTGGGTCGAGAACAGCGTTCACCCTGCGGAGCAATATGGGACGCCGGGCGCTTCACAAAGCGTGGACGAATTGGTTGGCCGCCTCGTTGAGGGGGCCAAGAACCAACACATCCCACGAGAGGCCCTTGAGAAAGAGGTCGGTGATCTAAAGCAGTACATCGAGGGAAAACTCGCGACTGCCAATCGGATTGAGCAGGATCGCCGCAAGTGACTTCGACTTGCGCAGATCCGACGAAGACGCGTCTACTTTGTTCCGATCAGGAAAGGCACTGCGAGAACGGCCATGGCAATGCGAGAGGAAATAAAGCGAGTGATACATGCTGCGACACCCGGTATGTCGCAGCAGCTCTACTCAACACTGCTGGTGTTAGGCGAGCTCCTTAGCAAGGCACTCGACCGAATCGATGAACTCGAGAAGAAGGCCAGCGGCCAAACGGCAGACAAGCGCTGATCGGCCGCCCCATCTCATTGCTCAAGCTTTTTCCGGTTACCTAGAACGACGTCAGGTTAGCCACAGGCGAGGTCCGCAATGGGTCGAAATGCGAAGAACTCAGGTTGAGCAAATCTGGTCCGCTCTACCGCGATGGGCGGACCTCCGACAGACACGGCGCAACTTCGCAGACGAGCCAATTTCGGACTTAGCAGCGACAGCATTTTGAATTCGCACGATTGCCCGCGTCATTCCTGATCCGATTTCCTGCATCGTGATCGACGCCCTCTTGCGGGTCCTCCGTCTTTGCCCATCTCCGTATCCGGAAGGCGATCGCGTTGCAGGCCCAAAAACCCGGAGACACGTCGATGACATCACAGGCCGACGAGACCGCACAGTCCACGCGCATGGAGAATATTCCGTACGATCAGCGGGCCAAGATCACTATCGAGCGCAAAGGCCAGACCGTGTTGATTGGCATCAACCGGCCCTACATCGACAACCGGCTGGACCCGGACGCGACAGAGAGCCTGGCGCGAGCCTACTACAATTACGATCGCGATCCCTCCCTCCGTGCCGCTGTTCTGTTCGGCTATGGCGATCGCTTCTCCAGAGGTATCGATGTCGATGCCTACAAGGCCTTCGCTCAGTCCGGAAAAAAGATGATGGATGGACCCGGCTTTATCGACCCTCTCAGGCGCACCAGGCCGGCGCTCACGAAGCCCTTGGTTGTCGCGGTGCATGGCGACACCTGGAACATGGCGCACGAGCTTTTTCTTGTCGCTGACATACGCGTGGCGTCGGAAGACACGGAGTTCGGTCAGGACGAGAACACGCACGGCCGTTTTCCCGGCGGCGGTGCAACGGTACGTTTCCCCAGAGAGGCCGGATGGGGCAATGCGATGCGCTTCATTCTAACCGGCGATCATTGGGGAGCGAAGGAAGCTCTCCGGATGGGAATGGTTCAGGAAGTGACCCCGGACCGGGATGCGGCTCTCGCGAAGGCTGTCGAGATCGCCAGCAAGATCGCCGCATGCGGCCCTCTCGGCATCAAGACGTCGCTGGCCTCCTCGCATATGGCGCTCGATGACTCCGAAACGGCGCTGGGCAAGCTCGACGACCAATATCGTGCGCTGTACGCGACCCGGGATTTCCGGGAAGGCCGCGATGCCGAGGCAGAAAAGCGTCCGCCCGTTTACGAGGGACGTTAGCGGCAAGCTCTCGACGATGGCTTATTTGCTCAGGACGTCCGGATTCTTAGGCGCTGCAAAGGCACGATTGCGCGGCCCTCAGGCCTGCGTTCCGCCGTCGACCGGAATGATCGCGCCGGTCATGTATGTGGAAGCTCGCGACGCCAACAGCAGCGCGAGCCCCTTGATCTCATCCAGTTCGGCAAGCCGCCCTAAGGGCACGGTATCTGCAAACGCCGCGGCACCTTCGGGCGTATGCATCCGGCCATTGCCGATATTCGTCCGAAAAGGACCTGGCGCGATGGCATTGACACGCACATTGTGTGGACCAAGCTCGAGAGCCGCGACGCGCACCACCTGTGCAATGCCGGCCTTTGCCGCGTGGTAGCCGTAACTCGGTAGCGCCGACGCGCGCAGCGCCGCGACGGAAGACGTCACGACGATCGATCCCTGCCGCCGTGGCTTCATATGTTTTGCCGCCACGCGAATTGTCCGAAAAGCGCCATCAAGATTGACCCGAAGGCAGGCGTCCCAAAGCTCCATGGACGCCGCCTTGAGCTCGCCTTCGGGCTTACCGTATCCGGGGCCACCGCTCACGCCTGCGTTCGCAAACACACAATCGAGCCGGCCAAGTCTTTCGACGTAAGCATCCACGACAGCTTCGACTTTGCCGGCCTTTGCTATGTCGACGCTGAACGTCTCAACGGCTCCACCGGCTTCGTCAATGGCAGCCGCCGCCTGCTTCAATTTGCCCTCGTCGATGTCAAGCATTGCGACCCGCCCTCCATTGGCTGCGATCACTTGCGCAATCGCGAGTCCAAGGCCAGACGCAGCGCCTGTAACGACGGCGACATGTCCGGACAGGTCAAACAAGTCAGCGGCTTTCATCGTGTCTCTCGTGGTTTAACGTTCGAGATCAATTTAGTCAGCGCGACCAAGCAAGGCGCCGCCATCGATGACGATATGGGTCCCCGTGATGTAGCTAGACGCTGGTGAAGCCAGGAAAAGCGCCAGCCCCTGTATCTCCTCGGGTCGACCGACGCGGTGAATAGGGCTGCCGGCTTCGAAGCGCTTCTTGAGGTCGGGCGTCGTGAGCTGGGTCAGAAACGGACCCGGCAAGATTGCGTTGACGAGAATGTTGTAGCGGGCGAGCTCAAGTGCGGACTGCTTGGCGAGGTGCGACACACCCGCCTTCGAGATCTGATAGGGCATACCGACGATAGCACCTGGCCTGATGCTCGCAATCGACGAGGTCAGGATGATGCGTCCGCCGTTCTGTCGCTTCATATGCGGAACAGCGGCTCGAATGGTCGAAAAGATCGAGGTCAAATTCGTATCGATGACCTTGTCCCACAGCCAGTCCGGGACGGCCTCGATCGCACCCTCCGGATCCCGTTCGCCAGCCATCGACAGAAAACCCGGTCCAGCGTCGATGCCCGCATTGGCGAACACGACATCGAGGCGGCCGTTTCGTTCGACGGCTTTGTTGACAGCGGCCCTGACTGCATCGCGATCCGTAACATCGACGGCAACGCCGGCTACATCGCCGCGCGCCTTGAGCTCGGACACGGCCTGATCGAGGCTAGACTCGTCTTTGTCCAGCAGGACGACGCGTGCATCATTGTCGAGCATTGCTTCGGCGAAGGCCCGACCCAGGCCTTTGGCACCGCCGGTAATAACGACAGAAAGGCCAGTGACGTCGAACAGATCCTGGGTTTTCACGTCGTGGCCCTTTGTTTGAGTGACCAGCGCCGGATGGGATCCTTGCCGCCCCAGTTCTGCGCCGCTGCAAAGTAGCTGTGATAGATGCCTTCGAGCGCCTCCGTCGTCTCGATCACCTCAAGCATGCCCGGCAAGTCGCGGCGGGTATCGACATAGACGATCCGCACGCCGCGCGGCGAGAGGTCGGAGAACACGACTGGGTAGCCGGCAGCCTCGTAGCGGGCGACGTCCGCATCGAAGTCCTTGGAACAGACGGCCCAGTGATGGAAACCGTGACCTTTGACCTTGATCGTCTCTTGATAGACCGACGGCTTGGTGTCGTGCTGCTCAATGAGCTCGATCATCATGTGGCCGGTAAAGGCGACGGCGAGAGTCAGGCTCATGTCGGTCGGCTGGCCTCGATACATTCCCTTGGCAGGCACGAAAGGACCGCTCACAAACCAAGGCCCGATATTCAGCGCCTTCACGTAATGCATCATCGCCTGATCGATGTTTTCGACCGTATAGGCTGCCTGCACCAGTCCGCCGACCGGCTGTCCGAATGAGAGTGGTTTCATCGTGCAAAAAACTCCCTACTAGCCGTCGTGCGCTCTTTGGCGACGACGAAGTCGAGAATTGCGGGCTTACCGCTTTCGTTGGCGACGAACGCCCGTTGTAGGGCGGCCTCGACCTGGTGGGGATCGGTGACACGCTCGCCGTAGCAGCCGGAGGCGACTGCAAGACTCGCGTAATCGAGATCAAGTGCGAATTCGGTCCCAATGAACCGCTCATTGAACGCATGCACTTGGATGTCGCGGATCGAGCCCAAGGCGTGATCGTTGAATATGCACCACGTGACACCGAGCTTGAGTTCGGCGGCAACGGGAAGGATATTCATCACCATCTGGAAGGATCCATCACCGACGAAGCAGACGGCAGGCCGGTCAGGATAGACGAGGCGTGCGACGGGAAAAGCCGATGCCGCGAAGCCCATTCCATAGAAGCTCGAGGGCACGATCGTCGCGCGTGGCTCAAAGATCTTAAAGTACGGGAATGCGCCACCCATACCCTGCGCGATCACGCCGACGTCGATGGCGACGGTCGCATTGCGTGGGAACACGCGCTGGATGCGGTCGAAGATCCGAATCGGATGAATTGGCGTGGCATTAGAGCTCGCCATGCTTTCGCGCTCCGTTTCGAGCGCAGCGCGCCGGTTCGATAACTCGGCGAGCCACTCCTTGGAGGCCGTGCGCTGACCAGTACCCTTTGTTCTTAACTCCGTGAGAAGATCCTGGAGAACCAGGCGCGCATCTCCCGTGATGCCGATGGTCGCAACGACCGAGCGGCCGAGTTCGTTCGGATCGATATCGATCTGGATATAGGTGGCTGCCGGCGCCGGAATATATTCCGGCTTCCAGTTGGTTTCCTGCTGTTCAAAGCGAGCGCCGATACCGATAACGACGTCGGCGTGTGGCAGAAGATACTTTGTGACATCCTGCCGATGATGACCGATGCCGCCAGCCGTGAGTTCATGATCGTCAGGAAAAATGCCACGCCCTGCGAGCGTCGTGACGACGGGACTACCCAGCGTCTCCGCGAGTTGACGCACTTCAGACGTCGCGTTTGCGGCTACGGCGCCGCCACCGGCGACAATTAGCGGCCTTCTTGCCGCGAGAAGAGCCGCCGCCGCGGTCTTGATGCGGTCGCTATCACCCCGAACCGCAGCTGGCTTGCCGACCGGGAGATAGTCGCCGACGTCAAACTGCATTCCAAGGATATCCTGAGGGATATCGATGAGCACAGGACCCGGCTTGCCCGAGCGGGCAATGGTAAACGCTTGACGCAGGCATTCGACAATGAGGTCCGGTCGGTCGACCCGGGCGCCCCATTTCGTGATAGCGGCAAAAATCTTGACTTGGTCGATTTCTTGGCTTGCGCCACGATGCGCGTTGCGAGTGGCACCACGCCCCGCGATGATGACCATCGGCAACGCACCGACATATGCTTCCGCTACGCTCGTGACCAAATTGGTGGCGCCGGGCCCTGCCGTCACACAGCACACGCCGGGCTCACCGGTAAGCTGCGCATAGCCGGCAGCCATGCTTGCAGCATGCTGCTCGTGCCGCACGAGAATGTGGGAGATCTGCTGTTGTCCGTAGAGAGCGTCGTAAATTCCGATTGTATGGCCGCCAGGCATACCAAAGATGAACTTCACGCCTTCCGCCTTGAGAACGTCAACGACGGCTTGGCCGCCACTCTTCATCACCATTGACCCGATCCAGTTTTTATCATTGACGACCGCAGCCCCGCTTCGCGCGACAATTTGCTACGTCGCTTACGGTTTGGCCGAGCCGGCCTTCACCAACGGACATCCGCCATCTTGGAGCGGACGGAACGCTTCATCTCCAGGTACTGTAGCCACCATGTTGTAGAGGTCCCACTTTCCTTTGGACTCCTCGGGCTTCTTGACTTGGAGAAGATAGAGATTGCGCAACACACGGCCGTCGATACGCACCTTCCCGTCTTTGGTTGTGAAGTCATTGACCGGTAGCTCGCGCATCTTTGCGGCGACGGCGTCCGCGTCGCGCGATCCGGCGGCATTGACTGCTTTGAGATAATGGAACACCGCGCTGTACGACATCGCAGGATCCCAATCCGGCGGATGACCTATCTTTTCTTCGAAGCGCTTCGACCAGGCACGCGTCTGGTCATTCAAGTCCCAATAGAAGGGATTGGCCAGAAGCAAGCCTTGGGCGGCCTTGAGCGAGATGCTTTGGACATGCTCCAGAAAGAGCACGTAAGCCGCGAAAGTCGCACCGTTTGAGGTGAGACCGAATTCGACGGCCTGTTTGATGGAGTTGACCGTATCGTCCGAAGAATTTGCAAGGCCGATCACGTTCGGATTGGTCGGCTGCGCCTGCAAGAGGAAGGAGGAGAAGTCGGAAGTGTTCAGCGGCGCGTAGACGGCGCCGAGGACCTTGCCCCCGTTGGCCTCGATTACGGCGCTGGTATCGCGCACAAGGGCGCGTCCGAATACATAATCGGCGCCGAGGAAGAACCAGCGGTTGCCACCCCGCTTGAGAACAGCGGCTCCCATTACGTTCGCCAGCGAATACGTGTCGACGGCCCATTGCGTCGTGTAATTATCGCATTTGGGACCAGTCACGTCGGAACTCAGGGCGCCAACAAATAGCGAAATCTTTTTCTTTTCCTTGGCAAGACTTTGGACCGCGAAAGCAACCGCCGAGTTCGGTACGTCGACGACCGCATCAACACCCTCAACGTCATACCAGCGGCGCACGATTGCCGAGCCGACGTCCGGCTTGTTCTGATGATCGGCAAAGATGAGTTCGGCCTTCTTGCCCAGCACCGGCCCCGCGTCGTCGATCGCCATGCGAACGGCTTCAACGGTCTCTCGACCGCCAGCCACGGCATAAACCGAAGACATGTCGTTCATGACGCCAATCTTGATGGGTGCATCGTCAGCGCGCGCCGAACTCGCCCACATCAACGCACCTGCGAGAACCACACCTAGACACCTCATCGCAAATCTCCTCCCAAGCGAGCGATCCTCGCGCTCTCAATTGTGATTTGTGATAACAAATCACAATTGAGTCAAGGATTCTTTGAGCGCGCCTCAGCACGCGCAACTAGGAGCAGCGCAGCACTCCCAGCTTCGTGTCTGAATTTGGATAGTTTGGGTGGAGGATTGGACGGCTAGTGGGCCGGCTGCTTGTCCCGGATTAAGGTCGCGATGATGCGATCGCCGCCCTTCATAAGATCTTCTGTTAGCGCCGCCCTTGCTGCCTTGGCATCGCCGGCACTAAGCGCAGCTATAATTCGCTGATGGCCGCGGGCGCCTTCCGAGGTCAAGTTGATCGGAATATGGTTGAAAACAGGCCCGATCTGGAGCCACAGCGACTCGATCAGGGAAAGTAATAAGGGGCTCTTGGCCGCTTCATACACCGTAAAATGGAACTCCTGGTTCAGCGCCCAAAATTGACGCTGCTTATTTCCACTCAAGGATTTAATCTTCTCATGGATGCGCTTGAGGGAAGCAATGACGTCAGGGCTAACGTGCTGACATGCCAGGGCCGCCGCCTCGCCCTCCAGAAGAATCCGAACTCTGCGAATTTCCAAGAACTCATCGATCGTCGTTTCAGGTACGATGACGCGATGGTTGGAGAGCATTTTCAGTGCACGTTCGACGACTAGGCGCCCAATGGCGTCTCGAACCGGCATCGGGCTAACATGTAGGCTTTGCGCCAGAGCTCGGAGCTTCATTTCCGAGCCGGGCGCGAAGCCTCCAGACATGATCATAGTCCGGAGTTCGCGGTACACGCGATCGTTGAGAGTTTCTCGTTCGACCGCACGAATCGAGCTCTCGAGCCCGACCTTGTCTACCCCTTTAACCATTCGCTGAGTCGCCTCGTCCCCGACAATTCCGTCACCTTATCAAGAGACGTGCGCTTGGCAATCTGACGCCTTCCCCGGATGCATCCTAGCCGCTCACCGATGATCCGCGCTCCACTCCGCCCAGGCGATAGACGCGTATCGCCGTATCCTTGAAGAGCAACGCTTTTTCCGTGACCGGGGCGCCTCCAGCTCCGCTTCAGGAGCCGAACTCCAAACAGGCTACTCATCGCGCCCGAGCCAATGGTTCCTTCCGCTGTGTGCATCCGGCCGTTACCGATGTTGGTCTTGAATGGTCCCGGCGGATCGCATTTACCCAACGCCCGTTCGACGGCATTGCGCAGGTCGTGCGCATGGCGGCGCTCGAACTTGGACCGCATAATGTGCGAGTAAAACGGTCCATGCCTGCCCCCACATGATCGGGAAACCTTAGCAAGCGTCGAGCCCTCGCAATGTATCAAAAAATATAATCCCACCTGCAGATTGAAGAACTTCTGCAGGTCTGCTTCGGGTCAAAAGTCGACGGATCGGCAGGCGTCGCGGCAGGTCGGCTAAGGGCCACAAGCAGACATTGGCCGAGCCCGCCTCGCGAGTTCTGACGGGAACGTGAGTCAATTGCACACTTCTCTGGTGCGGCCGGCCATCGGGGAGGTCTGATCACTGACGGGAGCGGCCTCTACTCTGCAACCTTTGCCGACAGGACGGCACCCAGCGGAATTGCAGAATAGCTGGCCAGAGGCTTGCGGTTTGTTCGATGGAGCGGTCTCGACCTGTCGCCGCTCCGTATCCCGCTTGCGCGGCTCTTCCCTAGTAGCGACAGGCTTCTTGTCCTGTGCCTTCTCGCATTCGTTGTCATCGTTGACCCGATAGCCTGCGCGACAAGCGATCTTCACGCAGGCATCTCCATCGGCCCTGAACCCATGATCACACACCAAGGGGCAAACGCGGACTGACTTGGCCTTGATCGCATCCAACGCATCGGAGCTTGCGAGCGTCGTGTTGAGCTTCGTCCCGGCGTACTTGTTGAAGAGTGTCAAGGAACGCTGTGACCTGGCACCCCAATCTGCCTCTTCCGCATTTGCAAGACAGCCCACCCGACGCAATTCTGACTGGACCGCTTTCGCGAGTTCTTGCGAGGGTTGCGCCGGTTCAGGCGAAGCCGCAGGCGATGGGAGAGCCGCGACCTTCTGATCGGCTGCTTTCTTCTCTGCTATTTGCCGATCGGCCAGAGCCTTTGCAACAGCGGCTTCGATCTCTTTGCGCCGTTGCTCGGCTGCGGAGGCTTTCGCCTCCTCGACCTGTTTGGCCTTCTCAGCGGCGATCTTTGCATCCTCAGCGGCCTTGGCCGTGGCGGCCGCCTTGTCCTGTTCGGCCTTCTTGGCACGTTCACTAGCGAGCCGGGCCTTGTGTTCTTCAGCCTGCTGCGCCTTATCGGCGGCCACAGCGCGAGCTTCCTCAGCAGCGATCTTGTTGAGTTGGCCCTTCGCCAAGTCGGCATAGAAACCATCGGCATATCGGCTGAGGAAAGCCGTCCAGCCGTCGCGGGTGCCGAGTTGCAGGGCAAGCTCGTAATTTCTACGAACCGCGTCCTCCGGACTTGCTTGTGGGCCCGTTGGCTGTGCCGCAACGAGGGCTACATCATCACCGCCGAGCGAGCCGTAGACATACGGTTCCTGCTTATAGCCGGTGTTCTTCAAAACGTCGTCTCGGACGAAGCCGAATGCTTTGCGTAGGTCGAGGCCGGGTGTTGGTAGTCGTTCGACAAGTGCTGCGGCGAACGGACTGTTCTTGGCGTCGCCGTCCGACGCCGTAGACCCTGCTTTTGCGGCGAACGCGATCATCGTGTTGGGGCTTGTCGGCTCGATCTTGGCGAGACCGCGCCCGACGGCACGGGCAGCCACAGTTCGCTTCATGGACTTGGCAAAGGGATTGTCGCGGCAGGCGTCCAGAATGATGAGCCGAAGCTGCTTCGCAGGCTCGACGGCGAACAGGGCTCGATCAAGCGCCACGGTCTCGTCGAGAACGTCGCTGTCGGTCTCCAGAGCCGCATCAGTCGGAATGAGGTAGTTGGCTCCGTCCAGCTCGATGCCGTGACCGGCGTAGTAGATGACCGCAACGTCCGCATCTCGCACGCGCCCGCCGAAGTCGCGCAATGCCTTGCGCATCTCTGAAGCGTTCAGATCGGTCCTGATGTCGATCCAGTCGAACCCGGCCTTCTTGAACATGCCACCAACCAGGGCTGCATCGTTCGCCGGGTTGGAGAGCTTTGGTACGCTCTTATAGGCGGAATTGCCGATCACCAACGCCATACGACGCTCGGCGTAGGCTGAGCCGCACATCAGCCAGATCGAAACAAACAAAAAAAGCCAACGAAAAGCGCCCATTACAGTCCCCGATAACATGTGCGCAGACTAGGCATAGCCTGCCGAAAGGCAAGGAGGGGTTATGTGACAATTGTCACATTCTGGATGCTTACAGGCTTTGCGGCGATGGTCCTTGGCACATGTCCGCTATGGGTCCTGGCTGTGTAAAAACGCGAGAATGCGAAAGACGGATAGAATAGCGTTCTTCAGTTCGCCGTCTAACTCGAAGTCGCTTGCGAACATGAGCGCTAGATCGGCCTTGGACGAACAACTTCTTCTATCGCTCTCATCTATCTCGGCGTTTTCACACAGCCAAGGTCACAAGCTGCCCATGCCACGGCGCCCACCACAGGTCCGCTATTGAGACAGAACCGGCCAGATGCGCTGCCTCCACGCGTGCGGCCATGCTTGGTTGGCCCTGCCGCTGCCCTCCTCGGGTGTTTCCCCCTAGACTTCGCTGCATCCAGCTGCCGATCGCTTCATCGCGGTCGGCCCTTTTTTGTTTCACGGGTCCCTCTGGCTTCCCGAGCGACCGCGGGTAATTCGCACCGCTCGCTCGCGCTAGCCGAAGCACTTCAAAAGTTAGGTTGACAAAGTTGACATGGTTGACAGAGGGGTTGACAGCCAAATCGACAAGACGCGGGCATCAACTCCCGCGCTACGTCGCCAGTCGGACCATCTAAATTCCAAGGTTAACACGGTTAACGCGGTTAACACCTCCGCGCTCACTCGATGCCGAACCCATACCTCTCGATGAATCCACTCCAGGTTACTCCTGGGACTTCTTGATCAAGCAACCCAAGCCGTACTTCTTGTAGTGCTCGGCTAGTTGCTCATTCGTCATGCATTTGAAGTCGGGCTTGTTCATGATCGCACCAGATAATTTGTCTTCCTGAGCGATCCCCCAGTTTGGTCCATACTTCGCTTTTAGCTCCGCCATGGTGGGGCGGCCCTTCCTATCTTCTGGAGGAGAAATAGATTTACCCAAGTTTTTGCGCCGCTCTCGATGGGCGAACTCTGCTGACACCGCAGTGCATTCCGACTTGATCTCGGCGAGGGTAGGAAACCATTTCAACTTCGTAGCCAGACCAAACACCGGATCGCAGACCTGAACCACAACCTCGAACGGATAGTGACAAAATATTCGGACCACGGCTGCCGCAAAGACCTCAGGATCATCAATCTCCGCTCGGCTGTACGAGCCGAGGAGTAACTTCGCGAACTTCGTCGCATCGGACTGACTTGTCTTGCTGTTCGGCTGCGGCGATCCGTGCATCGAGAACTTCCCGAATGGATTGCCGTTGGTTTGATCTTCGTCGGACATAGGCGGTCTCCGCGCTCGGCGTTGGTACGGTTGGCAATGGCTGCTGCAGGCGCGCGAATGCGGTCGCGAACACCTTCTCGTAGTAGGCTAATGGTTTTGGGCTGGACGACCTCGCGGTGATTTGCCGGGTCTCCTGGATGATCATGTTGGCTGCATAGGCGGACTTGGCCCAGAGACCCGCACGATCGAGCAAATTGTACCAACCAGGCGGCGCGCGTGACCGATCGGGAAAGCCGGCGGCGCTGAGAAAGGCTTGAGCAAGCCTCTCTGCTTCTGGGCTTTCGCTGCTAAGCTTTAGATCGGGGGGGTCCGATCCCTTCACCACATCACTATCATTGTGATTCTGATTGTGATGTGTGTTTGTCTCTTGCGGATGGAGAGGCCTCGGCTTTCGGTCGGCGTGCGATTTGCGTGCGTTTGCAGAAGCGATCGTCGACTTTTCAATGACTTTCGCCAATTCGAGGTCGAGCACATCGTGCCGCCAACCGTCGCAAAAAAGAGACTTCAGGACGGTCGACGATTTAGCCCACTGACGGTTCGTCATTCGCGTGACACGGCGGGCGATATCGTCACTCGCTGGCGGTTCGCCCTTAATCCAGTAATGCATAAGGAGGAGCAGGTACGCGCCATGCTCCACCGTGGTGAGGTGAGCGGTGCCGGCGAGATAATCGGCGATATAGAGAGGCATCCAATGCCGCTTCATGGCCTGGACTATCGCCCGACGGTGTTGCTGGCGATCCAGGCGATCAGCTCAGACTGCTGATATCGAACCGCGCGGCCCGCGCGCACAAACTTTGGGCCGGCGCCGCGCAGGCGCCAGGCCTGGAGGGTACGCACAGAGAGTGAGAGAAAATCGGCGGCTTGCTCCTCGGTGAGGAGAGCCAGGGACGAGCTGTTGGACATCGATAACCCCTTTCAAATCGAACGGGGTCAGAATGTCGTTCTCAGCGGCCCGTAATAGTCGCTGCGATTAAATTAGCGTATTCAATACGGGTGTATCGATTCCGAAAGGTCTCTGCCGCAATCCGGCGTAATTGGGCGGTTTCACGTGGAACGCGCTTGGCTAACTCGGTAGACCTAGCTCTTCACGGGCCCATTCTGGCAGCGCGGCAAGTGCTTTCGGGCTCCTTCGACCCTCGGCTCGCCAGGCAGGTGCCTTTGCATCTGTGACTGCCTTGCTCCAGCAGCGATTGATCGCACGCGGGCCTAAAAGCCACTTCTCGGCGACAGCCTCGTTCTCCAACTGCTTGCGGGTGAGACAGGGCTTTTCAGGAGAATCCTTTATGATGCGGATGAGCAAGCGAACAAATGCTCTTTCTCTTCCTTGGCTAGTCGTGGCCTTCTGAACTGCCTTGTCTACGCGCTCCGATTTCGCCCGTCGGGCGATAGATAGGCGTATGTCAAAGACTGTCGTGCCTGTCGGAATCTCGCGACCGGTCGATTTCTGCCAGTCGATGATCTTGATGTGTTGCCAACCACTAGGCGGGATAAATCGCTCCTCTGCTGCAACACTTCCAAAACGTCCGGTGGACGACAGCTCGCCAGCTAGAAGTGTCTTCCGAAGACCGTCCTCGGCCTGGAACTTCAGCTGCTTCCATTCGCGGTCTTTAATTTGGAATTCTCGATGGCGAAGATCAGGAAATCCGTGCAATCCAACACTGATTACGAATGGAGCTTTCCGGCCTCGGGCTATACGAGCGGCATGTACTTGCTCATAGAGGTCGCCTGAGACGGCCTCTTGGATGGCTTGAGCGATCGTCCATTTCTCGTTCGGCATGCCGACGCCTGATCTCCCGAATCACTTTGCGAATTTTCTTCTGCTTTTAAGAGAGTGCGAGGCAAATCGCCGGCTTCTGCACAATCTGTTCGAGACGACTAAGTACCATTGCGAGCGACGAAGCGCGACGCTTTGCACGTAGAACGGATTTTGCTGGACGGCTGTCTTGCGGTCAGCAGTTTGGGGGCATGTCTGAACCATCCCCACCGCACCGAATCTCCGAAATCGCCGAGCTTTTGGCGCTCGGCCTCAGCCGGATCCAGGCCCGAAAGGCAAGCGGATTAATCGATCACACGGGAGATGTTTCACTCGACATCTCGCCCGACCAGAGCGGACATGCCGCGCCTTTGGAATGGAGAATGGTGGATGGCTAGCGGCGGCGTTTTGGCGCAGATTTTGGCTCTTAAGAGTGCCCCGGTCGGCACGCTGAAGGCGCGCTGGCGCGAGCTGTTTGGGTCTGAGCCGCCTCCATACAACCGCCGTTTCCTCGAAAGCCGGTTGGCGTACCGGATCCAGGAGCTGGCGTACGGTGGACTCTCCGCTGACACCGTCCGGCGCCTGGAAGCCTTGGCGGCCGACCTGCCGAGCAAGGGCAGCAAGCGCGTTCGGCACAAAAATTCGGACCGCCCCGTCAGCGGCACCCGTCTCATTCGGGAGTGGAAGGGTGTCGAGCACCGGGTGACGGTCCGCGACGCCGACTTCGAGTACCAAGGCAGGCCATACAAATCGCTTTCTGCGGTCGCCAGAGCCATCACCGGCACGCGGTGGAATGGCCTGGTCTTCTTTGGCCTGAAGAGCCAGCGAGTTTCGGTATGAGCAAGCCGATCGTTCGCAAGCTGCGGTGTGCGGTCTACACCCGCAAGTCCAGCGAGGAAGGCCTGGACATGGCGTTCAATTCCCTGGAGGCCCAGCGAGAGGCATGCGAGGCTTATGTGGCAAGCCACAAGCAGGAAGGCTGGCTTCTCGTTCCGGACCATTATGACGACGGCGGGTTCTCCGGCGGTACCTTGGAGCGCCCTGCCCTCAAGCGTCTCCTGGCCGACATCGAGGCCGGCAAGGTCGACGTGGTAGTGGTCTACAAGATCGATCGGCTGTCGCGGTCCTTGATGGACTTTGCCAAGCTGGTGGAAGCGTTTGACCGACGCGCCGTCACCTTTGTCTCGGTCACGCAGGCCTTCAACACCACAACGTCCATGGGGCGGTTGACACTCAACATTCTGCTGTCCTTTGCCCAATTCGAGCGCGAGGTCACCGGTGAGCGCATCCGCGACAAGTTCGCGGCTTCTCGCAAGAAGGGCATGTGGATGGGCGGTTGGGCCCCGTTCGGCTACGAGGTCAAAGACCGCAAGTTGGTGATCAATGACAAGGATGCGGAGACCGTCAGGTGGATATTCCGCAGGTTCGTGACGCTGGGATCTGCCACCCTCCTCTCCCGAGAGCTAAAGCAGAAGGACGTTCGGAATCGCTACGGCCAGGCCATCGACAAGGGCGTGCTCTACAAGCTGCTCAATAACCGGACTTACATTGGAGACGCCGTGCACAAGGGCACCGCGTACCCGGGCGAGCATGACGCGATCATCGACCGTAAGCTTTGGGACCAGGTGCACTCCATCCTGCAGGAGAGCCCCCGCAAGCGAGCCGCAAAGCACCGGGCGCAGACCCCTGCCCTACTGAAGGGGCTGATTTTCGATTCCGCTGGCGTTGCGATGTCTCCCACTCATACTCGCCGTCGAGGCAAGCTTTATCGGTACTATGTCAGCCAGCAGACACTCAAAGGTGCGGCTGCAGCCAGCGTCGCCTTTCGTGTCCCCGCAGGCGAGATCGAGGAGATCGTCGTCGACCAAGTCCGGCGCGTACTCGCTTCGCCCGAATTGATTGTCGCGACATGGAAGCAAATGCGCACCCACATGCCCGGGGCGACCGAGCTATGGGTCCGCGACGCCCTCGTCGATTTTGACCAGGTGTGGGGCGAGTTATTCCCTGCCGAACAATCCCGCATCCTTCAGCTTATTGCAGCTAAGGTGGTCGTCGACACTGCAAAGGTCGATGTGCACCTTCGGGTGGACGGCTTCGCCTCGCTGATCGCGGATCTGAAGGGCAACGGGCGTATCGCGGAGGCCGCGTGACAACCAAATCCAAACCGAATGCGCGGCTCAGCCGCGATGGGCGCGAGCTAGTCGTTAGCATCCCGGTCGATTTCCGGCAGAGCGGCGGCAGGAAGCAGATTGTAGTGCCAGCCGGCGTAGAGGCTTGGACCCCTCCTCGATCACGACCAAGCAACAGCCTGATCGCAGCTCTAGCGAAAGCGCACTGCTGGCGCCGACTTATCGAGACCGGATGCTATGCCTCCGCAGCAGAACTTTCCAAACGCGAATTGGTCAACGAGTCCTACGTCTGCCGAGTGCTCCGTCTTACCTTGCTAGCTCCCGATCTAGTCCAGACCATCTTGGATGGTCGGCAAAGCAAAACCCTCGAGCTGAAATCGTTGCTGAAACCATTCCCCGCGGACTGGGCCGCGCAACGAACTCACTTCCGTTCGTGAGGTGCGGACAGCAAAACGGCTCGCAGGGGTTCTAGTGACGGCGAAATTTCAGCGGCTTGTGCCATCCGCTTTCGACATGAGGAATCCCGATCGGAGCGACTCAATTGCCGGCTGGGTTGGCATATTCACCATGATCGCGATGGGATACTCAGCAAGGTTCTGAAACGGTGGCCAGACAATGTCGGGCATCTAATGGCCGGAGAGCAGGTTTCAGCGATCTCAGCACAGTCATGCTAACGTCGCAGATCGGGCGGACTTCCATCGGTTGCAAGGCCGTGTAGTATCGCCTCATGATCAGCCCCGTCCCAGCCACCGTAGAAGATACAGCAGACCGGATGGTCATTCAGCTTGATCCTGGCGGTCCTATAGACCTTGAGGGTCTCGGCGCGAGCTTTGCTGCACTTGCACGATTCTATGCCAGGCATCACGGGCAGACCGCCGATCCTGACACAACTCCGCGCCTTTTCATCTCCAAGCTGGAAAATGGAAGTGTAATCGCGGAAATCGTCCCCTACGTCGTGATGCTCGGGCAGGCCGTGCCCTTCATGCAGCAGGCGATGGTCATCGCAAATTTTACCGACCGTGTAGCCAAAGCCATACGAGCCTTTTCTGGAGCGGAAGTCCCGGCAAAAGCGGACGCCCCTTCGAAGGAGGATGCGCGGGATGTCAAAGAGTTCATCAAGCCGCTCGTCGGCCGGCGAGGATCCGATCTTAAAATTTCGCACGCTCGATTTGAGCGGCGCGACGGAGAAAAAGCGACCGTTATCGAGTATCGCTTCGATGAAGCAGAGCTCAACCGCGCGGCACTGACCATCGATGCTGAACTGGCAAGTCCAGCGCTCCCCGCTCCACCACCCGAAGAACCGCCCTCTACGAAGCCGATTCGCGAGGCCATGCTCTTCTTCCAGCAGGCAAGCCGATCTGCAGGCAAGAGCACGGGCCGCACGAGCGACAAGGCAATAATTCCGTCAGTCTCGGAGAAGGCTCTGCCCGTATACTTTGTCGAGGATGCGGGCTTGAAAGAGCAGATGGTGCAAGGCCAACCAAATCCACTCAAGGACACCACCTACATCATCGATGCAGACGTACAGTTGGTAGATGGAGTGCCCAAGGGGTACGTCATCACACGCGTCCATCGCGTCATTGACGGCGACGATTGAACGCCTGGGCCGCCTGCCCCCCCACCAAACCTAAGCCGGGACTAGAATCGGCACAATGATTGGCCAGCATCAGATAAGAACGCACCAAGTTCACTTTTCAGAGTCAGTCGGCACAAATTGTGTAACTGTATCACGGTGCTCCCGAAGATGGGGGGTCGCGAAGAACCTCCAATCCTGGTTTAGCTCCTCGTAGTGGTTTCTCTGTGCGTCAGTCCAATCATCACAAGTCATAAGGATGAAGTCTTCAGCGATTGAATCGGCGAATTTGGGTGCCTCGATGCCAATTCCGATCACCTTCACGAGGTGGCCGAACTTGTTCTTAGCTGCACCGCAAGCAATTTCTAGTATCGCTTGGCGCTTCTCGCGGTAATCTGCTTCGGCTCGATAACTCCCCGGTACGCGCAGCTGCAGCAGAACGTAACCTATGCCGGACTGATATGACGGTAGAAAGGTAACCTGGCGGGCGAACGGCCCCGCACTTTCAGGGAATTTCTGAACAGCAGAAAGCATTTTCTCTGCAAGTCCTCGACGCATGAAGCGCGGCTCCTTCACCATCTCGTAAATGGCGCTCTCGCCGCGGAATATATTCGAGTTTCCACCTAGCGTGCCATTGAGGCTATTCTCACATGTGCGCTGAATCAATCGGTCCCAGAAATAGGAGACTTCATTAGTTCTCTTTGTGTTTTTGTAGACGGCGGTTGCTATGAAGTCCCGCCACTCGCCCTCACCTATCGTGACGAAGTCAAAGCTCTCATCTTTGGGCCCGATCACGTGCCGCTTGACGCTTTCGTCATAATTCCAGAGGTAATGTGCAAGCAGATCCTCTTCGCCGCAATAGTTCAGACAAGGAAAACGTTTTGCTGCTCGGACCTTTTCATCGAGATAGGCGGAAAGATCGACGACCGTATCGAGCTCTCCAAGGACGATTGGAAGGTTGTGACTGTCTAGTATGTGGACTGGCTTACGACGATCTATTTCGATGTGAAAAGGTCGGGTTTGACCGTCACCTCTGTCCGTATAGCTGATGGCAAGGCTTCCGTAGATATTCGATTCAGAGGCGCGTTCGCAGGCTTCCTTCGCTCCATGCGCAACGATGATCTTGTGCACTATGAAATTTTCAAGATTGATCCTGAGTGGGAAGGGTTGGGTTTTACGAGGATCCAAAAATATCCGGCGTCCGCTGCGGATATAGCGCTCGGCGCCGTGAGCAGTCCTGACCTGGCGATCAATCACATTGCGCTTCCATCGGTCCCACACCACCTGCGGATCCGATGAAGAGCTTTCCGGCAACACGTTTTCCCGGTCGAAGAAGATGAAGACGTGCTTGTCAAACACGGCGAGCAAGTCGCAGAGCTCGTGGCCATCGTCTTTGTGGGGGTTGGGATAGCTCCATAGCTTGAGGAAAGATCGCTCGCAAAAATCTACGAGCAGTTTTTCTGTGTAGGTCGTGCCGGCTGATTTTTTCATCGCTAGCTGCCTAAGGAGAGCTGCGCCTGGCTACTTTTTCTCGAATCCATGCTGTCGAAGATGAACGCGCTCGACGTCGAACTCGGGAGCCTATGATTTTCTTTACGTGATAACCCTCCGTCGTATGCATTAGCGGTAACGGATTGGACTTCGAAATTTGATTCCGCTTTAAGAATTCCGCCAGAGCAGTCATTCGACCTCCTCGTCCACAGCCTTATTGGCCTAGCCCCTAGGCAAACGGATCGTCGCAATATGCTTCGGCGCTGCTTTAGCCGTCTTGGATTCTTATCTGCCGGTAGCTTGCCTAGCATCTGGAACCCGAGAGAGAGACACGGCTCGGGCTCGTCTCTCGGGTTCCTCCAAATGGAATCCCTGCCATTCGAAAACGAACGTTTTCTAAATTCTAAATGGACGACTGGATTTTTTGGCGGTTTTGGCAGCCAAGTACGAAGCGAATTCTTCTACTTTTCCGACGATTAAAACGCCTTGATTTCCAATGAGTTTGTCGTCCGTTACCTGCTCGGAAAGTACAGAGGTTTGGAGAAAGCAGGGCAATGGAGCAGGCCGTAGGTGCAAACCTAATTAGCTGAGTACGGTTCAGCCTCAAAAAGCTCGGGAAATCAGCCGCTAGTTGGTACTTAGACTGACACGGAGAGGACGTTCGAAAAAGGGACTGGCGGAGAGAGTGGGATTCGAACCCACGGTACGGTTTCCCGCACACACGCTTTCCAAGCGTGCGCCTTAAGCCACTCGGCCATCTCTCCGGAGCGCCCTCTCTTGAAGGGGCGCCGATGATTTTGCAAGAGACCGCGGGGAAATCGGGTGAATTTTCCGTAAGATCTTGTATTTACGGGATAATATCTGACACGGCAGATACCATGACCCGCCTGCCGGCTGAACCGGTGACGGGTTTGGCGCGACGATTCACGCAAGAACAGCAAACACGACCGGGGACGCCATGACCATCCGAAGCACCATCGCCGCCCTCAGCCTGATTTCGGCCCTTGGCTCCGCCTTCGCCGTGCCCGCCGCCGCGCAGGTCTGCACCCGGCAAGGCGTCGATGTCAGCTGCAATGACGGCCGGCGCGGGGTGCTGTCGGGCGATGCCATCATCTGGCCGGACGGCACGCGCTCGAGCGCCTCGCCGCATCCGAGCGTGATCATCGGCAACAAGAGCTCGGTGCATGTCGGGCCCGGCGTGTTCGTCGGCCAGGGCAAGGGCATGGTGCCAATGGACGATCCGAACGCACCGAACAAGCGGCAATGCGCGATCCTGGATGGGGTGTCGTATTGTTATTGATGTCCTCTTTCCTTCTCCCCTTGTTGCGGGTGAAGGTGGCGCGAAGCGCCGGATGAGGGGTGTGCATCAACGAAATATGCTTCGGAAGATTTACGCGAGAGAGAAGCCCCTCACCCGTCTCGCCGCATATGCGGCGAGCCACCCTCTCCCGCAAGGGAGAGGGGACGAGCATCGAGCAAGCTCGTGAGAGCTAAATCAGCCTCACGCCTGATATCGCCGACTTCAGCCAGCGCAATGCCTGCGGCGGCTGCGCGGCGAGCGGGGCGACCGCGGCCTTCTCGGTCCGGCACTTCTCGAGCTCGGCGACGAAATCGGCCGACCATTGCTGGATGGTGTGGCCGCGCAGCTTCTTCATCATCGCGTCCCAGCGCATCTTGCGCTCGGTGAGCGGCATCGCGGCAGCGATCGCGATCGCGCGGGCCATGCCGTCGATGTCATGCGGATTGACGACCAGCGCGGCGTCGAGCTCGTTGGCCGCGCCTGCGAATTTCGACAGCACCAGCACGCCGGGATCGGCCGGGTTTTGCGCGGCGACATATTCCTTGGCGACGAGGTTCATGCCGTCATGCAGCGGCGTCACCACGCCGATCTGCGCGGTCCGGTAGAGCCCTGCGAGCACCGCCTGGCTGAAGCCCTTGTTCAAATAGCGGATCGGCGTCCAGTCGACCTCGCCGTGGCGGCCGTTGACGTCGGTGACGAGGCGCGCGACGTCGTTTTGCAGATTGCCATAGGCCTCGATGCCGCCGCGCGAGGGGTTGGCGATCTGGAGCAGCGAGATGCTGCGCGAGAATTGCGGCTGTTCGGTCCAGAGCCGGTCGAACGCGCTGATGCGGTTGACGAGGCCCTTCGAATAGTCGAGCCGGTCGACGCCGATCGCGAGGCGCTCACCATTGAGGCTGCGCCGCAGCCGCGACACGTCGGGATGCGAGGCCGATTTCGCCGCGTATTGGGCGAACTTCTCCGCATCGATGCCGATCGGGAAGACCTCGCAGCGGGTGCGGCCATGCTGCGAAATCGCAACGCCGTCCTCGACGGCGAGGCCAAGCTCGCTCGCGACATAGCCGAGAAAATTCTGACAATCCTCCTCGGTCTGGAAGCCCAAGAGATCGTAGGCCAGCATTGCCGTGATCAGCTCGCGATGATTGGGCACGCCCTGCATCACCGCGGCGACCGGCCACGGCGTATGCAGGAAGAAGCCGATCGGATCGTCGAGGCCGAGATCACGCAGTTCGGCGCCGAGCGCGAGGAAATGATAGTCCTGCACCCAGAACGCAGTCTTGGCTTTTCGGAAGCGCATCAAGGCGCGCGCCATGAAGGCGTTGACCTCGCGATAGCTGACGTAATCGTCGCGCGAGACGCGGATCAAATCGCTGCGCGAATGCAGCGCGGGCCACAGCGCCGAATTGGCAAAGCCTTCGTAATAGCCGCCGTAATGCGCCGCCGGCAGATCCAACGTCGCAATCGCGCCCGATCCGAGCGCTTCGATCTCAGCGAACGGTTCCTTCTGATGGCCGTCACGCACACGGCCTGAAGAACCCACCCAGATCGCGCCCGAATGTTCCACAACCGGCAACAAGGCCGCCGCGAGGCCGCCCGTCATGGGCTCGTTAGGCTTGCCGCGGGCGACGCGATTCGAAACGACGACTAAGTTCACAGGTCGTCCCCTCCTGTTTCATTCCACCCCGTTTAACTGCCGTTCATCAATATGGTTCCTGATCATCGTTTCAACCAATTGAAACCAAAATCGGGCACGCGCGTTGGAACTGGTTTCGCTTCGGGAACCCTAGATTTCGTTGCGAAGACAGCTTGTGCGGGCATGTTGCGCAGCACGCGTTGCAGCGCGCGGCGGCGCCGTTCCCAGAGCATCATGTCCGCGACATGGCGCTGCCTTTGTTTCACCTCGGGTCGAGCAGGCGGGCGAGGAATGCACGCACATCGTTCGGCGCGTCGAAATGGCCATTCACGCCCATGGCACGGCGGCCGACCGAGAAGGCAAGCCCGTTCATGTCGGGCATGATCGCGAACACGGTTTCATCGGTGACGTCATCACCAATGAAGATCGGACGCCGTCCTTTGAACGGTTCCCGCTGCATCAATTCGCGCACGCCGGTCGCCTTGGTGAATCCGGAATGCTTGATCTCGCAAACGAACTTGCCGGGCAGCACTTCGATCGGCGCATTGGGCAGGTCGGCGCGGATCACCGAGACGGATTCGTAGATCGCTTTCTCCGCGTGCGGCGCGAGGCGGTAATGCAGCGCGAGTGAATAACCCTTGTCCTCGAGCAGAATGCCGGGCGAAAGCTTGGCGATCGCGGCCAGGCGCCGCTTCAGCTCCTTGTCCAGCGGCGGCGCGTGCACGTCATCGGCCTCATTGTCGATCGACAGCCGCATCTCCGCACCGTGGCCGGCGACGGCGCGGAACACATCGGGCGCGAAGATCAGGTCGATGTCGTTGAGCGAACGACCGCTGACCAGCGCCAGCGCGCCGGAGGTACGCTCGGTCAGCCGGTTCAGCGTGTCCGACAGGCCCGGCGGCACCCACACTTCGCGCGGCGTCGGCATCAGGTCGAGCAACGTGCCGTCGATATCGAGCAGGATTGCGGTCTCGTCGAGATGCGGCACCAGCGCATGCGGAACCGGTACCGCATCGGGTGCTTCGTCGTCAGGCATGGTGCGCTTCTGGTCCAACGCCATTTCTGCAAATTCTGATTTCATCAGTCTACTCCATAAAGGCGAGCGGCCGCGCGATTTGTTCGAGCGATTTGCGCTCCGCAGGGACGGCATAGCGCCAAGCCACGATCGCGGCTGCGATCATCAGGAATGACCCCAGCAGATAGCCGGCGAACACGCTGGTGCGTGATCCCGTGTCGATCAATACGCCGAACAGCGCCGGCCCGATCACGCCGCCGATGCCGGTGCCGACCGCGTAGAACACCGCGATCGCCAGCGCGCGAACTTCGAGCGGAAAGGTCTCGCTGACGGTGAGATAGGCCGCGCTCGCGGCCGGCGAGGCGAAGAAGAAGATCACCATCCAGGCGATGGTCTGCCCCTGCGCGGTAAGCACACCGATGGAGAACAGATAGCCGGAGATCGCCAGCAACAGGCCCGATACGCCATAGGTGAACATGATCATGACACGGCGGCCGAGCGTATCGAACAGCCGGCCGAGCAGCAGCGGCCCGAGGAAATTGCCGGCGGCGAACGGGAGCAGGTACCAGCCGACATGATCGGCGCTGATGCCGTAGAAATCGGTCAGCACCAGCGCGAAGGTGAAGAAGATGGCATTGTAGAAGAATGCCTGCGCGCTCATCAGCACGAGGCCGACCAGCGCGCGCTGGCGGTATGCCGAGAACAGCGTATGCACGACCTCGCGGATCGGCGTGTGATCGCGCATCTTCAGCCGGATTTTCATGAAGCGCCCGTCGCTCGTTTCCTGATCACGTCCGATCACCGAGCGTTCGATCTCGTCGACGATCGCATGGGCCTGATCGGGACGGCCATGGATCATCAGCCAGCGCGGACTCTCCGGAATCCACATCCGCATCAGGAGCACGACGAGGCCGACGGTCGCGCCGATGAGATAAGCCAGGCGCCAGCCGAGATCGGGGCTGATCACAGCAGGATCCAGCAGCACGATGGACGCCACTGCGCCCATAGCGGCCCCGATCCAGAAGCTGCCGTTGATGACGAGATCGGTCCAGCCGCGATAGCGCGCCGGCACCAACTCCTGGATGGTCGAGTTGATCGCGGTGTATTCGCCGCCGATGCCGGCGCCGGTGAGAAAGCGAAACAGAGCGTAGCTGGCGACATCCCATGACAGCGCGGTCGCGGCCGTCGCCGAGAGATAGAGCGCCAGCGTGATGAAGAACAGCTTCTTGCGGCCGATGCGGTCAGTCAGCCAGCCGAAGCCGAGAGCACCGAGCACGGCGCCGGCGAGATAGGCGGAATTGGCAATACCGAGATCGAGATTGGAGAATTGCAGCGACGGGCTCTGCTTCAGCGCACCGGAGAGCGCACCGGCCAGCGTCACCTCGAGCCCGTCGAGGATCCAGGTGATGCCGAGCGCCAGCACGACGCGGGTGTGAAACCCGCTCCAGGGCAGCGCGTCGAGCCGCGCGGGGATACTGGTCTCGACGATGCGATCGGCCGGGGCTGCCGCGACCACAGGAGCATAGTTCGGCGCTGGGCTTTGCTGCAATTCCATCAGGTTGTTGTCTGATCAATGGAAGCGCCCCCGGTTCACATGATGTGGACGGGGTCGATCCGATCATCGGGGTGCGGCATTCCGCCTGCCACCTGCGACAACGTCTGCGGCGAGGCCGGGTTCCCATGGGAACGGCCCTTCATACCGCTCGTTTCCGATGGAGCCGCAAGGAGTTGACGCATGGCTCATGTCAGAAAGACGACACAATCCCGCAAAACAGCCGCGCGCAGGTCGACGAGCGCCAAGCGCGGCACCGTGCGGACGCGCGCGAAGGGCGCTGCGCCGAAGCGCTGGTCGCAGCGCGTGACGAAGCAGAGCGACGCGCTCGACCTGAAGCGCGGCGTGTTCAAGCTGACCAGCCCGAAGAAGATCGCGACGTCGCTGAAGCGATCGGCCGAGCACAGCTCACGCCGCAAGACCGGCGCCTATCGCTCGGCGCTGTCGATGCTGACCTTCTACATCAACCGCGCCGGCAAGACCTTGCCAAAGACGCAGCGCACGCGATTGGAGAAGGCGAAGCTGGAGCTGAAGCGAGCGTTCGGGAGGGAGTGAGATTTGTAGGGTGGGTCAGGCGAAGCCGTAACCCACCACTCGACTCCCAGCCGTGACATCACGGTGGTGGATCACGCTTCGCCCATCCACCCTACGCGTTCTTTCCGCGGTCCGCTACGCCGCCCTGATATTCCCCATGAACCGATCGAGCTCGGCGCGCAGGCGGGTGCTTTCGGATGACAGCGTCTTGGCCGAATGCAGCACTTCCTCCGAGGCCGAACCGGTCTCGGCGGCGCCGCGGTTGACCTCGCCGATGTCGGTGGCCGCGGTCTGGGTGCCCTGCGCGACGGTCTGGACGCTGCGGGCGATCTCCTGCGTCGCCGCGCCCTGCTGCTCGACGGCGCTCGCGATCGAGGTCGAGATCGACGAGATCTGTCCGATGGTCGCGCCGATCTCCTTGATCGCGGCGACCGATTCGGCGGTAGCGCCCTGCATGCCCGTGATGTGCGAGGAGATCTCGTCCGTCGCCTTCGCGGTCTGGCTCGCCAATGACTTCACTTCGCTGGCGACCACCGCAAAGCCGCGGCCGGCTTCACCGGCGCGTGCCGCCTCGATGGTGGCATTGAGCGCCAGAAGATTGGTCTGCTCTGCAATCGCGGTGATCAGCTTGACGACTTCGCCGATCTGCTGGGCGGCATGCGACAGCTTGCCGATGCGACCGTCAGTCTCCTTGGCCTGCACCACGGCAGCTTCCGCAATCCGGCTGGAGTCGCGGACCTGACGGCCGATCTCCTCGACCGAGGCCGAGAGCTCCTCCGTCGCGGTGGCGACCGACTGCATGTTGGAGGATGCCTGCTCGGACACGCCGGCGACCTGGCTCGACAGGCTCTGGGTGGTCTCGGCGGTGCGGGTCAGCGTGGACGCCGCCGATTCCAGCTGCACGGCCGAGGCCGACACGTTGGAGACGATGGCGCCGACCGCGCTCTCGAAATCATCGGCAAAGCGGATCAGCTCGGAGCGGCGGGCAGCGCTCGCCTCCCTGTTCTGGGCTTCGCTGGCGGCGGCATCGCGCTCGGCTTTTGCCACGGCTTGAACCTTGAACTCCTCGACCGCGCCCGCCATCTCGCCGATCTCGTCCTTGCGGCCGAGACCGGGCAGCACCACGTCGAAGTTGCCCGAAGCGAGCTCACGCATCGCTTTGCACATCGCGATCATCGGACGCGAGATGCCGTTGCCGAGCCACAGGGCCAACACGGCACCGATGGCAAGGCCGCCGAGCGCCATCATCAGCATCAGTTGCTCGGTCTCTCCGATCGTCGCGTTGGCGCTCGCCTCGATGCGCTGCTGGTCGGCGGTCAAATCCGAACGCAGCTCGGCCGAGAGCTTGAGGATGGTTGCCGCCGTCTTGGTCATCTCACCGTTCGACTTGACGATGATCTTCACATTCTCGGTCAGCTTCGCGAACGAGGTACGGTACTGCTTCAGCAGATTTCCGATCTCGGTGACGCGGTCGGTGATCTTCTGGTCGCTGGCATAGATCGAGACCAGCAGGGTCTCCAGGAATTTGATGCGGGCGATCACGCCGTCGGCGGTCTTCGGCTCCGGCTTGGCCACGAAGGCGCCGACCGAAGTGGAGACCGCCAGATATTGCGAGGTGATGTCCTTGGCCGTGGTCTGGACCGATGCCAGCCCCGCCAGCGCGGCAGTATCGGCGAGGTCGTCGAACTTGAAGCGGATCTTGTTACCGACGCTGTTGAGCTCATCGGCCGCGATCTTGTTGTTCTCGCGCGTCAGGACGATGATCTCTCCGAACACCTTCGTGAAGCGCTGAAACTCGGCTTCCAGCTTGCCGACCTGCTCACGGCGGGCGGCGCCGGTCGTGGCGGACATCGACTTGGCGATCGCGCTCTTCAGATTGTCTTCGGCGGCCTTGGCTGCGGTCTCGTCGTCCACCGCGCCCGTCAGGGTATAGGCCCGGGCCAGTCCCTGATAGGCGATCAGCTCACGATCGACCGTCCGCGCGAGGTCGGCTTCCGATACGCTGGTGCGGTAGGAAGCCACGGCGGCCTGGATCCGCTCGAAGCCGAAATAGGCGAAAGCCATGCTGACGGCGAGGATGGCTAGCACCGCCACGAAGCCGAGGATGATCTTTGCGCGAAAACGCAAGGTTGGCAGCTTCGATTGGTTCGACTTCGACTTGGACTTGGACTTGACCGACATTCCCCCACCCCATTCCATTCGCGGAAAACCAGGCGCAGCCCGGAAGCAGCCCGCTTCCTGACTCGCCCGCACGGTAATCGGCAAAGGATAAGCTGTGGTAAATTTGTGGCGCCGCAACTCGCGGTTAGGTGACGCGGGGAAGATGCGTACTCCGCTGTCGCCCCCGACAAGCGAAGCGCAGATCGGGGACCTCCGCGCGAGCGCTTGCGCTCGTCGCCATAGCCACAGGGAGTGGTTTGGCGAAGACTCGGAGTTACGGGTCTTGCGTCCCAACTTCTCCCCGGGGTTATGGGTCCCTGCGTTCGCAGGGACGACAGCGGAGAGCTGGCGATGGCGGAGCGTCTAACGCTCAGCGAGCCTTACGCCGCCCGAATATTGGCCATGAACCGATCGAGCTCGGCGCGCAGGCGGGTGCTTTCGGATGACAGCGTCTTGGCCGAATGCAGCACCTCCTCGGAAGCCGAGCCGGTCTCGGCGGCGCCGCGGTTGACCTCGCCGATGTCGGTGGCCGCGGTCTGGGTGCCCTGCGCGACGGTCTGGACGCTGCGCGCGATTTCCTGCGTCGCCGCGCCCTGCTGCTCGACGGCGCTCGCGATCGACGTCGAGATCGACGAGATCTGGCCGATGGTCGCACCGATCTCCTTGATCGCGGCGACCGATTCGGCCGTGGCGCCCTGCATGCCCGTGATGTGCGAGGAGATCTCGTCCGTCGCCTTCGCGGTCTGGCTCGCCAGCGACTTCACTTCGCTGGCGACCACGGCAAAGCCGCGGCCGGCTTCACCGGCGCGCGCCGCCTCGATGGTGGCATTGAGCGCCAGAAGATTGGTCTGCTCGGCAATCGCGGTGATCAGCTTGACGACTTCGCCGATCTGCTGGGCGGCATGCGAGAGCTTGCCGATGCGACCGTCAGTCTCCTTGGCCTGCACCACGGCAGCTTCCGCAATCCGGCTGGAGTCGCGGACCTGACGGCCGATCTCCTCGACCGAGGCCGACAGCTCCTCCGTCGCGGTGGCGACCGACTGCATGTTGGAGGATGCCTGCTCGGACACGCCGGCGACCTGGCTCGACAGGCTCTGGGTGGTCTCGGCGGTGCGGGTCAGCGTGGACGCCGCCGATTCCAGCTGCACGGCCGAGGCCGACACGTTGGAGACGATGGCGCCGACCGCGCTCTCGAAATCGTCGGCAAAGCGGATCAGCTCGGAGCGGCGGGCAGCGCTCGCCTCCCTGTTCTGGGCTTCGCTGGCGGCGGCATCGCGCTCGGCTTTTGCCACGGCCTGGACCTTGAACTCCTCGACCGCGCCCGCCATCTCGCCGATCTCGTCCTTGCGGCCGAGACCGGGCAGCACCACGTCGAAATTACCCGAGGCCAGCTCGCGCATCGCCTTGCACATCGCGATCATCGGACGCGAGATGCCGGTGCCAAGCAGGAAGGCGAGGACCGCACCAAGCAGCGTACCGCCAATGGCGAGCATCAGCACCAGTTGCTCGGTCTGTCCGATGGTCGCCTCCGACTCCGTGTCCAGCCGCTGCTGTTCGGCCACGAGGTCCGCCTTCATGGCGGTCGCGCCTTGCTGGATCGCACCAGCCGAGCCGCTCATCTCGGTGACGAGCTCGTCGACCATCTTGGCGTTGGCGATCAGCTTCTCCAGCGCCTCGCGATAGGCGCCGAGGATGGTCTTGGCCTCCTTCAGCCCGGCGACGATCTTATCGTCCATGGAATAGACCGCGCCGAGCGAGTTCTCGACGAACTTCAGCCGCGCCAGCGCGCTGGTCGCGATGGCCTGATCGGACGTCAGCACAAAATTGGTGGCTGCAGCACTCGCGGTTTGGAACTGAGCGTTGACCTGCTTGGTGCCGAACTCGATCGCCTGCGCCTCGGAATCGGAAGCGTTGTTGCCGACGTCGTCGAGCTTGTACTTCAGGAGATTGGCTTGGCGCTGCAACTGGTTCTGCACCAGCAACGTGCTGTCACGCTTGGCCTGCAGAACCTTGCCGAAGGTTGCGGAGAAATTCGCGAACTCCTTGGCGAGCTTGTCGAGACTCTCCTTCCGTGCCGGGGTCTTGGCGCTCTTGACGGCCTGGTCGATGGCATTCTTCAGGCTGGCCTCGGCCTCGAGCGCCGCCTTGGCGTCATCTTCCTTGCCGGTCACGACGAAATATTTGACGGCCGAACGGTAGCCGAGCAGCTCGCGGTCGATGTTGCGGGCGAGGTCCGCCTCCGACACGCTGCTACGGTAGGACCCGACCCCGGCGGAGACTCGCTCGAAGCCGAAATAGGAGAAGGCCATGCTGCCGGCGGAGATCGCCAGCACGACCGCAAAGCCCAGGATGATCTTGGCGCGGAATCTCAGGGTGGGAAATATTGTGCGCTTTGACGGCGACGCGATACGCCCGGACATTCCCACCCCCATTATTTATTCCAAACAGCCGCGATCCGAAGGCGCCCCGCCTCCCCGACCGCATGCGCAAAACTAAGGCAGAATCGTCAAGGGGCGGTAAATTCCTCCGGCCCGCAATCCCGGGCTGCACAAGCACCAGACCGGCAACTTCCAGTCCGGGCCGGAGACCGCGCGACGTGTTGCGGGTAGACTGGAAAAGCCCTAGTGTTTTCGGCACTTGGCGGCAGATCTTGGCGACAGACCAAGCCGGTCCTTGAGGAGAGAAACGAAGTGGGGCAGGCCGATCTTCGGTTTGGCGGTTCGTCCGGCGTTGCGGTCGCGAAATCGAAAGCTCCGACCGTCGACGAGGCCGTTGCCGAGCTGGTCGCCCAGCTTCCGTCGGACGAGCTGGCCCTGGTCCTGGTCTTCCTCTCCCCCTGCTACGATCCTCATCGGTTCATCGCCGAGATCACGAGACACTTTGCGGACACGCCGGTCTGCGGCTGCACGACGGCCGGCGAGCTGGCGCCGGACGGCTGGGACGAGAACAGCGTTGTCGCGATGACGTTCAGCCAGGCCGACTTCAACGCCGTGGTCCGGCCGATCCTGAATCTCGCCAATTTCCACGTCGAGGACGGCCGCCGGATCGGCAGCGAGCTTCGCCACGAGTTGCTGCGGACGACCTCGGAGGTCGGCGGCGGCAACCCGTTCGGCCTGGTGCTGATCGACGGCATGTGCCGCCGCGAGGAGGCTGTGATGTCCGCCCTCTATGCCTCGCTCGACAATATCCCGATCGTCGGCGGGTCGGCCGGCGACGGCCTGCGCTTCGAAAGGACCTGGGTGTTCTTCGACGGCAGGGCCCACACCGACGCGGCTCTCCTCATTCTCCTCAACACGTCGCTGCCGTTCCGCGTGTTCAAATGCGACAATTTCGAGCCCACCACACAGAAGATGGTGGTCACCGAGGCCGATATCGAGCAGCGCGTCGTCAAGGAATTGAACGCCGAGCCTGCCGCCGCGGAATATTCCCGCGCCGTCGGAATCATCGACGCCAAGCTCGACCCGTTCTCCTTCGCGTCCCATCCGGTGCTGGTCCGGGTCGGCGGGTCCTATTATGCGCGGTCGATCCAGCGCGTCGATCCCGACGGCTCGCTGCGCTTCTTCTGTGCGATCGATGAGGGCATGGTGCTGACGACGGCAACCTCGTGCAGCCTGGTCGGAGCCACTCGCGACGCCTTCGCGGAAACCCGCGACCAGATCGGTGACGTCTCTCTCTATATTGGCTTCGAATGCCTGCTGCGCCGGCTGGATGCCGAGCAGCACCAGCTCTCACGCGAAATGTCCGAGCTGTACCGGCAGAACCGCGTCGTCGGATTCCATACCTACGGCGAACAGTTCGGCTCGATGCACGTGAACCAGACCTTCACCGGCGTCGCCATCGGCAGGCGGCCGACGTAACGGAGCCGATGTGGCAGAGACCTGGCAGGATGCCGAAACGATCGAGCAGCTCCGGCGGGAGTCCGTCAAGCTGAAGAAGATCAACGCGGCGCTGATGTCCCGCGTCGAGCGGTCGATGGATCAGCAGCTCAATGCGTTCTCGCTGTTCGAAACCGCAATTGCGCTCGACCATCAGATTCGCGACCGGACCCATCAGTTGCGGGATGCTCTGCGTTCGGTCGAACGGGCCAATGAAGGCCTGTACCGCGCCAAGCAGCAGGCGGAGGCTGCAAGCTCGCTGAAATCATCCGTGCTGATTTCGGTCACCCACGATCTCCTCCAGCCGCTGAACGCGGCGCGCCTGACCCTGTCGGCACTCACCGAGATGATGGAGTCGCAGGAAGCGGGCCTGCTCATCGACCAGGTTGACCGGTCACTGGTCACGCTGGAAGACCTGCTGCGCTCGCTTCTGGAGATCGCGAAGCTCGATGCGGGCGCGCTCCGGCCCGACGTGCGGCCGATCGCGCTTGGGCCGCTGCTCGACCAGCTCCGCGACGAGTTCGAGCCTATCGCCTGGAGGCAGGGACTGTCCTTGCGCATCCGCACCTCGCCGCTTGCGGTCCTGTCCGACCCGCTGATGCTCCGGAGGATCCTGCAAAACCTTCTCGCGAATGCGATCCGCTATACCCGCAGCGGCGGCGTCATCCTGGGATGCAGGCGGCGTGGCGATCGCATCGCGATCCAGGTCTCCGATACCGGACCCGGGATTGCGCAAGCGCAGCAGGAGGCGATCTTCCGGGAGTTCCAGCGCGGCGATGCGAGCGCGACCGACCAGGCCGGCTTCGGTCTCGGTCTTTCGATCGTGCGCCGCTTCGCGACGGCGCTCGGGCACGAGGTGCGGCTGTCGTCGCATCTCGGCCGGGGATCGACCTTTGTGCTCGACCTGGAGCCGGCCGATCGCGCCGATGTCAGCGACGATCTCCAGGAAATGAAGCCCGCCGATCTGCACTATGGCGCTCTGGGAGGGGCCAAGATCCTGCTCATCGAGAACGACGCCTCGGGCGCGGAGGCGCTGGCCGCCTTGCTGGAGGGATGGGGCTGCGATGTCGCGACCACGAGATCCGCCGCGGACGCCGCCCAGCGTTTGAGTGAGCTAGGCGGCTCGCCGGACGCCATCATCGCCGATCTCCATCTCGATCACGGCGAAAGCGGATTGTCGGCCGTCGAGGAAATCCGGCGCCAGTTGAACTCGGACGTGCCGGCGATGATCATCACCGCGGATTATTCCGAAAAGGCTGCGGCGGAAGCCAGCCGCTATGGGCTGGAAGTGCTGAAGAAGCCGATCAGGCCGGCGGAAATGCGCGCACTGCTGTCGTTCCTGCTGAGCTAGTTCATCACCCCGCGCCGCATCGACGGCGATAGAGGCTGCATCATGCGGGCGGATCGGTCCGGGCGCGGTCGCGCTTCGCGGCAGCTCCGGAGCCCGCCAGCGTGGCAAAATCGATCTTCGACATTTCGACGATCGCCTTGGTGCGGCTCAGCACGTTCAGCTTGCGCAGGATATCCGAGACGTGAACCTTCACGGTGGTCTCGGATATCTTCAGCTCAAAGGCGATCTGCTTGTTCTGCAGGCCGCGCTTGAGCATTTCAAGGACGCGCAATTGCTGCGGCGTCAGATCGTGAAGGCGCTTCAGGAGATCCTGGGCCGCGATCGGCGAGCGCTGCGGGCGGGCCAGCGCGCGAAAAGCGGCCGGCAGACACACCGCGCCGCGCACGACTTCGCTGATCGAATGCGCCAGCTCCTGCTTGGACGAGGATTTGAGGATGTAGCCGGATACGCCGAGCGACAATGCGCCCGAGATGATCTGTGCGTCCTGGTGTCCCGACACGATGACGACGGGAATGCGGGGAAACGCCTTGCGGATGCGGATGATGCCGGACAGTCCGGTCGTCCCGGGTATCGACAGGTCGAGGAGAATGAGGTCGACATCGGGTCTCGACGCCAACAATTCGAGCGCACCGTCGATCGAGGTGGCCTGAAGCATATCGGCATCCGGCGTCGCCATTTGCAGCGCCCCTTCGAGCGCCTCGCGAAACAGCGGATGATCCTCGACAATCAGAAACCGCATCAGATTTGGGCCGTTCCCAGCTCGTCACCGAAGTCAGCGATCAGAGCGGCGAGCATGCCGTCGCCGGAGCAATCCTGCTTGATCCAGATCAAGTCGGACCAGCAGCTCATTGCGGCCTCCCGCGATCGGTCCTTAGCTGGGGCCGCTGCCGCGGATCCGGCAGATCGACCTTGCCGATCTCGACGATCGCCTTGTTGCGGCTGAACAGTCCGAGCTTGCGCAGGATCTCGGTGATGTGCGCCTTCACGGTCGATTCGGCGAGTTGAAGCTCCTGCGCGATCTGCCGATTCGGATAGCCGCGACGAAGCAGATCGAGCACGCGAAGCTGCTGCGGCGTCAGTTCGCGGAGCTTGACCTTGAGTGCCTTGCTGCTGTCGGCCCGCTTCCGCTGCGGCTCTGCCACGAAATCCTTCGGCACGGACACCGATCCGCCGAGCACGCCTTCGATCGATTGCGCGAGCTCGCGCTTGGACGTGGATTTTGGCAGATAGCCGGCAGCACCCAGCGCCAGCGCCTCGCGGACCACATGCTGATCCTCCTCGCTCGAGACGATGGCGACCGGCAGGCGCGGATAGGCCTCGCGCAGCCTGAGAAAGCCGGAGAAACCGGTTGCGTCGGGAAGCGAAAGATCGAGCAGCGCTAGGTCGATCCCGCGTTCGACCGAAAGCACCCGCAAGGCGTCCTCGATCGACATCGCTTCCAGAATGCGGGCCTCCGGCAACGCCAGCCGCACGGCATTGCCGAGCGCCTCGCGAAACAGCGGGTGATCATCGATGATCAGGAAGCTGGTCATGGCACCTTCCCCGGGGTCCATCGCGCGGGCGCATCCATCGGACGTTGGTGCCGATGGATGCGAAACGGACCCTAGAACATCTCCCCGATGCCGTCCGGTCAAGACCATTCAGTCGTTCGATTCGACCTGAACCGTCAGCAGAAAGGCGTAGATGTTGTCGAACTGGCTGTCGGTGAAGACCTCTTTCCAGGACGGCATGCCCTTGGCCGGACGCCCCTCATGCACCGTGGTCAAGAATTTCTCTCGCATCTCGTCGCCGTAGCGGTGACGCAGCAGCCTCAGATCGATCTTCCGCTCGCTCTGGATCGCGTCGGGACCATGGCAATGCGCACAGGTGCCGTTGAAGATCTCCTTGCCCTGACCGACAGCTTCGGCATTTGACGCCAGCGCGTCGCCCTTGGTCTCGGTCGCGACGACGTTGGCCACTTGCGCCACGCCGGTCCCGGCGCCGGTCGTGGTTCCCGCCGGTGTCTGCACGGCGCTGAGGCGGAGAGGCTGACCGGTCGGCAGGCCGTACTTCACCTTGAGATCGGCGATGGTCCGCTCGAGGTCCGGCAAGACCGCATCGATCTGGTCGCGCAGCTCTGTCGAGGCCTTCGCGAAGCCGATCGCCGCGTCCCACGACAAACCTTCGCCTTCGGTGAGCTGAACGCGATAGCGATCCTGGTAGACGGTCTTGTTCAGCCAGCCGGCCACGGGTCCCCAGATAAAGGCGACGTCGGCCTTGCCCCGATCCAGCGCCTGCATGCCTTCCTCGGGCGACAGCACCGTCACCTTCTGGATGTCGTCACGCATCGCCAGGAGGTTTTGCGGCGTGCTGGCGAACTGCACGGCGACCCGTTTGCCCCGGAGATCGTCGACCCCTGAGATCGTCCGGTCCTTTGCGGTCACGAGGGCATAGCCTTCACGCGCAACCGTGCTCGAGAAGATCACGGCCGGCCCCATGAAATCCTCGGAGCGCGGCAGGCCGATCATGGCGTCGCATTGCTTGCCGAGCAGTGTGACGCGGACAGTGCGCTTGCCGAAATACGATTTGTACCAGTCGTAGGCGATCGGCCGCCCGAGCGCCCGCGCCAGCGCCTGCCCGATCTCGACATAGAGGCCGGGTTGCGAGGGGCTGTTGCTCGAGAACGGAAGATTGGTCGGATCGGCACAGAGCCGGAACGGCTGCACTTCGTTCGCGCGGCTCGGGGCGGCTGGCACGATGAGCGCGGAGCCGGCAACACATGCGAGCAAAGCTGCGATGGCGCGACGTCTGCTGTGGCCAAGGCCAGAACGATTTGGACGCATCCTCACCTCCCGTGGTTGGGCATCGTTGGCGTGACGTTGGGACAAGGCCTGGCCTCGGCCGCAACGACGCGATCACATTTTGGGAAAAGAGCGCGTGTATCCCGTCACTCGGGGATACACGCGCCAGTGGTCACTGGACGGAGAACACGAAGAGCGAGCCGCCCTCGGGAGCTGCAGCCGTCATCTTCTTGCCAACCTCGCCCAGGAACGCGGGCAGCGCTGCCGTGCGGCCGACGACGATGGCGACGTATTGCTTGCCGTCGACCATGTAGGTCACAGGGCCCGCGCCGATGCCGGAGCCGAGATTCTTGCTCCAGAGCATTTTGCCGGATTTCGCATCGATGGCACGGAAATCGCCATGGATGTTGCCGGCGAACACCAGGCCGCCGCCAGTGGTCAGCGTCCCGCCATTGAAGGGCAGGTCTTCCTTGATGGACCAGACCTTCTTCTGGTTGACGGGATCCCAGGCCACGAGCTCGCCGAGGAAGCCACCGGGGCCTTCCTTGGTCGGGAATTCGGCTCCGAGATAGAACACGCCGCGCTTGTAGGCGACGTCGCTGACCGACCAATCCATGCAGACATTGTTGGAGGGAATGTAGACGAGGCCGGTCTGCGGGTTGAACGACATCGGCTGCCAGTTCTTGCCGCCGATCAAATTGGGGCAGATGTCCTTGGCGGGATGGCCGGGGCCCGGACGCTTGTCGGGATCCTCGACCGCGCGCATGGTGGCGAGATCGAATTTCTGCGCCCAGTTCGAGAAGACATACTTCTCCGCCGAAAGAACCTTGCCGGTCTCGCGGTTGGCGACGAAGAAGAATCCGTTGCGATCCGCCTTCATCAGCGCCGGAACGTTGCTGCCGCCGATGTTGAGGTCGGCGAGCACGGCTTCGTTCACGCCGTCATAATCCCAGGCGTCGGCAGGTGTGGTCTGGATATGCCATTTGATCTTGCCGGTGTTCGGGTCGAGCGCCAGCGTCGAGGCCGTGTAGAGATTGGTCAGCTTGCCGAAATCGCCGTTGCCGGTCGAGCGCACGGCAGTGTTCCACGGCCCGGGATTGCTGGTGCCCCAGTACACGGTATCGGTCTTGGGATCATAAGAGCCGACCAGCCAGGCCGCGCCGCCGCCATGCTGCGCGGAATCGCCCTTCCAGGTATCGCCGCCGGGCTCCTCCGGCGTCGGAACGGTATAGGTCTGCCAGGCGAGCTTGCCGGTGTTGATGTCGAAGGCCTGAAGCGCGCCGCGCACACCGTACTCACCACCGCCGAAGCCGGTGATGACCTTGTCGCGCACGACCAGCGGCGGCGAGGTGATGACCGAGCCCTGCTTGTAATCGACCACCTTCGAAGTCCACAGCGCCTTGCCCGTCGCAGCGTCGAGCGCGGTCAACTTGCCGTCGAGCCGGCCGACGAAAATCTTGCCGTCGGCGTAGGAGACGCCGCGATTGTTCACGTCGCAGCAGGCGTATTGCAGCACGTCGTCCGGAATCTCCGGCTCGTAGGTCCACTTTCGCGCGCCGGTCGCAGCGTCGAGCGCATAGACGTATTTCGGTCCCCATGATGTCGAGACGTACAACGTGTTGCCGATGACGATCGGTGAGGATTCGTTCGAGCGCAGCGATGCAAGCGAGAACGAATAGGCAAGCGACAGCTTGCCGGCGTTCTCGGCGTTGATCTGGTTGAGCGGGCTGAAACGCGTGTTGGCGTAGTCGTGGCCCGCGACCGCCCATTGATTGGAATCGGATTGCGCTTTGAGCAGTGAATCGTTGGCGCGAACGCCAATTGTGCCGGCGCCCAGCATCGCGATCATCGAAATGCCGGCCAAGAAGCCCCTCGTTCCAAAGGTCATTTATTCCCTCCGTGATGTTGCTTTGCGCGCCACGTTGAGCGCCGATGCGCTTTTGCGCTTTTCGATACGCAGTTCGACTGCGAACCATCACGGAAATTACAGCATCGCCTTTTCGCGCTTAGTATAGGCGGAAGGTAGTAGTGCAAATCACTGGCGGGCTTGGCCGCTCATCTCGTTGTCGGCACTCGTTTCTTGTCGCTTGTTGGCAGCTCGAAACCAGCGATCGGATTGCGGCAACATCGTGTGGCCATCCGCGCGTTCCGTCGAAAGTCGACATCAGCGACGACCGCAAATCACGACGACGGCTCAACCGCGGCGAGGGCTGCTGAGCGGTTACAATATCCGTCAATGTCGCTGTATCGTTGCAGCTCGCTTTGACCGGCCGCATTCAGGCACGAGGGTGATGCTCGGCGGCGAAACCATCTCGAGAGATTGGTTGTCTTCTTCGCGTCCATCGATCGCCAGGGATCAGGGCGGACTTGGGCAGGCCGCCTCCCGGCAGGCCGGCCAAGCCGGTCCGGCTCGTCATGGCGGATAAACATTCCAATAAAATCAATGGCTTATCGTGCAAAGCCCTACTACCAAGATCGCGATTACAAAGTTGCCCGGCCGTGCTCCTATTTGCGGAGCGACGACAGGAGTCGTCTCAAGGGAGAGACAATCGGCGGCGCCAGGACCGACATCCACGGGGCGAGCAGCCTTCGCGCGATGGCCGAGCAGGACGCCGCGGAAGACGCGAGAGACCATCTCCTTGCAAGTTTCAGACGGGTCGCGCCATGCACTGGCGGCGACAAGGATCGGTGTTGTCTGATCGCGGCGCCTCGACGACCGTTTCGTGACACCCGGCGACCCAAAATCCCAGTTGCAAAGTTTCATCGCGCTGTTTCTAATTGGAATAACTACAAACATTCTGGGAGGACGACACCGTGTCTACAGTCAAACTGACAGTGAACGGCAAGGCCGTTGCTGTCGACGTCGAGGACCGCACGCTGCTGGTCCAACTGCTGCGCGATCATCTCAATCTCACGGGGACCCATGTCGGCTGCGACACCAGCCAGTGCGGCGCCTGTGTCGTGCACATGGACGGCCGAGCGGTGAAATCCTGCACCATGCTGGCGGGCCAGGCCGACGGCGCCAGCATCACCACCATCGAAGGCATCGCCAAGGGCGACGAGCTGCACCCGATGCAGGCCGCCTTCCGCGACAATCACGGCCTGCAATGCGGCTATTGCACGCCGGGCATGATCATGTCGGCGATCGACATCGTGCACCGCCATGGTGGCCAGCTCGACGAAGCCACCGTCCGCACCGAGCTCGAAGGCAATATCTGCCGCTGCACCGGCTACCACAACATCGTCAAAGCCGTGCTGGATGCAGCCGGGCGCATGAAGGTCTCGCAGGCGGCCGAGTAAAGCGGCGCGCCTCGAAAAGAACCACGGCTGCAGCTTTCGAGGGAAAGCGCGGTCAAAGAAATTTCCGGTCGGGAGGACCAGACATGGGTGTTGAAGGTATAGGCGCGCGCGTCGTGCGCAAGGAAGACAAGCGTTTCATCACCGGCAAGGGCCGGTACGTGGACGACATCAAATTGGTGGGCATGACCCATGCCCATTTCATCCGCAGCCCGCACGCCCACGCCAAGGTGAAGGGGATCGATTCCTCCGCCGCGCTGAAGATGCCGGGCGTGGTCGCCGTGCTCACGGGCCGAGAGATTGTCGACGACAAGGTCGGCAATCTCATTTGCGGCTGGGCCATCACCTCCAAGGACGGCAGCCCGATGAAGATGGGCGCATGGCCGGCGATGGCGCCGGAGACGGTGCGCTTCGTCGGGCAGGCCGTCGCGGTCGTGATCGCCGAAAGCAAGAATCTCGCGCGCGATGCGGCCGAGGCCGTCGTCGTTGATTACGAGGAACTTCCCGCAGTCGCCGACGTCCAGGCCGCGATCAAGTCTGGCGCGCCGCAGCTTCACCCCGAAGCTCCCGGCAACCAGGTCTATGACTGGGTGATCGGCGACGAGGGCGCCACCGATGCCGCCTTCGCCAAGGCCGCCAATGTGGTCAAGCTCGACGTCACCAACAACCGCCTCGCCCCGAACGCGATGGAGCCGCGCGCGGCGATCGCCGATTACGACGCGGCGGAAGAGCATTTCACGCTCTATACGACCTCGCAGAACCCGCACGTCGCCCGCCTCGTGCTCTCGGCGTTCTACAACATCGCCCCCGAGCACAAGCTGCGCGTGATCGCTCCTGATGTCGGCGGCGGCTTCGGCTCCAAGATCTTCATCTATCCCGAAGAGATGGTGGCGCTGTGGGCCTCCAAGAAGGTCGGCCGTCCCGTGAAATGGACCGGCGACCGCACCGAGGCCTTCCTCACCGACGCGCACGGCCGCGACCATGTGACCCATGCCGAGATGGCGTTCGACGCCAACAACAAGATCACCGGCTTCAAGGTGAAGACCTACGCCAATTTCGGCGCCTACATGTCGCTGTTCTCGTCCTCGGTGCCGACCTATCTCTACGCGACGCTGCTGTCGGGCCAGTACAACATCCCGGCGATCCATGCCGAGGTGATCGGGGTCTACACCAACACCACGCCGGTCGACGCCTATCGCGGCGCGGGCCGCCCCGAGGCGAGCTATCTGATCGAGCGGCTGATGGAAACGGCGGCGCGGCAGCTCAAGGTCGATCCGGCCGAGCTGCGCCGGACCAACTTCATCACCCAGTTCCCGCACCAGACGCCCGTCATCATGGCCTACGACACCGGCGACTTTAACGCCTCGCTCGATGCCGCCATGAAGGCGATCGACTATGCCGGCTTCGCCGCGCGCAAGGCGCAAGCCAAGTCGCAAGGCAAGCTGCGCGGCATCGGCGTGTCCTGCTACATCGAGGCCTGCGGCATCGCGCCGTCGAAGGCGGTCGGCAGCCTCGGCGCCGGCGTCGGCCTGTGGGAATCGGCCGAGGTGCGCGTCAACCCGGTCGGCACCATCGAGATCCTGACGGGATCGCACAGCCACGGCCAGGGCCACGAGACGACGTTCTGCCAGCTCGTCGCGGATCGCCTCGGCGTTCCCATCAGCCAGGTCTCGATCGTCCATGGCGACACCGACAAGGTGCAGTTCGGCATGGGCACCTACGGCTCGCGCTCGGCGGCCGTCGGCCTCACCGCGATCCTGAAGGCCATGGAGAAGATGGAGTCCAAGGCCAAGAAGATCGCCGCGCACGCGCTGGAAGCGTCCGAAGCGGACATCGTCATCGAGAACGGCGAGTTCAAGGTGACCGGCACCGACAAGGCGATTGCCCTGCCGATGGTCGCGCTCGCGGCCTACACCGCGCACAATCTGCCTGACGGGATGGAGCCGGGTCTGAAGGAGAGCGCCTTCTACGATCCGACCAACTTCACCTTCCCGGCCGGCACCTATATCTGCGAGCTCGAGGTCGACCCCGGCACCGGCAAGACGTCCTTCGTCAACTTCGTCGCGGCCGACGATTTCGGCCGGCTGATCAACCCGATGATCGTCGAGGGCCAGGTCCATGGCGGCCTTGTTCAAGGCATCGGACAGGCGCTGCTCGAGCACGCGATCTACGACGCCAACGGCCAGCCGGTCACGGCCTCGTTCATGGACTACGCCATGCCGCGCGCCGACGATGTGCCCTCCTTCAACCTCTCCCACACCACGACCCTTTGCCCGGGCAATCCCTTGGGCATCAAGGGCTGCGGTGAGGCCGGCGCGATCGGCGCCTCTGCGGCCGTGATCAACGCGATCACGGATGCGATCGGCAAAAACAATCTGGAAATGCCCGCAACCCCTGATCGGGTGTGGCGCACGATCAACGCGGCTTAAGAGGGAGGAACGAAGATGTACCAGACCACCTATCATCGCGCTTCCTCGGTCGACGAGGCTGCAAGCCTGTTCGCCAAGGGCAGCGAGTCCAAGTTCCTTGCCGGCGGCCAGACGCTGCTGCCTGTGATGAAGCAGCGCCTCGCAAGCCCGTCCGACGTGATCGACCTCGGCAAGATCAAGGAGCTGCAGGGCGTCGAATTGTCGGGCGACACGCTGACCATCAAGGCCGCCACGATCTATTACGACATCATGACCAATGCCGATGTGAAGAAGGCGATTCCTGCGATCGCCTATCTCACCTCGGTGCTCGGCGACCCCGCCGTGCGTTACCGCGGTACGATCGGCGGCTCGATCGCCAACAACGATCCCGCCGCGGATTTCCCCGCTGCATTGCTCGCACTCGGCGCCACCGTGAAGACCAACAAGCGGTCGATCTCGGCCGAGGACTTCTTCCAGGGCCTGTTCACCACGGCGCTCGAAGACGGCGAGATCATCACCGCCGTGTCGTTCCCGGTGCCGGCGAAAGCAGGCTACGAGAAGATGCGGCATCCGGCCTCGCGCTTTGCGCTGACCGGCGTGTTCGTCGCGCAGACCAAATCGGGCGAGGTTCGCGTCGCCGCGACTGGTGCCTCGCAATCCGGTGTGATGCGGGTGCCTGCGATTGAAGCCGCGCTGAAGGCGAACTGGTCGCCGTCGGCGATCGATGGCGTCAGCATTTCGGCGAGCGGATTGCTGGCTGACATCCACGGCACTGCCGAGTACCGCGCCAACCTCGTCAAGGTAATGGCGCAGCGCGCGGTGGCCGCGGCGCGCTGATAGCGCCTCGACACAAATTTTCCGCGGCGCGCACTTCGGTGCGCGCCGTTTTATTTTGGCGGTGCGGCATCAAAAGCGCTTGCCTCGCTGGCATGAAGGCGAGAAAAGTTAATCAGCCGATTAACTCGCTCCAAGAATAATGTCAGCGGCGATGCCGAACCATCGGCATCCGCCCGCGACCCGAGGAAACAACAACGTGCTCGACAAATCAGCGCCCACCTCGACCGTCCGCGCCTCCGGCCCGCTCTCGGGCTTCCGCATCGTCGAATTCGCCGGCATCGGCCCTGGCCCGTTCGCCTGCATGATGCTGGCGGACATGGGCGCCGACGTCGTCACGCTCGACCGGGTCGGCGCGAAGAAGAGCATGAAGTCGGTGGCGGGACGCGGCCGCAAGGTGATCGAGCTCGACCTGAAGGACAAGGCGGCGATCGCAGAGGTGCTCGACCTGCTTGCCAGCGCCGATGCGCTGGTCGAGGGCTTTCGTCCCGGCGTGATGGAGCGGCTCGGGCTCGGGCCGGACGTCGTGCTCGCTCGCAATCCCAAACTGGTCTATGGCCGCATGACCGGCTGGGGCCAGGAAGGCCCGCTCGCCAACGCGGCCGGCCACGACATCAATTACATCTCCATCACCGGCGCGCTGGCCGCCATCGGCACGAAGGAAGCACCGGTGCCGCCGCTCAATCTGGTCGGCGATTTCGGCGGCGGCGCGCTCTATCTCGTCGTCGGCGTGCTCGCAGCCCTGCTGGAAGCGCAGCGATCCGGCAAGGGCCAGGTCGTCGATGCCGCGATGTGCGACGGGGCGGCCTCGCTGATGTCGTTCTTCTTCGACATGACCACGCTCGGCCGCTGGACCGAAGGGCGCAACCAGAACTTCCTCGACGGCGGCGCGCACTTCTACGGCGTCTATGAATGTGCCTGCGGGCACTTCGTCTCGATCGGCTCGATCGAGCCGCAGTTCTACGCGCTGCTGCGCGAGCATGCGGGCCTGACGGATGCCGATTTCGACGCGCAGATGAACCCCAAGGCCTGGCCGGCGCTGAAGGAGAAGCTGAAGGCCGTGTTCAAGAGCAAGACGCGCGAGGAC
This sequence comes from Bradyrhizobium sp. IAR9, assembly GCF_013408065.1. Classification (NCBI taxonomy): domain Bacteria; kingdom Pseudomonadati; phylum Pseudomonadota; class Alphaproteobacteria; order Hyphomicrobiales; family Nitrobacteraceae; genus Bradyrhizobium; species Bradyrhizobium sp. IAR9. The sequence continues at coordinate 45,123 of NZ_JACBZW010000021.1, forward strand.
TGGTGCAAGATCATGGAAGGCACCGACATCTGCTTCGCGCCGGTGCTGACCATGTCGGAAGCAACCCAGCATCCGCACATGGTCGCCCGCAACGTGTTCGTCGAGCGCCACGGCGTGAAGCAGCCCGCCCCGGCGCCGCGCTTCTCGCGGACACCGTCGGCGGTGCGTGAGCCGGAGCCGGCGGAAATCGGCGCGGTGATGCAGGCGTGGAAGAGGTAAGTCTCACCCGGACAAAGGTCGCGTAGGGTGGACAAAGGCGCGGAGCGCCGTGCCCACTCTTCGTATAAATTGGGCGGGACGTGGGCACGCTTCGCTTTGCCCACCCCACGGCAGTGTGCGTGAGGCTAGAACCTACGCCGCATCCACCTTCAAAACCCCGCGCCGGATCTGATCCTCCTCGATCGATTCGAACAGAGCCTTGAAATTGCCCTCGCCGAATCCGTCGTCGCCCTTGCGCTGGATGAACTCGAAAAAGATCGGGCCGATCGCGTTGGCCGAGAAGATCTGGAGCAGCACCTTGGTCTGGCCGCCCTCGACCACGCCTTCACCGTCGATCAGGATGCCGTTCTTCTGGAGACGCGCGAGGTCCTCGCCATGCTTGGGCAGGCGCGCGTCGATCCGCTCGAAATAAGTCTCGGGCGGCGGCGGCATGAACGGCAGACCGGCGTCACGCAGGTCTTCGATGGTGCGGTAGATATCGCGGCAGCCGCAGGCGATATGCTGGATGCCCTCGCCGCGATAGGTCTTCAGATATTCCTCGATCTGGCCGGAATCGCCGGCATCCTCGTTGATCGGAATCCGGACCTTGCCATCCGGGCTGGTCAGCGCGCGGGAGAACAGTCCGGAGGCGCGGCCCTCGATGTCGAAGAAGCGGATCTGGCGGAAGTTGAACAGCTTCTCGTAGAAGCCGGCCCAGACATCCATGCGGCCGCGGTGGACGTTGTGGGTGAGATGGTCGAGATAGAACAGGCCAGCGCCGGCAGGCCGCGGATCGCGTGCGCCGAGCCATTCGAACTCGGCATCATAGGCCGAACCTTTGGCACCGTAGCGGTCGACCAGATAGAGCAGGCTGCCGCCGATGCCCTTGATCGCGGGCACGTCGAGCGTCTTCTGCGCCGATGACACATCGGCAGGCTCTGCACCGAGCGAAATCGCGCGGTCATAGGCCGCCTTCGCATCGACGACGCGGAACGCCATCGAGGGCGCGCAGGGCCCGTGCGTGGCAACGAACTCGTAACCGTGGCTGCCCGGCTCCTCGTTGACGAGATAGTTGATGTCGCCCTGGCGGTAGACCGTGATCTTCTTGGTCTTGTGGCGCGCGACGGGCGCATAACCCATCAGCTTGAACAGCGCATGCAGCTCTTCTGGATTGGGATGCGCATATTCGACGAACTCGAACCCATCGGTGCCCATCGGATTGTCGGCGCTAACAGTGGCCGGCGGTGCATCGTGCGGAAACGGTCCCATAGGCGGCTCTCCCAAATTGCTGCTGGGAGGAACTATCCTTCATGGGGCCCGCAAAGAGCGTGCAAACGGGACGGTCTTTGGCTATCATGTGCACGATCCGTGCATAATATGGGCAAACGACGCATGATTTCGGTTGACGCCTTCGACCTCAGGATCCTGGGCGCGCTCCAGGACGATGGCCGCCTCACCAACCAGGAGCTCGCCGACCTCGCGGGGCTTTCGGCCTCACAATGCTCGCGCCGGCGGATGCGGCTGGAGGAGGAGAAGGTGATCGCGGGCTATCACGCCGATCTCTCCAGCGAGGCACTCGGCTTCGGCGTGGTCGCCTTCATCCAGGTGACGCTCGCGACTCACTCGCCGGATAATTCGAAGCGGTTTCGCGCATTGGTTGGCCGTATCGACGAAATTCAGGAGGCCTATTCCCTCACCGGTGACGCCGACTACGTGCTGAAGGCGGTGCTGCGCGATCTCAAGGGTCTCTCCAACCTCGTCAATGACGTCTTGATGCCGCACCAGAGCGTGGCGCATGTGCGCTCTTCCATCGTGCTCGACAGGCTGAAGGAGAGCTCGCGATTGCCGCTCAGGGAGATCAAGGCCGGCTGAAATCGAGGGAACTACGTCATTCGCGCTTCCCCCGCGATCTGCGATGATCCCGGCCAATCCGGAGATTCAGCCATGGCCCTCCAGCTTCGACCGAACTGCGAATATTGCGACCGCGACCTGCCGCCCGATGCAATTGATGCGCGGATCTGCTCCTACGAATGCACGTTCTGCGCGGATTGCGTCGAGACGAAACTCTCCAACGTCTGCCCGAACTGCGGCGGCGGTTTCGCGCCGCGCCCGATCAGGCCGACGCAGGAATGGCGGCCGGGCGTCTGCACGAACAAGCAGGCACCGTCGGACAAGCGGGTGCATTTGAAATACAGCGTCGAGGACGTCGCGGCACATTGCGCGCGGATCCGGGACGTGCCGCCAGAGAAGCGGTAGATCTCGTAGGGTGGGCAAAGGCGCGTTAGCGCCGTGCCCACGTCATCGATATGGTGGGCACGCTTCGCTTTGCCCACCCTACGAGACCGGAGCGCGCCGCAATCACTCCGCCGCCAAAATCGTCCCTTCCACCTCGCCGAAGCCGACGCGATAGCCATCCCCCTGGCACCAGCCGCGCATCACGAGGCTGTCGCCATCCTCCAGGAACGAACGCTTGGCGCCGCCGGGCAATTCAACCGGCTCGGTGCCGTTCCAGCTGATCTCGAGCAAGCTGCCGCGCTGGTTCTTTTCCGGACCGGAGATGGTGCCGGACCCTAAGAGATCGCCGACATTCATGGCGCAGCCGGAGGAAGCGTGGTGCATGAGCTGCTGCACCGAGGACCAATACATGTACTTGAAATTGGTGCGGCTGATGCTGGCGGGCGCGTTGGCGCCGGCGGCGCGCAAGGAGACGTCGAGCTCGACATCGTAATTCTGCGGCTTGCCCTGCCTGAGATAATCGAGCGGCACCGGCTGCTGCTCCGGTCCGTTCAGGCGGAACGGCTCCAGCGCCTCGCGCGTCACCACCCAGGGGCTGATCGAGGTCGCGAACGCTTTGGCCAGGAACGGACCGAGCGGCACATATTCCCATTGCTGGATATCGCGCGCGCTCCAGTCGTTGAGCAGCACGAAGCCGAAGATCATCTCTTCCGCCTGTTGCTCACTCAGCAGGCCGCCCATCGACGAGGATTGGCCGATCACGACGCCCATCTCCAGCTCGAAATCGAGCCGCTTGCAGGGCCCGAAGCTCGGCACCTCGACGTTCGGCGGCTTCAGCTGCCCGCGCGGCCGCTTCACCTGGGTGCCTGAAACCACCACTGTCGAGGCGCGGCCGTTATAGGCGATCGGCATATGCAGCCAGTTTGGCTGCAGCGCATTGTCCTTGCCGCGGAACATCACGCCGACATTGGTGGCGTGCTCCTTCGACGAATAGAAATCGGTATAGCCGGAGACGGCGAACGGCAGATGCAGCCTGGCATCGCGCATCGGCACGAGCGCGCGGCTACGCAGTTCCCCATTGTCACGCAGCTCAGCATGATCGGCCCGCAGAAGCTCACTGATCCGCGCCCGGGTCTTGGCCCAGACCTTTGGCCCCAGCGTCATGAAGGGATTGAGCGAGGGCCCGGAGAACACCCCGAGCGGGCCGACATCGAGGCGGGATTCCTGCTCGAGCTCCCAGAGATCGAGCACGTAATCGCCGATCGCGACACCGACGCGCGGCGTCGGATTGGCCGCCGTCGAGAACACGCCGTAGGGCAGGTTCTGGATCGGGAAGTCGGAGGCGGGATCGATCTCGATGAAGGAGCGGAGGCTGGGGTCGTTGGGATGGGGCATGGGTTTCCCGTGGCGCAGCGGTGACGGTGTCACCCTCCCCTGGAGGGGGAGGGTCGGCTCATATTGAGCGCAGCGAAATATGGGACGGGGTGGGGTGATCTCTCAACACGGGCAGCGTTCCTCGCAGAGAGACCGTCACCCCACCCCGCTACGCATTCCCCTTCGCTGCATGCGTAACGACCCTCCCCCTCCAGGGGAGGGTAGAAAGCTACGGCTTGCTTGGATCGAACCGCTTCTCGAGTCCCTTCCAGCAATCCGCGTAATCATCCTGCAGCGTGGAGGAGTTCGCCGCATGCGCGGTGACGCGCTGAGGGTAGCGGGTCTCGAACATGAAGGCCATCGTCCCCGTCAGCTTCACCGGCTTCAATTCGCCGTTGCTGGCATGCTCGAAGGCGTCGCGATCGGGGCCGTGCGGCAGCATGCAATTGTGCAAGGAGATACCGCCGGGGACGAAGCCTTGCGGCTTGGCATCGTAGACGCCGTAGATCAGGCCCATGAACTCGCTCATGATGTTCATGTGATACCAGGGCGGCCGGAAGGTGTTGTCGGCGACCATCCAGCGCTCGGGGAAGATCACGAAGTCGATATTCGCGGTGCCCGCCGTCTCCGACGGCGAAGTGAGAACCGTGAAGATCGAGGGATCGGGATGATCGAAGCCGATCGCGCCGACCGGCGAGAAGGTGCGCAGATCGTATTTGTAGGGCGCGTAATTGCCGTGCCAGGCGACGACATCGATCGGCGAATGCGGCAAGGTCGTCTTGAACAGCGCCCCGCCCCATTTCACGTAGAGCTCGGTCGGCGTGTCCTTGTCCTCGTAATGCGCGACGGGGGTGAGGAAGTCGCGGGCGTTGGCGAGGCAATTGGCGCCGATCGGCCCGCGCTCCGGCAGCGTGAACGCGCCGCCGTAATTCTCGCAGAGATAGCCGCGCGCCGGCCCGTTCGGAATCTCGACGCGGAACTTGACGCCGCGTGGGATCACGACGATCTCGCCGGGCTCGGCGTCGATGCGGCCGAACTCGGTGACGAGGCGAAGATTGCCCTGCTGAAGCACGAACATCAGCTCGCCGTCGGCATTGTAGAAATGCTGGTCCACCATCGATTTGGTGATGAGATAGACGTGCGCGGCCATGCCGGCCTGCGTATTAACATCGCCCGCCGTCGTCATGGTTTGCACGCCCTGGACGAAGGTCATTTCTTCCTTCGGCAGCGGCGTCGGATCCCAGCGCATCTGCGCGATCGGCAGATCGTATTCGTGGCACGGTGCGGAGCGCCACAGGCCGGCATCGACCTTCTCGAAGCGCCCGGAATGCTTCACCGAGGGGCGGATGCGGTAGAGCCAGGAACGCTCATTGGTGCCGCGCGGCGCGGTGAAGGGCGAGCCGGAGAGCTGCTCCGCGTAGAGCCCGTAGGCGCAGCGCTGCGGCGAGTTGCGCCCGATCGGCAGCGCGCCCGGCAGCGCCTCGGTCTCGAAGCTGTTGCCGAAGCCGGACATGTAGCCCGGCGTCACCTGCGCCGAGCTTCGGACGATCTGATCGGGCGAGGTGTTGATGTTCATCACTATCCTCCTCCTTGCAGGGCTGCCCACATGTCCTGGTCGCGCTTGTCGGTCCAGATCACGGGATCGTCGATCCCCGACGCCTCGTCATAGGCGCGAGACACGTTGAACGGCAGGCAGTGCTCGTAGATGGCGAAGCTGTGGAATTTCGGATCCATCACCTCGCGGGTCGCCGCCATCGATTCCTTCAGCGTGCGCCCCTTGGCCACCGAAATTTCGGCCGCGCCATAGAGCGAGGTGACGAAATCGCGCGTCATCGCGATGGCTTCGCGCACCGTGGCGGTGCCGTTGAGCGCATCGCCGCGGCCCGGCGCGATGGCCTTGGGATTGAAGTTGCGGATCTCGTTCAATGTCATCGGCCATTCGCGCAGATGCGCATCGCCGCAATAGCAGGCCGAGTGATATTCGATGAGATCGCCGGAGAACATCACTTCGGCATCGGGCACCCAGGCGACGATATCGCCGGAGGTGTGGCCGGCCCCGAGCTGCATCAGCCGCACTTCGCGCTTGCCGAGATAGATCGACATCTCCCCTTCGAACGTTAGCGTCGGCCAGGTCAGGCCGGGGATGCTTTGCGCGTCCTGGAACAGCCGCGGGAAGCGGCCGTACTCGGAATCCCAATCCTGCTTACCGCGCTCCTCGATCAGCCGATAGGTCTCCTGCGAGGCGACGATGCCTTGCGCCTTGTAGGCGGAGGCGCCCAGCACGCGCACGGCATGATAGTGCGACAGCACCACATATTTGATCGGCTTGTCGGTCACAGTGCGGACGCGCTCGATCACCTTGTTGGCCATCGCCGGCGTCGCCTGCGCGTCGAACACCAGGCAACCGTCGTCGCCGACGATCACGGCCGTGTTTGGATCACCCTCGGCGGTGAAGGCATAGAGATCGGTGCCGATCTCGGAGAAGGTGATTTTCTTTTCCGAGAGGTCACCGGTGGATGCGAAGTTCTTCGCCATCAATTCGTCCTTTGAGTCTTTTGGGCTATTGTTGTTGCTGCTGTTGTTGCTGCTGGCCGTCGATCATACGGCGCTTGGCAAGCTCGATCGCCTCACGCAGCACACCGATGTCGCCGATATGGTTGGCGAGGATCAGCACCAGTGCCGCGTCGAAATCGGCGCTTTGCTCCTCGGTGAACCCGCGATGCGCTTCGACGATGGCGCGAAAGGCATCGTCCGGCCGCGCAAAGTTGGAGCTGGTTGACAACGGCATGCGAAACCTCAATTGAGACCTTGAGCCTGCGACAACGCCGCCGCGATCGTGGCGCGCGTCGGATGGCGGAAGCGCGCGGCGACATAGCCATCGGGCCTGAGCAGATAGGCTGTATCAGGCGCGGCGTCGTAGCGCCTTGCGGCAAGGCCCGAGGGATCGGCAAGTCCGCCCTCGCCACCGATGCGAATATTCTTGATGCCATCGGGCACATCGATCGCCGCGCCATTGTTGAACGAGAGCAGGGTGAAGTCCGTTCCACCCCTGCGGAAGGCGTCCGTCAGATAAGCCTGCTCGGCAATTGGCGCATCGAGCATGGAGCAGCCGGGCGACGGTCCGCCGCCCCACACATCTGCATCCGGCGACGACAACGGGGAGTCGTAGCTGCACGGCACCGACAGGCGCCCGCCATTGACCATGCGCTTGCCGAACTCGGTCTCCTTGGCCAACGACAGCACCGCCTTGCGCAGCCGCGCTTCCTGATGCGAATTCGGCGCCATGAAATCGGTCGAGCGCGTCGACTCGCGGATGTTCTCGTCGGCCGCCAGGCTGCGCTCGGCATGATAGCTTTCGAGCAGGCTTGCGGGCGAGGTGCCGCGCAGCACGCGATCGAGCTTCCAGGACAGATTTTCCGCGTCCTCGAGCCCGGAATTGGCGCCGCGGGCACCGAACGGCGAGACCTGATGCGCGGAATCGCCGGCAAAAATCACGCGGCCATGGATGAACCGGTCCATCCGCCGACACTGGAATTTGTACAGCGAGATCCACTCGAACTCGAACTTGTCGTGGCCGAGCATGCGCGCGATCCGCGGCCGCACGTTCTCCGGCTTCTTCTCGACCACCGGATCGGCGTAGCGATTGAGCTGGAGGTCGATACGCCAGACGTCGTCGGGCTGCCGGTGCAACAGCGCCGAGCGTCCCGCATGGAACGGCGGATCGAACCAGAACCAGCGTTCGGTCGGGAATTCCGCGGTCATCTTGACGTCGGCGATCAGGAACTGGTCCTCGAACACCTGCCCCGCAAACTCGGCGCCGACCATCTGCCGCAGCGAGGAGCGGGCGCCGTCGCAGGCGATCACATATTGCGCGTGCAGGCGATAGGCGCCCTCCGGGGTTTCGATCGTCAATGCGACGGAATCGTTGCGCTGCTCCAGCGCCGTCACCTTGTTGCGCCAGCGCAAGTCGATCTCAGGTAGATCGCTAATACGATCGACCAGATAGGCTTCGGCGTAGTATTGCTGGAGATTGATGAAGGCGGGCCGCTTGTGGCCGTCCTCGGGCAGGAGGTTGAACTGGTAGAGCAGGGACTCCCCGTGGAAGATCCGGCCGACGCTCCACACCACGCCCTTGGCGACCATGCGGTCGCCGACGCCGAGCCGGTCCCAATATTCCAGCGACCGCTTCGAGAAGCAGATCGCGCGCGAGCCCTCGCCGATGCGGTCGGCATCATCCAGAAGGACGACGCGCTGGCCGCGCTGGGCAAGATCGATCGCGAGCGACAGCCCGACCGGGCCGGCGCCGACAACCACGACCGGATGCTCGGCCGGGCCTTGGCCGGCGCGGTCCTGATCGGCATGGCGGCGATAGCCGAACTGGGCTTTGGCCTGATAGGTCGTGGCCTGCGCCATACTCGAACCTCGGCTCTGGTCAGGAGAGGCCTGATCTGCTAGATAGTCTCACGTGCAACTATTTTGGACCGGAGCCGGCCGGCCGTCAACTGGAATTCGGAGCGCGCTCCTTGGCGAGGACATCCAGCGACATCGCACTGAAGGCACGCGAAGCCGACGAGGCCTCCGTGCGACCAAAGGCACGGCTCGACCTGTTCAAGTTCGTGCCGTTCCGCCTCAACCGGCTCGCAGCGGAAGTCAGTTCCGCGCTCGCGGTCGAATACCAGGAGCGGCACGGTCTCGACATTCCGGCCTGGCGCGTGATCGCCACGCTCGGGTTCCGCAACGATGCCTGTAGCGCGCAATACATCGCGCAATGCACCCGCACGCACAAATCCACCATCAGCCGCGCGGTGACTGCGCTGCTCAACGAGGATCTGATCGAGCGGGTCGAGAACGAAGCCGACCGCCGCGAATTCCGCCTGCAACTGACGAAGAAGGGCCGCGCGCTCTACGAAGAGCTGTTCCCGCAGCTGCTGCGGCGGGAAGACGAAATCCTCGCCTGCCTCTCCGCGCAGGAGCGCAAGCAGCTCTCGGTGCTGCTCGGCAAAATCGAAGCGAATCTCGATCTGATCCAAACCAGCGAAGAGGCCGACGCGAAAGAAGCGTATTAGGACGCGTACTCATGGAGGCGCAGACGTCGGCTTTTTGGGAGTCCGGTTGAGAAAGCTTGGTGGGCCCGTGACGGCAGTGGCGTATATAGCGATGCTCCTTATGGCGCTTATCGCAACTCGCGCATACGCCGTTGACATGGGTTATCTGGCTCCCCCCGGAGTCGCTGCAAACAAGTTTCCCTCACCGCAGCGCCCGATCGCTCGAATCGTCAGCCCGCGCCGCTCCGCCGAAGAGCGCCGCGACGCCCTCAATGAGGCCGGTCAAATCGCACGCGTTCTTGAACTGAAACCAGGTATGACAGTCGGTGACATTGGAGCAGGCAGTGGCTACCACACGGTCAGGCTCTCGCACCTCGTCGGACCCGCCGGCTCTGTCGTTGCCCAGGACGTCACGCGGGATTACCTCGTCGAACTCGCCAGGCGAACAAAACTTCTGAAGTTGACGAACGTGCAATTCGCGCTCGGCGAACCACACGACCCGCGTCTGCCCGCTTCTTCACTGGATGCCGCAATCCTTGTGCATATGTACCACGAGATAGCCCAACCCTATGCCTTCCTCTACAATCTCGCGCCCGCCTTGAAGCAGAGTGCACGGGTCGGAATTGTCGATCTTGAGCTTCCGACGTCGAAGCATGGCATGCCAATTGCGCTCTTGCGCTGCGAATTAACTGCCGTCGGCTATCGCGAGGTCGCCGCATATAAGCTCGCAGGGGACGGAGGATACCTGGCGATATTCTCTCCCCCGGAGCTAGCGGCTCGAAAATCTCCCCGCGATATCGTTGCTTGTGTGGATCCTGCCGGCACTCGTTGAAACCATATCTGCCGCCCGTCTCGGAGACCGCACACGTCCGAAGAAAAGGTCAGACCGGAATTGCCGATCGAGACTCAAACCCGGCGCTCGCGATCCGGCTCGGCGAGATCGAAGCGAGTCTCGATCTGATCCAGACCAGCAAAGAGGCCGACGCCAAGCAGGCGTATTAGCCGACGCTGTCATTCCGGGGCGCCGCAAAGCGGCGAACCCGGAATCCAGAGATTGTGGCGCGCGATTCTCAGGTGCGCAACTGCGCACCATAGTTCGCGCTTCGCGCGCCCCGGAATGACGGCTTCGCCCTCACTTCGCAAACGACCGCGACGGCGGCAGGTGCAGTGCCCAGGCATCGACCTTGTCGCTGGCGCGCGGGTAGATCTCGGTCACGATCGGATCGTGGCCGGGGATGAATCGATCAGGGTGGCCGGCGAGGCGCTCGATGGTCTCCCAGCCCACCGCCATGTCGCCGACATTGTAGACGATCGGGAACGGGCTCCTGCGCTGCAGATTGGCGTAGTAATGCGCGGCATCGGAGGCCAGCACCACAGAGCCGCGCGCGGTTTCGACCTTCACCACCTGCAGGCCGTCGGAATGGCCGCCGACGCGGTGCACGGTGACGCCGGGTGCGACCTCGCCATCGCCGGAATAGAAGGTGACGCGCTCGCCATAGACGTGGCGCACCATCTGCGTGACGTGCTCGACCGAGAACGGATGTCGCAGCAGTCCGTTGCACATGCAGCGCCCGGTCGCGTAGGCCATCTCGCGCTCCTGGAGGTGGAAGCGCGCATTCTGGAAGCGATCGAGATTGCCGGCGTGGTCGTAATGCAGATGCGTCACGATGACGTCGCGAATGCTTGACGCCGCGACGCCAAAGCGCTCCAGCGCATCGACCGGATTGAGCGTCAGCTTGCGCGCCCGCGCGCTCGCCTCCTCGGCATTGAAGCCGGTGTCGACCAGGATGTCGCGGCCGCCCCCGCGGATCAGCCAGACGAAGTAGTCGAGGTCCTGCGCCGCACTGTCATGCGGATCGGGCTGAAGGAAGTTCATGCTGGGGGTGCGCGGCGACATCGTCGCATAGCGCAGGGCGTAAATCTCGTAGGCGTTTCCCATGGTTTTTGCTTTTGCTTTGCTTTTCTGAGTGGATCTTCGGCACGATCCTGCGCACCAAGCCATTCTCCGCTGCAAAGGTCAAACGCCGCGCCGCATCACGGCGGCAGGCCATTCAATGTGAGACCAATCACATTTTCGTCGCCATGGAGTCCCTAACGTCCGCCGGTAAGATCGAGCCGGATCACGTCGAGCACAAACATGACAGCCTGTTTATCCTCCCTGCGGCGCACCCAGGCGTTGCGGTCAATCGTCGCGATAACGCCGAATCTCCAAGCAGTTGACGCCCCCCGTCCCCGGTCTGATAATGCAGGAAGCGTAAGTTAAGGTCGCCGCGGCGCAAGCTGGGAACGGCGCCTTTTTGGCTGGACCGCGCTGATTATGAAAATTCGCTTCTTTTTTCTTCTGCCCTTGCTCGTCTCGCTCGTCCCGACTGCCCCATCGCTTGCGGCCGGTGACCGCTTTGCGCTGGTCATCGGCAACGCCAAATATCCGGATGCGGATGCCCCGCTGAAGGAACCGATCAACGATGCCCGTGACGTCGCCGACGAGCTCAAGCGCGACGGCTTTTCGGTCGAGATCGGCGAGAATCTGACCGGCGACGGCATGCGCCGCGCCTTTGACAAGCTCTACGGCAAGATCAAGCCGGGATCGGTGGCGCTGGTGTTCTTCAGCGGCTTCGGCATCCAGTCGGCGCGCCAGAGCTACATGCTGCCGATCGATGCGCAGATCTGGACCGAATCCGACGTGCGCCGCGACGGTTTCAGCCTCGAGACCGTCCTCGGCGAGCTCAACACCCGCGGCGCCGGCGTCAAGATCGCGCTGGTCGACGCTAGCAGGCGCAATCCGTTCGAGCGCCGGTTCCGCAGCTTCTCGGCCGGCCTGACCCCGGTGATCGCGCCGAACGGAACGCTGGTGATGTATTCGGCGGCGCTGGCCTCGGTGGTCTCCGACGCCGGCGGCGAGCACAGCCTGTTCGTCCAGGAGCTCCTGAAGGAAATCCGGGTCCCCGACCTGATGGCCGAGGAGACGCTGAACCGGACCAAGATGGGCGTCACCCGGGCTTCGCGCGGCGAGCAGGTGCCTTGGATATCCTCTTCATTGGCCGAAGATTTCTCGTTCAGCCCGGGAGCCGGCGGATCGCGTCCGGCACCGTCGACGCCGCCCGCGCCTCCTGCGCCGCCGCCGGTCGTCGCCAACAACCCGCCGCCGTCACCGCCCGCGGCGCCGACACCGCCTCCGCCGCCGAAGCCGGCCGACACCGCGGCGGCACCCGCGCCTGCTTCTCCACCTCCTGCGCCTGCGCCGGCCCCCACGCCGAAGCCGCAGGTCGAGGCCGCCCTGCCCCCGCCGCCACCGCCGGTCAAACCGATTGATCCCGCTCCGGCACCGAGCACCGACAGCGGGCCGAGCGCCGCCGCGCTGGCCGACGATCCCACGATCAAGAGCCTGACCTCCAAGATTGCCGCCAATCCGGATGACGTGAACGCGCTGTACCGGCGCGGCCAGGTCTATGCCAGCAAGGGCGCCTACAACCTCGCCATCAAGGATTTCGACGACACGCTCCGGATCAACACCAAGGATGTCGAGGCGCTGAACAACCGCTGCTGGACCCGCACCGTGGTCGGCGACCTCCAGGGCGCGCTGAAGGATTGCAACGAGGCGTTGCGGCTGCGGCCCAACTTCGTCGACGCGCTGGACAGCCGCGGGCTCGTCAACCTCAAATCGGGCGCGGTCAAGAATGCCATCGCCGATTTCGATGCGGCCCTGAGGATCAACCCGCGTCTGACCTCCTCGCTTTATGGGCGCGGCCTCGCCAAGCAGCGCAATGGCTCCGCCCAGGAAGGCGCGCTTGATATCGCCAATGCCAAAGCGATGGATCCGAACATCGTTCAGGAGTTCGCAAGCTACGGAGTGCGCTAGGATTTTTTTGAATTGAGGCAGGCGGCGCCTCGAACCCCTGGCGGCCCAGGGAAGACTAACGAACGGATGCCGCAGGCAGCCTTCCCCGGGGGGCTCATTGCAGGAACTTTGGCAGGAATTTTCGAACCGCGCGAGCTCGCTGCGCAGGAGGGACTGGCTATGAAATCGGCTGCAAAGGGACTTACCGCGATTCTGTCCATCATCACTCTTGGCGCTGCGCTGTCGCTGCCGGCCTTCGCCGGCGATGACGGCAACAGCAAGAACGTCACCGAGGACGACATCGTCCGCGCGCTGGCGCCGCCGGCCAAGAAGCCCCTGACCCGCGGCCTCTCGCTCGCCCCCCAGGCCGATCCCGCGCCGAACGCCGCCGAGAGCAAGCTGATCCAGTCGGTGCGCGGCCGCTCGACGCGTTCGCTGTCCTCGACCGAGCGCGAGGAAATCGCATCGGTCGCCAAGGACAAGCCGAACATCGATCTCGAAATCACGTTCGACTACAACTCCGCCAATATCAGCGCCAAGTCGATGCCATCCGTGCAGGCGCTCGGTCGCGCGCTGACCAGTCCCGACCTGAAGGGCTCCACCTTCGTGGTGGCCGGCCACACCGATGCCGCCGGCGGCGAAACCTACAACCAGGACCTGTCGGAACGCCGCGCGGATGCGATCAAGCGCTACCTCGTCGACAAGTACAGCATCTCCGCCACCGACCTCGTCACCGTCGGCTACGGCAAGAGCAAGCTGAAAAATCCGAGCCAGCCGATGGCCGAGGCCAACCGCCGCGTGCAGGTCGTCAACATGGAAAACAAGACCACCGCATCGAAGTGAGCACGACAAAATCCTCTGAAGTGACAAGTCGTGATGTGGTGTAAAGTCTCGCTTCCAGAGCGCGTCCCGCAGCCTTGCGGGACGCCGCTTTGTTTCAGGGAAATGCTCTCGATGGGCCTCGCGCGGATGGCCGTGAGCCAGGCCAGGATGATCCGGCGATGAACCTCTCCGAATATCTCAAGCCTGCCGGAACCGTGATGTTCGTCGTCGCGCTCGGCGTCGGCTATTACCTGTTCGAGCATCGCAAGCGCGCCGAGCCGAAGGAGACGCAGAGCGAGGCGCTCGTCATCGTGACGAAGTCGACCAATGCCTGCTTCTCCGACCTTGTACGGGTGACCGGCTTCTTCGTGCCGCGCCGCGAGGCCGTGGTCATCGCCGACCAGGAGGGATCCAAGGTCACCGATCTCTTCGTCACCGAGGGCACCGTCGTTGCCGACAACCAGGAGCTGGCGCGCCTGACGGCGCCGCCGCAGATCCCGGGCCAGCCGCAGAGACCCGGTCCGCAAGGTCCGATCTCGCTGAAATCACCTGCGCCGGGCCTCATCACCGAGGTCCGCACCATCGTCGGCGCGCCTGCTTCCCCGCAGGCCGGCCCGATGTTCCGCATCGCCGTCAACAACGAGATCGAGCTCGATGCTCAGGTTCCGGCGGTGCACATGCCCAAGCTCAACTCCGGCGCCACCGTGCGCATCAGCCGCGATGACGCGCCCGATCTGATCGGCCGGGTCCGGCTGGTTGCGCCCGAGATCGACCGCGCCACGCAGCTCGGCCGCGTCCGCATCAGCGTCACCAACAATCCGTCGCTGAAGGTCGGCGTGTTCGCCCGCGCCTCTATCGACGCCAAGCGAAGCTGCGGCGTCTCGATCCCCAAGACCGCGATCGACCATCTCACCATTCAGGTCGTCAAGGGCAACATCATCGAGACGCGCAAGGTGCGGGTCGGGCTCTCGTCCGACAACGCGACGGAAATCCTGGAAGGCCTCGACGTCGGCGAAATCGTCGTGGCCGACGCCGGCTCTTCGCTCCATGACGGCGACCAGATCAAGACCATGTTCGCCGATGAACTCGATCGCACGCGGGTACGCTGATGGCTCTCAATATCTCGGCTTGGTCGATCCGGAATCCGCTGCCGTCGGTCGTCTTCTCGATCATTCTTCTGATCCTCGGCTGGGTGTCTTTCACCAAGCTCGCGGTGACGCGGCTGCCTTCGGCCGACATTCCCGTGATCTCGGTCGTGGTGTCGCAGTTCGGCGCGGCGCCCGCCGAGCTCGAATCGCAGGTGACCAAGACGGTCGAAGACGCCGTCTCCGGCGTCGAGGGCGTGCGGCACATTACCTCACAGATCACCGACGGTGTGTCGGTCACCACCATCCAGTTCGCGCTGGAGACCAACACCGACCGCGCGCTCAACGACGTCAAGGACGCGGTGACGCGTGTGCGCTCGAACCTGCCGCAGAACGTCACCGAGCCGCTGATCCAGCGCGTCGACGTCATCGGCCTGCCGATCGTCACCTATGCCGCGATCTCGCCCGGCAAGACGCCGGAGCAGCTCTCCTACTTCGTCGACGACGTGGTCAAGCGCGCACTGCAAGGCGTGCGCGGCGTCGCCCAGGTCGAGCGCATCGGCGGTGTCGAGCGCGAAATTCTGGTCTCGCTCGATCCCGACCGTTTGCAGGCAATGGGGCTGACCGCGGTCAATGTCAGCCAGAGCCTGCGCGGCACCAATGTCGACGTCGCCGGCGGCCGCGCCGAGATCGGCAAGAACGACCAGGCGATCCGCACGCTCGCCGGCGCCAAGACGCTGAGCGACCTTGCCGGCACCATGATCCCGCTGTTCGGCGGCGGCGAGGTCCGGCTCGACGACCTCGGTACCGTCACTGACACCATCGCCGACCGCCGCACCTTCGCCCGCTTCAACGGCGAGCCGATCGTCGCGCTCGGTATCAAGCGCTCCAAGGGCGCCAGCGACGTCAAGGTGGCCGAGGCCGTGCAGAAGCGCATCGACGTACTCAAGGCCGCCTATCCCGACGTCGACCTGAAGGTGATCGACACCTCGGTCGAATATACCAACGGCAATTACCACGCGGCGATCTCGACCCTGTTCGAAGGCGCCATCCTCGCCGTCGTCATCGTGCTCTTGTTCCTGCGCGACCTGCGCGCCACCATCATCGCCGCGATCTCGCTGCCCTTGTCGATCTTCCCGGCGTTCTGGGCGATGGACCTGCTCGGCTTCTCGCTGAACCTCGTCAGCTTCCTCGCCATTACGCTATCGACGGGTATTCTGGTCGACGACGCCATCGTCGAGATCGAGAACATCGTCAGGCACATGAACATGGGCAAGTCGCCCTATCGTGCCGCCCTCGAAGCCGCCGACGAGATCGGCCTCGCGGTGATCGCGATCTCGCTCACCATCATCGCGATCTTCGCACCGGCGAGCTTCATGTCGGGCATCGCCGGACAGTTCTTCAAGCAGTTCGGCATCACCGTCTCGGTGCAGGTGTTCTTCTCGCTGCTCGCCGCGCGCTTCGTCACGCCGGTGCTCGCCGCCTACTTCCTCAAGCCCGGCACTCACGAAGAACCGCCGCCCGGCCGCGTGCTGCGGGCCTATCACCGGATCGTGGCCTGGTCGGTAAAACACTATTTCATCACGGTGCTGGTCGGCTTCGGCATCTTCGCCGCCTCGATCTGGAGCATTACACTGCTGCCGCAGGGTTTTCTGCCGGCGCAGGATAGTTCGCGCTCACTGCTGGCCCTCGAGCTGCCGCCGGGCACCCAGCTTGCCTATACCGAAAAGGTCACCGAGGACATCGTCGCGCGGCTGCGCAAGCGGCCCGAGGTGAAGAGCATCTTCGTCGACGGCGGGCGCGTCCCGCCGGGCACCCAGGAAGTCCGGCGCGCCGCACTGATCATCAACTACACGCCCAAGGATGCCCGCGACATCACCCAGCGCGAGCTCGAATTCTCGATCAGCCAGGAGCTGGAGAACATTCCAGACATCCGCTTCTGGTTCCTCGACGAGAACGGTCTGCGCGCCATCTCGCTGGTCGTGACCGGTGTCGACGCCAACATCGTCAACAATTTCGCGAGCGAGCTCGCGACGCAGATGAAGCGGATTCCGACCATCTCCAACGTGATCTCGGAAACCACGCTGGAGCGGCCCGAGCTGCGCGTCGAACCGCGCGCCGATCTCGCGGCGCGGCTCGGCGTCTCGACCGAAAGCCTGTCGCAGACCATCCGCGTCGCCACCATCGGCGACGTCGGACCCGCCCTCGCCAAGTTCGACGTCGGCGACCGTCTGGTGCCTATCCGCGTGCAGCTCGAGGATGCCGCGCGCGGCAATCTGAAGACGCTGGAACAGCTGCGCGTGCCGCTCGGCGAGCACGGCGAGAAGGGCGGCGTGCCGCTCTCGGTCATCGCCGACGTCAAGCTCGACCAGGGCCCGACCAGCATCAACCGCTACGATCGCGAGCGGCAGGCGACGGTCGCCGCCGACCTCGTCGGCTCCGCCGCACTCGGCGACGCCACCAAGAAGATCTACGATCTGCCGGTGATGAAGAGCCGGCCGAAGGGCGTGAAGGTCTCTCCCTCCGGCGACGCCGAAAGCCTCAACGAGCTGTCCGACGGCTTCGCCACCGCTATCACGGCGGGCCTGATGATGGTCTACGCCGTGCTGGTGCTGCTGTTCGGCACCTTCCTGCAGCCGATCACCATCCTGTTCTCGCTGCCGCTCTCGATCGGCGGCGCGATCGCGGCCCTGCTCCTCACCGGCAAGCAGCTGACCACGCCGGTGTGGATCGGCATTCTGATGCTGATGGGCATCGTCACCAAGAACGCGATCATGCTGGTGGAATTCGCGATCGAAGCCATTCACGCCGGCAAGCCGCGCGAAGAGGCGATGATCGACGCCGGCATGAAGCGCGCCCGGCCGATCGTGATGACCACGATCGCGATGGCCGCGGGCATGATGCCGAGCGCGCTCGCGGTCGGCGCCGGCGGCGAGTTCCGCTCGCCGATGGCGCTCGCGGTGATCGGCGGCCTGATCTTCTCCACCATCCTGTCGCTGGTGTTCGTGCCCGCGATGTTCATGGTGATGGACGATTTTGGCGCCCTGATCTGGCGCTTCGCCAAGCGGCTGATCGTGCACAGCGAGGACGCCGAGACGGACAGTCATCACGGCGCGGCGCCGGCATCGAAAGACGTTGCCCACCGTGCTGCGGAGTAAGATTTCGGGCGAGTGGCCGGAGGGGCGCGTTAACGCAGGGCGCCTTCAAGGCGCTATGTTACCCCAATAGCTTTCACGCGGATCACGCTCGGCCCTGGGTCTGCACCGGCAAGCCCTGCATTCGCGGGCTGCTGTGCGGCTGAGCCCTACTCGTTCCGCGCGATCGCGGTCAGCTTGGTCATGTTCCTGAGCAGGATGCGGCCACGCTGAAGATCGAGGATCGCTTCCTTGCGCCAGGCCTGGAGCTGGCGGTTGACGCTCTCGCGGGCGGCGCCGACGAAGACGCCGAGCTGCTCCTGCGAGATGTGCACCTCGGAACCGAAATCGGCGGCCAGCGCGCAGAGCCGCCGCGCCAGGCGCACCGGCAGCGGCTGCAGCATCGATTCCTCCATGCGCTCGCTCTGCCAGCGGATGCGCTGGCACAGCAATGCGATGATCTTGATCGCGACCTTCGGCTCGCGCTCGAGGAAGCTGAGGAAATCTTCGCGCCGCAGCACGAACAATTCGCTGGCCTCGCCAGCGGTCGCATCCGCGGTCCGATTCTGGCCGTCCAGCACCGCGACTTCGCCGAACAGGTCGCCGGGGCCCATGAAATTGAGCGTGAGCCGGCTGCCGTCGGAGGCACCTGTCTCGATGCGGACCTGGCCGCGGCGCACGCCGAACAGCGCGTTGCCAGGATCGCCCTTCTGGAACAGCACCTCGCCATTCCCCAGATGCTGGGTGTGACAGAGATTGGACAGCCGCTGGAGCTCGTCTGCACCGAGATCCGCGAACATCGCGTTCATCTTCAAAATGACCGCAAATTCGGCCTGCTTGCTCATTTCAATGTCCTTGTGAAGTCCTGGTCAGTCATCTTGTCAGACGCTTGGCAAATCGCTTGAAACCATCACCATCAGGATCGCGTAAAACCGCGCCGGGGAAGTGTGTCATAAGTCACATAACTTTGCAGCACCCCCTGACTATTTTTACGCGCTTGGAGCCGCTTCCCGTCCGGGGATAAACTCGGCCGCGAAGGATGGATAACCGGCGGGATTCGACGCCGATTGTCCGTCAGTGGAAAGTCGAGATGAGAGCAGTAAAATTCGCCGGCGCGGCATTGGCCGCGGTCATCATCGTGATCGCACTCCTGCTGGTGGTCGGAATCCCCTCGGGCTTCCTGACGTCGACGATTGCCTCGCGCGTCGAGAGCGCGACCGGCTATCGTCTGTCGATCGACGGCACCACCAAGATCAGCCTGTGGCCGACGCTGAACGTCACCCTGAACGACCTCTCGCTTGCCGATCCCCGGGATCGCAGCGGCATCACGCGCCTGACGATCGACAGCGTGCAGGCCGACATGTCGCTCTCCAGCGTGTGGTCGGGCCGCCCTGAGATCCGCGAGCTGATCGTCACCCATCCGGTGCTTTACCAGCCGCTGCTGCGGGAGCGCCTGCCGAATGCGGGAGGCTCGTCGAAGCCGCCACTCGCGCTCGACGCGGATGGCGCGACCATCGACCGCGTCAAGATCACCGACGGCGAAGTCGCATTCTCGCGCGTGCGCGACCGCGTCGAGGGCCGCATCAGCGCCATCAACGCCGACGCGACGATCGGCCGCGACCGCAAGGTCAATGTCACTGGCACCGCGCGCGTCGGCGACCACCCGACCAAGTTCGACATCAAGGCGACCACGCCGGCGCCGCCGGCCGACCGGCCGACGATCCCGGTGGATTTCGCCATCGACATGCCCGACGTGTTGAAGTCTCAGCTCAACGGTCATGCCGAGATGCGAATGAACGGCGACGTCGTGATGATCAACGGCGTGAATGGCCGGCTCGGCGATGGCACATTCAACGGCTGGGCTTCGGTCGACATTGCCAGCAAGCCGCTGGTCAAGCTCGACCTCGACTTCCAGCGGCTGGCGATTCCGCTGGCGAAATCGCCGGAGGGCGCCGCCGGGCAGCCCTGGAGCAATGCGCCGATCGACGTCTCCGGGCTCAATTATGTCGATGCGCAAGTGCGGATCTCCGCGAACGAAGCCGTGATCGGTGATGCCCGCATCGCGCCTCTGGCGGTCGATGCGAAGCTCGCCGGCGGGGTGCTGAAGGCGGGGACCGCCAATCTCGGCGCCTATGGCGGCCAGGTCTCCGGCGAGGTGATCCTCGATGCAACCACCGGCGCGTCGAGCTTTGCCATGCATTCCGATCTCGTCGGCGTGCGTGCGCTGCCGCTGCTTCAGAGCCTCGCCGAATTCGACCGCATCGACGGCAAGCTGCAGGCCAAGCTCGCCTTGCGCAGCGCGGGCACCAGCCAGCGCGCGCTGATGGCGAACATGCAGGGCACGGCCTTCGTCAATTTCCAGGACGGCGCCATCCGCGGCATCAATGTCGCGCAGATGATCCGTTCGCTGACATCGGGCACGCTGTCCGGCTGGCAGGACAACCAGAATGCCGGCCAGGAGCAAAGCACCGACCTGTCGCAGCTTTCGGCCTCGTTCCGCATCGACAAGGGCCAGGCCGTGACGACGGATCTCAACCTGATCGGGCCGCTGGTGCGCGTCACCGGCGCGGGCACCATCGCCCTCGACACCAAGATGATGGGTTTTCGCGTCGAGCCGAAGCTGGTGATGACGACCGAAGGTCAGGGCCGCGCCAATGAGCCGGTCGGCTTCGGCATTCCCGTGATGATCCAGGGCAGCTGGTCGCAGCCCAAGATCTACCCCGACATGGCCGGCATGCTGGACAATCCGGATGCCGCCTATGCCAAGCTGCGCGAGATGGGCAAGGGCCTGTTCGGTCCTGATGGCGCCGGGCTCGGCAACATTCTGGGCAGCCTCGGTCTCGGCGGCACGACTGCGCCCGGCGGCAATGCGGCCGGCAACGCCAATCCGCAAGCCCAGCAGCCGGGCCAGAACAATCTGCTCGGCGGCCCACTGGGCGAGGCGATCGGCAATTTGATTCAGCAGGGGCTGTCCAGCGGCGCGGGAAGCAGCACCGGCGCCGCGCCGGGCAGTGGCCGCAGCCGCAGCCTGCCGGCAACGCCCTCCACGCCCGCGCCGCAGGCCTCGCCCGCGGCTCCGGCCCTTGCGGACCCGCCGGTCGCGCAGCAGGACAGTCAGCCAATGAACGACGTGCTGCGGCAACTCTTTAACCGGTGATTGGCGGATTGGCGGGCTTAGCTCCACGGCAATCCCCTTACATCAGCTTCCCCGCCACCGGCTTCCTCCGAACGGATGAGGCAACTCACCGGCCTTTCGCCGGCCCCCGCGTCCACAGGGAGTAACCACGCCGGCCGGTCCCCGGCCCGCGCGGCGGTCCTTTGGCCCAAATTGTGATAGAACGGCCGGGAAGGGCCTGCGCGGCCCGTGAGCGCCGGCGTCGATGGCGGCGCGAGAGGATCGGGATGGCAGGAGCGAACGACAAGACACGGTTTCTGCGCGAGGGCCTGTTCGCCAAATACGTCGTCTCCCTCGTCGGCCTCGTCGTGTTCGTGCTCGCCGTCAACGGCGCGATGGAGACCTGGATCTCCTACCGCGCCACCAAGACCCAGCTGACCGACGGGCTGGAGGACAAGGCGCAAGCCGCCGCCCGGCGGATCGAGCAGTCGATCTCGGAGCTCGATCGCCAGATCAGCTGGGTGACGCGGGCGAGCCAGGACACCCTCGAAAAGCGCCGTGCCGACTACGCATCGCTGCTGCACCAGGTCTCGGTCGTCAACCAGCTGTTCCAGCTCAACGGCGAGGGCCGCGAGGTGCTGCGCGTCTCGCGCCAGTCGACCACGACCGGGAGCAACGCCGACCTCTCCCGCGACATGCGCTTCACCGACACCGTCGCCCGCGGCGTCAGCTATGCGCCGGCCTGGTTCGCCGACCGGACGCCGTTCATGTCGATCTCGGTGGCGCATTCCGGCTTCAATGCCGGCGTCACCGTGGCAGAGATCGACCTCAGCTTTCTCTCCGACTTCCTGTCCGACGCGCAGGTCGGCAAGGCCGCCTTCGCCTATGTCGTCGACCCCCGCGGCCGCGTGCTGGCGACGTCGTCGAAAGGGCCGGATGTCGGCAAGGATTTGTCGAAGCTGCCGCAGGTGGCGGCCGCGATCGCGCCCGGCCATGAGGGCGACAGTTCGGGCACCGACTTCAACGGCCATGCGGTGATGAGCGCCGCGAGCACGGTGCCGAAACTCGGCTGGAGCGTGCTGTTCGAGCAGCCGACCACGCAGGCCCTGACGCCGATACGCGACCAGCTGGTGCGCATCGCGCTCTTGATCGGCATGGGCCTCATGGTCGCGATCCTCGCCGGCACGCTGCTCGCCCGCCGCATGATCATTCCGATCACGGCGCTGCGCGACGGCGCCTACAGGCTCGGCGAGGGCGATTTCAATCACCGCATCGAAGTGCGCACCTCGGACGAGCTGGAAGACCTCGCCGGCCAGTTCAACCGCATGGCCGGCCAGATCCAGGAGACCTATTCGGACCTGGAGACCAAGGTCGAGGAGCGCACGCGCGATCTGGCGCAGTCGATCAACGAGCTGAAGGTGCTGGAGGAGGTCGGCCGCGCCGTCGCCTCCTCGCTCGATCTCAACGCCGTGCTGCCGACGATCGCCGCGCGCGCGATCGAGATCACCCATGCCGATGCGGTGCTGATCTACGGCTTCGATGCCGAGACGCGCCGCTTCAAACTGGTCGAGGCCAACGGTATCGACAAATCCGCCGACGGCGCCCATGTCACCATCGACGAAGGCCAGAACATCCTGAGCGATGCCGCCGAAAGCGGCGAACCGATCGCGATCGCCGAGCTTGGCGCCGCCGCCGAGCAGCCGCTGCGCGAGGTCGCGATCGCGGCCGGCTTCCACTCGGTGCTGGTGGTGCCGCTGGTCGACCAGCAGGGCACGCTCGGCTCGCTGGTGGTGCTGCGCCGCGCGAGCGGCGAGTTCGCCGCCAGCATCATCGGCCTGATGCGCACCTTCGCCAACCAGGCCGTGCTGGCGATGCGCAATGCGCGGCTGTTCACCGAGGTCGACCACAAGAGCCACGCCCTGGAGACGGCCAACGAGACCGTGCGCGCCCAGGCCGACAAGCTGCGCGAACAGACCGAGCAATTGAAGAACTGGAACAAGTCGCTCGAGGAGCGCGTCAAGACCCAGCTCGGCGAGATCGAGCGCATCCGCAAGCTCGAGCGTTTCCTGGCGCCGCAGGTGGCGCAGCTGATCGCCTCCTCCGACAGCCCGGAAGGGCTGCTCACCAGCCAGCGCCGCGAGGTGACCGTGGTGTTCTGCGATTTGCGCGGCTTCACCGCGTTCACGGAGGCGACCGAGCCGGAAGAGGCGATGAACGTACTGCGCGAATATCACGCCGCGCTCGGCAAGCTGATCTTCAAATATGAAGGCACGCTCGACAAATATGCCGGCGACGGCGTGATGATCCTGTTCAACGCGCCGATCCAGTTCGAGGACCACACCAAGCGCGCCGTGAAGATGGCGGTGGAGATGCGCGACACCATCGGCCCGCTGACCGAGCGCTGGCGCAACCGCGGGCACAGCCTCGGCTTCGGCATCGGCATCGCGGTCGGCTATGCCACGCTCGGCCAGGTCGGCTTCGAGCAGCGGCTGGAATATGCCGCGATCGGCAGCGTCACCAACCTCGCCTCGCGCCTCTGCGGCGAAGCCAAGCCCAACCAGATCGTGGTGAGCCGCCGCGTCTACGGCATCGTCGAGCCCTGGGTCGAAGCGCGCGCCCTCGACGATCTCCAGCTCAAGGGCTTCAATCACCCCGTGCTGGCGATGGAGATCTTGAACTGGCGCGAGGAAGTCGAGAACGTGGTGGACGCCTCGGCGGTGCGGCGAAGGGGGTAAAGCTGGCGTTGGCGCTGGTGTAGCCCGGATGGAGCGAAGCGAAATCCGGGGTCGTGCCACAAGCGACGGCAGTCCCGGATTGCGCTTCGCTCCATCCGGGCTACAGGCCCTTGTATCGCTCACCGACAGCATTTCACGATCCCGCGGCACATTGCGCCCGGGTTTTGCTTAGGTCTCGCTACCCTTCGAAATGGAAGGGCGCAGGGAAGACCGGGCACCGGCTGGCACCCGCAAGACCCCTGTGCATGAGTGCGTGATAGTCGCTCACAGGGGAGAAACAGGTGCGGCCGAATGCCCGGCCTTCCCTGCGCAGTGGTTGAAACGGCTTATGTCGCGCTCTCGCCGGTGAGACGATCCCTTTGCCACCGTCGCCTTGCGGCTTTCATGGGATGCACAGGTCCGGTCGGACCAGCGCACCGCTGCAAGACTTGACGCCGGATATTCGGGCGTCACGACCACACGATTTTGCCGTACGCGAGGCAAGCACCGTCGTACACGCGCCCGCTGATCGCTCACGGGGACAACCCGCCCTGCGACCGCTCTGGCGCCAACGCCGCCCGCGTCCACCGCCCCCCACCCCACGAACCCTGACGATCGCGATCCGTCCCTTACCATGGGATGAGTTGGGAGGAGCATAGGGTGTTTCGTTTTTCCAGTAAAGCGAATTTTGGATTATTCGAATGACAAATTCTGATACCGAGCAAACAACCCCATGCACAGTAGACGGGGGTTGTCGGATCAATGGGTTATGAGAGACTGGGAACACCACCCAACACGCCGTACTCGGGCCCGCCTGCGGAGCTTTACAGCAAACCCGGTGACTTGCGGCGTCGATCCGCTCGATGTCAGGCGCGGGGGACAGTGGGCCCCTTCCGGGGTCGTCCCCGCGAACGCCGGGCCCCATACCGCGTGATCTATCGGTTGCGTGAGGTAGAAGTACCGAACACCTCATCTTCGCCAAACTTCTCCCTGTGCTTATGGGTCCCGGCGTTCGCCGGGACGACAGCGGAGCGTGAGGCGACGGCGGTGGCAACAATCCCCTTCCCCCGAACCATATCCCTGCTCCCCGCGACTAACCCTCGCCTTAACGGCGAGGCGATTCCAATGGAGACCCACCTGTGGCGCTTGCCTTGCCTTCGCGCGCTTATGATCTGCAGATGCTGGACCGTCCCGCCGATCGCGCGCGTGACCACGGCTGGGTCTTTGGCCTGCCGCCGGGCATCAGCAGCGAGCAATGGCCGCTCGATCCCGTCACCGGCTATCCGCTGATGCACGGCTTCACGCTGCTGCTGCCGGAGGATTATCGCGTCCATGGCGAGGACATCGTCGCAGTGTCGTTCTTTGCCACCGCGCCCGATCACAATGACGGCGGCGCGCCCGACGATCCGGAAATCCGCGAGGCCGTGCAGGCGCGCACCTCGCATCCGCGGCTGTCGCGCATGACCGATATCCTCGACTACGAATATGCTGCGCTGCTGCTGACCAGGGCCGAATATGACGGCCCGTTCGCCACACCGCCGGCGCCGCTTGCGCTGGCGACGGCCGACCGGCCGCGCTGGCTCGATATCGGCGGCGCCAGCGCCTTCTTCGAGACGGCCGCGCCGTTCGCGCAAAAGATGTTCGCCGGCCCGCCGCGTGCCGAACTGGCCGCGAACCTCGCGATCGCGCTGACGCCGCGCGCTGATGATCCCAACGCCGGCAAGGCCCCGCAGGACCCGCACATTCCGCGCGACCCGCCGACCGGCTATCAGTGCTACTACTACTTTGAGGGCGGCGTCCCGACCGCCGACAATTACCGCCTGCACGATTGGTGCAAGGACCACGCCCGCAACCATCTCGGCGGCACGATGCGGCCGTGCCAGGCGGTGCCGGAGACGAGCCCGTTCTACATCGAGTTCGAGGAATATTTCGGCGGCTACAATTTCGGCAGCGGCAACGCGCAGCTCGACTTCAAAGACATGAAGTTCGACTGGGCGTGCGACTGATCACGCCCCCCGCTTCGGCCCGATCGCCTCGAAGCCGGCCTTCTGCTCGTCGCTCAGATCAGCCTCGAAATCGTCGAGCGCATCGGTGACGCCGTTCACGGCTTGCAGCATCGTCTCCAGCCGCGCCTTTGCGGCGGTGAGGCGCGCCTGCGGAGTCGCAGCGGCTTCCGCCGGGCAGGCGCTCAGCGTCTGCATCGTGCGCAGCGTGGTGTCCTGCAGCACCTCGAAGCGGGCGCGGGCGGTCTCGTCGAGGCGGAGCGTGGTGGCGATGTCGCCCGCGGGCCATTGCTGCTGCACGAGCTGCTCGTACTGCCGCTGCAGCTTCTCGTCATAGCGCGGATCGCTGTCGGCGTCGCAGGCGTTTGAGGCCTGCGCATCCTTGCTCGTATCCTTGCTCGTATCTTTGCGCTGCATGGCCGCGAGCGCGGCACGGCGCTCATTGCCGAGAGCGTTGAGCCGGGCCTTCTGATCGTCATCGAGCGACTTGGTGAACTTCGCCAGCGGCGGCGCGATCGCATCAGTTGCCTTGATCATGGCCTCGAGCCGCTCGCGCATCAGGCCGAGGCGCTCCGCCGCGGTCGCGGGCACTTGCGATGGGCAGGCGGCACGGATGCTGTCGCGGGCTTCGCTCCAGGCATTTACGAGCTCGTCGAGCGCGGTGCGTTGCAATTCGTTGGGCTGCACGGTGGCGGCGATGCGATCCACCGGAAAGCCGGGGGGATCGCTGGCATCGCAAACGTTCTGCGCCGACGGAATTCGGCGCGCGCGTTTGCCCTGCGGCGCGGTGTAGGCGGCCAGCTCGGCGGCCGCGTAGGGCGCAAAGATCGCAGCGTAGATGTCGCCATAGCCGTAGAGCGAGAGGCTGGTCGCATCGCCGAAGATCACGGCATTGGTGAGGTCGTCATGCGCGAACGGCCAGAACACCGGGCCGACCCAGCCGTAGCTGCCATCGGGATGACGCCACCAGCCTTGCGGGCGGCGGCCGCCTTGCCAGCCTGAAAGCGCGGCCTGCGCCGTGAGCGCCGCGCGCAGGACGTAAGGGTTGGCTGGCTGGCCGCGCTCGGCACCGCGCGGATCTTGCGATCTCAAGGCAGCGGAGCGGTAGCGGCCGCCCCGCACTGCCATACGGGAATGGCGCAGCCGCGACATGCCGATCATGTGGCCGACGGCGAAACGGGCGACACCGAACGGGCCGCCACGCAATCCGAACTGCGCTTCAGCCTTACCGGGCAGCAGCACTGCTGCAATCAGGATGGTCGCGCCCGCCAGCGCCAGTCCCACGCGTCCTGACAGAACCGCTGACCTGACCAATTCGGCCTCCTCCCAGCCAAGCGCGCACTGCGTCGCATCGAGATGACGCGCCGGGGAACCAAATGTTCCTTGGGGATACAGGGCAAAGCGTCGCGGTTGATCTCTCAGGCTGGGCAATTGCCTGTGGTGCAGGATCGGCGCTCGGCTTCCTCTCCCGCAAGCGGGAGAGGAAGAGCAAGACCGCCCCTCACTCCGCCTTTTGCGGCATCACAAACGTCTGGCCGGGATAGATCAGATTGGGATTGTGGATCTTGTCGCGGTTGGCCTTGAAGATCACGGCGTAGCGGGCGCCGTCGCCATAGGCGAGGCGGCTGAGTGCCCACAGGCTGTCGCCGCGGGAGATCACCCGGCTGCCTGTCTCTGCCGGCGCAACGCTGAGGGCGTCCGCCGGCGATGCAGATGCAACGGTCGTCGCCGCTGGCGCCCTCGCCATGACCCGGGGCTTCGGCGCGCCGCCCAGCCTCGGCCGGACCGCGGGCCTTTCGGCTGTTGAGGCGAGGTGCGGCGAGGCCGACGGCAGGGATGCCACGACATCCGATTTGTCGTCCGGCTTCTCGGCCTGCTTCGAATCTTGCCGCACGTCTTGCTTCGCGACCGGTGCCGGACGCGCGGGCGGCGGCGCCGCGGCGGCGATGGTCACCGGCATGGTCCGGCTGGATTGCGTGACCGTGCCATCCGGCGCTCTGGCGCGGAGCGTCAATTCATAGGAACCGGCGGGAAGCTGCGGCGGGGTCATCACGAATTGGCCCGAGGCGTCGGCAGTCACCGTATCGAGCGGCTTGCCGTCGCGCAGCAGCTCGACCGTTGCCCCCGGGGCGGCCTGGCCCGCGATCACCGCGGCCTCGCCGTGATCGTCGACGCGGGCGACGTCGAAACGGGGGCCGGTGTCGGCGACCGCCGGCGGCGGCTTGACCGGTGCAAGATCGGCGAGCGCGGCCGTGACCTGCTTCTGGGTCTCGGCCAGCGCGCCCGCCTTCGGCTCGGGGGCTGGTGCGGGCGCAGGCGGCGTGGCGGCGGCAAGCCTTGGCTGTTCCGGTTTCGGCTCCGGCTTGAGCTCGGCCTTGGCTTCGACCTTGGGCTCGGCTTTGGCCTCGACCTTGGGCGTGGCGGCGACGACGGTCTTGGTCCCGTCCGGCAGCAGGCGGCGCAGCTCGGTCGGGCCGATCACCAGCACGGTGCCGACCAGGGCGAGCAGGCAAAGAGCAATGAAGGCCTTGGATGCGGTCATCATCGGAAAAGAACCTTGGATGGCAAATCAGCCGAGGGGGCAAGGTGCGCCGAATTGGCTGCGGCAGCAAGACGGTCGATGGGATGAGACCGCCGTCCCGGCACTCAGGGATGAACCGGCGCCACCCCGCCGGCGTCAAATCTCGCGAGACCGCATCGCGGCATTTTTTGAGGAATTTTCCCGTGACCACATTTTGCCGTTCCGCCCCAAATCTGGCGCTCGGTCTGGCCCTCGGGCTGGCGCTTGCCCTGACGCTCACAGCTTCCCCGGCGCTCGCAGCCTCCGGCCCGCCGCCGGGCTTCGTCCTCACCGACAATGCCGACCTCGCCTTCACCTCGCCCGACGGTGCCACCAGGCTCGAGCAATACATGAAGGACAGTGAAGACCTGTTCGAGGTCAAATGGCAGGTCTGGGCGCGACGCGGCGACCAGATGACGGAGCTGAAGCCGGAGCAGGGCTACGGCGCGGGCTTCCGCTTCACCAGCGACTCGCAATGGCTGGTGCGGATGCAGAAGACCGGCTCAGGCTCGCAGGATCTGTTTCTCTATCATGTCGAGAACGGCGCCTTCGTCAGCGCGACGAAACAATCACTCAGCGATCTCGCTTGGGCCTATTTCCACAGCCGTGCCGACACGAAGAAGATGAAGCTCGACTATCATATCTCGGCCAATCTGATGAAGGGCACCGAAACTGCCTATCGCTGGCTCGGCGTTGACTGGCCCAACAACCGCTACCTCCTGATCTCGCTGTCGGGCGAAATGGACAAGCATCCGAAGAACGTCGCCGTGAAAGGGCTCGCGGACTGGAAATGCCGCTATGACCTCAAGACCGGCCAGTTCGATGTCCCCAAGATGTTCGCCAAGGGCAACGCGGAAGCGCTGAACTGGGAGATCAAGCGGTGAATGGTGGTCTCGTAGGGTGGGCAAAGCGTAGCGTGCCCACCGATCACGTTGGATGATGCGGATAGGGGTCGTGGGCACGGCGCGAAGAGCGCGCCTTTGCCCATCCTACGGCAGCTTCCGCGATCGATGGAACCAACCCACTGATTCCGTTCCGATTCATAGTTCCCTAACCTTCGCTGGTAACGGGGTCTTGTCGGTTTTGCTGCACCTTGCATCCCACGGGAGGGCTGCATGGGCACATCGATCCGATGGACCGCGCGCATGCGCGCGCTGCTCCGTCGCTGGCGGGGAGCGCCACTGACATGGCTGATCGTCGGCGGCTTCGTGCTGATGGCCGCGACCGCAATCGGCACCGCGCTCACCGTCGACCGCTTCCGGCAGAATGCGATCGAGAGCGGCCGCGACAGCCTTGAAAACACCGTGCGCCTGCTGGCCCGGCATTTCGACCGCGAGTTCGAGGATTTCGCGGTGCTGCAGAAGAGCATCATCACCGAGCTCGAGAGCCGCGGCATCGAATCCGCCGACGTCTTCCGCAGCGAGATGGGCACGCTCGCCATGCACGAGGTGCTGCGTGCGAAAGCCAGCGGCTGGGCCGACGTTGCCGGCGCCAATGTGTTCGATGCCAGGGGCATGCTGATCAACTCGTCGCGGCGCTGGCCGGTCGCCGACGTCTCGGTCGCGGACCGCGGCTACTTCAACCGCCTCAAGAACGATCCGACCGCGCAGGAGGACGTGGAGGTGGTGCACGGCCGGATCGGCAACGGACCGGCGATCGTGTTCGCGCGGCGCGTGTCCGGCCCGCATGGCGAATTCCTTGGGGTGGTCTCGCGCGCGATCGCGCCCGAGCAGCTCGAATCCTTCTTCGCCTCGACCGGGCTCGGTGAGGAATCCTCGATCGCGATGCATCACCAGAACGGTCAATTGCTGGCGCGCGTTCCGCGCGTCGATGCGATGATCGGGCAGAACTTTCGCAAGGGCACGCCGGAGCAGATCGCGGTGTTCGACCGCACCTTCGTCTCGATGCAGATCGCCAGCCCGATCGACGGCAAGGACCGCATCGTCGCCTCGCGCCTGCTCGCCGGCGAGCCGCTGGTCGTGGTCGCGACGAAGTCGCTGGATGCGACGCTTGCGACCTGGCGCACGCAAACGAAATTCTTCGTCACCATCGCCGTGCTGTCGATCAGCCTGCTGGTGCTCACGCTGTCCCTGATCTTCCGCCAGGTGACGCACCGGCTCTCGCTGGAGAAACAGCGGCTCGACACCGCGATGAACACGATGACGCAAGGGCTCCTGATGTTCGATCAGGACGAGCGGCTCATCGTCTGCAACCGGCGCTACATCGAGATGTACGGCTTGTCCCCCGAGGTGGTGAAGCCCGGCGCCACTTTCCGAGACGTGATCCGGCACCGCCATGACACCGGCTCGTTCCACGGCGACGTCGAGACCTATTGCGACGACATTCTGAGCCATATCGGGCGCACCCAGAGCGCCATCGTAGAGACCGCGGATGGCCGCCTGGTCGAGATCAAGAACCAGCCCGGCGCCGCCGGCGGCTGGCTCGCGACCCACGACGACGTCACCGCGCGCATCCGCGCCGACGAGCGCATCGCGCATATGGCGCATTACGACGCGCTGACCGACCTGCCCAACCGCGTGCTGCTGCGCGGCCATCTGGAGCGGCGCGTCGCCGAGCTCAGCCAGGGCAAGCCGTTCGCCATCCTCTATATCGACGTCGACGAGTTCAAGGGCGTCAACGATTCGCTGGGACACGAGGTCGGCGACGAGTTGCTGCGGCAGGTGGCGAACCGGCTGCGCGCCTGCGTTTCCGGCAACGACCTCGTCGCGCGGCTCGGCGGCGACGAGTTTGCCATCGTCAAGGCCGGTACTCGCGATCCGGCCGAGCTGTCGGCGCTGGCGGAAGATATCCTCAAGGCGTTGCGCGCGCCGGTGGACTGCAAGGGCCAGGACATCCCGACCGATGCCAGCATCGGCATCGCGATCGCGCCCGACCACGGCGACAATCTCGACGACCTGCTCAAGCGCGCCGATCTTGCGATGTATGCGGCGAAGTCGGAGGGGCGCCGCACCTACCGCATCTTCACGCCGGAATACGACGCCAAGGCGAGGCTGCGCCGGCAGCTCGAGCTCGATCTGCGTCAGGCGCTGGCTCGCGGCGAGTTCGAGGTGCACTACCAGCCGCTGGTCGATCTCGCGGCCAATGTCGTGACCGGCTGCGAAGCGCTGCTGCGCTGGCGTCATCCCGAGCGCGGCATGGTCTCGCCCGCGGACTTCATTCCCGTCGCCGAAGACACCGGACTGATCGGGGAGATCGGCGAGTGGGTGCTGAAGCAGGCCTGCCGTGAGGCCGCGTCCTGGCCCGGCCAGATTCACATCGCCGTCAACGTCTCACCGGTGCAGTTCCGCTCGCGGACGCTGGCGCTGAAGGTCGCGGCCGCGCTCGCGGAGTCCGGACTTGCGCCCGGACGGCTCGAGCTCGAGATCACCGAGACCGTGCTGATCCGCGACGACGAGGAGGCGCTGACGATCCTGCAGCAGTTGCGCGAGCTCGGCGTGCGTATCGCGCTCGACGATTTCGGCACCGGCTATTCGTCGCTGAGCTATCTGCACCGCTTCCCGTTCGACAAGATCAAGATCGACCGCAGCTTCATCAGCGACATCGGTCAGTCCGAAGATTCCTCGCCGATCGTGCAGGCCGTGGTGCACATGGCCGCCGCGCGCCACATGGCGACGACCGCCGAAGGCGTCGAGACCGAAGCCCAGCGCGAGGTGCTGCGCCAGCTCGGCTGCAGCCAGATGCAGGGCTGGCTGTTCAGCCCGGCCGTGCCGGCGGCGAAATTGAAGCAGCTGCTGGCGACGCAGGCGGTTGCGGCTTAGCGGCACCACGTCTGGCTTTAAGGCCAAATCCGGACTTGATGAGCCGCACCCCTGCTCAACAAACTCTTGGTTGCTGGTTTGCCTCGCTCGTTACCGTGAGGAAGTGCTTGATCGGCTCTAAGGCGTCAATGGCTGGAATACTCTCGCAGGCCTGGGCGCTTGAACACCAGGGATACGGCAAGGCCGCGAGCCATTGCATGATCGGCTTCGACATCTCGGCTGGAAGTACACTCATGACTTCGATTTCGATCGCGAGCTTCTCGACGCGGCCGTCATGGCCGGAACCGAAGCGCCAGTCATAGCGTCCGCAGCCGACGCGAACCGCACCACCTTGCCTTGCCGACATCCCGACGAGCCAATCGCAACGGAAACGCGGTAGCTGCTGTGAGGTCGGACGGGAGAGGCAAAAAGTCCGGACGTTCTGGTATTGATCGCCGAAGCTCGTCACCAGTACGTCGGTAACTTGCTCCAGCCCTTTTGCGGAGCTTGGGAATGAGATGGCGTCGGTCTTTACGACCATCTCCAATTCGCAGTCTGAGGCAAAGGCGTCCCTCATCATCTGCGGTCGATTGCCATCCTTTGCAAAGACGTACGTGCTGATCGCGTCGGCGGCGCTGATGGGTGCGGATGGGCTCATTCAATTTCCCCTGGCACATCCAAGCCGGACCAAAGCCGGCGCCGGCGATTGAAGCTGAACAAGCCGATCGAGACAAGGCTTCAAGGCGTCCGCAAAGGGTCACAGGCGGTCATCGCCGACGACTCCTCGCGCGGGCTCAGAGCTTCTGTTTTGCCGCGGTGATCTCGACGAACTCCGCGTCGGGGTGGCTGACGATGGTGGCGACCATGATGCCGCTGATGATCAGCGACCAGGCGGTGTTCCAATAAATCCAAAACACGAGCCAGCCTCCGTTTTGATCTGTCACGCCCGCGGGACCGGGGTAACGGCACAGCGATGCCCCCGTTCCCGACGCGCGGCGCGGCACGGCCGCGCGGCGAGGCGCTATTTTGATTTGGTCGGCGGCGAGGCGTGATCGGTTTGGCCGGTGTGGCGCTTTGCCACGACGTCCTCATCGTGTTCGCCTTGGTGTGGGCGCGGCGGCGACTTGGGCTGGCCGGCTTGACCGCCATGTTTGCCGCCCATGTCGGGCTTACCTTCGAGATCGTTTTCACGGGGCATGCCGGTTCAATGCGCTCGCGCGGCATTGGTTCGCCTTGCGCCCGCCGTTTTCGCCTGTGAACGAGTTCATAGGATTGCCGCGGTTTGCAGTGCACGATTCCGGGTGCCCCGCGACTTCATGACAGCGACGGATTCGACCAGATGCGGAAACGGCTCATCGCCTGGACCATCCTGACGTCCGCTCTGGTTGCGGTCGCGGTCTGGGCCGTGCTCGGACCACCCGCGCATCCGTCCAGCCCGCATCTGCCCTCCCGGACCGCGGCGATGCGGTAGTCCCTCCCCCGCGACCGATACAATTTCGGCATCGATCAATCCCAACTGGAATTTGGTGCGGCGGCGCGCCGCCCGCTATCCTCGCCGGCAAAACGACAAGGCCGCGACCGGCCCTCAGGAGGAGCCCATGTTGAGACCGACCCGACGCATCGCATCCAAAGCACCACGCGCTGCAATCGCCACCACCCTGTTCGCAGCCCTCACTCTCATTTCTGGAGTCCACGCCGGCATGGCCGAGACCTTCGCCTATGTCGGCAACGCCGACAGCAACGACATCAGCGTGTTCAAGATGACCGAGAGCGGCGAGATGATTCCGGTGCAGACGGCCGCCTTCAAGGGCGTCGACAAGCCCGGCTCGTCGACGCCGCTCGCGATCACGCCCGACCGCCGCGTGCTGATCGCCGGTGTCCGCTCGCAGCCGTACCTCGCGGTCAGCTTTGCGATCGATCCCAAGACGGGCCAGCTCAGCCCTATCGGCAGCGGCCCGCTCGCCGACAGCATGGCCAACATCGCCGTCGACCGCAGCGGCAAATTCCTGTTCAGCGCCTCCTATGGCGGCAACAAGGTCGCGCTGAATCCGCTTCTTGCAAACGGCGTCGCCGGCGATCCGAAACAGGTGATCCCGACCGGGCTGAACGCGCACGCCTTCCTGCCCTCGCCCGACAACCGCTTCGCGTTCGCGACCAATCTCGGCTCCGATCAGGTACTGGCCTTCGCGTTCGATGCCACGGCCGGTACGCTGACGCCGAGCGATCCGCCAGCCCACAAGGTGCCGGAGAAATCGGGCCCGCGGCACTTCGTATTCCATCCCAACGGCAAGTTCGTCTATCTGATCCACGAGTTGAACGGCGACGTCGCCGCGTTCACCTACGAGGCCAGGAGCGGCGCCTGGGACGAGATCCAGCGCACCACCGCACTGCCGGAGGGCTTTAACGGAAAAGGGTCTGATAAGAAGCCTTGGGCCGCCGACATCCACATCACTCCGGACGGCCGCTTCCTCTACGCCTCCGAACGCACCACCAACACGCTCACCGCCTACAAGGTCGATGCGGCCAGCGGCAAGCTGACCACGATCGGCAGCGTGCCGACCGAGAAGCAGCCGCGCGGCTTCCACATCGATCCGACGGGGCGCTACCTCGCCGCGGTCGGCGAGCTCTCCGACAGCATGACGGTCTATGCGATCGACCAGGGCAGCGGCGCGCTGGCCAAGCTGAAATCCTACCCCACCGGCAAGAAGCCGAACTGGGTGGAGTTCCTGAACCTGCCGTGAGGGAGCGCCGCCGCCGACCTACGTAATCATCCGTAATTTCGGAAAGCGCGCCTTGTCGTCATATCATCGGTCATGGACCGTCAGATCGTCTTCAAATGCCCGCAGACCGGCATGAACGTGCAGCATCGGCTCGGCGACGAGCCGGCCGACCGCACGCATGTGTCGGTGTCCTGTCCGGCCTGCACGCGCCTGCATTTGATCGACCGGGCCAACGGCAAGCTGCTGGGAGAGCGCCGCGGCTGACGCGCCGTTTACCGCCCGCGCCGCGACCTGCGCCGTTGACCGATGAGAGGACCGTGATCGACGGCACTTTGGAGTAGTGCCGACCCGCGGCGCGCCGCCCGGGAAATGCGAACCTGTTCTCCAATCCCGCGACTAATCAAAGGCTTGCTGCGTCGGCCCGCGGTGGCGTGGCCTTCTTTTTGAGACAACGCTGCCGTAGTCCGCAGCCCTGCCATCTGCTATCGATTGGAGGCATAGAACCCGTGGAATTTCCGATGCGTCATTTGCCCCGTGCCGTTGCTCGAAGCCTGTGTCCCGCAGCCGTCGCCGGCATGCTCATCCTCGGTCCATATCCGGTTCGAGCCGCCGATGACGACGCGCCCAAGGGGCCGGCGGTCACGGTACTGAAAGTCGCAAAGTCCTGCTTCTCCGACATCGTCGAGGCCACCGGCACGATCATCGCGCGGGAGGAAACGTCGGTGCGGCCCGAGCGTCCGGGCCTGAAGGTCACCGACGTGCTGGCGGAAGCCGGCGACACCACCACCGCCGGCCAGGTGCTGGCGCGGCTGGCGCTGCCCGAGGGCGGCACCCTGCAGGTCACCGCGCCGGTGGCGGGCGTGATCGCGACGTCGACCGCCCAGATCGGCAATTTGGCCTCGGCCAAGGGCGAGGCGCTGTTCACGATCGTGGCGCGCAGCGAATACGATCTCGTCGGTCTGGTGGCGACCACCGATATGCGCAAGCTCGCGGTCAATCAGCCGGCGACCGTGCGGATCGCGGGCGCCGGCGACATCGACGGCAAGGTGCGCCGCATCGGCCCGACCGTGGAGCCGAACATCCAGCAAGGCATGGTCTATATCGGCATCTCCTCGCAGAAGCGGCTGCTGCTGAAGGCGAGCGGACGCGCGCTGATCAAGACCGGGCAGAGCTGCAACGTCGCGGTGCCGCTGACCGCCGTGCAATATTCATCCGCCGGCACCGTGGTGCAGGTGATCCGCCGCAACCGGGTCGAGACCAAGCGGGTCGAGGTCGGATTGATGTCGGGCGGCAATATCGAGGTCCGCGACGGCCTCAACGTCGGCGATGTCGTCGTCGCCCGCGCCGGCGCGCTGCTGCGCGAAGGCGATCCGGTACGCCCGGTGATGGCCGCGGAAGCAGCGAAGTAGCAGGCGATCTCGTAGGGTGGGCAAAGCGAAGCGTGCCCACGTCTTCTATCGAGATGACGGAGAAAAATGGTGGGCACGGCGCTTTGCGCCCTTGCCCACCCTACGAGAGCTCGCGCGCCCTCGAAAAAACTAGCCGCCGGCTTCGCCGAAATGGACGTCTTCGAGCAGCGAGGAGGACACGGTCGGGACCTGATCGCCTTCGCTGGCGCGGGAGATGGCGACGCGGGTCTTGTTGAAGACGCTTTCGGCGCTGCCCTTCGCACTGAGGTTGTTCAGGAACTCGCTGACCAGCACGCTGTGCTCGCCCTTGCCGTCGTCGACGACCTTGCCGGGCGAAGCCGAGGACAGGATCAGCGCATTGTCGGACGCGTTGATCGGCGCGAGGCCGTGGCTGTAGGAGCGGAAGCGACGCTCGTAAGGGTTACGGCGAGAGGCATCGACGACGACGAGCTTGGCCTTGGCGCCCTGCTCCTTCATCATGTCGATCACGCCGTCGATCGAGACGCCCTGGCGGCGGACGTCGCTTTCCTTCCAGATCACGGCATCGACCGGCAGCATGTAGCTCTCGCGTCCCGCCTGCACGCCGTAGCCGCCGAAGAACAGCATGACGACGGTGTCGCGCTTGATCCGGGACTTCAGGCGATTGACGGCGCGAACCATGTCGTCCTTGGTCGCGTCTTCCACCATGTCGACGTCAAAACCGTTCTTGCGCAGGGACGAGGAGAGGGCGCGGGCGTCGTTGATCGACTGCGTCAGCGGCGCGCTGGCGTCGGGATAATGTCCATTGCCGATGACGAGGGCGAGGCGCGAGGTCTGGGCGATCGAGCCCGTGATCTGGTCGGTCGAGACGGCCTTGGCGGCGTCGATCGCGCGCATGTTCAGAGCAGCATGGGCGCCGATCACGAGCGACACCGTGCCGATGAGGGCCGCGGCCAACGCGATCGTGCGTCGGGAAATGTCGAGCTGCCTAACATTCATCTCGCTTCATTCCTGTCAGTGCCAAAGACCAGCCAAGCGCGCGCACACTGTTTGAGTAGCGCGATAGCGTCTTTAGGTTTGAGGGATTGGCCGGGGATGTGCCCCCGAATTGCGCGCAATTTGCGGCGCCGCACCAAACAAACCCTTAACCGGATATCGCCTCCCCGGCAATAGATTGCCCAAAAATTGAGCTAAGCGACTGAAGATGTTCGTTAATTCTCCAAGCTAGATTTGTGCGTTTTTGCCCCCTGGCACCCCATTTCGAGCCTCGATCATGCAGCCTTCGTGCCGGCTTTTTCCGTGACCTCCATCACATTTGTATTTCCTGCGAATCCGGGTAGCCTTTTCAACGACTTGGCAAGGGGGCGGCGCGCAGATGGGAGCGTGCCGGCCCCCGACCAAGGCCCCGCGACCAGGTATTTCATGAGCCTTCATTATTTTGCCGGCGCCGCCTGCCGGGCGCTGACCGCCCGGAAGGACGGCCCCTCGCTTTACGACGTCTGCGACCCCGTATTGTCTGTCACGGCCAGCGGCGATCCGCATCTGGCCAAATTCTACAAGACCGCGCTCGGCAATCCCGCGTTGCGGGTGCTGCTGCGGCGGGCTGGACTGCCCGAGCTGCGTGACGAGGCCAGGCTGACGGCGCTGCGCCAAGCGCTGGTTCGCG
This sequence comes from Bradyrhizobium sp. IAR9, assembly GCF_013408065.1. Lineage (NCBI taxonomy): Bacteria > Pseudomonadati > Pseudomonadota > Alphaproteobacteria > Hyphomicrobiales > Nitrobacteraceae > Bradyrhizobium > Bradyrhizobium sp. IAR9. The sequence goes on from NZ_JACBZW010000021.1 coordinate 82,778, forward strand.
CCCGCGACGAGGCCGAGCCCGATTGGGCGGCGGTCGGCCAGCCGGTCGCCGATCTCGTCGACAGCATCGCGCTCGACCACCCCAAGCCGCCGCCGGCCATGTTCACCGGCTCCGCGCCGCCAGAGGCGCAGATCGACGGCGTGATCCGCGACTGCGCGCAGCATCTGCTCGGCTCCTACCGCAAGAACGGTTTCCTGCCGACCTACGCCGCCTTCAACCTGATCGGCGATCCTGATTTCCGCGGCCGCGAGCTGATCATGGCGCTCACGGGCCTCAACGCGCGCGGCTACAAGAATTCCTCGCTGCTGTTCAACCTCGCCCGCGTCTTCATCGCGCGCTCGCCAGCCCGGGCCGTCGTCAATCCGCCCTGGCGAGGGGTCGCCGAGCCGATGTGGGAACCGGTGCAGATCCGCCACCGCTCGGCCTATTACGATGCGTTCTTCATCGAGGCGCTGCTCAGCTATGGCGAGACCGGACTCGCCTCCCAGGCCGACAAGATTGCGGCCGAACGCGCCATCGCCGACATGGTGAATTTTTGCGTCAACATCAGCCGCGAGGAGGTCGAGGGCATCGACGGCGCGCGCTTCAACGTCGTCACCGCGCTGGCGCCTCCGCCGCATCCGCGCTTTTCCCGTTACTTCGCGCAGATCAAGCAGGATCTCGGCTTCGGCGTTTACGTGCCGGATTGCGACACCACGGCCTGCTCGATCTCGGCCGCGACGCAGGCCGGCTGCCTTGATGAGATCATCGACCAGCCGCTGCTGGATTTCTACGCCGGCTACCAGGTGCGCGCCGGCGTCAACGAACCGCGCGTGACCGTGCCGCTCAATGACAATATCGACTATGAGGGCGGCGTCGCGACCTGGATCGACAATCTCAAGGGCGAGCGTCCCTATGGCAACGATCTCGATCCGACGCTCAATCTCGACATTCTCGAGGTGAGCTTTCGCAACCTCGCGCGCTGGAAAGTCCTGGAGACGCCGTCGCGGCTCGCCACGGTGCATCGCATCATCGGCTTCCAGAAGCGGCTGGCGGCGAGCGGCGCCTTCGCCAATCCGCGCTCGCACATTTACTATCTGCCCGAGCTCTACAGCGCCTATTTCGGCCGCTGCTATGCGGCGTTCCTGGCACTGCCGCTGGCCGCGCAGGCCGCGATCGATCCCGCCGGCGATTTCGACTTCATCCGCCATCGCGTGCTGTCCTACGTCAAGGGCGAGCTGATGGCCGCTGAGATGAACGTGTTCGACGCGGCGCTGGCGCTGATCGCGCTCGGCCATCTCGGCGCCGACCCGCGCGCCTTCGCACCGGCGCTGAACGTGATCGTCGCCGGTCTCGGCGAAGGCGGCCGCCGCGGCCCGTTCCGCGCCTATGAGTGGAACAAGATGAAGACGCCGACGCGGATTTTGGTCGGCGGGCCGGAGGTGACATCCGCATTCGTGCTGATGGGGCTGGCGGTGGCGAAGCGGGCGATGACGGGGCGGTGAGGGTGAGTGCCTCAGACACGGTGCCGTAGGGTGGGCAAAGGCGCCCCTTCGCGCCGTGCCCACGATCTCTCGCCACGAAAGACATCGTGGGCACGCTTTCGCTTTGCCCACCCTACGAGACCTTCCGTGATGACGGGAAGTTGAAAGCCTATCTGTTAGGCATACGCTGGCCCGACGGCCAAAAGCCGACCACAATTGCGCGATCTATCGAGATTTTCATCACACGCGGACCGGCATGCTGCGAAAAATCCTGATTGCGCTGTCCTTGCTCGCCCTGCCCTCGCTGGCTGAGGCCACCGACATCACCGGCATGGCCAAGGTCCGCGCCGGCGATGCCGTCGTGATCGGCAACACGCGGATCCGGCTCGGCGGCATCGACGCGCCTGCGGTCGACCAGCTCTGCCTGAACACCAAAAGCGAGCGCTGGACCTGCGGCGTCGCGGCGCGCGACGAGCTCGCCAAATATGCCGAGGGCAAGAGCTGGGTCTGCCACACCCGTTCAATCGACCGGCGCGGCCGCACTGTGGCGCGCTGCGAGGTCGGCGGCGAGGACATCCAGAAATGGCTGGTGCGCAGCGGCTGGGCGCTTGCCTACACCCGCATCTCCAAGGACTACGAGCCCGACGAGGCCGCTGCGCGCGAGGCGAAAGCCGGGATGTGGCAGGGCGCCTTCATCGCGCCCTGGGACTGGCGCGTCCGCAACAAGAAGACCGCCATCCTCGGCGCCACCAAGCCGCCCGACGGGGCGCATGCGGTGCTGCTCGCCTCGGCCTCGGGACCGGTCGCGCCTTCCCCGGACTGCACCATCAAGGGCAACGTCAACAGCGCCGGCGAGTGCATCTTTCACCAGCCGACCAGCCGCTGGTACACCCAGATCAAGATGAAGATCAGCAAGGGCACTCGCTGGTTCTGCTCGGTCGAGGAGGCAGAAGCCGCCGGCTGCCGCGAGACCAAGAGATGAGAACCCCAGACCTGCGTTTTGCGTGCTTTTCTTGGGGGTCCACGGCGCGTAAAACGTGAATCAGCAATCCCACCAGTCCGTTCTCAAGCAACAAGGACCAACAGCAATGACCGTTCGCGCGGGCCGGGAATTTCTGGCCATCCCCGGGCCCACCACGATGCCCGACGAGGTGCTGCGGGCGATGCATCGTCCGGCGATCGACATCTACTCCAAGGAGATGCTCGACCTGACCGAGAGCCTGCTCAGTGACATCTCGAAACTGTTTGTGACCAAGGGTAAGTCCTACATCTACATCGCCAACGGCCACGGCGCCTGGGAAGCGGCGCTGAGCAACGTGCTGTCGCGCGGCGACAAGGTGCTGGTGCTGGAGAGCGGACGCTTCGCGATCGGCTGGGGCAATGCGGCAGCGCTGATGGGCGCCGAGGTCGAGGTGCTCAAGGGCGACTGGCGCCGCGCAGTGCGGCCGCACGAGGTCGAGGAGCGCCTGCGCCGCGACAAGGAGCACACCATCAAGGCCGTCGTCGTGGTCCAGGTCGACACGGCCTCGGGCGTGCAGAACGACATCGAGGCGATCGGCAAGGCGATCAAGGCGAGCGGCCATCCGGCGCTGTACATGGTCGACACTGTCGCCTCGCTCGGCTGCATGCCGTTCGAGATGGACAAATGGGGCATCGACGTTGCGATGTCCGGCTCGCAGAAGGGCCTGATGACGCCGCCCGGCCTCGGCTTCGTCGCCGCCAATGCGCGTGCGCTCGAGGTGCACAAGAAGGCCGACATGTCGACGCCCTATTGGAGCTGGAGCGAGCGCGAGGGCACAGAGAATTATCGTAAATACGCCGGCACCGCGCCGGTGCATCTCTTGTTCGCTTTGCGCAAGGCGATCGACATGCTGCACGAGGAAGGCCTGGAGAACGCCTTCCGCCGCCACAGCCTGCTCGGCGAAGCCGCACGCCGCGCGGTTGGCGCATGGTCGGAAGGCCAGGTGCTCGGCTTCAACGTGGCGGAGGCGAGCGAGCGCTCCAACACCGTGACCACGGTGACCATGAGCAACGGCCACGATCCCGCGGTGCTGCAACGCTATTGCAAGGACAAGTGCGGCGTCGTGCTCGGCACCGGCATCGGCGACCTCTCGGGCCAAGCCTTCCGCATCGCCCATATGGGCCACGTCAACGCGCCGATGTTGCTCGGCACGTTAGGGGTGATCGAGATTGGCCTGAACGCGCTGAAGATCCCGCACGGCAAGGGCGGACTGGAAGCGGCGGTCGCGTATCTCGGCGAAGAGGTGGCGGTGTAGAGCGCCAGCCACAAACGCCACTGTCGTCCCTGCGAACGCAGCGCTCCTTTCTTCCTTCTCCCCTTGTGGGAGAAGGTGGCGCGAAGCGCCGGATGAGGGTTGTCTCCGCAAACTCAATTTCGAGATCGATTCGCGGAGAGATACCCCTCACCCGTCTCGCCGCTCCGCGGCGAGCCACCCTCTCCCACAGGGGGAGAGGGGAAGATCAGCGCGCGACACGATACGCCTCGACCTGCGCCTTCAGCTCATCCAGCGACGCCGTCGGCGTCTTCGGATCGACGCGATACTCCCCGCTCGCCAGCCACTGCAGCACCTTCGCATCGACGACCGGCGAGTGGTGGATGACGTCGCCGTAATTTTCGAGGTCGTGCGTCACCGCCTTGATCGCGCGGAAATCGTGCAGGCGCACATTGGGAAGCTGTGTCAGGCGCTGCGAAATGACTGCCGTCAGATCGGTGACGATCTTCAGCGTCTCGGGCGAGGCATCGCGCATTGCAACGAATTGCAGGATCGAATAGGGCGGGAAGTAGATGTCGAAGGTCACGTCGGGGTGGCGCGCGATCAGGCCGACGGCATCGCGCTCGAAATGCCTGACCATGGCGTCATAGCCGTAGCCTTCGCCGAGAAAACGGCTGCGCACCGGGCTCGTGATGTAGGCGAAGGCGGCGAGCGTCCTCCTGGCATTGTACTCGCGAGCAATGTCGAAATCCCGCGGCAGCGCGTAGATGTCGTCGACATCGGCGAACGCGAACTTGACGGGAAGAAACGGCGCCGCGCGGGTCAGCGGCCCTTGCAACGGCGGGACCGACCGCAGCAGCGTGAACAGGGACTCTTTCGCCATCGCGGCGCTGAACAGATAGGATGCGATGCCCTTGGCCGTCCCGCGATAGAGATCGACGGACAGATAGGGATCGGCCTCGATGTCGGCCGCATCGACGAAGATGAAATCGTCCATCGCCCAGATCACGCGCCTTGCGCCGCCCGCGATCGCCTGCTCCAGCACGAAGGCCTGCTGGCGTGAGTTGGAGCCGGTCATCGCCAGCTTGAGCGAGCGAACGCCGAGCGCACGGTCGATGTCGCTCTGGCGGAAATGGATCGCGAGCGAGGTGCCCATGAAGGCGGTGTCGAACGACTGGCTGCGGATCAGTCCGGCATTCTGCACGCGCGTGTCGTCGGAATAGAAGGCGGTGCGCGAGGGGCGAAACAATTGGAGGGGATCGACGACGTAGGTGAGCACGGCCGCACTAAGCACGAATGCGACGCTCGCGAGCAGAAGACGCTTGAGACTGGTGAACGGCCTGCGCATCAGAACCGGAAATAGATGAATTCGCTGTGGCTCTGGATGCCCAAGATGCCGAATGCAAGCACCAGCGATGCGCCATAGAGAAACAGCGGCCGCATGCGCCCTGCCCGCAAGCTCTCGCCGACCCGGCGGTTAGCGTGATCGAATCCCAGGATGCCTTGCGTGTTCGGCGCCAGCCACACCAGCGCGGCGTAGACGGCGACCAGCACCAGCGCCGCGATCTCCTCGCGGCCGAAGACGATGTTGGAGGGATCGGCCATGGCGCGGAGCACCCGCAGCGCCCACGCAACGCTCTCGGCGCGGAAGAACACCCAGGCGACGACGACGGCGAGGAAGGTCAGCACTGCTCCGGCGATGCGGGCCGGGCGCGTGAGAACAGATGGGATGTTCGGCATCAGCGCGTTGAAGGCGTGGTTGACACAGAGATAAGCGCCGTGCAGCGCGCCCCAAATGACAAAAGTCCAGGCGGCGCCGTGCCAGAGCCCGCCGAGCAGCATCGTGATCATCAGATTGACGTAGCGCAGCACGCGGCCGTGGCGGTTGCCCCCGAGCGGGATGTAGAGATAGTCGCGAAGGAACTGCGACAGCGTCATGTGCCAGCGGCGCCAGAACTCGACGATGCTGGTCGCCTTGTAGGGCGAGTTGAAATTGACGGGCAGGAAGATGCCGAACATCAGCGATATCCCGATCGCCATGTCGGAATAGCCCGAGAAATCGAAATAGAGCTGGAACGTGTAGGCGAGCGCACCACACCACGCCTGATCGAAGCTCGGCGAGCGCGCCTCGAAGGCGAGCGCGACCAGTGGCTGGATGCCGTCGGCAAGACAGGTCTTCTTGAACAGGCCGATGGCGAAGATGATGACACCGCACAGCATCAGATGTCCGTCCGGATACTTCGCCTCCTTCCGCTCGAATTGCGGGATCATGTCCTTGTGGTGGAGAATGGGCCCGGCGATCAGATGCGGGAAATAGGTCACGAACAGCGCGTAATGCGGCAACGCATAGGCCGCGACCCGCCCGCGGTACGCGTCCACCAGGAAGGCAATCTGTGTGAAGGTGTAGAAGGAGATGCCGACCGGCAACAGGATGTGAGCCGCAAGATGCGAGCCGAACAGTGTGTTGATGTTCTCGGCAGCGAAGCCGGCATATTTGAAGATGCCGAGCACGAGCAGATCGCCGACGACACCGAGTGCGAGCGCCGCCTTTCGGTGTGACGGACCGAGCTTCGCCACGATCAGGAGATGGCCGACGCCGTAATTGAAGCCGATCGACAGCAGCAACAGGGCCACGAACTGCCAGTTGCCGATGGCATAGAAGGCGAGCGAGGCCAGCGCCAGCCAAATCACCGGCGTGAAATTGCTGCGCCGCCCAAGCCAGAAATAGCCGACCAGCACGGCGGGGAGGAACAGCAGGATGAACGAGTAGGAATTGAACAGCATCAGGCTGGACCGGCGGCGGGGATTTTGGTCCGTAAAGCATACAAGGGGCCGGTCAACAACCCGGCAGGCTTGGCGGAGTCGTGCTGGCAATTCGCAGAAGCGGGACGATATAAGGGAACGCGGCGAGCCGCTTCCTTCCCCCTCTCCCCGCATGCGGGGAGAGGGTCGGGGTGACGGGGAGTCTCCGCAAGGACGGTGAGAGTTGGACTCGCGGAGAGTCCCCCTCACCCGGATTGCATCTTTGATGCAATCCGGCCTCTCCCCGCAAGCGGGGAGAGGCGAAGCAGCGACGTCGGACACGAATGAGGACCGAGTGACACAAGCCAAGACGCCTTCCCAGCCCCCCGTCGCCCCGCGCCGGCCGCATTCCTTCACGCGGCACGGGATCACCGTGACCGACGACTATGCCTGGCTGAAGGACGCGAAATGGCAGGAGGTGCTGCGCGATCCCAAGGTGCTGGATCCCGACATCCGCAAATATCTGGATGAGGAGAACGTCTACACCGAGAGCCTGCTCGGCCACACCGCATCCCTGCAGAAGACGCTGGTGCGGGAGATGCGCGGACGGATCAAGGAGGACGATTCCAGCGTGCCCTCGCCCGACGGCCCGTTCGCCTATTTCCGCAGGTTTCGCGAGGGCGGACAGCACGAGCTGTTCGGCCGCATGCCGCGCGACGGCGGCGACGGCGAGATCGTGCTCGACGGCGACGCGCTCGCCAAGGACCACAAATATTTCAGGTTCGGCGGCAGCCGGCACTCCTACGATCACAAGCTGCAGGCCTGGAGCGCCGACACCAAGGGCTCGGAATATTTCTCGATCCGCGTGCGCGACTGGGCAACGGCCAGGGATCTCGACGACGTGGTCGAGGAGACCGATGGCGGCGTGGTCTGGGCCGCGGATTGCAAGAGCTTCTTCTATGTGAAGCTCGACGACAATCACCGGCCGATGCAGGTGTGGCGGCACCGGCTCGGCACCAAGCAGGCCGACGACACGCTGATCTATGAAGAGCAGGATGCCGGCTGGTTCACCCATCTGCACGAGAGCACCAGCGGCCGCTTCTGCGTGATCGCCGGCGGCGATCACGAGACTTCGGAGCAGCGGCTGATCGATCTCGCCAACCCCGAGGCGCAGCCGCGCCTCGTCGCGGCGCGCGAAGAAGGCGTGCAATATTCGCTGGCCGATCGCGGCGATCAGCTCTTCATCCTCACCAATGCCGACGATGCCATCGACTTCAAGATCGTCACGGCGCCGCTCAATTCGCCCGAGCGCAAGAACTGGCGCGACCTGATCCCGTATCGTCCCGGCATCTACCTCATCGACCTCGATCTCTATGCCGGCCATCTGGTGCGGCTGGAGCGCGCCAACGCGCTGCCGGCGATCGTGATCCGCGATCTCGCCTCGAACGAGGAGCACGCCATCGCCTTCGACGAGGCCGCCTATTCGCTGGATACGATGGGCTCCTACGAATTCGAGACGACGAATCTGCGATTCGCCTATTCGTCGATGACGACGCCGTCGGAAGTCTATGACTACGACATGGTCAAGCGCACGCGCACCTTGCGCAAGCGCCAGGAGATTCCGTCGGGCCACGACGCCGCCGATTACGTCACCACCCGCATCACGGCAAGATCGCATGATGGCGCCGAGGTGCCGGTGTCGATCCTCTACCGCCGCGGGCTCAAGCTCGACGGCACGGCGCCGCTGCTGCTTTACGGCTACGGCTCCTACGGCATGGCGATGCCGGCCTCCTTCAACGCCAACCGCCTGTCGCTGGTCGACCGCGGCTTCGTGTACGCCATCGCCCATATTCGCGGCGGCGCCGACAAGGGCTGGGGCTGGTATCTCGACGGCAAGCGCGAGATGAAGACGAATTCGTTCGACGATTTCGCAGCCAGCGCCCGCGCGCTGATCGATGCGAAATACACCAGCGCAAAACGCATCGTCGGCCATGGCGGCTCGGCCGGCGGCATGCTGATGGGCGCGGTCGCCAATCGCGCCGGCGAATTGTTCGCCGGCATCGTCGCCGAAGTACCGTTCGTCGACGTGCTCAACACCATGCTCGACGACACCCTGCCGCTGACGCCGCCGGAATGGCCGGAATGGGGCAACCCGATCGAGAGCGAGCAGGATTTTCGAACGATCCTGTCCTACTCGCCCTACGACAATGTCGCGGCAAAGGACTATCCGGCGATCCTGGCGATGGGCGGCTTGACCGATCCGCGCGTCACCTACTGGGAGCCCGCCAAATGGATCGCGCGCCTGCGCGCCACCATGAGCGGCGGCGGCCCGGTCCTGCTCCGCACCAATATGGGCGCCGGCCACGGCGGCGCGTCGGGCCGATTCGACCGGCTGGATGAGGTCGCGATCGTCTATGCGTTCGCGCTGTGGGCGGCGGGGATGGCGGAGGCTGGGGTGTAGCCACATCCACCGCCGTAGCGACATCCTCCGCTGTCGTCCCCGCGAACGCGGGGACCCATACCGCGTGATGTATCGGTGGAAGGCGAAAGCAGTACCGGCGAAGATTTCTTAACTGCAAGTCTTCGCCAAATTGCTCCCTGGGGTTATGGGTCCCTGCGTTCGCAGGGACGACGGTCTTGTAGCGCGGGGAGAGGCGAAGACTCACACCGCCCCGTGCGCCTCGACATACAGCGCATACACCGAATGGCTGCTCGCCATATAAAGCCGGTTGTTCTTCGGGCCGCCGAAGCAGAGGTTGGCGCAGCGTTCGGGCAGCTTGATGAAGGCGAGCGGCTTGCCGTCCGCGTTGAACACCATGACGCCGTCGAGATCTTCCGGCTTGGCCCTGAGCTGAAACACCTTGCGGCCGCCGACATCGGTCGGCTCGCCCTGCAGCGCGCCGTTGGAGCCCCAGCCGCACCAGAGATTGCCGTCGCGGTCGACGCGGAAACCGTCCAGCGAGCCCTGGTCGGCGGCGTCGATCAGCTTGGTCTTGCCGCTGAGCGAACCATCGTCGCCGACATTGTAGCTCCAGATGCTGCGGTTGGGCGTGCCCTTCCATTCGACCACATAGAGCTTCTTCTCGTCCGGCGAGAAGGCGAGGCCGTTCGGATTGACGAGGTCGGTGAGGACGGCGGTGATCTTGCCGTCCTTGGCGATGCGGTAGACGTTGGTGGTGGCCTGCTCGGCCTTCTCCTTCTTGCCCTCCCACTCGCCGTTGATGCCGAACAGGGGATCGGTGAACCAGATGCTGTCGTCGGACTTCACCACGATGTCGTTCGGCGCGTTCAGCCGCTTGCCCTCGAACTTGTCGGCGAGCACGGTGACCTTGCCATCCTTCTCGGTGCGGGTGATGCGGCGGGTGACGGAATGCTCGCAGGTGACGAGACGGCCCTGGCGGTCGCGCGCATTGCCATTGGCGTAATTGGCATTGGCGCGGAACACGCTGGTCTGCCCGGTCTTCTCGTCGAACTTCATGATCCGGTTGTTGGGAATGTCGGAGAACAGGAGATAGCCGCCCTCGGGGAAATAGGCCGGGCCTTCGGCCCAGCGCATGCCTGATGCGACCTGCTCGACCGTCGAGGAGTAGAGCCGGTATTTTGTGAAGCTGGGATCGAGGATCTGGACGGCGGAGTCGGGGTAGCGCTGGTTGGGAGTGAACGGGAACGACTGGGCGCCGGCGGCGCGGGCCAGAAGCGTGGACGCCACTGCTGCGCCGGCGCCGGCCACGAGATTGCGTCGCGTGAAATTCATAAAATCCTCCCTGGGTGATAAAAGGCCGGCGCTTGATGTGGCCGGCCCGTTTTCTTGACTTGGTTTGGCGCTGGCCTTACCGGCCGTTCTTCTTCCGCCACGCCGCGAAGTCGGTGAGCGTCTGCGGATCGGTGGCGGGATAGAGACCGAAGATGCCGCGCCCCTTGCCGACCTCCTCGGTGACGAAATCCTCGAACGCCGTCATCTCAAAGGTTTCGTTGGCGATCTCATCGGCGAGATGCGCGGGGATCACGATGACGCCATCGGCATCGCCAAGAATGACGTCGCCGGGAAACACCGGCGCATCACCGCAGCCGATGGGGACGTTGATCTCGATCGCCTGGTGCAGCGTGAGGTTGGTCGGCGCCGACGGGCGATGGTGATAGGCGGGGATGCCGAGCTTGGCGATCTCGGCGGAATCGCGAAAGCCGCCGTCGGTGACGACGCCGGCGACGCCGCGTTTCATCAGGCGCGTCACCAGGATGGCGCCGGCCGAGGCCGCGCGCGCATCCTTGCGGCTGTCCATCACCAGCACCGCGCCCGGAGGGCAATCTTCGACCGCCTTGCGCTGCGGATGCGAGCGGTCCTTGAACACGTCGATGGTGTTGAGGTCCTCGCGCGCCGGCATGTAGCGCAGCGTGAAGGCCTCGCCGACCATGGTCGGCTGGTCGGCACCGAGCGGATGCACGTCCTGGATCATCTGGATGCGCAGGCCGCGCTTGAACAGCGCGGTGGCGACGGTCGCGGTGGAGACCGATTTGAGTTTTGTGCGGGTGGCTTCGCTGAGTTCTGACATGTGCGTCCTTTAGTAAATCGACGGCTCGCCGATTGGCGCGCCGAAATCGGTCTCGAGGAAGTCGAAGTCGCAGCCGTCATTGGCCTGCTTGATGTGCTTGGTGAACATCCAGCCGTAGCCGCGCTCGAAGCGGCGCTCGGGCTGCTTCCAGGCGGCGCGGCGTTTTTTCAGCTCGGCTTCGGGGACGTCGAGATTGATGGTACGCGCGGCAACGTCGAGCGTGATGCGATCGCCGTTCTGCACCAGCGCCAGTGGGCCGCCGATGTAGGATTCCGGCGAGACGTGCAGGATGCAGGCGCCGTAGCTGGTGCCGCTCATGCGCGCATCCGAGATGCGCACCATGTCGCGCACACCCTGCTTCACCAGTTTCGTCGGGATCGGCAGCATGCCCCATTCCGGCATGCCCGGCCCGCCCTGCGGCCCGGCATTGCGCAGGATCAGAATGTGATCCTCGGTGACGTCGAGATTGGGATCGTCGACCGCCTTCTTCATCGAGGGGTAATCGTCGAACACCAGCGCGGGTCCGGTGTGCTTGAGGAAGCGCGGCGCGCAGGCGCTAGGTTTGATCACGCAGCCGTCGGGCGCGAGATTGCCCTTGAGCACGGCGAGCGCGCCCTCCTTGTAGATAGGGTTGTCGATTCCGCGGATCACGTCGTCGTTGTGGACTTCGGCGCCCTCGATATTCTCAGCCAGCGTCTTTCCGGTCACCGTGATGCAGTCGAGATGCAGATGCGGCTTGATCTGGCCCATCAGCGCCGGCAGGCCGCCGGCATAGAAGAAGTCCTCCATCAGATAGGCATCGCCGCTCGGCCGCACGTTGGCGATCACGGGCACCTTGCGGCTCGCAACCTCGAAATCGTCGAGGCCGATGTCCTGACCGGCGCGGCGGGCCTGCGCGATCAGATGGATGATCGCGTTGGTCGAGCAGCCCATCGCCATCGCGACCGCAATGGCGTTTTCGAACGCCTTCCGGGTCTGGATCACCTTTGGCGTCAGATCTTCCCACACCATCTCGACGATGCGTCGGCCGCATTCAGAGGCCATGCGGATGTGATTGGCGTCGGCAGCGGGGATCGAGGAGGCGCCGGGCAGCGTCATGCCGATTGCTTCGGCAATCGCCGTCATGGTCGACGCGGTGCCCATGGTCATGCAGGTGCCGTAGCTGCGGGCGATGCCGGCCTCGATGTCGAGCCAGTCCTTGTCGGAAATCTTTCCGGCGCGGCGCTCGTCCCAGTATTTCCAGCCGTCGGAGCCGGAGCCGAGCGTCTTGCCCTTCCAATTGCCGCGCAGCATCGGGCCGGCCGGCAGATAGATCGCCGGAATGTTCATCGAGGTCGCGCCCAGCAGCAGCGCTGGCGTGGTCTTGTCGCAGCCGCCCATCAGCACCACGCCGTCGACGGGATGGCTGCGCAGCAGCTCCTCGGCGTCCATTGCCAGCAGATTGCGATAGAGCATGGTGGTGGGCTTGAGCAGCGATTCCGATAGCGACAGCGCCGGCAGCTCCAGCGGCAGGCCGCCGGCCATCAGGATGCCGCGCTTGACGTCGTCGACGCGCGACTTGAAGTGCATGTGGCAGGGCTGCGCATCGGACCAGGTGTTGAGGATCGCGATGATCGGGCGGTCCTTCCACTCCTCCGGCGCGTAGCCCATCTGCATGGTGCGGGAGCGGTGGCCGAACGAGCGGAGATCGTCGGGCGCGAACCAGCGCGCGCTGCGGAGCTGGTCGGGCGCTATTTTCTTCTTGGTCATGATTGGGTGCCCCATTTCTGCACGGTGTTCCGCTCGATGGCGCGGAAGATCAGGTTCTCGACAAAGAGCCCAATGATGATCACCGTCAAGAGGCCCGCGAACACCGCGGGTATGTCGAGCAGATTGCGGTTCTCGAAGATGAACCAGCCGAGGCCGCCCTGCCCCGACGACACGCCGAACACCAGCTCGGCCGCAATCAGCGTGCGCCATGCAAAGGCCCAGCCGATCTTGAGACCGGTCAGGATCGAGCCGAACGCCGCGGGGATCAGGATCTTTGCCACATAGGGCAATCCGCGCAGGCCGTAATTGCGGCCAACCATGCGCAGCGTGTTGGACACGCTCTTGAAGCCGGAATGAGTGTTGAGCGCGACCGGCCACAGCACCGAGTGGATCAGCACGAAGACGAGGCTGCCATTGCCGAGCCCGAACCAGATCAGCGCAAGCGGCAACAGCGCGATCGCCGGCAACGGATTGAACATCGCCGTCACCGTCTCGAGGAAGTCGGTGCCGATCCGAGTGGAGATCGCGAGCACGGTGAAGATCGCGGCGAGCACGATGCCGGCGGAATAGCCCATGAACAGCACTTTCAGCGACGTCCAGGCCCGCATCGGAATGGTGCCGTCCTTGACGCGGTCGAACAGCGTGATGGCGGTATCGTGCAGCGTCGGGAACAACAGCGGATTGTCGAGAGCGACGCCGTAGGCTTCCCAGACCGCCGCCAGGAACAGGATGATCACCGACTTGCGGACGAAGCCGTCGTTCCACAACAGCTCGAGCACGCTCAGCTTGCGCTCGACCTCGCCCGCGGCTGAACTGGCGGCGGCCGGCTCGGCCCGCAGCAATATCTTGGCTTCGCCCATCAGAGGCTCCTCAGTGCGCGGTGGCTTCGCCGGCGAACAGGAGATCGTGGATCTCCTTCTCCAGCCGGCCGGCGCTGCCGTCCTCGTTCGAAACCTTGTCGACGTCGATCACCTCGGCCTTGACGCGGCCGGGATGCGGCGACAGCAGCAGGATGCGGTTGCCGATGCGAATCGCTTCCGCAATCGAATGGGTCACGAACAGCACGGTGAATTTGGTCTCGCTCCAGAGCTGGAGCAGCTCGTCCTGGCAGGTCCGGCGCGTCAGCGCGTCGAGCGCCGCGAACGGCTCGTCCATCAAGAGGATGTCGGGCTCCATCGCCATGCCGCGCGCGATCGCCACACGCTGCTTCATGCCGCCGGACAGCGTGTGCGGATAGGCATCGACCACGCGGGTGAGGCCGACCTTCTCGATATAGGCCCGTGCCTTGGCCTCGGCGTCCCTGCGCGACAGTTTTCGCGCGGTCAGCAGCGGAAACATGACGTTGGCGAGCACGCTCTTCCAGGGCAGGAGCTGGTCGAACTCCTGGAAGATCATCATGCGGTCGGCGCCGGGACCGTGGATCTCGCGATCGCCGATGGTCATGCGGCCCTCGCTCGGGGTCATGTAGCCGCCGACGGCCTTGAGCAGGGTCGACTTGCCGCAGCCGGAGGGACCGAGCAGCACGAAGCGGTCGGATTTGTCGACCGTGAAACTCACCCTCTCGGTGGCGGTGACGACTGCGCTGGAGGTCTTGTAGCGCAGCGTCACGGAGCTGACGTCGAGCAGCGCCATCAGTTGCCCTTCAGATCGTGCGCGACGGGGAGATAATAGTCCGTCCAGGCCTTGGGCTGGCTCTTCAGCGTGCCGGTCTTGAACAGATGCGCGGCGAACTTCATCGTGCCCTGCGGCTCGAGATTCCACTCCATCATGCCGGGCTCCTTGAGCAGATCGAGCAGCTCCTCGACCGAAGTCTTGTCGCCGGTGATCTCCTTGTAGATCTCGACCGCCTGTTTCGTGTCGCTGCGGATCAGGGCCTGCGCTTCCTTGGTCGCGTCGCGCACGGCCTGGATGATCTTCGGATTGGCCTCGGCGAACTTGGTGGTCGTGAAGAATTGCGCCTGACTGAGCGGCCCGCCCATCACGTCGGGCGATGAAAGCACGATATGCGCGCCCGGCACGTTCTTCAGCTCCAGGAAGGTGAACGGCGGGATCGAGAAGTGATTGTGCACCTCGTGCTTCGGGTTGGACAGCGCCGCATAGGCGTCGGGATGGCCGAGCTGCACGGTGTTGGCATCCAGCTTCGACCATTGGTCGGCGCCAAAGGCCTCGGCGGCTGCGATCTGCAGCACGATCGCCTGGGTGGAGACCTTGACGGTCGGCACCGCGATCTTGTCCGCCGGGCCAAAGTCCTTGATCGACTTGATGTTGGCGTCGCGGCTGATCAGCGTCATCGGCTGTGCCGAAGTCGCGACGATACCCTTCACCCCGCCGCGGGTGCGGTCCCAGAGCAATAGAAGATTGCCGGTGCCGGTGTTGAGGATGTCGACGCCGCCCGCGAGCAGCGCATCGGTCTGCGCGCCGCCGCCGGAGAAAGTGATCCATTTGGTGGTGATGCCTGCGAGGCCGAGTGAAGCTGCGTGCTTCTCGATCAGCTTCAGCTTCTCCATGATGTGGCTCGGCATGTAGAAAATGCCGGGCTGGCGCGACAGCGCGATCTCGGATTTCTGCTGCGCACGCGCCGGCGAAGCCGCCAGCACGGTTGCGACGATCAGGGCGATGGCGGCAGCGCCACGCTGGAATTGCTTGATCATAATTGTTCGTTTCCTCCGGCCGCCATTGACGAGCGATCTGCTGATGCACTAATGCATTAGTGCATCAAAGGCAAGTCTGCCGGAGCCGTTGCCATGGAAACAGCCCATCCCGCGCCCCGCGCGGCCCGCCCCGGCGCGCGGCTCGACCGGGCTCGGCAGGCCGCGCCGCAGGTGTTCGAGCGGCTGCGCAACGCCATTCTCGCGCTCGAACTGCCCCCGGGCTCGCCGCTGTCGCGCACCGATCTCGCTGCGCAATTCGGCGTCAGCTCGACGCCGATCCGCGACGCCCTGATGCGACTCGAGGAAGAAGGGCTCGTGGACGTGTTTCCGCAGCACGCGACCGTGGTCAGCCGGGTCGATGTCGGCCGCGCCGAGCAGGCCCATTTCCTGCGCCAGGCGCTCGAGCTCGAAATCGTCCGGCTGCTCGCCGAGCAGCATGACCAGGCCCTGGTCCTCCGCCTGGACCATGTGATCGCGCTTCAGCAGCAGTTCGCCAAGGCCGGCGATTTCGAGAGCTTCATCGCCGCCGACAATGATTTTCACGCCCAGCTTTATGCTGCCGCTGGCAAGCAGGAGCTGTGGACGCTGGTGCGCAGCCGCAGCGGACATATCGACCGGCTGCGCCGGCTGCACTTGCCCTCGCCCGGCAAGGCCCAGAACATCGTCCGCCACCACAAGCTGATCACCCGCGCGATCGAAGCCGGCGACCCCGACGCCGCGCAACAGCATCTGCGAAAGCACCTATCGGGCACGCTCAGCGAGCTCGACAAGATCCGGAGCCATTATCCGGAGTATTTGACCGATTAGACAGATCACCAGCCTGGCGACCCCCCTATGCACGTAACCGTGCATAATCATGCTTCCCTTGGGCGAGCATTCACCGGGCACTCGCGAAGTGCTTGCAGGCCGGGCGGAATCCGCGCAACAATTTCGTCTTTGATGGTTTGATTTGCGGCCGGTGGGGACGTCCTGTCCGGCCCGGAGGAATTCAGACGTGGCCAACATCCTGATCGTGGATGACGACCCGGCCGTTCAAATCACGATTCGGCTGCTCCTGGAGAGGGCCGGTCATCACGTCACGGTCGCCGGCGATGGCCGCAAGGGACTTGCGCTGTTCGAGGCCAGCCGGTTCGACCTCCTGTTTCTCGACATCTTCATGCCCGGCATGGACGGGCTGGAGACAATGCGTCACATCCGGGTGCTGGCTCCGGCCATTCCGATCATCGTCATTTCCGGCCGCTCGATCACGCCGGACGCCTATGCGGAACCGGACTTCCTGAAGATGGCGACCAAGCTCGGCGCGGTGGCAAGTCTGCAAAAGCCGTTCCGGCCTGACGCCCTGCTTGCCGCTGTCGATGGCTGCCTGAAAGCAGGCGCGCCGGAGGGGTCCGATGTCAGCTCCGGCCACCGATGAAGGGCGCGCCGCGGCTCCAGGCCAGACCAGGCGTGGTCATCCGGGAAGCTCTGCGAACATCCGCTTGACCCTCGCAACGCGGCTGGCGATCGCGATGATCCTGCTGGTGGCGGTCACCGTGGCCGCAGTCGGATGGCTCGGCTTTCGCAACACCACGCAAGCGGTGATTCCGCGCGTCCTGGAGCGGGTCGGGGCCCAGTCGCGCCTGCTCGCGGCCAATCTGGAATCCTATGTTGCCGGGGCCCGCGGCGATTTGATCGGCTATCGCTCTGCCGCGGCGATCAATGGCCTGATCCGCGCTCACGTGGCCGGAGGAATTGACCCTTCAGACGGCGTCTCGGAGCAAACCTGGCGCGAGCGTATCGCCACGCGGCTCGCGGCCGAGATCGAGGCCAAACCCATCTACGGGCAGTTTCGCATCATCGGTCTCGACGACGATCAGCGCGAGCTGGTCCGCGTCGACCGCTCTGGCCCGAATGGAACGGCACGGATCGTCCCCAGCGGCGAACTGGAGCGCAAGGGCGAACGAACGTACTTTGAGGACACGATACGCCTGGCGCCGGGCGAGATTTACGTTTCACCCATCGATCTCGCGACCCGCCAGGGAGGCACCACCGCCCTGCACGTTCCGACGCTGCGGGTCGCAACGCCGCTGTTCACGCCGGATGGCAAGCCGTTCGGGATCATCATCGCCAATATCGACATGCGTCCGGCGCTCGACCGCGTCCGCGCGACATCGACCTCGGGGGGCGAAATCTACGTCGTGAATTCGCGCGGCGACTATCTCGTTCATCCGGATCGCACGCGAGAATTCGGCGCATTGCATGATCGTCCCAACGACTGGCGCAAGGACTTTCCGTATTTTGGTGCCGGTACGCTGGAGGGATCCACGCGCCTCATGACCGACGGGTCGGGCCGGCCGAGCGGGGCGGCGATCGCGCCGGCGCTGCTCGTGGGCAAAGAATGGGTCGCAATCATCGAGACAATCCCCGCGCCGGTGTTCGGCCTCGTACCGGCGGCGATTCAAAGAACGTCCTTACTGGTCGGTATCCTCGCTGTCCTCGCCGCGGCCTTACTCGCGGTGCTGCTTGCGCGCTCGCTAACTCGTCCGATCGGTCGCCTGACCGCGGCGGTGGAGGCCATCGGCAACGGACGGCCAGCCGACATCCCCGTCGATGCCAGCGGCGAGACCGGCGTGCTGGCGCGGGCCTTCGCCCAGATGGTCGAAGAGACGCGGGCGAAAACGGCAGCGCTCCAACGCGAGATCGTGGAGCATCGCCGCACCGAGGCCGCGCGAAGCCATCATGCGGCGCGGGAGCGCTTGTTCAGCGCTGCCGTCGAATCGTCCGACGATGCGATCGTGATGCAGACGCTCGACGCCATCATCACGGGCTGGAATCCGGCCGCCGAGCGGCTCTATGGCTATTCGGCGAGTGAGGCGATCGGGAAATCCACCGCGATCATCGTGCCGCCCGACCGCCGCGAGCATGGCAAGGGCTATCTGGCGCGGATCGCGCGGGGCGAGCCGATCGAGCGGTTCGAGACGGTGCGCCTGCGCAAGGACGGCACGCCGGTCGAGATCTCACTCAGCCTCTCGCCGATCAGGGGGCCGTCCGGCGAGATCATCGGCGTCTCCGGGACCGCGCACAGCCTCACCGAGGCGCGGCGGGCCGAGCGGCAGCTGCAGCAGCAGCTCGAAGAGCGCCGGCAGATCTTCGACACCTCGCAGGATCTGATCATGGTCATGGACCCGCGGGGCCATGTCGCGCAGATCAGCCCGAGCAGCGAGACCATTCTCGGCTACCGGCCGGACGAGATGATCGGCCGCAGCGGCGCGGACTTCATTCATCCCGACCATCTGGCACAATCGCGCGAGGACATGCGCGCGATGCGGCGCGGCGAGCGCCCCAAGCTCGGCGACACCCGCTGCTTCCACAAGAACGGGCACGAGGTCTGGCTGTCCTGGCTCGGCAACTGGTCCGAGCAGGCGCAGCGCTTCTTCTTCGTCGGACGCGACATGACGGAAGCGCGGCTCGCGCAGGAATCGCTGCGCGAGAGCGAGCGGCTCGCCCGCAACATCGTCGAGACCTCGCTCGACGCCTTCATCCAGACCGACGAGACCAGCAGCATCCTGAACTGGAACTCGCAGGCCGAGCAGCTGTTCGGCTGGCGCCGCGACGAGGTGCTCGGCAAGAGCACGATCGACCTGATCGTCGCCGAGAGCGAACGCGAAAGGGTCAGGGCCGGTCTGAAGCACTTCCTGGAGAACGAGGGCGACAGGACGCTGAACCGCCGCCGCGAGCTGATGTGCCGCCGCCGCGACGGCAAGGAATTCAAGGCCGAGCTGAGCGTCACCGCGCTGAAGCGCCGCGAAGGCCTGCTGTTCAACGTCTTCTACCGCGACCTCACCGACAAGATCGCCGCCGAGGAGCGCATCCGCCATGCCGAGAAGATGGAGGCGGTCGGCCAGCTCACCGGCGGCGTGGCGCACGATTTCAACAACATCCTCACCGTCATCACCGGGACGATCGAGATCCTCGCGGAAGCCGTCGAGAAGGAGCCGCAGCTTGCGGCCATCACGAAGATGATCGACGAGGCCGCCGCGCGCGGCGCCGATCTGACCCAGCACCTGCTGGCCTTCGCGCGCAAGCAGCCGCTCCAGCCGCGCGAGATCGACATCAACTCGCTGGTCGTCGACACCGCGAAGCTGTTGCGGCCGACGCTGGGCGAGCAGATCCAGATCGAATCGGTGTTCGAGGACGAGAATTGCGTCGCGATCGTCGATCCCAACCAGCTCACCACCGCGATCCTCAATCTCGCGCTCAATGCCCGCGACGCCATGCCCGGCGGCGGCAAGCTGATCGTGGAGACCGGCGCCGCCTATCTCGACGAGGTCTATGCCAGCGGCAACGACGTCCGTCCCGGCCATTACGTGCTGATCGCCGTGAGCGACACCGGCACCGGTATCCCTGCGAACATGCTGACCAGGGTGTTCGACCCCTTCTTCACCTCGAAGGGACCGGGCAAGGGCACCGGGCTCGGGCTGTCGATGGTCTACGGCTTCATCAAGCAGTCCGCAGGCCACATCAAGATCTACAGCGAGGAAGGCCACGGCACCACGATCAAGATGTACCTGCCACCCGGCACGACGCCGACAGCGGTCGGCGAGGGCGTGACGCCGGCGACGATCGAGGGCGGACACGAGACGATCCTGGTGGTCGAGGACGACCGGCTGGTGCGCGACTACGTGCTGGCGCAGCTGCATGCGCTGGGTTACGTCACCTTGCAGGCCGCGAATGCGGCCGAGGCGCTGGCGATTGTTGCCGCCGGCAAGCCGTTCGACCTGCTGTTCACCGACGTCATCATGCCCGGCAAGATGAACGGACGGCAGCTCGCCGACGAACTGATGAAAACACGCCCCGATCTCAGGGTGGTCTACACGTCGGGCTATACCGAGAACGCGATCATCCATCACGGCCGGCTGGATTCCGGCGTTCTGCTGCTGGCCAAGCCTTATCGCAAATCGGATCTCGCGCGGATCATCCGCAAGGCGTTGAGCGCTTGAGGCGCAGCTCCGTGTCCCGGACAAGGCGTAGCGCCCTGGCGCTGCACCGCAGAGCCGGAACCCAGAACTGTCAGCGGTGAGTTTGGAGAGATGGGCCCCGGCTCTGCAGCGCATCACTGCGTGACGCGCTGCGTCCGGGGCACGAAGAGAGAACCAGCCGCCTACGACGCGCGCTGGGCCGCGGTCATCACGATGCGGATCAGATCGGCGGCGTTGCGCGCGCCGAGCTTTTTCATGATGTTGGCGCGGTGATCCTCGATGGTGCGCGGGCTGATGCCGAGGGTGCGGCCGGCTTCCTTGTTGGACGCACCGGAGGCGAACTGCTCGAGCACCTCGCGCTCCCTGCGCGTCAGCGGCTCGCGCCCGGGGAAGTGCAGCGAGCCGAATTTCGGCGAGGCGTTCTCCGCCTGCCTGCGCGCATAGGCGCCGATCGCCTCGTCGAGCCGGCCGACGATCTCGCTGCCGCGGAACGGCTTCTCGATGAAGTCGAGCGCGCCGCTCTTGATCGCGCCCACCGCCATCGCGATGTCGCCCTGCCCAGAGATCATGAAGATCGGCGCCGGATAATCCTCGCCGTGCAGCTCCTTCAGGATGTCGAGGCCCGACTTTCCGGGAATGTTCACGTCGAGCAGGATCGCAGCCGGTGTGCGGTTTCGCGCGACGGAGAGCAGCGCTGCGCCGTCCGCAAAACAGATCACCTCATAGCCCGCCGCCTTCAACACCATCGACAGGGTGTCGCGAACGGCAGGGTCGTCGTCGACCACGAAGATTTCACCGCGAGAGCTTTGTTCGGCCATGTGCCACATCCAGTTGGCATGAAGGACTCGCGTCCGCGCCAAACCGTTATGGCGTTCGGCGCGGATTCGGCCCACCCGTATTTGTACGGGACATGGACTTAACGCACAAGTAGCGGCAGGGTGCCTAATTGCGGGGTACGGAGAATATCCATGCTAAATTTCGTTGGCACACCCCCGCTCATCGCGATGCCTGAAACTGACAGCCGTCAGTTGATCGCTGCCGATCTTCGCGCCCTGATCACACGGATCGAGAGCAGCATGCGCCTGATCGACGCAGCCATGATGGAAGCTGGCCTGCTGGAAATGGGTCTGGCGCACGACGATAACGGCGATCGGGCCGGTTCCGCCGACATTTTCGTGCTCGACGACGTCACGCCGCGCTATGCGACGGCGAGCGCCGCTCTCAACGCCTGCCGGGCGGGCCTCGGCCACGCCCTGCAATGTCTGTCGGAAACCGGCACCCCGGCATAGAGCGCGATCAGCGGCACGCCGGCCGCATCCATCGCATGGCAGCTCCGCAAGTCCTAGGCGCGGTGTCGTTCCACGATCGCGTCGGTGGCGACACCACCCCAGGTATGGATCGCCGGAAGGCCCATCGCGGTCTTGCCGAGATTGGCGAGGCTGATGCGCAAGGCCGCGAGGTCGAGCGGCTTCGGCAGGCTCTGGAGCTCGATCCCCACGGACCGGGCGAAGCTGCGGGCGGCACTGCGGCGCTTGCCGTCCATGCCGCTGATGACGATCACGGCGCCACCGAATTTCGCTGCCGCCATCTCGCGCAGCACGTCGATGCCGTCGCCATCCTCCAGCACGAGATCAAGCGTCACGCAGTCGAAGCGCGCGGCGCGGAGCTTCTCGATCGCATCCGCCACTGAAGGCGCCACGGTGACTTCGTGGCCGGCCTGCTTGGCGGCGACCGTGATCAGGCTGCGCTGCGTGGCGTCGTCATCGACCACCAGGAGCTGAAGCGCACGCCGCTCGGCGCCGTCGGGCAGGTTTGAGGAGATGGGGGAAAGAGAACTTCTGGGCATTTCAGTATCCTGAGATTGGGACCATCAGTGGATACACGGTTCGCGCTTAGGCCACGTAAAGGCCCTGTCGCGAATTCATTCGGATGTTTTCAGAAAATGTGAAGCAACGGACCGGAAAAGACGGCGACGGATGCGGGCGGATCACGCCGCTTCGTCGCGGCCGCCGGCCGCGCCGCGCTTCTTCCTGTTCTTGCCGCGCAGGAACTGAATGTCCATCTCGGCGCCGTTGACGCGGACCAGCTCGCAGCGGCGGTAGGCGAGGCCCGTGGACGACAACAGCAGGAAGAACTCTTTCAGGTTCAACCCCTGGATCGAGCCTTCCACCGTGAGGATGGCGTCGGTGTCGGAGATCGCGTTGAGCTTGCAGTCGCGGCGCCAGGTGCCGTCGATGGCCATGATGCAGACATCGTAGCCGCGACTGAAAGTCACGCGTTCCGTACCCTTGCCATCCTCGGCCATGTCTATCGTCCTGCCATGGCCGCCAGGCGCGGCGCCGCGCCGGCGAGAGCCGGCTTGACGGCTGCGGCACGCGGATCGTTCGGCTTGTAGAGGCCGCGCCGCTCCGGAATCGGCCGGAACGTATCGGTCAGGCCGACCACGGTTTCGGCCGCGCCCAGCACCAGGAAGCCGTCGGGCTCGATCTGGCGGGCCAGCCGGTTGAAGATGTTGATCTTGGTGTCCTGATCGAAATAGATCAGCACGTTGCGGCAGAAGATCACGTCGAAGGTGCCGAGCTGCGCGAAATCGTGCAGGAGGTTGAGCTGCCGGTGCTGGATCATCGCCCGCAATTCGGGATTGACCTGCCAGGTCTCGCCGGTCTGCTTGAAATATTTCATCAGCATCTGGATCGGCAGGCCGCGCTGCACCTCGAACTGGCTGTAGATTCCGGCCTTGGCCTTCTCCAGCACCTCCTGCGACAGGTCGGTCGCGATGATCTCGATGCGCCAGCCGGTGAGAGCCGCGCTCATCTCCTTCAGGCACATCGCCAGCGAATAGGGCTCCTGCCCGGTCGAGCCGGCGGCGCACCAGATCCGTATGCTGCGGCGGGCGGCCCGCGCCTTGATAATCTCGGGCATGATGGTGTCGCGGAAATGATCGAACGGGACCTTGTCGCGGAAGAAGAAGGTCTCGTTGGTGGTCATGGCTTCGACCACGTCGGTGATCACCGTGCGCGCGCCGCCTTGCAGCTTCTGCACGAGCTCGCCGATGCCGGAGAGTCCGGCCTTGCGGGCCAGCGGCAGCAGGCGGCTTTCGATCAGATATTGCTTGTCTGCGGAAAGATCGAGACCGGAATTTTCCTTTAGGAACTTACGCAGATACTCATACTCGGTCGGGGTCACGGATGGCCTCTTCGAAGCTTGTACTGGAACACTCTGGCCTGAATACGCGGGCCAGACACACTCAGACCATGGCTTGTCCGACCGGGATCAAACCAACTTCAGCGAACTTGTCGGCGATGATGTCTTTGTCGAAAGGCTTCATGATGTACTCGTTGGCGCCGCCGCTGAGCGCCTGGGCGATATGCGCCACATTGTTCTCGGTGGTGCAGAACACCACCTTGGGCTGGTCGCCGCCGGGCAGGCGGCGCATGTGGCCCATGAATTCGAAGCCGTCCATCACGGGCATGTTCCAGTCGAGCAGCACCGCATCGGGCAGCTGCCGCTGACAGATCTCGAGCGCCTTCGAGCCGTCCTCGGCCTCGGTAACTTCGAATTCCAGGCCTTCCAGGATCCGGCGGGCGATCTTGCGCACCACGCTGGAATCATCAACCACCAAGCAGGTCTTCATTTTGGTTCTCCGGCTTCGATGTTTCGTTGGCTCACGCAGCCATCTGCACTTTGGTTTCGAGCTCGAGGACGCGATCGACGTCGAGGACGACCATGAGCTGGCCCTCGAGGCGGTGGACGCCGCCGGCGAGCTTGGCCATGCGGGGGTCGAGGTTGACGGGATTTTCTTCCATGCCGGCTTCGGGCAGGCGCAGCACCTCGCCGATCTGGTCGATCAGCAGGCCATAGGATTCCCCGCGGAGGTCGACGCCGACCGCCATCGGCACCTTGCCGTCCTCGGGCTGCGGCAGGCCGAGCCGGGCGCGCATGTCGACCACGGTGACGATGCGGCCGCGCAAGTTCAGCACGCCCGCGATCTCGCGCGAGGACAAGGGCACGCGGGTGACGCGTTCGGGCATGAACACGTCCTGGACGCGGGAGATCGGCAGCCCGAACAGCTGGCCGCCGATCATCGCGGTGACGTATTCGACCATGGCGCCTTCGCTGGACTGGGTCTTCTTGCTGGTCATAAGCGTATCTCCTGGTCCCGTCCCTTAGGCCGCCGCCCGGTTCAGCTCGGAGGCGCCGGCGGCGCCCGCGGTCTGCTCCTTCAGCGCCGCGATCAGACCGGGACGGTCGAACTTGGCGACATAGTCGTGGAAGCCGGCCTGACGGCCCCGCTCGATCGCCGCCGGCGACACCAGCGCGGACAGGCCGATGATCGGCATCGAGCCGAGATTGTTGTCCGAGCGGATAACTTCCGCGAACTCGAACCCGTTCATGTCGGGCATCTCGATGTCGGTCAGCACCACGTCGAAGCTCTGGGCCCGGAGCGCAGCCAAGCCCTCCTGCGCGGTCGGCGCGGTGCGGACGCGGTAGCCGGCGGCTTTCAGCACCGGCGCCAGCATGTTGCGGAAGAACGCGGAGTCGTCGACCAGCAGCACCGACTGCGAGTGCATCGACGGCTTCATCTCCTTGCGGGTGAACCAGTCGGCGAACGCCATCGGGAGGAAGTGGCCGACGTCGATCACCTCGGTGGCCTGGCCCTTGATCACGGCCGAGCCGAGGATGCCGGAGGCGGAGCCGCCGACCTCGATGTTGAGCCGTTCCTCGACGATGTCGATGATCTCGTCGACGACGAGGCCCATGGAGCGGCCGTCATCGGCGAACACCAGGATCGGCTGGGCGCCCTGGCTCGCGATGGTGACGCCTTCCATGGCAACGAGCGGCATCAGCTGCTCGCGGTACTGCACCATGTAGCGGCCGTTGCTGAACTCGATCTTGTCGGCGGGCAGCTCTTCCAGGCGGGTGACGAGGCCAAGCGGGACCGCCTTGGGCTGCGACGAGCCGGCGCGGAAGACGAGGAGCGAGGTGGTCTGCTCGCCCGAGCCGATGTGATGTGCGCCGTTCTCGTCGCCCATGTCATGGGCCGAGGAGCCGGCGGCGCCGAGCGCCTTGGCAATGCCGTTGGGGTCGATGATCATGATCACCGCGCCATCGCCCAGAATGGTGTTGCCGGAGAACATGTCGATGTGACGCAGCTTGGTCGACATCGGCTTGACCACGATTTCTTCGGTGTGGAACACGCCGTCGACGACGATGCCAAAGGTCTGGCTGCCGACTTGCGTCACCACGATGAAGCCGTTCTCGGGATCCGAGGCGGCGCCGTCGTCGATCTTGAGCAGCTTCTTCAGATGGATCAGCGGCAGCAGCTTGTTGCGCAGACGAAGGACCGCGGTGTCCTTGATGCGCTCGATGCGGTGCTCTGAATTGGCGCGGGCCCGCACGAGCTCGACCACCGAGAGCTGCGGGATCGCAAAGCGGTCGCCGGCGGCCTCCACGATCAGGGCGGAGACGATCGCCAGGGTCAGCGGGATCTTGATGGTGACGCTCGAGCCCTCGCCGGCCACCGACTTGATGTCGATGGTGCCGCCGATCTGGTCGATATTGGTGCGCACCACGTCCATGCCGACGCCGCGGCCCGAGACCGAGGTGATGGCCGCTGCGGTGGAGAAGCCCGGCGCGAAGATGAACTTGTGGATCTGGGCTTCGCTCATCTTCTCGAGCTCGGCCTCGGTGACGAGGCCGCTCGAGATCGCCTTGGCCTTGATCTTCTCGGTGTTGAGGCCACGGCCGTTGTCGGCGATGCAGATGATGATGTGGCCGCCCTCGTGATAGGCGGACAGGCGGATGGTGCCCTGCTCGCCCTTGCCGGAGGCGAGGCGCTCGGCGGGGGTCTCAAGGCCATGATCGGCGGAGTTGCGCACCATGTGGGTGAGCGGGTCCTTGATCAGATCGAGCACCTGGCGGTCGAGCTCGGTGTCGGCGCCGTGCATCTCGAGTTCGATCTGCTTGCCGAGTTCGCTCGAGAGGTCGCGGACGATGCGGGGCAGCTTCTGCCAGGCATTGCCGATCGGCTGCATGCGCGTCTTCATGACGCCTTCCTGCAGCTCGGCGGTGACGTTGGACAGCCGCTGCAACGGCACCTTGAACTCGGTGTCCTCGTTGCGGCGGGAGATCTCCAGCAGCTGGTTGCGGGTCAGCACCAGCTCGGAGACCATGGTCATCAGATGCTCCAGCGTATCCACGTTGACGCGGATCGACTGGTTGGCGATGCGGTCGCCTTCGCCGGCGCCCTCGTCGGCCATCGACTTCTTCGGCGCGGCCTTCTCCCTGGCGGGCTTTGCTTCCTTGGCGGCGGGTGCGGGCGCTTCAGCGGCCGGCGCGGGCTCGGCCTTGGCTTCAGCCTTGGCAACGGGCGCGGGCGCCGGCGCTTCGATCGCGGTCTCGCGGAAGGCGCGCTCGAGCTCGTCGAGCGAGACTTCGCCCGGACGCAGCGGGCGCTCCAGGGTCTGCTCGATCAGCGAACCCGTGGTCATGTTTGCCGGCGCAGCAGCGGCAACCGGGGCTTCCGGCACCAGCGGCGGAGCTTCGGCAACCG
Organism: Bradyrhizobium sp. IAR9; assembly: GCF_013408065.1. NCBI lineage: Bacteria > Pseudomonadati > Pseudomonadota > Alphaproteobacteria > Hyphomicrobiales > Nitrobacteraceae > Bradyrhizobium > Bradyrhizobium sp. IAR9. Next base: position 109,678 of record NZ_JACBZW010000021.1, read on the forward strand.
GAGCTGCGGCAGCGCCCGCAGCCATTGCCGCCATGCCCTGCTCGACCATCGCTTCCAGCTTGTCGATGAGATCGCGGTCGTTCCCCTCCGGCTCGGCTTCGGTGGCTTCCAGGCCGGCCAAAATTTCCTTGATGCGGTCGATCGAGGACAGGATCACCGTCACCGCCTGCCCGGTCACCGGCATGCCGTCACGGAATTTGCCCATCAACGTCTCGCCGGCATGGGCCAGCGCTTCAAGCCGCGGCAATCCGAGGAAACCGCAGGTGCCCTTGATGGTGTGGACCAGGCGGAAGATGTTATCCAGGATCTTGGCGTTGTTCGGCTCCTGCTCGAACTTCACCAACTGGTTGTCGACGGTGTCCAAGCTCTCGCTGGTCTCCGTCAAAAACTCCCGCAACAGATCATCCATGAGCTACGCCTTACTGACCTGACCCTGGACTTCGGCGCCTGCGCCGCTTTTTGGCATGGACGGAAGTCTCTATTCTGGATCGTTAGACATCCCTTTTCACAGTCCCGTTAATTTCATCCTCCGTCCTAATACGGATATTGAAGAGAAGTTTGCGGTTCGCCCGCATGCGGCTGCGCTATTCGGCAAAAGCGACTCCGCGCCGCAACGGCGGGGACGCGTGAGGTAAACGGGCCGATAACAGCGGGCGAGGCGCGCCGGAAAATCCCGCTCTTGAAGGACGATAGGGGCCGCCTGCGGGGCATCGAACAGCGCCGCCGGCAACCGGAGGCGCAGTTGCGCCCCTCGGTTCGCGTCGGCGGCGCGATCTGCGTAGTCCGCAGACGCGGTAAACGAACGGTTACCTGTGGCCATAGCGGCCCGCGCCGCGCTAACCCAATCGCGCGGCCGAGGCGATGTCGCCGTCGGGACGATGATCCGCCAGACAATCGTTGATGGCAGCGAGCAGCGCATGCGGCGTGAACGGCTTGCGCAGACAGCGTGAGGCGCCGAGCTCGAGTGCCATCCGGAGGAAATCGGGTGCAGGCGAATTCAGATTTGCAAAGGCGTAGCCGGACATCGCGATCAGCGGAATGACCGGCGCCCGCTCATGGAAGATCCGGATCGATTCGAACCCGCGCATGTGCGGCATGAAGATATCGATGATCATCAGATCGAATTGCTGGTGTTCGAGCGCACGAAGTCCGGCTTCACCTCCTTCGGCAATCGTGACTCGAAAATTGTTACGCTGGAGATAGACCTCGATGGCCATGCAGACCATCGGGTCGTCGTCGACAACGAGAATATGGCGCAGACCTTCTGTCCCCATTTGAGTTTCCCGTTTTGGCGATTCAATAATTGAACCGTGGGGCACGCCGTTCTCCTTTGCTTTCAGTCGAAAAATGGATGGTCGCGAATGCCGTTGGCGGCACGGGGAAGATGGACGCGAAATCTGCGGCCACGCGACGCCAGGCTTCATCGCAATAGTGGATGGCTGTAAATGCTGGTCCAACGGACGACACTGCGCGGGTCGACCGACGTCTGATCGCAGCGCGGATGCAATGCTTCCGGCCCATGACAGCCCCCCTTGCAGCTTTTTCCTGCGCAACCCCTGCAGGACCGGCGCACCGGCTCGTAAGCGAATCAGCGCGCCATTCTTATTTCCGTCGCAAATGCCGCAGCCTGTCTGCCCTCTAACGGGTATATGGACAGCGCCACAACCTTTACAATATGTTTTTGTCGCCGCGCAACTGGATGACGAGCGGGCTTTACACCGATCGTACATCGAACACGCCGGATTGACCTTCGATGATTGCGAGCGGCCGCCCGTCCAACCAATTGCTGCAAATGCTCGACGCGGCAGATCTCGATCTGCTGCGCCCGCATCTCGCGACAGTCGAAATGGTCAGGAAATCTGTCTTGTGCGAGGCGGGTGCTGCGCTGAGATATGTCTACTTCCCGCATGGTGGATCCGTTTCGATCACGGTGGGCCTGTCTGAAGGACAGATGATCGAGGTGGCGATGCTGGGCCGCGACAGTGTCGTCGGTGGCGGCGCTGCGCTTGCCGGCGGCATCGCGCTGACAGACGCGGTCGTCTTGTTCCCAGGGACTGCTTCCGTGCTTGAAATCGCAGCTTTCCGTACGGTCGCTGCCGCGAGCGCGCCGTTTCGCCAGTTGATGGTCCGCCATGAGCAGGCCTTGCTCGCGCATGCGCAGCAGTCGCTGCTCTGCAATACGCTGCACCCGGTCGAGGCGCGGCTCGCGCGCTGGCTGCTGCGCGCCCGTGATCTCTCGGACAGTGAAATCCTGCCGCTGACCCAGGAGGCGCTGGCGCAGATGTTGGGCGTACGGCGCAATGCCGTCTCGCTGGTCGCGCATGCGCTGCAGCGGGCCGGCATCATCCACTACAGCCGTGGCCAGATCGAAATCCTCGATCTACGGGCACTGGAGAAGACGTGCTGCGACTGCTATTCGGCAGTGAAAGCACACCACCTCCGCCTGGTGGGAACCGTGCCGTGACGACAGCTCGGCGCAATCAACTGTATGCCGGCGCACGCAGCGTGGCAGGACCGCTGCCATGGTCGGGACAACTTGTCCCAATTGCCAATATATCCCGACGTGAACATGATGGAACTTACGCGCGCTGGGCGTGATTTCGTCCATCGCGATTCGATGGCGCGGGAACGGGAGGCAGCTTTTGGAAACGATGGTGCGTTCAGCCAACGGTTTCCTGTCTGCACTGTCGGCAGACGACTATGAATCGATCCGCCCGCACCTGCGAACAGTCGATCTGCCCCATGACGCGGTGCTGGTCGAGACCGGCGAGGCGCTGAAGCGCGCGTATTTTCCCCACCGCGGCGTCATCTCGCTGGTTGTGAAGCTCGCCAAGGGCGAGCATGTGCAAGTCGCCATGATTGGGCGCGACAGCCTGCTCGGGACGCTCTCGACCATGGGCGATGCGTGCGCGCTGAACACCGCCATCGTGCTGGTTCCGGGCGTCGCGTCGGTGATGGATCTCGACCGGCTGCGGATCGCCGCCGACCAGAGCAGCACCCTGCGCACGTTGCTGGCGCGCCACGGGCTGGCGGTCTACGCCCAGGTCCAGCAGACGGCAGGCTGCAATGCCGCCCATCCCGTGGAGTCGCGGCTGTCGCGCTGCCTGTTGCACACGCATGACCTCTCGGGCGACTACCGGCTGCTGCTGACCCAGGAGGCCATGGCGCAGATGATCGGGGCGCGGCGCAACAGCGTGTCGCTGGTCGCCAACACCCTGCAACAGGCCAATTTCATCCATTACAGCCGCGGGCACATCCAGATCACCAACCTCGACGGCCTGCGCCAGACGGCGTGCGAATGCTACGCCACCGTGAAGGCCCAGTACGACCGGCTGCTCGGCGCGGGCTGAGGGCCGCACGCGCATGGTAAACTGCCGGCTAATGTCGGCCTGCAAACACCTTGTGTCCTGCTACCGGAACTGAAATTCGAATGCCGTAGACATGGGGCCGCCCTCGCGCCCGGACGTGCCGCGCGACCAATGACCCGTGATCAAGGCAGCAGGCCCATGTTTGAAGTCACCGTCGCGCCCGCGCAGAAGGCGCTCGATGCCGAGCCTGCGCGCGAGCCGCACGCTTACGAAGCGCTGGTGCGAGAGATCGGCGAGGACGGTGCCTGCGAAGTGCGCGATGTATTCTGGAGCGAGACCGGTGCGCGCCTGCAATTATTTCGCACGCTCTCGCTGGCGCAGCACCATGCCAGGATCGCGCGCGAAGCGCATTCGCTGAATAGCGCAGCCGGAACGTTCGGCTATGCCAGGCTCGCGGCGCTGGCGCTGCGACTGGAGAAGTCCGCGGAGAGGCTGGGCGATGGCGAATTCCGCGATCTCCTGGACCTGATGGACGCCGCCTATGCCGCCGCGCGCGCGCAGGAGCCGCAGGGCTAACCACTCGCGTGTGCATTCCCGCCGTACTTCTACGGCTTGGGATTTTTAGAGATGGCTAATCATAGGTGGCGATAGTCGCCGGAAACCAGGAGGGTTTCCATGTTCACCTACGAGACCGCGGACCAGAAAGAGGTTCGCCGCTTCCGTATCGCACAGTTCAACGGCCGCATGGCAACGGTGAAGGCTGGCGAGTCCACGGTGACCGGCTTCGTGCGTTCGGTGCTGGAGCATGAATCGAGCATGCCGCCCCGCTGGACCATCACGATCATCCCGAACGGGCCGAAGGAAGAGATCAAGCCGTTGCGTCCGATCTCGCGCGCGCGTCCCTTCGCCGAAGACTATTTCTGAGCGCGATCGGGTTTTTAAGACGTCCCGGGAGATCTCTCGGGGTCTTGTCCGCACCGCCTGCCGGCGATGCAACACACCAGCCTCAGTCGATCGAGTGCAGCAGCGCCGCGCGGACGAGATCCGCGGTGTTGCGCGCACCGAGCTTGCGCATCGCTTCGGCGCGATGGCTCTCGAACGTGCGCGGGCTGATCTGCATCCGAAGCGCGCCCTGCTTGTTCGAATAACCTTCGCTGATCAGGCTCAGCACCTCACGCTCGCGCTTGGTCAGCCGCTTCTGACCCGACAGGCTGAGGAGCTCGGCGCTCGGCACGCGCTGGGCCTGCTGGGCGCGGACGGCCTTCGATTCCGCGTCCTCGACGCTGGACGGGATCGACAAGCCACCCTTGTGAGGACCGGCAAGCTGCTTGACCACACCGCAAACCCGCTCGGTTTGTGCCAGCGCGTTCTCGATCACCCGCTGCAAATAGGCGCGGTCGCCGGTCACGGGCGCGAGTTGATCGCTGTGATGCTTGATCTCGCCCATGTAGAGCAGCAGGGCAGTCAGGGGGCCGTTGAGCTCGCGGGCGATGGCAGCGGCCATTTCGTCGGCGGCTTTGGCCCGGGCGGCACTCAGGCGGACGAAATCGAGCTCTTCAGTTGGAGCAGCGCTGCTTTCGTACCATTCCGACGGCCGCGAATCGGTGGCCGTATCATTCTGTGACCCCATGTCACTCGTTTAGCGGAACCGGGGGCGGTCTGTGGTTAACTTTTTGCTCCGTAAGACTACGGTGATTTTGTCGGTTTTGCGTTAAAGTGGTGACGCCGGCACAATTTGTGCTTGCGTTTGGCGGCGCGCGCCCACGCTGGGGTTGAGTTTTTCGCCAGAAACTTGGGCAGACAGGCGAAATCGTCCTTAACCGCAGCCTTCGCCCCGACGCCTCCCCCCGGTTTTTACGGATTAATTAACGGCGACTTGCTTCTCTTAGGGGAAGTTGAGAGCGCGCAAATGCCTCCACGCATTGGGCCCGCACGCCCGCGGGAAACGCTGCGAAAGATTGCGTGCCATGAACGAGATCGATCGGCTGTCGGAATTCCTGCAGAGGCTGACGCCGCTGTCGCGCAGCTGTCTGCTCAGCGAACTCGAACGGCTCGAGCTGTGCGGCATCGACATGCCCGGCTCGTTCGACATACAGTCGCGCTTGCGCGCCGAGTTTCGCAAGGACGGATCGACCCAGGCGCGCGCCACCAGCCCGTCGCGCTATTTCTTCGCGCCGCTCGAACTGCTCCTGATCGATGGCGCGCCCGAGCACGCCAATATGGGGCGGATCTCGCGCAACACCCTCACCCCGATCTGGGAGTGGATCTGCCGCGACCTGCTGCCGACCATGGCACGCGACTACATCAAGGCGATCAACGACCAGGTCGCAGCCAACAACCCGAAGGAAGTCCTGAAGGTCGCCGCGACCTTCCAGACCAAGGTCGTCAAGGTGCTCGAGAGCACCTTCGCATCAGTGGAGAGCACCGAATTCGCGCGCGGCAAGCTCGCGCAATACACGGCCTCACGCACCGCCTTCGACGACGTCAGGAAGATGCAGCACGTGCTGCGCGCGGGCAATGCGCTGCCGAAATTCAACGAAAAGCTGCCTGAGAAGATCGCGAAATTCGACGACGGACGGGTTGCCCAGATCACCGCGCAGCTCGACGCCTTCAAGAAGGCTCATCCCGATGCGCTGCCTTTCGCGCTCGCGCTGGTGGCGAGGCGCCTGACGATGCCCTGGCAATTGGCGCGTCTCGCGACCAAGGCCGCTGCGAGCAAGAGCGTCACCGATGTCGCCGCGACGCCCTATGCCTGCGTCATTCCCATGGTGCTCGACCGGCTCGACGACAAGCGCCTCGCACTTCGGATCGCGCTCCGGCACAACCGGGTGCTGGTCGCCCGCGACCTGCTCGCCGAGATCTACGATACCGAATATGCACTCAAGGTGCGCATCGACGGCATCGAAAGTTGCGAATGGGGAATTCGGCTCCAGCAATTGATGGATGCGATCGCGGCGCTGGTGTCCGCCGAGGTGAGCCGCTTCCCGTCCAATGTCGGCCACATCCTCGGCTCGCGCCGGCTGCGCAGCCACGACACGCTCGGCGGCAAGCTGACCTATCTGGCCTGGAAGGGCCGCGACGTGGTGCAGGACGGCGCGGCGGCGTTTCGCAAATTGATCGGGCAGACCTGATATCGCGCGAACCGCTGCACACTTTTCCGGTTCATGCTCATTGCGCGCGCGGCAGGCACAGGAAGCGATCGAGAAATCGCCCTGACATCACGACCCTGAACCACCAATACATCATTCGCCGCATCGTCATTGTCGTAATCCTCGACAGCCCACCACCGGCTGTGCCGAGCAATAGCGCAGGTGCAGCAATGCGCGTGTGATGCACTTCACATTTGCAGCCCTGGGCCCGGACGCGGTGTCGCAGAACCGTCACGAGCGAAGGCGATACTTGCGCGCATCGCGCGAAGGCCAATCCTGCGACCGTCGCCGTCGCTCGCTCCCGATGCACCGCAAAGCGATCGGGAGAGCAACCGCCGCAATGCGGGGCCGCCCACCGCCGACGACGTGCTCCTGTTCACCGTCTTCGTCGCGCACGAGCGGGCGCACACCCCGAAGAAACGCCGGAAATTAATCTGCGCTGGCCGCGTCGTTGCTTCGAAAGGGCACACATCTGCATCGCTCATCTTCATCCACCGGCAAGCGGGACGCAGCTTTCATCGCGCGAGAGACATTTCGCGTGCGCTGACAGTCGTTGTGCGCGTGGTGCTCGGGTATGCGAACTCTTTGCGAAGAGTCTGTCGACAAATTAGCTCGAATTGCAGGGTTTAACGTTACTCAAATAATTCAAGAACGATGTGAAGCTCTCCTTATTTGAACCCACGCTCACCGTTTAAGAAACCGTCACGGAACGGGAGTGGTGTTGATGAACGATGGGATGGTTGAACTCGTCGGACGAAGGCCTGTGACCTTCGGACGACGAAAGGTAACGCCGCGCGCCTGCGTGGCCGATAGCAAGCGGCATCTGCGCGCCTTCCTCAGCGAGGTGCTGGAGGATCTCGGCTTCGTCACCAGCGAATGCGCCAGCTCGGACGAGCTGCAAACCGTGCTCGCCACCGAATTGCCGGACCTGATCCTGCTCGGCGTCGCCGCCGACGGCATCGAGCCGGGGAGATTCCTCGAAATACTGGTGCGCGAGGCATTTGCCGGCAAGGTTCTCGCCGTCGGCGCCCGCGAGTCGATCATCGTCAAGGCCGTGCGGCAGGTCGGCGAGGAATATGGCCTTGCCATGCTGCCGCCGCTGACCACGCCCTTTGCGGCGGAAACGCTGCGCGAGCGCATCGCCATGCTGCTGCCGGAAGAGCCGGCGCCCAGTCCCGCCGTGCATGTCGGCGAGGCCCTGCATGCCGGCTGGCTCGAGCTCTGGTACCAGCCCAAGATCGACGCGCGCACGCTGATCCGCTGCGGTGCCGAGGCGCTGGTGCGGATGCGGCATCCGACCTGGGGCGTGGTGCCGCCGGCCTACTTCATTCCCGAAGAGCGCGATCCGCATCTGCGCGACCTCTCCGAATTCGTGATCGAGCGCGCGATACGGGACTGGCATTATCTGCTGGAGCAGCAGACCCCGGTCGATCTCTCGATCAACCTGCCCGCGTCCTATCTGAAGGAGCCGCAGGCGGTGCGCGATCTCTGCCGTCGCGTGCCGACGCATCCGGCCTTCGGCGGGCTGACGGTCGAGATCGACAGCGAGGAGGCGATCCGCGATCTCGATCACCTGACCGAGGTCGCGCGCGAGGTCGGGCTGCACAATATCGGCCTGTCGATCGACAATCTCGGCGCCAACTGGCCGGCGCTGATGGAGCGGGACAAAGTTCCCTTCGTCAAGCTGAAGGCCGACCGGCAATTCGTCACCGGCAGCGGCAGTGACCGGTTGAAGCGCACGGTGTGCCGTCACATCGTCGAGCTCGCGCAGGGCTTTGGCGCACGCAGCGTGGCCCAGGGGGTCGAAAGCCGCGCCGACCTCGTCGCCGCCAACGAGCTCGGCTTCGATCTCGTGCAGGGCTTCCTGTTCGGCAAGCCGATGCCGCTGAAGAAGTTTGCAAAGGGCGCGCTGACGAAGACGGTGATGGGGCAGGCGTGAGGCACAAGCCTCACGCAAACCGGCGCGCGAAGAACACGCAGGCGACCACGAGGACGGTCGCGACGATCATGCTCCAGGCGACGGGCTCGTGCAGCAGCAGGCCGGCGAGCGCGAGACCGAAGAACGGCTGGAGCTGCTGCAACTGGCCGACACGCGCGATGCCGCCGATCGCAAGGCCGCGGTACCAGAAGATGAAGCCGACGAACATGCTGAAGATCGAGACGTAAGCGAGCCCGATCCAGGCGGGCACGCTGACGCCGTTCCAATTCGCCGGCCAGGTCAGAACCGCGACCGGCACCATCAGCGGCAGCGCGAGCAGGAGCGCCCAGGAGATCACCTGCCAGCCGCCGAGCCGGCGCGACAATGCGGCGCCTTCGGCATAGCCGAGGCCGCACAGCACGATCGCGGCCACCATCAAGAGATCGCCGGCGAGCGAGGCCGAGCCGCCGTTCGACAAGGCGAAGCCGGCTACCGTGGCGCTGCCGAGGACCGCGAACAGCCAGAACAACGGCCGCGGCCGCTCGCCGCCGCGCAGCACGGCGAAGACCGCGGTCGAGAGCGGCAACAGGCCGATGAAGACGATCGAACGGGCCGAGGTAATGTGCTGGAGCGCGAGCGCCGTCAGCAGCGGAAAGCCGACCACGACGCCGATGGCGACGATGGTGAGGGAGGCGAAATCCGCTCGCTGCGGCCGGGCCTGCCGCAGCACGCCGAGCACGGCCACACCGATCAGCGCCGCGATGACCGCGCGGGCCGATGTCAGGAACAGCGCGGAGAAGCCGCCGACCGCGACGCGCGTCGCCGGCAGCGAGCCGCTGAAGATGATGACGCCGAGCAGGCCGTTGCCCCAGCCGCTCCCCGCAGATTGCATGTCCGTTCCGCCCCTTTCGAGAAGCGCGATACTCGGCCGTCGGCGGTGGCACGGCCAGTCACAATCCAGTACAATTTGGCAAATCTGTATGGGTATGGAAGGTGATACACCTTGGACATCGGAGCGCCATCGAAGGGACGCGGCGGCACGCGGACCATTGACGTGATGAGCGCGATCCGCGCCAAGCTCGCCGGCCGCGCGCTCAGTGCCGGCGACCGCCTGCCATCGGTCCGCAGCCTGGCCGCCACAATGGGCGTGTCGCCGTCGACCGTCGTCGAAGCCTATGATCGCCTCGCGGCCGAAGGCCTGATCCGCGCCCGTCGCGGCTCCGGCTTCTATGTCTCGCCGACCATCATGCCGCCGCTTGCGCTGGCCGAAGCCGGGCCGCGGCGCGACCGGGAGGTCGATCCGTTCTGGGTCTCCAGGCAATCGCTCGATGCCGACGCGGCCGTGCCGAAGCCCGGCTGCGGCTGGCTGCCGGCGGAGTGGATGCCGGAGGCGGCCTTGCGCCGCGCCGTCCGTGCCCTGGCGCGCACCGATGCGGATCTCTTGACGGACTATGGCAGCACGCGCGGCGGCCTTTCGCTGCGCCGGCTGCTGCTCGCCCGCCTCGCCGAGGATTCGATTCCCGCGTCCGTCGATCAGCTCATGCTGACGGGCTCGGGCACACAAGGCGCCGACCTCGTCTGCCGCTTCCTGCTCCGTCCCGGCGACACCGTGCTGGTCGACGATCCCTGCTACTTCAATTTCCGTGCGTTGCTGCGGGCGCATCAGGCCAGGATCATCGGCGTGCCCTATACGCCGTCGGGCCCTGATGTCACCCGCTTCGAGCAGATCCTCGGCAGCGAGCGTCCCCGGCTCTACATCACCAATTCGGCGCTGCACAATCCGACCGGCGCGACGATGTCGCTTGCGAGCGCGCACCGGCTGCTGACCGCGGCCGCCGCGCACGACCTCACCATCATCGAGGACGACATTTTCGGCGATTTCGAGCCGGAGCGCTCGCCGCGTCTTGCCGCGCTCGACGGGCTCACCCGCGTGATCCGCATCGGCAGCTTCTCCAAGACGCTGTCGGCCTCGGTACGCTCAGGCTACATCGCCGCACGGGCCGACTGGATCGAGCATCTCGTCGACCTCCAGGTCGCAACCAGCTTTGGCGGCCCGAGCCCGGCCGCGACCGAGATCATCGCAAAGGTGCTGGCCGGCGGCAGCTATCGCAAGCACATGGACGAGCTCCGGCAAAAGCTGACGCGGACGCGCCGCGACGTCGCGCGAAAACTTCAGGCGCTCGGCATCGAGCCCTGGCTGGTGCCGCGCGGCGGATTCTTCCTCTGGTGCCGGCTCACGGGCGGACAGGATGCCGCGCAGGTCGCGCGCGCGGCGCTGGAGCAGGATGTCGTGCTGGCGCCGGGCAACGTGTTCAGCGTGTCGCAGACATCCCAGCACTTCATGCGCTTCAACGTGGCGCAGATGAGCGATCCCCGGGTGTGGGACGTGCTGCGGCGGGCGTTGAAGGCGGCGCCGGAGCCGCCGCGCTAATACAGCGGCTCCTCATAGACCGGCTCGCCGTCGAGCAGCAGCCGCTTGATGGCGGCGCGGCCTGAGGGCAGCACGGCGGCGACGATCCGGAGCTTTTGCTGGTTGCGGGCCTGCTCGAGCTTCTTGCCCTCGCCTTCGGGCACGAAGTAGCTTTCGAGACCGTATTTGATCGGCAAATTATCGCAGAAGGTGTGACGGCCCGAGCCGCAAGCCCCGCCGTAATTGGCGACGCGGCCGCGGATCAGCACGTCGGGAGCCGTGACCGGCACCGGCGCGGCATGCACCGAGACCGCCGCGTAAAGGCCGTCGGCATTGGGCGCGAGCCTGACGAACACGACAGGATGGCGCGCGTCAGCCGGCTTGCCGGCGAGCGCGCCGGCCGGCACTTGCGAGATGTCGTAGCGGAGCACGACATAGTCGCCGCGCAGGAGATCGCGGGGATCGACCGGCTGCGTCTGCAAGGTCACCTCGACGCCTTCGCGCAGGATCTGCATGCGGTCGGCGACCATCAGGACCAGCAGCAAGCATTGCAGCAGCACAGCGACGCCGAACAGCACGGCTTTCGGGATGCGCCGCCAGAGTCCAGTGATGGTACCGATCATCGCTCAGCCCTCGGCAGCATGCGATTGAGCGCGGTGGCAAAGACCACGGCGATGATTCCGGCCCCCGCAAGAAAGGCCGAGCGGCGCAGCAACGAGCCGTGCACCGCCCAGGTGATGCCGGCGATGACGCCGGCAATTCCGAGCCAGCCGGCGGCGATCCGCGGGCGCACGTCATCGAGCACACCGGAGACGACGAGGCACAGCATGGCGCAAAGCAGCGCGGCGTAAGCGAACCAGGGCTCGCCGGCCGTGGAGACCGGCCAAATCGGCGCGGCGAGCAGCACGAGCCCGATCGCGCATGATGCGAGGATTTCACCTGCGCGCTTCGTGAGCATGGCGGAGACGAGGGCGAGGATCACCCCCGCGGCCCCGCACAGGATCGCCCAAATCGGCTGGGCGGATACCGTGCTGGTCCTGAAGCGGATGATGTCGTCGACGGTCGCCACCTCCAGGACGGCGACGCCGGCCAGCGAAAACGCCCCGTAGATCGACAGGATTGTCCCGAGCCGGAGCGCCCGCGGCGAGGGCCAGGCTGCGAGCGCGAGACCGGCGCCGAACAGCAGGGCGGCGCCGTTGGCGAGAACGAAGGACGGCTGGGCGCCGTCGAGCTCGAAGCGGAGCGACGTCGCGATCCACCACGGCAGCACCGCGAGCGCGACCAGATGAGCGGCGGCGCGCGAATTCCAGGCGAAGGCGAGAGCTGCTGCAATCAGCCAGACCGCCACGAACGGAAGATGCAGGACGTCGGGCGCGTCATAAGTCCGCATGCAGGTCCAGATGCCGGCGGCGACGAGGCCGACCGCAAGCGCACCGCGCGAGCCGGTCAGCAGCGCCGCGGCGAACGCGCCGATCGACCACAGCAGCATGCCGCCGGCAAAGTCGTCGCCGAGATGATACATCTGGCCGACCAGCGCGATGCCCGCCCCGAAGATGATCGCACCGACGCTGGCGCAGAGATCGGCGAGAACGTCGCGGCCTCTCGCCGCGAACCAGGCCCCGAGGCCAGAGGTAGCGACCATGCCGGCGAGCAGGATCGCGAACCGCAACAGCCGCGCGATCTCGGTCCAGTGCGCCGCGACGAAGGCGAGGAACGCGGCCGCAATCAACAGACCCCCGACGATGCCGACGACCACGGCGATGTTGATGCCCGGCGCTAGCTGCGGCAGCGCATTGCGGATCGAGGCCGCCGCCGCCGGCGCAATCACGCCATCGGCTTCCCATTGCGCAAGATCAGCTTCGAGGCGGTCGCGGTAGGACTTGTCGAACATTGGGGTGGGTTACCTCGGGGCCGCGGAGGGCGGGGCATTGCTAGGTCGGAGCGGGCGGGGAGAGGGTTCAAGCCGGCGGCGGCCTCCGAGGGGCTTGAGCCTCCCGAACAACAAAAACGCGAAAACAACCCCATGCACAGTAGGCGGGGGCTGGAAGATCAAGGACTTACGCGGGCCGAAATGGATTACGCGTCGGGCAATTTTTCAAGAGCAAGCGAGCCTAAAGGATCGCAGCTTGTGGCCTGACGGCGATCCATCGATCTTTTCATATTTTGCAAAAGTGATGCTCGGACTGCGCCAATGGTTGGACGAGACTCGAGACTGTAGCCTTCGGTCAAGATGGCCATCAACGGCCACACTGTACCGGGGAGGACTGCATCCATGGCGTTTGCACCTGCGCGACTCCTGGAGGGAGCGGATCGTGCGAGCGCTCCGAAAGGCGCCGCCGCGAGATCTGGCGCGGGCAGCGGCCTGAGCAGGCGTCCCGGAAGGGCGATGACGAGAGCGCTCGCAAGATCGTTTCTCTGTCTCGTCGTCGCGATGGCGCTGGCACCTCATGCGAGCGCCGCGCGGGCGCAGACGGCCGCGGAGTCCTGGCCGAGCCGCGCAATCACCTGGGTGGTGCCGTTCGGAGCCGGCGGCGTCACCGACCTCGTCTCGCGCAAGATCGCGGACCTGCTGCGGACGCGACTCGGGCAGCCCGTGGTGGTGGAGAACCGGCCCGGCGCCGGCGGCACCATCGGGACGGAGTTCGTGGCGCGGGCGCAAGCGGACGGCTACACCGTGCTCTACGCCTCCGGCGGGCCGATGACGATCCAGCCGAACCTCGGACTGACGAAGCTCAACTACGACCCGCTTCTGAGCTACGTCCACATTCGCGGCGTGAGCTCGTCGAACCAGATCCTCGTCGCGACCGCGGCAGCGCCCTACAATACGCTGGCCGAGTTCGTCACCTACGCGAAGGCCAACCCGGGCAAGGTCAATTTCGGCTCCCCCGGCCCCGGCACTGCCCAGCATCTGGCCGGCGAGATGTTCCAGGCGGCCGCCGACATCAAGCTGACCCATGTGCCCTACAAGTCGGGCGCGAACCAGATGACCGACATGATGTCGGGCGTCCTCGACGTTTCCTTCGACTACCTCACCGTGCTGAGGCCGCTGATCGACACCGGCAAGGTCAAGGTGCTCGGCACCACCGGGGCGGCGCGGATGGCCGCGCTGCCCGATGCGCCGACGGTGCTCGAGGCCGGCTACCCCGACGCCGTCAATGCCGGCTCGACCTGGGTCTCGGTCCCCGCCGGGACCGACCCGAAAATTGTAAGCAAGCTCTCCGAGGCGATGGCCGCCGTGCTCGCCGACCCCGGCATCGCCGCCGACCTCACCACCAACGGCCAGGTCTCGATCGCGGACAAAGGGCAGGCCGAGATGGTGCCGTTCATCGTGGATGAGACGGCGCGCTACAAGCGGGTGATTGAGAGCGCGGGCATTGGTGCGCATTAGCGGGGGCGTACGGGCTTGGACATCGCGCGCGCGAAGGGGCGGCTGGCAGCGTGGCGCTGACCGATCGCGACGCAACGAAAGGGCCGACCCGCCCAGCAAAACAGGGGCATCACGCCACCAATGCGGCAGGTCTGATCGGCAGAGCTCTCGCCCGGTCTCTTGAAGGCGACGAACTGCCCGGTCGACGCTGGTTCCGGCGCGGGAGACCTTGGCAAGGGGCCGCGACGCGTGCGAATAATCGAAGGTACTTTTCCTCAATGTACCCTGTCCCTCATGCCCCTACTGCATCCCGAGCGCTACATCGTCGCGCTTCCAGCCGACGAGCTGGAAAAGTTCGCGCGCGAATGGGCGTCGCTGAAGAAGGGCTATTTCGAGGTCGAGCGGTTTTCCGGCGCGGGCGACATGGGCCGCGACGTCGTCGGCTATCTGTCGAAGCAACGGCATGAAGGCGATTGGCACAACTATCAGTGTAAGCAATACGGCAAGGCCGTCCCGCTCAATGTGGGGCTCGGTGAAATCGGCAAAATTCTGTACTTCGCACACGAAGGCGAATTCACCGCGCCGACGAAGTTTTATTTCGTCGCGCCCAAGGGTGTCGTCCGGACGCTTCGCACCTATATTTCGAAGCCGAGCGAATTGAAGAAGGCCCTCATCGACAATTGGGACGACTACTGCGCTAAGACCATCACGCGGAAAAAGACCATCGCCCTGACCGACGCGTTGAAGAAGTTCATCGAGGCCTGGGATTTCTCGAACGTATCGGTGATCTCGGTCGATGTGATGCTCGCCGACGCTGCAGGCAAGATTCTCATGGCCAAGAAGTTCGCAGAGAGCCCGGACCCTGCGCCAAAAGGCGTGGTCCCCGGCACGATTGAGGATCGCGAGATGCCTTACGTTCAGCAACTGCTGGACGCTTACAGCGAGCGCGACAGCAAACTATATGCCGATCACTCCGCAATCGCGAAGCACGCGGACCACGCCCCGCATCTCGCGATGCAACGCGAACGTTTCTTTGATGCGGACGCGTTCACGCGCTTCTATCGCGACAACACCATGACGGAGGAAATCGATCTCCTTCGCAACGATATGCTCCACGGCGTTGCCGAAGCTCACGGCGCAGTTCACCCGGATGCACTGACGCGCGCCAACGCTGTCATGCAGCAGGCCGCGAACGTTCAGCCGTCTGGCGTGTTAGCTAAGCACGCGCGCGTCCCCGTGAAGCAGGGCATCTGCCACCATTTTGCCAATGAAGGTAAGTTGAAATGGCAGAAGAAGTAGTCATCGCCGAATCGAGCGAGCCGGTTCCGCTGTTCAACAGCGCTCTGGAAACAGGCGTGCGCGCTGTCGTCATCCTGGACGCAGTTCATCCGCGTGCCTTCGATCTCACTCACCTCACATGGTGCGATCATCTTGTTGTCCATACTTCCGACATCAACGGGCCAGAAAGCCTGCATCCGGATATCCCGCAGCGAACGGGCGAACTACTGGTACGGCGGCGCCTAGTCGAGGAAGGCATTAAGTTGATGCGGCGGCTTCACATGATCGAGGCGGAAGTCGGCGATCGCGGCATTACTTACCGGGCAAGCGAGGATGCATCGGCTTTCGTCGAAGCGCTGCGCTCTAAATACTCCAACGAACTGAAAGAGCGCGCTGTGTGGCTCGCCTCCTTCCTGACGAAACGGTCGGACTCGGATCTGGCCGGGCTTATCGCGGAGCGGATCGGACGCTGGGCTGTTGAATTTCAAGGCGAGGCGGGCAACCCGGGTACAACATGACGTCGGCACCGCGCATCACACTTTCAAGCCTGACTTTCACAGGTGAAGGCAAGCCGAACGCCGGCGTCGCCTTCGCGCCCGGACTGAATGTTCTGTTTGGCGCGTCGAACACCGGCAAATCTTTCACCGTAAAGGGTCTTGATTTTATGCTGGGCGGCTCGGGACCGCTGCCAGAGATAAACGAGCGTGACGGTTACGATCGGTCTTGGCTGGCGCTCACGCTGCCGAAATCCAACGACACCACGATTTTGCGGGCTCTGGCAGGCGGTGCCTACGAGCTTCTTCCAGGAAATGTGCTCGAAGCCGACCCGAAGAGGAAGGACAAGCGAAAACTGTCTGCCAAGCACAGTGCGACTAAAACGGACAACATGTCACAGTTCTTACTCAGCGAACTGGGCCTGTCCGGCAAGGAGATTGCCGAAGACGTTTACGGAAACAAGCGCTCGCTGAGTTTCCGCGACTTGGTTCGCTATTGCCTCATCGACGAAGCCTCTATTCAGAGCGAAACGTCGCCCGCCGAGTCCGGGCAATTCACGGGCACGACGCCCGAGCACAGCGTCCTTAAGCTCATGCTTACCGGCCAAGACGACAGTGCGATCGTGACTGTCGTCGACAGGAAGACGTTCACCAGTACGAGAGCCGCGAAAGTCGAGGTCATTGACGACCTACTGAAGACGGTCAACGACGAGATCGAGGCTGATTACCCCGACGTTGACGACTTAAAGGATCAGAGCGATCGACTGGAGCGATCTTACGCCGAAGCTCAGAATGCTGCACAGGCCGCACAGGAATCCATCCGCGAGCAATTGCAGGCCAAAAACCACTTGGCGCGCGATATTTACCGGGCAACGGAGCGCCGCAACGAAATCCAAATCAACTACGGGCGTTTCGAGCAACTCGAAGAAGTTTATGCGTCCGACATCAAGCGACTTGAATCGATCGAGGAGGCAGGATTTATCCTCGCATTGTCGGGTGACCAGCCGTGCCCGCTGTGCGGCGCTTCACCGGACGATCAGAGCCACACGCATGGTATGTCCGACATCAAACGCGCACAGAAAGCAGCGAACATTGAGATCGCGAAAATCCGGAAGCAGCAGTCGGAATTGCGGCAGACCATCCAGAGCCTGGATCAGGAAGGCGCTTTGATCGAGAAGTCATTGGAAGAGCTTGAAGAAGAGCTGGCGCTCGTGGAAACCGACTTGCAGCGCATGGCGCCAAATGTTTCCGACAGCAAGAAGCGACTCGACGAAGTTCTTGAGGTGCGCGATCGTGTCAAGCGCGGCCTAGATCTGCTGCTCCAACGCCAAAACCTGCTTGATCGCAAGGAAGCACTGCTCACGGCCAAGCCCGCAACGAAGGCTGACAGGCCGACGCTCGGCGCACCCGGCAATGTGATGCACGACTTTGCCCAGACCGTAAGCCGCGTCTTGAGCGCGTGGAAGTTCCCTGGTGACCGCCACGTTTCGTTCGATGAGGGCGCCTATGACCTTCGCATCGATGGCAAGAAGCGTAAAGACAATGGCAAGGGCGTTCGTGCGGTGACGCATTCCGCATTTAAGGTCGCCCTGCTCATCTATTGCCGTGAGCGCAATCTCCCCCATCCTGGGTTCTTGGTGCTTGATACGCCGCTGCTCACCTACCGCGATCCGCTGCGCACAAACAGCCCGCTGAGCGACGACGAAGAAGCCTTGAAAAAGTCCTCGCTGAAAGACCACTTCTTCGAACACCTGTCGAGCGTATCGAAACTTGGTCAGATCATCGTCGTAGAGAACGTCGACCTGCCAAAGGGCATCGACAAATGGGCGAATGTGGAGACCTTCACCGGCGACCCGGCAAATGGTCGTTTCGGTCTGTTCCCGCGACCTCGAACACAGTTGGCCTCAGACAAATTATGACACAGCTTCGGCAATAATAGCGGGCTCCGGATCGACCTTTTCCTGTTCGAGAAATCGAGCATCGTCGCCTCCCGGGAAAGCGGCCAGAGACTGCCATGGGCGGCTTGGTGGCGAGTCGCTGGGGATGCCTTGCAGACGCGCCAAGGCGGGATTCATCAAGTGGGGGAAGACCCGATTGGTATAGGGATGAGCGGTCGACGGGGATCGAATCCCCGCATGCAAGCTCGGGAAGCTTGCCAGGTATCCGCGGTTCTCCACCAATGAATCCGGTGGCTCTCCACGTCCCTTGTTTTTAGGTTTTTTGCCCGTCGCGTGAGCGGCCCGAGACATAGGTGACAGAACGTACCGGACACATGGGTTACACTTTCCGCTTTTGTTCTGCGGGAGGTGGCGATGCCGTGGAGAGC
>NZ_JACBZW010000022.1:0-110229 GCF_013408065.1 Bradyrhizobium sp. IAR9
ACCCGGATCGCGCTTCCCTCCGGCGTAAAATCAAGCGCGCTGGCTGGGACAACGCATTCCTCTTGGCCACCCTCAGCCATATGCGATAGCCCTGCGCTTGCGGGGGAGGGTTGGGGAGGGGGTGTCTCCACAATCGAGGACTCCCAAGAGGAGAGAGCCCCCACCCGGCACTTGGTGCCGACCTCCCCCGCAAGCGGGAGAGGTTGCACCGAGCTTGGTGCTTGATCATTCAACTCAAGCGACGCCACCTCACTCCACCGCCGCGTAAACCAGATCCCGCACCAGCGTTCGCGTGTAGTCGCGCTGTCCCGGCCCCTGGCTCATGAACACCGCGAACAGATCCTCCTTCGGATCGATCCAGAAGAACGTCCCCGCGATGCCGCTCCAGAAATATTGGCCGACGCTGCCGGGGAACGGCGCGATGCCGGCCTCGCGGCGCACGGCGAAGCCGAGGCCGAAACCGTGGCCGGGCGAGAGCAGGGTTCCGTTGGTCTGAACCTGCGGCCCGAGATGATCGGACGCCATCAGCTCCAGCGTCTTGCGGCCGATGATCCTGGCGCCGTCGAGCGTGCCGCCGTTGCGCAGCATCAGGCAGAAGCGAGCATAGTCCATCGTGGTCGAGACCAGGCCGCCGCCGCCGGACTCCATCGCCGGTGCTTCGTGCATGTTGAACAGCGCGACCTTGTCGCCGGTCCACGGATCGGCCGCGAATGGCTCGGCGAGCCTGCCCGCATTGGCCTCCGAGGTCGAGAAGCCGGTCTCGGCCATCTGCAGCGGGGCGAGCACGCGTTCGGTGAGGAACGTGCCGAGCGACTTGCCGCTGACGACCTCGATGATGCGGCCGAGGATGTCGGTGGAGCGGCTGTAGTTGAATTCCGCGCCGGGCTGGCAGACCAGCGGGAAGCTCGCCACCAGGGCGGCGTGCTCGGCGTTGGTGATCTTGCGGCTGCGGACGCGGGACTCCTGGTAGAGCCTGTGCACGGGGCCGGCGCCCTGGTGCTCGTAGGTCAGGCCCGAGGTGTGGCGAAGCAGGTCCTGCACGGTCATCGGCCGCGCCGGCGGCACCAGCTCCAGCTTGCCGTCCTTGACGATGCCGACCTGCTGGCTAGCAAATTCCGGGATGAACTTTGCGACGGCGTCGCTGAGCAGGAGGTGGCCGTCCTCGACCAGGGCCATGATGGCGACCGAGACGATCGGCTTGGTCATCGAGAAGATCCGGAAGATCGAATCCCGCGTCATCGGCGCCGCGGCCGCCGGGCTCTGCCGGCCGAGCGCCTCGAACCAGCCAACCTGGCCGCCCCTCGCCACCAGCACGGTGATCCCGGGAACGGTTCCCTTGTCGATCTCGCGCTTGAAGGCGTCCGACATGGCCTGCAGGCGCAGCCGCGACAGCCCGAGCGTCTCCGGCCTTGCCTCGGGCAAAGGCGGGGTGGAGGCTGCGATCGTGGCCTGTGAGGCGGCTGGAGCGGTCGCTGTGGCGGTCATGGGCACTCCCAGTTTGTTTTTGATTATCGGCAACGGACTGTGGCCCAGAAACCCCGGTACAAACAAGCGAAGCGGGCGCGGTTCACCCTTGCAAACCGGCCGTCGCCTGTGCTTGAAAGCGGCCCTGATCCTGGGGCGACCCGAGGTCTGTAGGAGTGTAGCTCAATTGGTAGAGCACCGGTCTCCAAAACCGGGGGTCGCAGGTTCGAGCCCTGCCACTCCTGCCAGTCAAATCAATCACTTAAGTCAGGTACTGGCAGGATAGGGACAAGGCGTCCCGCGGGCGAATCGCCACGCGCGAGTCCATCTCACCAGGCCTGAGCCCATCCGCTTGATGTCCGGGGTTGGCAGGCCAGGCGGCGCCTAGCGCGCCGGGGCCCGCTCCGCGTCGTCAGGAATCTGGCTGAGATCGACGTCCCGGATGGGAACGCGGCGCAGCAGCGAGACGATGGTGCCGCCGAGCTCGAAATAGGTACGCAGGCGCAGCGCACGGGACGAGCCCTTCAGCTCTGCGTTCAGGCTCACGGGCACCTGGACGTAGGTGAGGCCGAGCTGGAGCAGCGAGATCAACGCGCAGATCTGATAGCCGTAGCCGTCGGCCTTGACCGCGATCTGGCGCAGCCATTTCACGGGGTAGACGATCATGCTGTGATAGTCGGACAGCCAGAAGCCGAACAGGCAGTTCAGGATGAACCGAAGCGAATGCGACTGCAGCGAGCGGTTGACGGAGCGGTCCGACTGGTTGTCGCGATAGGTGATGACGAGGTCGGCGGCGCCCGCCGCCTTGAACATCCGGGCAACACCCTCGTTCTGAAAGGCGTGATCGCCGGGAATGAGCGTAATGGCATCGAATTTCGCGCGTGACAGGGCGTATTCGAAGCCGGCACCGACGCCTCGCGGCTGGGCGTTATGTTGCACGATGATGCGCGGCTCGCCGGCTGCGAACTCGTCCATGATCGCGCCGGTGGCGTCGGTGCTGCCGTCGTCGATCAGGAAGATCTCGAAATCGTCGAGCAGCTCGCGGGCGAGCGGCAGCACGCCGTCAATGGTGTCGGCGATCTTGTCCTGCTCGTTCAGTGCAGGGATGACGATCGTAAGCCGTTTTGCCGCCCTGGAAGGTGTCATCTCATGCCGCCCGTTGCCGGCCACTCATTACTGGTGGAACCCTGGCGCAACTCTAGGTCATCTGAACCAGGCGAACAATAAGGGGCCCGCAGATATGCCCTGCACAATCGGCACGAAACCGGCGATGTGTGTGATCCCGGCAACTATTCGGAAAAATCATAGAGGCTGGTATCGCCGATACCGAAGGCGCGGCGCAGCTGTCCGACGCGGCCTGCCATAGTCCGGCCCGCCGCCGTCGCTGCAAAATGTGAATCCACCGGTTCGACCAGGCCGCCGTCGACCAAGTTCCCAATTCGTCCCTGGAACAAATCTGGAACCTGCCGTTCGATGATCTCCGAAAGTGGAGCCCTCCGCCCGGGCCGGTCCAGGAGGCTGAGCAGAATGTCCAGGGAAACCGATTTGTACACTGCGCCAAACGCGAAGACGTAACCCATCACGCAAAAACCGAAAATCGACGCGGCGTCCCAATACTGAAATTGCGGGACGACGAGGATTCCAAGCATCACGCCGAGACCATGGGTGAGGATCGCGGCGATCGCAAGCAGGGTCACGGCGCCAAGCGACCATCCGCGAGCGCGGGCCATGAGCTGCAAGGCAGGCGCCAACAAGGCGAAGGTCACTGCGGCGAGAAATCCGACAACGAAGGACATCGTGGCCGCTCACCCAAGGCCCGTCGACAGACGAACGAGTTTGACGAGACGCGCGACCGCCACCCCCTTGGCCGTCGGAGCCAGCCTGCCGTCGGCCGTGATCACCATCCCCGCGCCGACCAGGAGCTTCAGGCGGTTGTGCGTGAAGGTGCCGAGATCTCCGCCCTGCATGTAGGCTACGGCCCATTGCTCCAGGGTGAGGGGACGCCCGGCTTTAACGAGTGCCGTGAGCAGCGTCAGCGTAAAGCCCCAGGCCAGCAGGCTGAACAGGATGTAGAAAAACATCATCGCGGTCGCGAGCAGGAACAGGCCGCCAAGCACGTCGTCATAACGGCGCTGACCGGGAAGCGCGAGACAGGCGATCGCGTAAAGGGCCAAGACGGTGATGCAGCCTAGCCGGAAGCGGCGGCCGGATCCGCCGGTGGCGGCGATGCGCGCGTAGCACAGCAACAGCAGCGGCAGCGCGACACTGAGACCAATCGCAGCGGCTTGCGCCGGGCCCGGGAGCATGTTCATTGCGGAAAATCGTCCCGGACGCCTCTCAGGCCCAGCCAGAGCGAAAGTCTATAAAAGGTCGCATTTTGCCGGTCAAGGGAGCCCATCATCCCGCCTTGCGGACGTCACGTGGGCGTGCGAATCCTGCCGGCGATGCCGTTCCTCCGTCCGAGATGTCCCCATTGCTGCGTGCGATAGTCGTCCTCCTCGTCGTGCTATTGGCTGCGCATGCGCCGATGCTCCTCAACGACGGTCTCTTCATGGACGACTGGCTGGTGCTCAAGCCGCGTCCCGACTATTTCATCAACATCGATTTCCTGCTGAACGGCGCCGGTCATCCGATCTTTTACAGCTACGACACGTTCGCGAACTGGACGGGCGCCCCCGTTGTCGTGATGGTCTCGCTGGCGATTGCTGGAATTGTCTTCGGCGCAATATCGCTCGCCCTGACCGCAACGCGTCTCGGTCTGCTCGACCGCTCCGAGGCGGTTGGGTTCGCGCTGATCGTCTGGACATATCCCGGCTATCAGCTGTGGGCGGGCAAGGCGAACGCGGTCTACGTCTTCAGCTTCGGACTGCTGTTCATCGGCGCATGGCTGTTGACGCTGGCCTTCAGCGCCCGCGGCCTGCGGCGCGTGCTGCTTCGCGTGGCCTGTGCGCTCGTGTTCCTGCTGGGCTTCGCACTCAACTCGACGATCGTGCTCTATGCCTTCGTGATGCTTGGTCTGTTCGTTGCAATATGGCGGGGCGGGAAGCCGACGGGCGGCTTGGTTCGCCGCACATGGCTCGCATCCTGGCGCTGCGCCCTGGGTTATCCGGAATTGATCCTGCTTCCTTTGATCTACTGGGGCACGCTCAATATCTGGTTCAAGCGGATCGGCGTGTACGCGCAGCACTATGATGCCCATTTCCCGACGCTCGGCGAGTTGGTGAAGGGATGGTTGGCATTCTTCATCACCGGCTACAGGGACGTCCTGGCCCACACGTTGCGCGCGGCGATCGCCGTCCCGGGGCTGTTCATTTTGGCGGCGGTGCTCGTCGGCATCGTCTTGCTGCTGCTGCGCGCCGACACGAAGCCGACCACGTCCAGACTTGCGATCGCCTTGCCGCTCGTGCTCGCCGTGGTCTTGTTCCTCGCATTGTCGTCGCCCTATCTGATCGCCGGCCTGCGGCCGTCGTCCACGCATTTCTACGAGAGCCGACATCTGCTGATGTTCGGTGTGCCTGCGGCGCTGGGGTTTCTCGCATTCAAGCGGCTGGCCGAACGTTGGACCAGTCCCAGCACCGCCTTTGCAGCCATATTTGGATCGGGCCTGATCATGTCGATCGGCATGCTGTGGAGCGACTACGTCTTCATGCAGGCGAGAACGCTGAAGCAGGAGGCCCTGACGCGCAACCTTGCCGGCCGCGACCAGCCCGCGGCGACGGTCTATGCGCTCGATGACGGCTTTTTCGACTACCCCTCACGGCATGTGCCGTTCGGCCTCGCCGAGGTCACCGGCATGCTGCGCCTTGCCTGGGGCAATCAGCCGTTCTTCGGATTTGCACTGCGGGCCGAACGACCCGACATCCTGCGGGGAATGGACGAGGCGCGGACGGCTCCCGGAAGCGCATTCCATCATTTCGATCCGACGGGGCCGCAGGCGACGATCTCGTTCCAGCCGGGCCCGGGGGCCGCACCGAACCAGACTTTGGTGCGGAAGTACTATGCGTGCCGGTTCCTTGCGCGCTGCGATGTTGGGGAGTTCCTGGCTCAACTTGCGCAGGTGACGATCAAGCTCGGGCCCATCGCGGGTGTCCTGCCGCTCGAGGGCGCAAGCAAGGATGCCGCGCCTAACCGCTAGCCCGCTGTTTCCAAACCGTCTCCGCAAGCGCGATGTCGGTCACTGAGTCCGCGCCGGAGGCCAAGGGGACGCCTCGCGCGGCGACGTCGGAAACGAAGGCGTCCGCCTGGCGCCGAAATGCCCAGCTCTTGTCGCCCGTCAGCCGCGTGCTCTGACCATCGTGATCGACGATGACCTCCGCCTCTTGCTCGGCGAAAGGTGGCGGCAATTCCAGGGTCACTGCGCCGCGCTCGAAATCGATCGTCAGCCCCTCGCGCCAGCTGCCCTCGGAGCCGTTCACGAGATCCAGCGTGCAGGCGATGCCGTCGAAGTCGAGCGTGATGCGCGCGGCACCCGAAATCTCGATCGCGCTTTCGGCGACCGTCGGCGACGATCCGAGCAGGTAGCGCGCAAGATTGATGATATGGCTGAAGACGTTCAGAAAATTATCGTAGCCGGGACGCATCGCGCGCGGCATCCAGTCGGGACCATCCTGCCAGAGTTCGATCCCGTCCGGTCGCGCTTCGCCGGTCATCACGAAATTGTCGTGCGACCGGCCCGTGTCGCCGCCGAAGCACCAGCCTTTTGCCAGGACGATGCGTCCGAGCGAGCGGTCTTCGCGCAAGCGCGTCAGCACCCGCAGCGCCCGTGCCACACCGGCATCGTGACGTTTCATGTAGCCGACGCTGTAGACGAGGTTTTGCTGCCGCGCGGCTTCGACCAGCGAAATGGCCTGGGCCGTCGTGTAGGCCATCGGCTTTTCCGACAGTACGTGCCGCCCGCTGTTCAACGCGTCCAGGACGATCGGGCCGGTGGCACGACGCTTCGTCACGACGACGACGGCGGACACCGCACTGTCCGCGAGCAGCTCCCGGTGCGTGCCGTAAACTTGGGGGATGCCAAACTTCTGCGCCGCGGCGGCAGCGAGGTCCGGCCGGAGATCGGCGATCGCGACGACGCGGCAGGCAGGATTGGCAGCGAAATTGGCGAGGTGGCACATCTGGCCGACCATGCCCGTTCCGATGATGCCAATGCCTGGCTTCACTGGCTAAGATCCTTTAGCGCTTCCGGATCACGAGGAAATGCGCCGGCTGTCCCCACGTGTTGATGAAGGCCGGATCCGCCTGGGTGAGGGCGGTAACTGCGGACACGTCCCGTCGCCCGATCGCGCCAAAGATGCGATGGAAGCTGTCGAGCGTCGCGATGATGGCTTCGATGTCGGCGGCATCGTCGGCGAGAACGTCTGTAGTCCGGATTGTCTCGCGCAGCGACGCAAGGCCCGCGATCACGCGCGGCAGGCTCGCGCCGAAGGGATCGTCGATCATGCGATCGACGTCGAGAACCAGCGCCTCGATCGATGCCGAGATCGCCTGCACGGCATCGGCCTTGCCGACCAGATAGAGCTTTCGTCCGCCGAGGAAGCTCAGGCGGCTGCGGTCGAGATGGCGCGTCGCGCGGTGCAGCTTCTCATCGCCGGACAGGACTTTCTTGTGCCAGTAGATGTCGAGGCTGTCGCGGTAGGCCGGCCATGCCGAATGAACGTCGAACCCCTGTTGATGCGCCGCCGCGCACAAGGTGGCCGCGTCGAGAAAGTAGCGATGCCGGACGAACGGATTTTCCAGCACGTCCATCAGCCAGGATTCGAAGCTGCGGGTGTGCGGAATGCTGTCCCACTTCGCCTCGAACAGCAGCTTCGCGGTTTCGAGCGGGGCGCGACCGGTCAATGCCTTGCCGGCCGCATGGATCGCCTTGAGCGCGAGCTCGAAGAAGCCGCCATAGCGCTCGTAATAGGATACGACGGCATAACCGTCCGGATTGAGCAGCCGATGGAAGATGCCGAGCCATTTTTCGCTCGGCTGCACCGTGTAGATGAAGCCCTCGGCATCGATCATGTCGAAGCGGCGATCGCTGCTGAAGCCCTCGACGTCGGCCAGTGCGAGCTCGCGGAGACGCTGGGTCAGGCCGAAATGTGCGAAGTAGGCCTGGATTTTCGGGTGTGCATGCCGGTTCGGCTCGGCGAGCGTCATGTTCGCGCCCCAACCGGCAAACACCAGCGCGTTCTCGCCGGAATCGGGACCGAATTCGAGCACATCGGCATCGCGGAACAGCCGCGGCGGCAGCACCAGCTTGTCCGAAAACAGCTCGCGCCGCTGGCTGGCGTAGGCCTCGAGCTCGGTGGACGACTTGAAATTCCCGAACGTCGGCAGAACATCCTGACGTTCGTAATAGTTGAAGAGCTTGTCCTCAGCCATGCCGCGACCCTGCGGCCGCCTCGAAACGGTCGAGCTCGCTCCAGATGTCGTTCGGCGCGAAGATCGAAACCATCTGCAGCGGACGCTTCACGCTCTCGCGCAGCCGGCTGCTGACCTTGGCCTCGTTCTCCTCGTTCACGGCCAGGAGACAGACGAGCGGACCCGGCTTGCCGGCGAGATCCTCGGGCGAGCGGATCGGAATGCCGGTGCCGGGCAGGAACAGCCCCTGACGCTCCTTCTGGTCGTCGACCGAGAGATCGACGAGATCCGCCAGCTCGTGGGCGTTGGTGAAGGTGCAGGCGCGGCAGCCAGCGCCGTAGATGGCAATCTCGGCGCCGTTGGCGCGGGCCTTCGCGAGAATCGGGCGGAGACGCGCGCCATACTCGCGTGCGCGCTGACCGAATTTCTCGCCGACGCCGGACGGCGCGGGCGGCGGCGTCACGGTGCCCTTGGCACGGCGGGCCGCGATCGCGAGGCTGCCGCCGCTGAAATTGTATTTCTTGACGGACACCGCCTCGAAGCCGTGACGCGCCAGCAGCGCGAGCAGGGTCGGTTCGGTGAAATAGCTGACATGCTCCTCCCAGAGAACGGAGAGGTCGCCCACTGCCGAGCCGGGTGCGAAATCCGGCACGTCGATGAACAGCAGGCCGTCGTCGCTGAGCGCGATCTTGACGCAGTCGAAGAAGTTCTCGAAATCGACCATGTGCTCCAGCACCTGGCGCGATATGACGAGGTCGAACTTGCCGGACTGAGCGACAGCATCGTGGGCCATCTCCGGGCTGAGCATGTCGGCATAGACCTTGATGCCGCGCTCGCGGGCGATCTTGCCCGACACCGGATTGGGCTCGACGCCGACCATGACCTTGGTGCCGCGCTCGCGCAGCTTGTCCATGAACAGGCCGTCGTTGCATCCGATCTCGAACACGGACTGGTGCTTGGAGAATTTCGCGATGGTGTCGAGCTCGTCCGCCTGATGCGGCTCCGGCTTCCAGCTGCTGAAATTGTAGTTGAACTGGCGGTACAGAATGTCGGGATCGATCGGCTTGACGATCTGGGGCAGGCCGCAATCGCCGCAAGCCAGCACCTCGAACGGATATCGTTCATCTTGCTCGTTTCGGCTATGCCGAAGCCGATGCGCAATCGGCATCAGTCCGAGGTCGATGACCGGACGCAGGTTGGTCGAATGGCAAAGGCGGCAATGGTCGGTCACGGGCTGTTCTCGCGTGTGGACAGATCTGACGAGGCGATTTTCACTGAAACCGAGGCGGCCGGCAATGACCTGTTCCAGCGCCGGATACGTTTGATAACCGGTGGGCCCCCTCCGGCCGCCGCCTCCTTAGTCGGGAGGTACCAGCCGGCGGGTGGTCTTGCAAGACATGCCGGCCCCGCTCCAAGGCGATCTCTGTGGGCCCATGTGCGGTTAGCTAGGCCAGAGCAGCGTGCAGTCAATGCCGCCTCTCGTACAGGGTCAAATTGCCCTTGGTCTCGACAGCCACATAATCTCGCTTGATGCGTTCCAGGGTTTCGCGGACGCGTGGAAGCGTGGCCCGAGTCTCTACGATATTGTCGTAGAACACCCGGTTTGCCGTGTTCATTGAGCGATCGACGTAATGTTCGTCAAAGGCCACCATGAGCGGCATGAAATAGGCCTCTGGAGCTCGATGAGCCTGTGCAAGATATGCCCAATCCATCATGGCGATCACCAGCACCCGTTCGCCGGGCTTCGAGTTGTCTTGGATGAACTTCGTCTCGGTCTCCGTGATCCGGCTAAAGTCCTCCTGCCACGTTTCGACAGAGGGAGACACGAACGGCCGCATCAGCAAGCTGGGATAATACACGTATGATCTCAGGCCGTAGGGGTGTGGATTGATTTTGTCCTGTACGAAGAGCAGTGCCGCAATCGTTGCAACGGCCACGCCAGCGCCGACGGCCTTCTTGAACGAGGGGCGCCAGGCCGCAGCGAATTGATGGGCCCACCAGGCCGCGACGATCACCAGCGGTAATGCGTTCTGGTGCCAGACTGCGTCCAACGTTCGGTTGACCCACTTGATCATCAGGGCGATGCCGATCATCGACAGCGCCAGGAGCACTCCTGCTACGAACCGATCCCGCGGAGAGTCAGACGACCGTGACAGCCGCATCGAGGCCCATCCGATGGTGATACATCCGATGACCTGAAGCGGAAGATCGTAGATCACGCTCCAGCTGAGGGTCCATTTGATCGGCGAACTTCCCCATCCCGTACCGTAGAGCACGAGTGGACGAAAGCACTCGATCAGGAAGGTCAATGAGAGGACGCGTGGTCCGAACAGCAGCAGACACAACAATATTGCTGCCGCGATCGACGTGATGAAAAAAACGAATGCGTTGCGATAATTCAGAAAACCCCCGGCAATCGCTGCGACGCAAGTGCCTGTCACGAGAAAGAACAGCCCAATCTCGGTTTGCCAGAGCAGCGAGAGGGCGCACAGGATGGCCGACACGATCAACCATCCCGGATGCTTGGGATCGGCGCTGTGCAGACCGATTGCCAACACGAAGACGATCAGCAACGGAAACCGCGTGGGATAGGCCGAAGGCGAGTAGAAGTGATTGGTGGTGGAGAATGCCAACACAGCGAGGGCCGTGACGATGCCGATCGCGAGGAGTCTCGATCTAACCAAGTACGCCAGAAGGAAGTAGGCCTGAATATACACCGCAAGCGTGATCGCGATGTTCAATCCGACCGCTCGCATGGCCGCGGATTTCCAGCCATCTCCCATGATCAGGTGGAAGAACCAGCCAAGCGCTGGGCCATAATGCGAATGGTAATCCAATCCCGGAATAAGGCCCGGTGTATAGCCGTAGAGGGCAGGCCCGATGAAGTAACTGACCTTGTGGGACTCCTCTCGCACGACCGAGGTCACGCGTTCGAGGTCGGACGGTATCAGGAGCAGGGCAAGGAATGCGACCGGAAGCAGATCGATCAGCCCCACAGCGAATGGGACACCGGTCGAAGATTTTACGGGCGGAAAGTAAGTATTGGCCCGTCGATTAATTCCGACCGTGACGGCTGCGACCGCGAGAATGATCAGCGTGATCGCGAAGTTGCTACGATCATTAGCGGCATGGAGAGCAAGGTAGACCAATCCCGCCGTGATCGTGCTCAGCGCGATTGAACCGGACGATCGATGCGACGTGTACAATGCGGCCGCCGCGGCAATCGGTGCGCACAGGAAGAAGGACCCATAGAAAGCCTTCTTGCATACGTCACAGTTCTTCTGGGCCGCTGTCAGGTCGAAGGCGTCGTCGAAGTTCCATTGAAATGCCGGAAGGTGATTTTTCAACAGCAGCAGCGCCACGTAGGCTACGGCGCAACCAAGGAGAGCGGCTACAACTGCTCTCGCGGCGATCGAGTATTCCCTGGTGTACTGCACTAGAGCGTTCCGGCGCCCGCAACGGCAACTAAATCGGTAATTCTCAAGTTCTTTGAAATCACGCCTAGCCCCCAATTGCCCGCCGGGCAATAATTCACGCGTTTACCATCACAGGCTTAGCCGAGCAATCCCACCAGCTAACGGTTGAGACTGGATGTTGCATCCCTGCGTTTGCGACGGCCATGACCAATTGTCGAAGGTCATCTCAGCCGACAAATTGAATTCGCCTCGAGCGGGGCAGCTGCTCGGCCGTCCGATCGTCACGGCGCGCCTGCGGAAGACGGCTGCGAGAACGATCAGCCTCAAGCAGATCGCCGAGCAGGATCGGACAGTCGGCCCAGCCGTGCCCGAGGCGTAGGAAAAAGATGCGCTTGAGCCACGGTCAAACCGGTGCAGCGTCGGTCCGTTCGGACCAGGCTTGGTTCGTGAAGTGGGCCCGTTCCGGCGAGACCATCCACACCAACCCACCGGAAAGCCCTAAGATCAGGCCGCACAGCCCTAACAAAACTGATATCGCGAGGGCCTTGTCGGCCGCGAGCCCCGCCAAGCTGAGGGCAGCAACCATCGCGCCTTCGCGCAAGCCCCAACCTCCGATCGATATCGGGGCCGCGGACGATAGAATAACAAGCGGAATGAGAACGAACGCATCCAACGCGGACAGTTCCGCCCCCAGTCCGATGGCAAGGACATAGCAGGCCGCAACATTGATCAAGGGAATGGAGATGGCGGATCCGATCAACGCTCCGCGTCCTTCGGTCGCCAGTAGAGGAACCCTGATAAGCATTGCGGAGCGTATGAGCTTGGCCGGAAGGGCGCCGGTCACGCGCGACGGCCACCAATTCAGTGTGAGCAAGGTGATTGCACCGAGGCACGCGGCTGATAAGAAGCCCAGAACGGCGAACAGGAGCGAGCCCTCGCTGGTCCGCGAGAGCAGGAACGGCATTCCCGTCAATATGACGAGACCGAGCGCCAGCAGCGCCAGGAAACGATCGGCCACGATGCTGCCGATCGTCTGCGACCATTGCACGCCATTCCGCCGCAGCATCCAGATCCGGACCGCGTCGCCGCCTGCGGGCAGCACCTGATTGAAGAAGGTGCTGATGATGAGAATGCGCCAGCCGGCCAGCCATCCCAGGGGGACGCTCATGGCGCGGAGGATCAGGATCCAGCGGTGGCAGAGAACGAAGGTCTGGGCGAACAGCAGCAACACCGCAAGCGCGAGCATGTTCAAGTTGACCGCGAGAAGATCGGCTTTCAGGGACGACAAGTCCTGGCTGCGCAAGAGCAATACCAGGATCCCGATCGACACCGCGAACTTGACCAGGGTAACCAGTGCTTTTGCAGGCGGCTTCATCGTCTGGTTTCGTCCTCGATCATTCACGGCGGGATCGTCGAGCAGCGAGTGTGGTCGAAATCTATTGTCTCGCCAGATGCTCCGCGGCGAGTGCGCCAATCCGTGTGACGTAGCGTTGGACCTCGGCAGCGTCGCCGCCATCGGGGGCCCAGTCAGGAAATGCCGTGCGTAAGGGATCAAACGGGCCGGCGGTGGTTTCGTGGAACACCAGCCATTCCGAGGTGATCAGGATCGAGTGGAAGACTTTTTCGGGCATCCGATAATAGCAGCGCTTGCTCTGGCCGTAGGGCGCCATCTCGAGTACGTCGCGAATGCGGCCGTCATCCTCGAAGATCACGACCTGCGCAGTGCCCTCGATCACGTGAAACGATTCAGGTTTGCCAAAATGCTTATGCGGCCGGACATAGGCCTCGCGATGATGCACGATCAGCATCTCGTGCAGGCTGGACGCGGGATCGGGGTGCGTGCACAGCCGGCTGCGCAGACGCGGGTTACCGGCGGCGATGCGTTTCAGCTCCGCGATCGTGGCGTCATCCGCCGTGACGATGGCGTCGTCCGAATAATACACTTCCGGATTCTGCGCGCGCAGCGACGTCGGCCGGCGCAGGCCGGCTTCATTCGAAGAAGATGAACCCATGGTCGCCCCGATAGCCGCATTTGTCGTAGATCCACGCCCAGGTTTCCGGGCCGTGGAAGCTCAGGCAGGTGAGCTGCCAGTAGAGGAGGTTCGCCTTCTCGCGCTCGTTGCGGAATGATTCCACCATCAGATATTTCGAGGCGCCACGCCCGACGCGCTCGATCTCCGACACCGCGCGGAACACGTCCTCGAGCGGAAGGTTGTGCAGCACGCCGAGCGACACCACGAGGTCGAAGCTGTGATCGGGGTAGGGGAGCTCGACGGCGCTGCCGACCTTCAGCAGCGGCCGCACCTCCTCCTTGGCGTTGGCGATGCCGTAGTCGGAGATGTCGATGCCGGCGATCTTGAGGTCGGGGACGAGCTGAGTGAACTCGTAGAGCAAATAGCCCTTGCCGCAGCCGACGTCGAGCACGCTCATGCCGGGCTTGATGCCGTAGCGATCGATCAAGGTCTGGGCGAGCGGGCGCCAGCGTCCGTCATAACGATAGCCGCCATAGCCGTAGCGCCGGTCGCCATCCCAGTAGTCCTGTCCCCATTGCCGCGCGACGGTGGCGGATTCCGCCTTGTCGTGCTCGATCACGCGCTGAACGTAGTTCCGCCTGGTCGATGCGTGCATCGGTTGGAGCAGGTTGATCTCGCTCATGGGGCCCAACCGGTCCGCGGCATCGTCACAGGATCGTGGCGTATTTATTGACCAGCAGGATGTCCTCGACGGTCTGGATGTCCTTCTGCGACGACAGCGTAATCTCCTCGACGGCGGCGTGGAGGTCGCAGCCCTCGCGCAGCACGCGGTCGTAGATCTGCCGTCGCCGTGCCTCGTCGGGCGGCAGCATGAAGATGCTGTAGAGGATCAGGCCATTCAGGCGGGGCAACTCGTCCAGGATGTCCTCGAGCACCATGTAACTGCCGGGCATGATGTGCTCGACGGCGCTCAGCAGAAATTGCAGGTTCTTCCGCCGCGCGTAGTCGCGGATCACGATGTTCTGGACGTGCTGCGGGGTGCGGCTGCCGTTAAGCGGCCGCGCGCCGATGTAGCCGCGATGGCCGGCTCGCTCAGCCATGGAAGCCTCCCGGCAGCTTGTATTGCATGCCGACCCGCGTCGCCGGGCGCAGCAGGATCGGCTCGAAGAACTCGCCGAAGCGCTTGTCGGCGTAGGGCGACATGATGCTCTTGAACCGGCAGTTCATGCTCCAGCGCGTGCCGGGCTCTTCGTTGACGCGATTGCCGTGCATCAGGGTCTGGTTGAACAGCATCACGTGACCGTAGGGAATCTCGATGAAGGTCGCGTGCGGCTTGATCGTCTTGTACAGCTCCTCGGCGCTGCGCAGGCTTGCCATTCGGTCCTGCATGTCGCCGTTGAGCGACGGCGGCAGCAGATACATCGCCTTGGTGTGGTGGACGTCCACAAGCGGCACCCACACCACGACCTCGAACGGCGAGTCGCCCGACCAGACGTCGGAATGGGTGGCGAGCAGCGAGGAATCGTCACCGGGCATCTGGATGCTGAGATTGACGCGGCGCTGCATGCACAGCTCGTTGCCGACGATGGTCTCGATCGTCGAGCGCGCCAGGCGGAAATAGGTCGGCCGGAACCACGGCTCGGCGTTGAGGC
Organism: Bradyrhizobium sp. IAR9; assembly: GCF_013408065.1. Taxonomy (NCBI): domain Bacteria; kingdom Pseudomonadati; phylum Pseudomonadota; class Alphaproteobacteria; order Hyphomicrobiales; family Nitrobacteraceae; genus Bradyrhizobium; species Bradyrhizobium sp. IAR9. The sequence continues at coordinate 14,851 of NZ_JACBZW010000022.1, forward strand.
CGTTGAAGACGTGCAGCCGCAGGCCGTTGAGATCGTCCACGCTCACCCGGGTGTGGATGCTGTCCAGCATCGCATAGGGATCATTGCTGTGCGGCAGCTTCAAATAGTCCGCCGCCAGCTCGGCGGCGCGCCGCTGGATGCGGTCGAGGCCGGCGCGATCATCGGCAGGCGTTGTGACGAAGCCGTTGTCGATGAAGCGCTGCGCCAGCGCCTGCTCATCGGCCTGAAGGAAGTCGGTATCCGTCATGCAAAATACTCCCGGGCGGTCGCGCAGATATAGCTGATATCGGCGGCCGACAGGAACTGGTTAATGGGAAGCGTGAGGATCTGGTCCGCCTGCCGCTCGGTCACCGGGAACGCGCCGCGGCCTTGCCCCAGATGCGCCGCGGCAGGCTGCAAATGGATCGGGACCGGATAGTGGATCGCGGTCTCGATGCCCTTGTCGGCCAGATATTTCTGGAAGTCGTTGCGGCGGTCGGTCTGCACCACGAATGTGTGGAAGGTGTTGAACTCGATGTTGCGGCAGGGCGGAATGAACAGAGGGAGCCCGGCAAGCTCGGCGCGGTATTGCGCGGCGTTGCGCCGCCGGCGTTCGATCACGGAGGGCAGGTGACGCAGGCGAATGCGCAGCACCTCGGCCTGCAGCGTGTCGAGCCGCGATACGATGCCCCACTCCTGGACGTCGCTGCGGTTGATGAGCCCGTGATTGCGAAGGCGGCGGATGCGTGCGGCCATCTCGGCGTCGGCCGTGACGAGGAAGCCGGCATCGCCTGCGGCATTGAGATTCTTGAGCGGATGGGCGGAGAAGCAGCCGAACGTGCCGATGGTGCCGCTCATCCGGCCGTCATAGGTCGAGCCGACCGCCTGGGCGCTGTCCTCGATCACGGCGAGCGCGTTCTTGTCCGCGATCGCCATCAGCGGGGTCATGTCGGCCATGCGCCCGGTCAGGTGCACCGGCATGATCGCCTTGGTGCGCGACGTGACGGCGGCTTCGACCGCGGCGGGATCGATGTTCTGGTCCGGCAGCACGTCCGCAAACACAGGCGTGGCGCCGACCGCGATGATCGCGGCGGTCGATGCCACGAACGAATTCGGCGGCGTGATCACCTCGTCGCCGGGGCCGATGTCGAGCGCCCGCAAGGCGAGGATCAGCGCGTCGGTGCCGGAATTCAAAGTCACGACATGGGGCGAGCCGAGATAGGCGGACAATTCCTCCTCGAGCTTTCCGACCGCTGCGCCCCCGATGAAGTCGCCGCGGGAAAACACGCCCTCGACCGCCTGCATGATCTCGGCGCGCTCTTCCTCGAACTGGGCGGGAAGATTGACGTAACCGATGCGCCGGCGGCCGGTGTCAGCGTCCATGGCAGAACTTCCTGACGGTCTCGATGACACGGTCCTGTTGTGCGCGCGTCAGATGCTGGTCGACGGGGAAGCTGATGACTTCCTTGGCGTGGCGGTCGGTGACCGGGAAGGTGCCGGGCGCGTAGCCGAGATGCTTGAGGCCTTCCTGCTGATACAGCGGGATTGGATAATGGATCTTGGCCTCGATGCCGTTGTCCAGGCAGTATTGGTAGAGCTCGTCGCGGCGTTCGGCGAACACCATGTAGAGATGGTAGACGTGCTTCACATTGGGCCGGCGCGGCGGGACGCGCAGGCCGGGCAGGCCGGCAAGGCCCGCATCGTAATAGGCCGCGTTCTCGATCCGGCGCCGCGTGATCTCGCTGGTCTGGCCGATCAGCCAGTTGCCGACGACGGCCTGCAAGGAATCGAGCCGCGAATTGCAGCCGAGGATCGCGATCTCGTCGCGGTTCTTCATGCCGTGGTTGCGGATCAGGCGGAGCTTCTCGTTCATGCCGTCGTCATTGGTGACGACGACGCCCGCATCGCCCCAGACGTTGAGGTTCTTGAGCGGATGCAGCGAGAAGCCGGCGGCGATGCCGTGGGTGCCGGAGCGCTTGCCCGCAAACTCCGACAGGATGCCCTGGCAGGCATCCTCGACGACGGGGAGATTGTGGCGCTGCGCGATCGCCATCAGCTTGCCCATGTCGGTGACCTCGCCGGTCAGCTGAACCGGCATGATCGCTTTGGTCTTTTTGGTGATCGCGGCCTCGACCTGGTCGACGTTCATGCAGAAGGAATCGTCGCAGTCGACCAGCACCGGCGTCGCGCCGGTTTCCGCGATCGCACCGACGGTAGCGATGAAGGTGTTGGCGGCGGTGATGACCTCGTCGCCATGACCAATGCCGAGCGCCTTGAGCGGCAGCTTGAGCGCGTCGGTGCCGGATCCGACGCCGATGGCGTGGCGCACGCCGATCAGCTCGGCAAAGCGCTTCTCGAATTCGGCGACGGGCTTGCCAAGGGTGAAGTCACCGGTCGCAACCAGCCGGCCGATCTCGGCCAGGATCGGAGCGGGGTCGGAGAATTGCTCGAGCAGATAGGAATATCGAACGTCGTACATGTGACCCGTCAGGTGGAATGAAGTTGAGGAGCGGAGGTGCGCGACGCCGCGAGCGCGTGCTCGATCGAGGTCGCGATGGCGTTGGGCGCGAGGCCGTGCTTCTTCAGCAGCGAGTCCTGCGAGCCGTAATTGTGCATGAAGCGGTCCGGCAGCGACAGCCGCAGCATCGCGGGCAGGCCGGAGCCGAGCTTGTCGATCAGCGTCTCCGCAACCGCGCTGCCGAGGCCGCCGGAGGGCACGTGCTCCTCCAGCGTTGCCACGAGCTTGATGCCGCGGATCGCCTGCAGCAGCGCTTCGGTGTCGAGCGGCTTCACCGTATGCATGTGCAGGATGCCGGCGCGAATGCCTTGCGCGGCTAACAGGTCGGCTGCGGCGATGGCGCGCTGGAGCATGATGCCGGTGGTCACCATGAGGACGTCGCCCGGCGGGCGCATCAGGATGGCCTTGCCGATCTCGAAGCCGTGCTCGGCCTTCGAGACGACGGCGTCGCCGCCCTTGCCGAGCCGGATGTAGATCGGTCCGGTCCAGTCGAGCGTCTTGTCCATCATCCGCGCGGCCTCGTCGGCGTCGCACGGGCAGACCACCGTCATGTTCGGCAGCGCCCGCATGATGGCGATGTCCTCGATCGCCTGGTGGGTGGGACCGAGCGGCGCGTAGACCAGCCCGCCGCCATTGGCGATCAGTCGCACCGGCAGATTGTGCAGACAGAGATCGACGGCGACCTGCTCGTAGCAGCGGCGGGTGAGGAATGTCGCGATGGTATTGACGTAAGGCACGAAGCCTTCCATCGCGAGACCGGCCGACATGCCGATGATGTGCGCTTCCGAAATGCCCTCGATCAGATGGCGCTTGGGAAACTCCTTGCTCATCGCACGCAGCGTGCCGGCGCCGGGATCGGAGCCGATGTAAAGCACACGCTCGTCGCGCGCGGCGAGCTTGTGGACCATGTTCATCGCGGTGTTGCGCATGGGGAGCCGATCAAAAATCGCCGACGGCGACGCGGATGGCGTCGAGCTCGCTGTCGGACAGCTTGTTCTTGTGATGCCAATCGGCGTTGGATTCCGCGGCCGGCAGACCCTTGCCCTTGACGGTATGGCAGATGATCGCGGTGGGCTTGCCCGGCACGGCGGGGACCTGCTTCAGGACGGTGCGCAGGGCGCCGACGTCGTGGCCGTTGAGCTCCTGCACGGCAAAGCCGAAGCTGCGCCATTTGTCCGCGAGCGGCTCCAGCGGCAGGACGTAGTCGGTGGGCCCATAGCTCTGGAGCTTGTTGTAGTCGATCATCGCGACCAGATTATCGAGCCCGTGCTTGGCCGCGCCCATGGCGGCCTCCCACACCGATCCCTCGTTGATCTCGCCGTCGCCGAGCAGGACAAAGGTCCGGTAATTGCGCTCGCGCATGCGGGCGGCGAGCGCAAGGCCGACGCCGATCGACAGGCCGTGCCCGAGCGCGCCGGTCGACGCCTCGACACCCGGCACCATGCCGTATTCGGGATGTCCGCCCAAGATACTGTCGGAGCCGCAAAAGCCGTCGAGCTCCGACAGCGGGAAGAAGCCGCGATCGGCGAGCAGCGCGTAGAGCGCGAGACAACCGTGTCCCTTGCTGAGGATGGCGCGGTCGCGTTCGGGATCGCGCGGGTTGTTCGGATCGATCCGCAGGATGTCGTCGTAAAGCACGCGGACCATTTCGATCAGCGACAGGGCCGGACCGACATGGCCGCGTCCGGCCGAACGGACAGAACCAAGGACCAGGCGGCGCAAATAGAGACTGCGCTCGTCAAGCGTGCAGGTGAGGGCGGCTTCAGCGTGGGGTGAGATCTGGATCACGTTGGCAAATCGTTTGATGAAGCCGGCGTGCTTTGTCGAGCTGACCGGCAAGGCGGACCGTCAGATCGCCACCTTGCGCAGCCAAGGCGCGCCGGGAGCGGCTTTCGGGCAAATAAGCATTCAGGACAATCAGGCACCAAATCGCCCCGAACACAGGATACAGTACGTCACGGCGGATCGCAAACGCGTCATCCCTAGCCGCGAAGGCTTGCGTGAGCCGTTCGATGAGGCGATTCGCGCCTGTTGCGGGCAGATCGCTGCCGGGGTGGATCGCGGTATCGGACAGCAGTTTGACCGGATCGTCCCAGCCGAAATATTCGAAGTCGATGAAGCGCAGGCGGCCGTCTTCGCCGCGCAGGGCGTTGTGCAGTCCGAAGTCGGACGGGCTCAATGCGCGATGCGCGGGCAAGAGGTCCGCTGCGGGATCCCACCCTAGTTCCGCATAACGCTGGCGGAGCCTTCGGATGGCGACGGCCGTGCTGGGAACCAGGCTGCCGTCGATGAACGTACGCAGCTCGGGGTGATCCTGCGACTCACGCGTCAACCCGTCGAGGCGCTGCTCGTACTGGGCGATGGCTTCCTCGGGCGAAAAGATGCTGGCTGACGCGTTCCGCAAGGTCTGCGCACCTTCGGCGTCGCGCAGCTTCTGCAATTCGATCAGGAAATCGGCCAGCTGGTCGGCGTCGCCGCCCTGGGGATGCAGCACCGCCGCGTCACCGTCGAACCATTGATACAGCGCGCAAAACGCATCGGTGTCCTTTGCAATCGGCCGTGGCGTCGACGCGATGCCGTGGCGCGACAGGAACGTGAGCGCGTCATATTCCTGTCCCAGCCGATCGCGGCCGTCCGACGGATAGTGCTTGAGGGCGAGGGGCGGTCCTTCCGCCATCTCCAGCCGAAACACCCTGTTGTTGCCGCCGGACCGCGCCGGCTGGGCTGCCGCGACCGTTGTTCCGGCAAGGCGGCTGCCGATCGAGATCGCATCCGCTGCGCTGATGTCCGGCTCGCTCATGCCGCAAACACCTCGTCGCGGATGCCGGCCCATGTCGCGATCGGCTTGCAATGTTCGGGGTGCGGGGACTGCGAACGCGTGAACAGGATCGATCGCGTGCCCTTCGGGAAATGCGGCTGCTCGAAGACCTCGACGAGATCGTCGATGAAGATGTCCAGCTCCAGGCTCGCGAGCCTGTCGACCTTGGCGGCCATCGTGTCCTCGAAATAAACATCGCCGCTGGCCACCGCCGCCGCAGCAGCGTCGATGAGACCGGCGCCACGCAGCCAGCCGCGTGCGGCTTCGCGCAGGTCGGTATGGTCGGGGTCCTGATGACCGTATCTGGTCTTGTGGCTGACGATGCACACCTTGGCGCCGGCCTGTCTGCACGCCGCGAGGAATTCCAGCACGCCCGGATAGATCTCGGCGCCGCCAATGCCCTTGCCGTAGACGAAGCCTTGCAGGCCTTGCCAGGCGAGCTCGCCACCCGTGCGGGACCGCAGATAATCCCGCACATCGTTCTTCAGCCCAACCCAGCCCTCCGGCACCAGGCCACGCTGGTGCGCGACGGCGGCAAAGACCTTATCGTAGCAGATGATCGTGTTGTCGAAATCGATGCCGATCCGCACGCCGCTCACTTCAGGCTGATGTTCTGCATCATCTTGATATTGAAATACCGGGGATCGTTGAGCGAGTTCGGCAGGCGGCCGGACCTGAAGGCGTCCACGAGGCCGGACACGGCCTGCTCGATCGTGTGCGTCGGTGCAAATCCGAGCTCGCGGCGGATCTTCTCCGAGGAGACGTGGTAGGAGCGCAGATCGTCGGTCGGCTCGACGGCCACGTCGACGTTGTTTCCGACCACCGATTTGACGATGTCGGCGATCTTCATCAGCGAGTGGTTCTCGTAGCCGATATTGTAGGTCTTGCCGTCGATCTTCGCATCATCCTGCTGCAGCAGGAACAGATAGGCCGCCGACATGTCCTCGATGTGCAGGTTGGGCCGCTTCTGCGTTCCGCCGAACACGCGGATGCGGCCGGTGTTGACCGCGAGGTTGGTCAGGATGTTGACGACGACGTCGAGGCGCTGCCGCGGTGCGTAGCCGCAGACGGTGGCAGGACGGACCGTGCAGGTGACGAAGCCGGACGCAGCCTCTTCGGCAAGATCGGTCTCGCACATCGCCTTGAACTTGGAGTAGTCCGTGAGCGGCTCGCAGGACAGTTCCTCGGTCACCTCGGCCTCGTCCTTGATGCCGTAGACGCTCGACGAGGAGGCGTAGATGAAGCGCTTGACGCCGGCCTTCTTCGCGGCGCGCACCATTGGACGGAAGCAGTCGTAGTTGATGGACTTGCCGAGCCCCGGATCGAGCTCGAACGAGGGATCGTTGGAGATGCAGGCGAGGTGGATCACCGCATTGTTGCCGCGCAGGGCCTCGTTGATCGCGGCCTCATCGCGGATGTCGCCCTTGATCAGGCGAAGGTTCGGATTGTTGCGAACCGCGTCGAAGACGGATTCGCCGTACATGAACAGGTCGAGCACCGTCACCTTGTGGCCCGCTGCCAGCAACTGGGGAACCAGCACGCTGCCGACATAGCCGGCGCCACCGGTGACCATCACGTTCCATTTCTGATCAATCACTGCCGTTCTCCAGATTTCCCGCTCGCGTTACTTCAATAGCGCGGTGACGAATTTGACCAAGGGCGCCTTTTCGACCGAGTTGCGGTGACCGACGATGCCGACCTTGATCGCGCCCGCCGCGTTGCCGATGAAGGCGACGTCCTCGATATTGCCGCCGGCCGCCACCAGCGGCGCCGTGATCGTCAGGAAAGCATCGCCGGCGCCGACTGTGTCGACGACGGTCTTGGTGAAAGCGGGCACGCGCGCGACGCCGGTCTTGGACGAGAAGGGGTAGCAGCCGAAGGAGCCGTGCGTGATGATCATGTTGTCGCAATCGATCTTGCCGTGCAGGCGGTTCTCGATCACCGACGCGATGTCGCTGAACTTGTCGGTCGCGGCCAGACGCGCTTCCGGCGCGTCGATGCAGACGTAGTCGGCGCGCGGATATTTCGTGATGAGATTATAGCCGTGGTTGCCGCTGTTGCTCTGGGCGTTGACCGCCAGGAACTTGGAGTTCGCGATGAGCGTGTCGATGGTGCTGGACGCGATCATGCCGTGACCGAAATCTGTGACGATCACCACGTCCCCGCCACGAACGCGCTCGGCGGTGATTCGGTCGATCTCCTTGCGCTCGGCCTCGTCGAGCGGCGTGTCGTCCATGGTGTAGACTTCGAAGAGCTTGTGCAGATAGCCCATCTCGACGTACCGCAATTTGCGGGTCGTCGGTCGGCCCTGAATGCGGATCGGCGTCAGCGTGACATTCGGGCGGACATGCGCGCGAATGAACTCCTCGGGGTAGTCGTTGCCACCCAGCGTCGTGACGATCTCCACCGACTTGCAGAAGCTCGCCACGTGATTGGCCGCGGCAATGACGCCGCCGGCAAATTGCTCGCCATTCTTGAGCAGGGTGGCGACGATGTTCTCCTTCGAAGCCTTCCCGAGCGCCGTGACGTACTGGTATTCGTCGATGATGGTATCGCCGACCAGCACGACGTGCATGTCCTGGATCTTGTCGATCAGCTTCAGCAGGCGTTCGGCGCCGCCGCCTTCGCGCACCTTCTGGAGGTAGTCGCGCAGGGGAGGATCGTAGATGTCGAAATAACGGTTCAGCAGCGATGACGAGCTGAACGTCACGTCGCGCGTGAAGACGATTCGTCCGCCATGACGTTCGACGGCCTCGCGCTCGGTGGCGATCTTGCCGGTGACGTCATCCTCGGGATTCTCGTAGTCCGAGCCCTTCACGTAGGTGTCGGGGCGCACGGCATCGAGGACCGGCTCGGCGCTGGAAGTGCGGTTGATGCCGACCCAGTCGACCGTGCCGAGCGCGGCCAGCATCTCGGCGCGCATGTTCTCCGGAAAGATCGGCCGTCCCGGGCCCTTGTTGACGAAACGGTCGGCGGTGATGGTCACGATGACCACGTCGGCCTCGTTGCGCGCCGCCAGGATGTGCCGGACGTGGCCGAGATGCACCAGATCGAACACGCCGTGGCAGAGCGCGACGGTCTGGCCCTTGGCCTGCGCGGCGCGCGCAATCTCGCCCAGCTCCTCGATCGTCTTGATCTTGTCGTGCGGTGCCGGATGGCCGGTCAGCTTGTCTGTCGCAGCATTACCCATGTGGATTACCCAAAGCGCCGGCAGGTCTCAGATGGCCGGCCTGAAATGATCGACTCGCAGCAACGATATCCGGCGAGCCTGTTCAAGAGCTTGCCTTCTGCGGCGAGCCGTCGTCGTCACCGAGATATTTGAACCAGTCCTTGGTGGCGTCGGCGATCTTGTCGACCGTCCACAGAGGCGCGTCCTTGTACTGATCCATCGACTTCAGCATCGTCGCGACGCCGTCCTCGAATCTCACCTTCGGCGTCCAGTTCAGGACCCGCTTGATCTCAGTGATGTCGGCGTAGGTGCAATCGGGCTCGCCCGGTCGCTTGGGAATGTGGACTTTGTCGCCGCCGAGAAGCTCGACCAGCCGGTTGACGCTGTAGGTGTTGTCGGAGCCGACGTTGAATATCTCGTGCGAGATATCGGAGCGCGCAGCGGTCACGAAGGCGTCCGCGACGTCGCTGACGAAGGTGAAGTCGCGCGTCTGCTCGCCGTCGCCGACCACGGTGAAGGGCTTGCCGGCGAGCTTCTGCGCCATGAACACACCGAACACGGCGCCGTAGGTGCCGGTGGTGCGATGGCGCGGCCCATACACGTTGAACAGGCGTAGCGCGACCGCAGGCAGCTTGTAGACCTGGCACCAGTGCATGACGCACTGCTCGCCGAGATTCTTGGTAAGCGCGTAGGGATACATCGGCCGGATCTCGGCGCTCTCCGGCGTCGGATAGACGTCGGGAATGCCGTAGCAGGACGACGAGGCGGCGTAGACGAAGCGCTTGACGCCGGCGTGCCGCGCCGCTTCGAGAACGTTGACCGTGCCGTCGACATTGGCGCGATGATAGGGGATCGGCGACTCGATCGAGGGAACGATGTCAGCCAGCGCCGCGAGATGGAAGACCCAGTCGATACCGTGAAAATACGGCTTGATCGACTCGAGGTCGGTGACGTCGGCCCGCACGACCTTCAACTTGCTCGAACCGGCGTGTGCGGCCAGATTTTCGGGGCGTCCGATGACGAAATTATCGAGCGCGATGACCTCATGGCCGTCGTCGAGGAGACGATCGACGAGGTGACTTCCAATGAAACCGGCGCCGCCAGTAACGATGCATTTCATGAGGAACATCCGTGACGCGAATGCCCAGCGAAACAGGCCCGCCAATGTTGAGTGAAACCCGAAAGCCGACTACCAGCCGCTCGCTGACTTTGCAAGTATTATACCTTTGCAATCCTTGGTAATAGCCGGTATCACCCGGTCATGTTGCAATCGAGCCGCCAGCCCATGCCTGCCGAGTCCGTCGATCCCGATCACAAGGCTTTCCTCGACGATTACGTGGGACGCCTCCATCGCGCGACGGCAGTCGACGTCGGCGTTTTCGCCGCAATCTCCGCGACCCGTGCCACCTGGTTGCGCGCGCGCGAGCAGGGCGGTCGCGTCATCTTCATCGGTAATGGCGGCTCGGCCGGCATCGCCTCGCACCTGGCGATCGATCTGGCGAAGAACGCGTCGGTGCCTGCGCTCTGCTTCAGCGACGCGAGCATGATGTCGTGCCTCGCCAACGATTACGGCTTCGAGGACTGGATCGCGCACGCCGTGCGGCTGAGCGCACGCGCCGGCGACTGCCTCGTTGCGATCAGCTCGTCGGGGCGCTCGAAGAACATCCTCAACGCGGTTGCGCAGGCGCGGACGATGAAGCTCGACGTGGTCACGCTGTCGGGCATGAATGCGGACAATCCGCTGCGCAATCTCGGCGACGTCAATTTCTTCGTCGACAGCCGCAGCTACAACATCGTCGAGACCACGCACCAGTTCTGGATGATGGCCGCGATCGACCTCGTGATCGGTCGCGCGGAATATCCGGCATCCTGAGGCGGGCATCCGATGCAGTCGCGGTTCAAACAGGCGGCCCTGTTTTCGGTAAAGCTGCTGCTGTCGATTGCCGTGCTGGTCTACATCGCGCGCGGTCTCGATCTGCAGCGGTTGCGCAGCCATCTTGTCTCGGTCGATCCTTTGCTGTTCGTCCTGGCGCTGACGTTGATTTTCTTCCAGACCTTCGTGCTCAACGGCCGGTGGGAACTGATCATGCGCGCGCTCGGCGTGTCGCTGGACTGGCTCGCGGGCTGGCGGATCCTCATGATCAGCCTCTGGTTCAATCAGGTGTTGCCGTCCTCGGTCGGTGGTGATGCGGTGCGGATGTGGCTGCTGCGCCAGCGCGGCGTGCAGTGGCCGGAGGCGGTCAAGGGCGTTGCGGCCGACCGTTTCACGGCGTTGATCGGGCTGATCGCGCTGATGGTGGCCGGATTGCCGTTCCTGTTGTCTCGCGTGTCCGATCAGGCCGCGATCCTGGCTATCGGCGGGCTGACGCTGGCCGGCGTCGCCGGCACCGTGGTTCTGTTGACGCTCGACCGTCTGCCCAAGCGCCTCATCGCCCATCCGGCAATCGCAAGCCTCGTCCGGTTCGGAGCGCTGGTCAGGTTTCTCCTCCTGCAGTCCGAACGCCGTGCTTTGCTGTTCGGATCGGCGCTGCTCATCCATCTCGTGACCGCGGCGGCCTGCTTCGCCCTGGCGCGCGGTGTCGGAGCAAAGCTCTCTGTGGTGGACGCCGGTATCCTGATTCCGCCCGTGGTGCTGTTGACGGCGGTCCCGATCTCGATCAGCGGCTGGGGTGTTCGCGAGGGGGCGATGGTCGCCTGCCTCGGTCTGGCGGGTGTCCCTTCCGAGGAAGCACTGTCGGTTTCGCTGCTGCTGGGCGCCATCAGCGTGATCATCGGGCTCGTCGGAGGCGCGATCTGGTTGGCAAGTCCGGAGCGCGGGTCGTATTCAGCGGACAAGGCCGCCAAGGCGGCGGAGGAAGCCCCCAGCTACGACGGGCTGGGCAAGGAAGTCTCGAGCCACCCATGACTCGCTTGAGCCCGTTGCTGGCGGTCTGGTCTTCACGGGGTGGGATTGCCTCACCCGATCACGTATCTCATTTTTCGGTTCCACGATGAAAAACCTGTTCTACGTCCGCCATACCTGCCGCCTCTGCCATTCGGACAAGCAGGAGCTTGTCGTCCCGATGGCAGGCATGCCGATCGGCACGCCCAACTTCCAGGTCCCGGACGCCAGCGTCGACGATCCCGTGTTCCGCGCTGCGGTGCCGATGGCGCTGCATCTGTGCAGGGATTGCGGCCATCTCCAGATTCTCCATGTCGGTAATCCCGAGATCCAGTACCGCAACTACGTCTACACCACCTCGCTCTCGCTCGGCCTGCGCGAGCACTTCGCGGGCTATGCCAACGACGTCGTCAGCCGCTTCGGTGTCGCGCCGGGCTCGCTGGTCGTCGAGCTCGGCAGCAACGATGGATCGCTGCTCGGCTTCTTCAAAGAGCGCGGCATGCGGGTGCTGGGTGTCGATCCCGCTGTGGACATCGCGAAGCGCGCGACCGAGGCGGGGATCGAGACCATCGGCGATTTCTTCACCGATGCCATCGGTCACCGCATCCTGCAGAGCCACGGCGCGGCGAGCGTCGTGATCGCCAACAACATGATCGCCAATGTCGACAATCTCGATCCGCTGGTGATCGGGGTTCGCGACGTGCTCGCGCCGGACGGATTGTTCGTGTTCGAAACGCAATATGGCGTCGACGTCACCGAGAAGAACCTGCTCGACACCGTCTATCACGAGCATCTGTCGTATTTTAACATCAAGCCGCTGATCCGTTTCTTTGCCCGGCTCGGCATGGAACTGATCGACGTCCAGCACATCTGGACCAAGGGTGGCTCGATCCGCGTGACCGTGCAGCGTGCCGGTGGCGCCAAGAAGCCGTCGGCTGAGGTCGCGCGCTTCGTCGCCGAGGAAGAACGGCTGGGCGTTGATCAGCCGGCCTATTATGCGCCCTATGTGAAGCGGATCGCCGCGATCCGCGACGAGCTGGTCGCGATGGCTGATGCCGCTCATGCGCGCGGGCAGCTCGTCGCCGGCTACGGCGTCTCGGTCGGCACCACGACGCTGCTGCCGCAGTTCGGCCTGGAGAACAAGATCGACTTCCTGGTCGACGACGATCCCAAGAAGGGGAACGTGATGGCCGGCCCGGGTTACGATATCCCGATCCTGCCGCCTGCCGCCCTTTATGAGCGCAAGCCGGCGTTCGTCGTCGTCTTCGCCTGGCGCTATGTCGACCCGATCCGGGCCAAGCACGCCCGCTACTTCGCCGAAGGCGGAAAGTTCGTGGTGCCGCTGCCGGGCATTTCCATGGTCGACCGGGCCGACTGACCGCGCAATAGGGCCGAGGCGGACGCTCCGGGGGAGTGTCTGGAAGGAACCGGACGGGCGCTGCGATTGCGCCCTGAAGGGTGGGTGGATAAGCCTTTGATCCGGCTGGGCTCTGCTCTAGCGCCCGGGAAGGTCGGCCGGTCCAGTCGGGCCCTCTATATCTTGACCTTTGGTCCTATCCGCAGTAGATACCCCGCACTCGCAGCCGGCCCGTTAGACGCGGATCTCCGGCGCGGCTTTGAAATCCCCGAACAATCGAGCCCGGTTTCCGGCTCATCCTTCGAGACAGAGGGCTGGGCCAACGGCGGCTGTTCGGATCCCTGAAATTCATTCGCGTCTGTCGACGGACGTTGGACATCAAAACGATGGCAGTCAGCCCGTTCAAGTTCTTGCAGGAAGTGCGCTCGGAGACCGCCAAGGTCACCTGGCCGACCCGCCGCGAAACCACGATCACCACCATCATGGTGTTCGTCATGGTCGCCGTGGCCTCGATCTTCTTCTTCGCCGCCGACCAGATCATCCGTGTCCTCATCACTTACCTTCTGGGCATTCACTGATGGCAACCGCAACCGCTCAACTGTCCGACAAGCGCTGGTACATCGTCCACGCCTACTCGAACTTCGAGAAGAAGGTCGCCGAATCGATCCGCGAGCAGGCCAAGCAGCGCGGGCTCGAGGAGCTATTCGAGCTGGTGCTGGTTCCGACCGAGAAGGTCACGGAAGTGCGCCGCGGCCGCAAGATCGACGCCGAGCGCAAGTTCTTCCCCGGCTACGTGCTGGTGAAGATGAAGCTGACCGACGAAGCGTTTCACCTGATCAAGAACACGCCGAAGGTCACAGGCTTCCTCGGCGCTGAAAACAAGCCGATGCCGATCTCGGAATCCGAGGCCATGCGCATCCTGCACCAGGTGCAGGAGGGCGTGGAACGGCCGAAGGCGTCGGTGTCGTTCGAGATCGGCGAGAACGTGCGCGTGGCCGACGGCCCGTTCGCCTCGTTCTCGGGTGTCGTCGAGGAAATCGACGAGGCGCGCTCGCGCGTGAAGGTCGCGGTGTCGATCTTCGGCCGTGCCACGCCGGTCGAATTGGAATTCGGTCAGGTCGAGAAGGTCTGACCGGGTCACGCGTGAAGTCGAAAAGCTTCGCGCAAAGAGAGGCCGTGGGAGGGAGAGGGCGGTTGCCAGCCGCATCCGACCCAGACCACGAACCTGAAACCGCCGGCGACAGCCGGCACAACAGGAGTGATACATGGCAAAGAAAGTGACCGGATACCTGAAGCTTCAGGTCCCGGCCGGTGCGGCGAATCCTTCGCCCCCGATCGGTCCCGCGCTCGGTCAGCGCGGTCTCAACATCATGGAGTTCTGCAAGGCGTTCAACGCGCAGACCCAGAAGGAAGAGAAGAACACCCCGATTCCCGTCGTGATCACGATCTACGCCGATCGTTCGTTCACGTTCGAGATGAAGACCCCCCCGATGTCCTTCTTCCTCAAGCAGGCCGCCAAGATCCAGTCCGGCTCGAAGGCGCCGGGCCGTGACAAGGCCGGCAAGGTGACCAAGGCGCAGGTGCGCGAGATCGCCGAGAAGAAGATGAAGGATCTCAATTGCGATTCCATCGAGTCGGCCATGAAGATGGTCGAGGGCTCTGCCCGTTCGATGGGCCTGGAAGTGGCGGGGTAAGCGGTCATGGCAATCGGAAAGCGTTTGAACAAAGCCCGCGAAGGTGTTGACCGCGAGAAGCTTTACCCGCTCGCGGACGCCATCAAGATGGTCAAGGAACGCGCGAAAGCGAAGTTCGACGAGACCATCGAGGTCGCGATCAATCTCGGCGTCGATCCGCGTCACGCCGACCAGATGGTCCGCGGCGTCGTGACCCTGCCGAACGGCACTGGCCGTACGCTCCGCGTCGGCGTGTTCGCCCGCGGCGCCAAGGCCGATGAGGCCAAGGCTGCGGGTGCCGACGTCGTCGGCGCCGAGGACCTGGTCGAGAAGGTGCAGAACGGCTCGATCGATTTCGACCGCTGCATCGCCACCCCCGACATGATGCCGCTGGTCGGCCGTCTCGGTAAGGTGCTCGGCCCGCGCGGCCTGATGCCGAACCCGAAGATCGGCACCGTGACCATGGACGTCACCGGTGCGGTGAAGGGTGCCAAGGGTGGCTCGGTCGAGTTCCGTGTCGAAAAGGCCGGCATCCTGCAGGCCGGCGTCGGCAAGGCCTCGTTCACCGAGGAGAAGCTGGTCGAGAACATCAAGGCCCTGGCTGACGCTGTCACCAAGGCGAAGCCAGCCGGTTCCAAGGGCACCTACATCCAGCGCGTTGCGGTGTCCTCGACGATGGGCCCGGGCGTGAAGGTCGAGCCGGGCACCATTCTCGGCTAAGTCTGGAAATTGCATGAGGCGAGGGGCGGAATTGGGCAACCGATTCCGCCCCTCGTCGTTTGTGGCACGGCTCACCGGAAACAAGAACAATGGCTGACAAGGTCCTGATCTATTCGCGCTTTCCCAAGTCGATGATGGCGCGTTTCGCCGAGCGCTTCGAATTGCTCGACACCGGCGGCAAGCCCGCGGGGGAGGTGCTGTCGGCCGACGAACTCGGCAGCGTCCGCGCGATGCTGACGGCGGGCGGCTCGCCGCTCGGTGCGGAGGCGATGGATCTGTTTCCAAAACTCGGCGCCATCGTCTGCTACGGCACCGGCTATGACGGCGTCGACCTGAAGGCGGCAGCCAGCCGCAATATCGCGGTCGCCCACAGTCCCGGCGCCAATGCGGCCTCGGTTGCCGATATCGCGATGACCCTGATGCTGGCGACGACGCGGCGGATCCTGGTGGCCGACCAATATGTCCGCAGCGGCGATTGGGCGGGCTCAAAGCAGTCACCGATGATGCGCCCGCAGGCCGGCATGCCCGGCCGCCGCATCGGCGTCTACGGCATGGGCGAGATCGGCCGCAAGATCGCAGGCCGCTGCGCGGCCTTCGAGAGCGAAATCGGCTATTTCAGCCGCAGCAAATACGATCTGCCCTATCAATATTTCCCGACCCTGGAGGCGCTGGCCGATTGGTGCAGCGTGTTGATGATCGCGGTCCGGGCAGGGGCCGAGACTCAGCACGTCGTCAATGCCGACATCCTGGGGCGCCTCGGCGCCGACGGCTACGTCGTCAACATCTCCCGCGGCTCGGTGATCGACGAGAAGGCGCTCGTGGCGGCCCTGACCGACAAGACCATCGCGGGGGCCGGCCTCGACGTCTTCGAGAAGGAACCGCACGTCCCCGACGCCCTGACCGCGCTGCCGAACGTGGTGTTCGCCCCGCATATCGGCGGTCACACCCTCGACTCGCACGTCGCCATGCAGAACTGCGTGCTGGCGAACCTGACGGCGTTCTTCGAGGGCAAGCCGCTGCCTTATGCGGTCAAATCGGCCTGAATCGGTCCTTATCGGCCCGGGTCAAGCACCCGTGGCAACGGATTGGAACTGGTGTGAATTTTGCTCTTGGCAAGCAGGCTCTGAGCGGTTAAAGAACCGCTTCCGGACGTGCCGGCTTCGGCTGGCGCGTTCGTGCACGCATTCCGAAAACCGAAGACAGGAGATCATTCCTTTTCAGGACGTCCGCAAGGATTTGCCCGAAAAGGAAGAAAAACCCGTCGGCTGGTGGAGTGCGGGCAGAGGTCGGGCGGTTCGCCGGCTGACCTTGTCCTGTCCAAGACTGCAGGCGCCCGCGGGAAGTTTCGACTTCTCAAAGGCTTAATCGCATGGCCTGCATAGACGGGTGAAGACCGGATTTCACTTCGCGTCCAGCTATAAGGGCTGGTTTGCGGAACGGGTCTGGTTCGGACCTCGACACGCCGTGGGCCCAAGGGCTCCCGGAGGGCAGGCTTTGAATCGTCGTCGTGCCCGGCGTGTCCGAAGGGTTTTGCCCCGAGGTTCAGGTTTGGGTGGGACGATGGGTGCAACCCGGCGGTCCCGCTTTTCGCGATGACCGCCAACCGGAGAGAGCTTGCTGTGGAACGAGCGGCAAAAAAAGAGGCGGTCGAACAGCTCAATGAGGTCTTCAAGACCACGAGCGTCGCGGTCGTTGCTCAATATTCCGGCCTCACCGTCGCCCAGATGCAGAAGCTGCGCCAGCAGATGAAGCAGGCTGGCGCTGCGGTGAAGGTCTCGAAGAACCGTCTCGCCAAAATTGCTCTTGAAGGCACTGACGTCGTTGCCATCGGCCCCATGCTGAAGGGACCGACCGTGATCGCCACTTCGAACGATCCGGTAGCGGCGCCAAAGGTCGCCATCGAATTCGCCAAGGCGAACGAAAAGTTCGTCATCGTCGGCGGCTCGATGGGGAAGACCGTCCTGAATGTCGACGGCGTGAAGGCGCTTGCCTCGCTGCCGTCGCTTGATGAACTGCGCGGCAAGATCGTCGGCCTGCTTGTGGCCCCGGCGACCAAGCTCGCTCAGCTCGCCAATGCGCCCGCGGGCAAGCTCGCGCGCGTCATCCAGGCTCATGCCTCAAAGGGCGAAGCGGCCTGACGCCCTTCGCAAAACTCAAACCCGAACCAGACTTACACGTAAGGAAACTGAACAATGGCTGACTTGCAGAAGATCGTTGACGACCTCTCGAGCCTCACCGTGCTCGAAGCTGCTGAACTGGCGAAGCTCCTCGAAGAAAAGTGGGGCGTTTCGGCTGCCGCGGCTGTCGCCGTGGCCGGCCCGGCTGGTGGTGGCGCTGCCGCCGCTCCGGCGGAAGAGAAGACCGAGTTCACGGTCGTTCTCGCCAGCGCCGGCGACAAGAAGATCGAGGTCATCAAGGAAGTCCGCGCCATCACCGGCCTGGGCCTGAAGGAAGCAAAGGACCTCGTCGAGGGCGCGCCGAAGCCTGTCAAGGAAGGCGTGAACAAGGACGAAGCCGACAAGATCAAGGTCCAGCTCGAGAAGGCTGGCGCGAAGGTCGAGCTCAAGTAAGCACCGCTTACTGACGAGGTCTCGGGCGAGCGTAAGCAGGCCCGGGATCCTGGCTTGCCCTTCAAAAAGGGGTCGGCCTGATGCAAAAGGCGTGCGACGGAACGTCCCGACGCAGGCCGAACACGAAAAAGTGTGGGGATTTGAGGGTTCGCCCCTCGAATCTCCACTATTGTCGCCCCATATCGGTTCGGCAGCACGAAAGCGCGGTGGGCAGGGATGCCGGATTCCCTGTAAGCCGTTGGGAGAGCAGGCTATTTCGGGCTTTTGCAGTCCGTGAAGACGATCGTTGTGACGGGCGGGCGCGCACCAGCGCCCCGCGCGTCGTTTTGCGTTTTGAAGGTCTGAAGAACAGATTCAGGACATTTTCGCCTGAAGCTGAGTCTCCGGCCCCCAAAACGGGTTCGAAAAATTCAACCCGGGGAGCGGTGGCAGCCGCGTCCCGGACGGTTCGCCCAGAGCGGGCGACGAAAATGAGAGGCCACGATGGCGCAGCAGACATTCACCGGTCGCAAACGCGTTCGCAAGTTCTTCGGACACATCAAGGAAGTCGCCGAGATGCCGAACCTCATCGAGGTTCAGAAGGCGTCCTATGACCAGTTCCTGATGGTCGATGAACCCCAGGGTGGCCGTCTCGACGAGGGTCTGCAGGCGGTGTTCCGCTCGGTGTTTCCGATCTCCGATTTCTCGGGCACCTCGATGCTGGAATTCGTCCGCTACGAGTTCGAGCAGCCGAAATACGACGTCGACGAGTGCCGCCAGCGCGGCATGACCTTCGCGGCCCCCCTCAAGGTGACGCTGCGCCTCATCGTGTTCGATATCGACGAGGAAACCGGCGCGAAGTCGGTGAAGGACATCAAGGAGCAGGACGTCTACATGGGCGACATTCCGCTCATGACGATGAACGGCACCTTCATCGTCAACGGCACCGAGCGCGTCATCGTCTCGCAGATGCACCGCTCGCCCGGCGTGTTCTTCGATCACGACAAGGGCAAGACCCATTCCTCGGGCAAGCTGCTGTTCGCTGCTCGCGTGATCCCGTATCGCGGCTCCTGGCTCGACATCGAGTTCGACGCCAAGGACATCGTCTATGCGCGTATCGACCGTCGCCGCAAGATTCCGGTGACGTCGCTGATGTTCGCCCTCGGCCTCGACGGCGAGGCGATCCTGTCCACGTTCTACAAGAAGATCCTCTACAAGCGGACCAAGGAAGGCTGGCGCGTTCCGTTCGACGCCAACCGTTTCCGCGGCTACTCGACCATCAACGACCTGATCGATGCCGACACCGGCAAGGTCGTGCTCGAGGCCGGCAAGAAGCTCACCGTCCGCGCCGCCCGCCAGCTCCAGGAGAAGGGGCTGAAGGCGCTGCGCATGGCCGATGAGGAGCTGGTCGGCAACTACATCGCCGAGGACCTCGTCAACCCGAAGACCGGTGAGATCCACGCCGAAGCCGGTGAGGAAATCACCGACAAGTCGATGAAGGTGCTCAACGAGCACGGCTACAAGGAATTGCCGCTGCTCGACATCGACCACGTCAATGTCGGCGCCTACATCCGCAACACGCTCTCGGCCGACAAGAACATGACGCGTGAAGACGCGCTGTTCGACATCTACCGCGTGATGCGTCCGGGCGAGCCGCCGACGCTGGATTCGGCGCAGGCCATGTTCCAGTCGCTGTTCTTCGACGCCGAGCGCTACGACCTCTCCGCGGTCGGCCGCGTCAAGATGAACATGCGCCTCGATCTCGATGCGCCCGACACCCAGCGCACGCTGCGCAAGGAAGACATCCTCTCCGTCATCAAGACGCTGGTGGACCTGCGCGACGGCAAGGGCGAGATCGACGACATCGACCATCTCGGCAACCGCCGCGTGCGCTCGGTCGGCGAGCTCATGGAGAACCAGTACCGCATCGGCCTCCTGCGCATGGAGCGCGCGATCAAGGAGCGCATGTCCTCGGTCGACATCGACACGGTCATGCCGCAGGACCTGATCAACGCGAAGCCGGCGGCTGCCGCCGTGCGCGAGTTCTTCGGCTCCTCGCAGCTCTCGCAGTTCATGGACCAGACCAATCCGCTGTCGGAGATCACCCACAAGCGTCGCCTGTCGGCGCTTGGACCGGGCGGTCTGACCCGCGAGCGCGCCGGCTTCGAGGTGCGCGACGTGCATCCGACGCATTACGGCCGCATCTGCCCGATCGAGACGCCGGAAGGTCCGAACATCGGCCTGATCAACTCGCTCGCGACCTTCGCGCGCGTGAACAAGTACGGCTTCGTCGAGACGCCGTATCGCAAGGTCAAGGACGGCCGCGTCACCGACGAGGTCGTGTACCTCTCGGCGATGGAAGAGGGCCGCTATACGGTCGCGCAGGCCAACGTGCCGCTCGACCCGAAGGGCCGCTTCACCGAAGACCTCGTGGTCTGCCGTCACGCCGGCGAAGTCTTGCCGGTGACGCCCGACAAGGTCGACTACATGGACGTGTCGCCGAAGCAGCTCGTTTCGGTGGCCGCGGCGCTGATCCCGTTCCTCGAGAACGACGACGCCAACCGCGCGCTGATGGGCTCGAACATGCAGCGCCAGGCGGTGCCGCTGGTTCGCGCCGAGGCGCCGTTCGTCGGCACCGGCATGGAAGGCGTGGTTGCGCGTGACTCGGGTGCCGCGATCGCGGCGCGCCGTTCGGGCGTGATCGACCAGATCGACGCCACCCGCGTCGTCATCCGCGCCACGGAAGATCTCGATCCGACCAAGTCGGGCGTCGATATCTACCGCCTGATGAAGTACCAGCGCTCGAACCAGTCGACCTGCATCAACCAGCGTCCGCTGGTGAAGGTCGGCGACATCGTCAAGAAGGGCGACATCATCGCCGACGGTCCGTCGACCGATCTCGGTGAGCTCGCGCTCGGCCGGAACGTGCTCGTCGCGTTCATGCCGTGGAACGGCTACAACTTCGAAGACTCGATCCTGCTCTCCGAGCGGATCGTGAAGGAAGACGTGTTCACCTCGATTCATATCGAAGAGTTCGAGGTGATGGCTCGCGACACCAAGCTCGGACCCGAGGAAATCACCCGCGACATTCCGAACGTCTCGGAAGAAGCGCTGAAGAACCTCGACGAAGCCGGTATCGTCTACATCGGTGCGGAAGTCCGCGCCGGCGACATCCTGGTCGGCAAGATCACGCCGAAGGGCGAGAGCCCGATGACGCCGGAAGAGAAGTTGCTGCGCGCGATCTTCGGCGAGAAGGCTTCCGACGTTCGCGATACCTCGCTGCGCGTTCCCCCGGGCGTGCAGGGCACGATCGTGGAAGTGCGCGTGTTCAACCGTCACGGCGTCGACAAGGACGAGCGTGCGCTGGCGATCGAGCGGGAAGAGATCGAGCGTCTGGCCAAGGACCGCGACGACGAGCAGGCGATCCTGGACCGCAACGTCTACAACCGTCTTGCCGAGCTCCTCGAGGGGCGGCAGGGCATTGCCGGCCCGAAGGGCTTCAAGAAGGACACCAAGATCACCCGTGCGGTGCTCGAGGAGTACCCGAAGTCGCAGTGGTGGCTGTTCGCCTCGCCGAACGACAAGCTGATGGCCGAGATCGAGGCCATGCGGAAGCAGTACGACGAGTCGAAGAAGGGGCTTGAACAGCGCTTCCTCGACAAGGTCGAGAAGCTTCAGCGCGGTGACGAATTGCCGCCCGGCGTGATGAAGATGGTCAAGGTCTTCGTCGCGGTGAAGCGCAAGATCCAGCCCGGCGACAAGATGGCCGGCCGCCACGGCAACAAGGGCGTGGTGTCGAAGATCGTGCCGATCGAGGACATGCCGTTCCTCGAAGACGGTACGCACGCCGACATCGTGCTCAACCCGCTCGGCGTGCCTTCGCGCATGAACGTCGGACAGATCCTCGAGACCCATCTCGGCTGGGCCTGCGCCGGCCTCGGCAAGCGTATCGGCCAGACGGTCGATGCTTACCTGTCGAAGCAGGACATCAAGCCGCTGAAGGAAACCTTG
This sequence comes from Bradyrhizobium sp. IAR9, assembly GCF_013408065.1. Taxonomy (NCBI): domain Bacteria; kingdom Pseudomonadati; phylum Pseudomonadota; class Alphaproteobacteria; order Hyphomicrobiales; family Nitrobacteraceae; genus Bradyrhizobium; species Bradyrhizobium sp. IAR9. The sequence continues at coordinate 36,526 of NZ_JACBZW010000022.1, forward strand.
AAGAAGGTCTACGGCGAGGACGAGACGATCAAGTCGCTCAACGACAACGAACTGATCGAGCTCGGCCACAATCTCAGCCGCGGCGTGCCGATCGCGACGCCGGTGTTCGACGGCGCCAAGGAAGCCGACATCGAGGAGATGCTGAAGCTTGCCGGCCTGGACGCGTCGGGTCAGTCGACCGTTTATGACGGCCGCACCGGCGATGCCTTCGATCGCAAGGTGACGGTGGGCTACATCTACATGCTCAAGCTGCACCATCTGGTCGACGACAAGATCCATGCGCGTTCGATCGGTCCGTACTCGCTCGTCACCCAGCAGCCGCTGGGCGGCAAGGCGCAGTTCGGCGGCCAGCGCTTCGGCGAAATGGAGGTGTGGGCGCTCGAGGCTTACGGCGCGGCGTACACGCTCCAGGAGATGCTGACGGTGAAGTCGGACGACGTCGCCGGCCGTACCAAGGTGTACGAGGCGATCGTGCGCGGCGACGACACGTTCGAGGCCGGTATTCCGGAATCGTTCAACGTGCTGGTCAAGGAAATGCGCTCGCTCGGCCTCAACGTCGACCTGCACAACTCCAAGATGGGACCGGCACCGACGTCGGAAGCGGCCGAGTAATTCGACCTGTCATGCCCGGCCTTCGCGGCCGGGCACCGGCGCCCCGTCCGAGGCCTTGAGGGCAGGGCGCCCTGCTTGAGTGATTTTCGAATTTGCGGCCGGAGGCGACCGGCACGCGAGGAGAAGACGATGAACCAAGAAATTATGAATCTCTTCAACCCGACGACGCCGGCTCAGGTCTTCGACCAGATCCGGATCTCGATCGCGTCTCCAGAGAAGATTCTGTCCTGGTCCTACGGCGAGATCAAGAAGCCGGAGACCATCAACTACCGCACCTTCAAGCCCGAGCGCGACGGCCTGTTCTGCGCCCGCATCTTCGGGCCGATCAAGGATTACGAGTGCTTGTGCGGCAAGTACAAGCGCATGAAGTACAAGGGCATCATCTGCGAGAAGTGCTCGGTCGAGGTCACGCTGTCGCGCGTCCGGCGCGAGCGCATGGGCCATATCGAGCTCGCAGCGCCCGTCGCCCACATCTGGTTCCTGAAGTCGCTGCCCTCGCGCATCGGCCTCCTGCTGGACATGACGCTGAAGGATCTCGAGCGGATCCTCTACTTCGAATACTACGTCGTGCTCGAGCCGGGCCTCACCGCGCTGAAGGACCGCCAGCTGCTGTCGGAAGACGAGTATCTGAAGGCGCAGGACGAGTACGGCCAGGACAGCTTCACCGCCATGATCGGCGCGGAAGCGATCCGCGAGCTGCTCAAGGGCATGGACCTCGAGAAGCTCGAGGCGACCTTGCGCCTCGAGATGCAGGAGACCGACTCCGACATCAAGCACAAGAAGCTCGCCAAGCGCCTGAAGATCGTGGAAGCGTTCCGCCACTCCGGCAACAAGCCGGAATGGATGATCATGACCGTGGTCCCGGTGATCCCGCCGGACTTGCGTCCGCTGGTGCCGCTCGACGGCGGCCGCTTCGCGACCTCGGACCTCAACGACCTCTACCGCCGCGTCATCAACCGCAACAACCGCTTGAAGCGGCTGATGGAGCTGCGCGCGCCCGACATCATCATCCGCAACGAGAAGCGCATGCTTCAGGAAGCGGTCGATGCGCTGTTCGACAACGGCCGCCGCGGCCGCGTCATCACGGGCGCCAACAAGCGCCCGCTGAAGTCGCTCGCCGACATGCTCAAGGGCAAGCAGGGCCGCTTCCGCCAGAACCTGCTCGGCAAGCGCGTCGACTATTCGGGCCGTTCGGTGATCGTGGTCGGTCCCGAGCTGCGCCTGCATCAGTGCGGCCTGCCGAAGAAGATGGCGCTCGAGCTGTTCAAGCCGTTCATCTATTCGCGGCTCGACGCCAAGGGCCTGTCCACAACGGTGAAGCAGGCCAAGAAGCTGGTCGAGAAGGAGCGGCCCGAGGTCTGGGACATCCTGGATGAGGTCATTCGCGAGCATCCGGTGCTGCTCAACCGCGCACCGACGCTGCATCGTCTCGGCATCCAGGCGTTCGAGCCCGTGCTGATCGAGGGCAAGGCGATCCAGCTTCACCCGCTGGTCTGCTCCGCGTTCAACGCCGACTTCGACGGCGACCAGATGGCCGTGCACGTCCCGCTGTCGCTCGAAGCGCAGCTGGAAGCGCGCGTCCTGATGATGTCGACCAACAACATCCTGCATCCGGCGAACGGACAGCCGATCATCGTGCCGTCGCAGGACATCGTGCTCGGCCTCTACTACGTCTCGATCATGCGCGAAGGCCTGCCCGGCGAGGGCAAGGTGTTCGGCGAGATGGCCGAGCTCGAGCACGCGTTGCATGCGAAGGTCATCCACCTCCACACCAAGATCAAGTACCGGTGGGAAGGCGTCGACGAGACCGGCAAGATCTCGAAGCGCTGGATCGAGACCACCGCCGGCCGCGTCATGCTCGGCAATTTGCTGCCGAAGAACCCGCGCGTCCCCTACGAGATCATCAACAAGCTGATGACCAAGCGCGAGATCTCGGGCGTCATCGACCAGGTCTACCGCCACTGCGGCCAGAAGGAGACGGTGATCTTCTGCGACCGCATCATGGCGCTCGGCTTCTATAACGCGTTCAAGGCCGGCATCTCGTTCGGCAAGGACGACATGGTCGTGCCAAACTCCAAGTGGAAGATCGTCGACACCACCCGTACGCTGGCGAAGGATTTCGAGCAGCAGTACAACGACGGTCTGATCACCCACGGCGAGAAGTACAACAAGGTCGTCGACGCCTGGTCGAAGGCCACGGAAGAAATCGCCAAGGCGATGATGAAGGAGATCTCCGCCACCAAGAAGACGGCGGCCGGAGCCGATGCCGACATCAACTCGATCTACATGATGGCTCACTCCGGTGCCCGTGGTTCGCCGGCCCAGATGCGCCAGCTCGCCGGCATGCGCGGCCTGATGGCCAAGCCGTCGGGCGAGATCATCGAGACGCCGATCATCTCGAACTTCAAGGAAGGCCTCTCGGTGCTCGAGTACTTCAACTCGACCCACGGCGCCCGCAAGGGTCTCGCGGACACCGCGTTGAAGACCGCGAACTCGGGCTACCTGACCCGTCGTCTCGTCGACGTCGCGCAGGACTGCATCATCACGCAGAGCGACTGCGGCACCAAGCTCGGCATCAAGATGCGCGCCATCGTCGATGCCGGCACCGTGGTTGCTTCGCTCGGTTCGCGCATCCTCGGACGCACGGCCTGCGAAGACATCCGTGACAGCTCGGGCAAGGTGATCATCAAGCGCGATACGCTGATGGAAGAAAGCCATCTGGACGCCATCCAGCAGGGTGGTGTGCAGGAGGTGAAGATCCGCTCGGCACTGACCTGCGAACTCGTCAACGGCATCTGCGGCAAGTGCTACGGCCGCGACCTCGCCCGCGGCACGCCGGTCAACCACGGCGAAGCGGTCGGCGTCATCGCGGCGCAGTCGATCGGCGAGCCGGGCACCCAGCTCACGATGCGTACGTTCCACATCGGTGGTGCGGCGCAGCTCAACGAGCAGTCGTTCGTCGAAGCCAATTTCGACGGCAAGATCGTGATCCGGAACAAGGCCATCGCCCGCAACAGCGAAGGTCACCTGGTCGCGATGGTGCGCAACATGGTGGTGGCGATCGTCGATGCCGACGGCACCGAGCGTGCGACGCACCGTGTCCAGTACGGCTCGCGCCTGCATGTCGACGAAGGTGACATGGTCAAGCGCGGCCAGCGCGTCGTCGAGTGGGATCCCTACACCCGTCCGCTACTCACCGAGGTCGAAGGTACCATCGGCTTCGAGGATCTGGTCGAGGGGCAGTCGATCTCGGAAACGCTCGACGAAGCCACCGGTATCGCCAAGCGCGTGGTCATCGACTGGCGCTCGACCCGCGGCGGTGCGGACCTGCGTCCGGCGATCGTGGTCAAGGGCAAGGACGGCAAGGTGCTCAAGCTCGCCCGTGGCGGCGATGCCCGCTACATGCTGTCGGTCGACGCCATTCTCTCGGTCGACGTCGGCGCCAAGGTCAATCCTGGCGACATCCTCGCCCGTGTCTCGACCGAAAGCGCCAAGACGCGTGACATCACCGGCGGTCTGCCGCGGGTGGCGGAACTGTTCGAGGCACGGCGTCCGAAGGATGCGGCGATCATCGCCGAAATCGCGGGCACCATCCGGTTCGGGCGCGACTACAAGAACAAGCGTCGCATCTCGATCGAGCCGATGGACAAGACCGACGAGCCGCGCGAGTACCTGATCCCGAAGGGCAAGCACATCCACCTTCAGGACGGCGACGTCGTCGAAAAGGGCGACTTCATCGTGGAAGGCAACCCGGCGCCGCACGACATCCTGGCGGTCAAGGGCATCGAGGAACTCGCGGCCTATCTGGTCAACGAGATCCAGGAGGTCTACCGGCTCCAGGGCGTGCTCATCAACGACAAGCACATCGAGGTGATTGTCCGTCAGATGCTCCAGAAGGTGGAAGTCACCGACCAGGGCGATACGGACATGATCTCGGGCGAGCAGGTCGACAAGATCGAGTTCGACGCGCTGAACGAGAAGGCCAAGGAAGAGGGCAAGAAGCCCGCCACGGGGACGCCGGTTCTGCTCGGCATCACCAAGGCGAGCCTCCAGACCCGTTCGTTCTTCTCGGCGGCCTCGTTCCAGGAGACCACCCGCGTCCTCACGGAAGCGGCGGTCAACGGCAAGGTCGATCCGCTCGAAGGCCTCAAGGAGAACGTCATCGTCGGCCGGCTGATTCCGGCAGGCACCGGCGCCTCCATGGCCAAGATTCGCGAAGTCGCCATGAAGCGCGACAAGCTGATCCTGGACGAGCGCGAGAAGCAGGCGGCGGTCGTGTCGCCCGCGCCGGAAGCGGAGCTTCCTGCGCTGCCGCCCGCGGAATGATCGTTCATCCGTAGGACTACCGAGGACAATGAAAAGGCCGGCGAAAGCCGGCCTTTTTGTTGCTTTGCTTGTCTGTTGCGATGCGGGATCAACCTTTGTTCATCTTTCCTTCAGCCGCAAAAGCGCTTCTGCTAGGAGAGTTTAGACCGGTGGTCCCGTGAAGGGGGCGGGCCGGAGACCACGGAACTCACATGCTTGATCTCGCAATCGTAGGCGGCGGCCCCGGCGGGCTGATGAGCGCTTGGTATCTGAAGCGCAAGCTTGGCGATCTCTGTCGCGTCACCATCTACGAGGCCTCCGATCGGCTCGGCGGCAAGATCGTCACCCGCAAGTTCGATTCCGCACCTGCGATGTACGAGGCCGGCGTTGCCGAGATCTACGACTACTCGATGACCGGGCCGGATCCGCTGCGCGAGCTGATCCAGCATTTCGGGCTGCAGACGATCCCGATGGATGCCGAGCAGGTGCAGTTCGGCGGCGAGCTTCTCGACGACGTGCCGGGCATGCGCCGCAAGTATGGCGCCAAGACCGCCGCAGCGATCGAGGCGTTCCGCAAGCGCTGTGCCGAGGCGATGTCGCCGATCGAATATTACGAGGGCGTCGGCGCGCACGACAACGAGAACCCCTGGGCCTACAAGACCGCCGAGCAGGTGCTCGACGAGGAGGTCGAGGACGAAACCGCAAAGCGCTTCTTCAAGGTGATGGCGCGCTCCGACATCGCCACCGAGAGCCACAACACCAACGGCCTCAACGCGCTCAAGAACTATCTGATGGATGTCGACGGCTATATCGGCCTTTATTCCATCCAGAACGGCAACGAGCAGCTGATCGAGTGCCTGCAGTCGGAGGTGAACGCCGACATCCAGCTCAATCACCGCGTGCTCACAGTCGGCAAGGCGCCGACCGGGCGCTACCAGCTCAAGATGATGAACGGCAAGGGACCGGAGACGCGCGACTTCGATCTCGTGCTGGTCTGCCTGCCGCATTCCTGGCTCGCCACCATGGGGTGGGAAGGCGAACAGCTCCGCAAGTCGATGGTCAAGCACGTCTCTTACTTCGACCGTCCCGCGCACTATTTGCGCGTCTCGATCCTGTTCGACACGCCGTTCTGGGGCGAGAAGATTCCAGGCGCCTGGTTCATGTCGGAAGCGTTCGGCGGCTGCTGCGTCTACAACGAGGGTGCGCGCCACGACGTCGGCAAGCACGGCGTGCTGAACTGGCTGATCCCCGGCTCCGACGCGCTGGCCTTCGCCAATCTGTCCGACCAGGAGCTGATCGATGCCGCGCTGAAATCGCTGCCGGCCTCGCTCGGCGATGCGCGCCTGCATTTCATGGAAGGCAAGATCCACCGCTGGTTGTCGTCGGTGAACGCGATTCCCGGCGGCCTGCCGGTGCGCGACGTCATGACCAATCACCGGCCCGAGCCGAAGGAGCATCCCGGCATCGTGGTGGTCGGCGACTATCTGTTCGACTCGACCCTGAACGGCCTGCTCGACTCCTCGGATGCGGCGACCGACATCATCCTGACCGAGATGATGCGCCTGCGCCGCGAGCGCGCGCAGGACGACAAGCCGCTCTCCGACAAGATCGACCGCGACTATTTCGAGAATTATCGCGGCCTCGGCCCGTATCACGAGGCGTGGCGCCACTTCACCGATCCCGATTACCTCACACGGCTGCTCGGCATCGTCTGGGGCAAGACCAAGGGTGCCAAGCTGCTCGTCGCGGGCTCGGCCAGCGGCGAATTGGTCGGCGCGCTACGCGAGCGCGGCATCGATGCCTTCGGCATCGAGAGCAACCGCGCCATCCACGCCAGGACGCCGAAGGCGCTGAAGAAGTACAACAAGCTCGGCTCGATCACCGACATGCCGTTCAAGGACGGCGCGTTCGACTTCGTGTTCGAGACCAGCCTCTGCCACGTTTCCCCGAAGCAGGTGGTCCGCGCGATCAAGGAACTGAACCGCGTGGTCAAGACCGGCCTCGTGTTCGGCTCGATTACCTCGGACATGGCGCCGGCGCTGATCGACCGCTACGACCTCCTGCGCGGGGTCAAGAAACTCGGCACGTGGTGGGAATGGTCCGAACTGTTCTTCGGCAATGGTTTCGACCTCTCGATGCACCGCAAGGACTGCACCGATGCGCTCTGGGAGGCCACGCTCGCCGCCAACAAGGGGCCGGGGCAGTGGTACGCCGACGCCGACAGTCTGCGCTACTCCTTCTTCGACAAGGACGAGGACGAGGACGAGGACGAGGACTAGCCGCGGGGCGCGCGTCGAATTCGCCAATTGTTTTGCCGAATTCATCCTGATCGCATAGAATCGGTTCAATAGCGGCTTTCCGCTATGTTCTGCTTTCTCTGCGGTCATGCCGGCCGTCAGCATCGGTTGGTTTCATGGCGTCCAAGCCTCTTTCGCCCGACAAACAGAAGCTCGCCGCCGAAGAGGCGGCCGAGCTCGACGACAAGCTCGCCTCGGCTGCCAAGCCGGACCTCGAAGACGACGAGGACGCCGAAGACGAGGCGGACGACGAGCTGGAGCTCGACGACGACGATGAGGACGAGGACCTCGTCGTCTTCACCGCGCGCGAGGCCGCTGGCGCGCTCGCGACCATCGTCGGGTTCGTCAAGCCGTTCCTGGCGAACTACAAGCGGATGCTGTCCTTCGTGGCGTTCGGCGTCTGCGTCGAGACGCTGTTCAACGTCATCATGCCGCTCAGCCTGAAGTTCCTGATCGACGACGCGCTCGGCGAGGAGGATTTCCAGGCGCTGTACAAGATCCTCGGCGTGCTCGCCGTCGCCGGCATCTTCACCTCGATCGTCGCGGTCTGGTACGAGCGCTGGGACGCGCGATTGGCGGCCTGCATCATCTCCGACGTCCGCAAGCGCCTGTTCGAGCACGTTCAGGATCTGCCGGCGGCCTATTTCGGCCGCACCAAGCGCGGCGAGATCCTGTCGCGCTTCTCCGTCGACCTCTCGGCCTTCGAAGGCTCGGTCAAGACGTTTGCCAACAGTGCCGCGCTGCCCTTTCTGGAATTGGTTGCCGGCATCATCCTAATGGTGTTCCTGAACTGGCAGCTCGCGGCGGTCGCGCTGCTCGTGTTCCCGATCACACTGATCGGTCCGCGGATCCTGACGCCGAAGGCGGTGCAGGCCAATTACGAGCAGAAGCTCAACGAAAGCGCGCTGCTCGGCATGGTGCAGGAGAACGTGGCGGCGCAGGCCGTGATCAAGGCGTTCAGCCTGCAGCGCAAGATGTTCGGCTTCTTCACCTTCCGCAACGACGAGACGCGCAACAAGATCGCCTCGGCCGCGTTCCTGTCGACCATGGTGGAGCGGACGGTCACCATCTCGGTGCTGATGCTGCACCTCGTGGTGCTCGCGATCGGCGCCTATCTCGCCACCAAGGGCCAGATCACCATCGGCACCTTCGTCACCTTCGAGAGCGCGTTCTGGGAGGTCTCCTACAACATCGCTCATGTCATGCATTTCATCCCGGTGTCGATCTCCTCGGCCGCGGCGATCCGGCACATGCAGGAGCTGCTGGACGAGCCGACTCGCGCTGCCGACCGCCCCGGCGCACCCGACCTGCCGCGCATCACCAACGACATCACCTTCGATCACGTCACCTTCCAGTACGAGGGCAGCCAGACGCCGGTGCTGGACAATCTCAGCCTCAAGCTCAATGCGGGCAAGCGCATCGCGATCGTCGGCCCGAGCGGCTCCGGCAAGAGCACGTTGCTCAATTTGATCCTGCGGCTTTACGTGCCCGACGAGGGCCGCGTCACCATCGACGGTGTCGACGTCCGCAAGGTGACGCTGGATTCGCTGCGCCGGAGCATGGCGGTGGTGTTCCAGGAGAACATGCTGTTCAACATGTCGATCCGCGAGAACATCCGGCTCGGCAAGGAGGGCGCGACCGACGAGGAGGTGGAGGAGGCGGCCAAGAAGGCCGAGATCCACCGCTATATCATGAGCCTGCCGCAGCGATACGACACGCCGGTCGGTGAGCGCGGCGACACCCTGTCGGGCGGCCAGCGCCAGCGCATCGCGATCGCGCGCGCGGTCATCCGCAACCCCTCGGTGCTGCTGCTGGACGAAGCCACCTCGGCGCTGGACCAGACCACGGAAGCCGCGATCAACCGCACGCTGCTCAAGGTCGCCAAGGGACGCACCATGATCTGGTCGACCCACCGCCTGACCTCGGTGGTGGAGATGGACGAGATCATCGTGATCTCGGGGGGCAGGGCGATCGAGCGCGGCTCGCATGCCCAGTTGCTCGCCAAGAACGGGACCTATCGCAAGCTCTGGAACGACCAGATCCACCAGCCGCACGGCGCGGCGGCTCACGCCGACGATGGCAGCGACGATGAGGACGAAGACGACCTCGAGGATGCCGAGGACGAGGACGACGAGGAGGAATGACCGAGCTCGCACCGATTCTATGCGGCCATCGGTGTGCGCTTGATTCCCGACGTGACGATGCGCTCTTCGGTCAGAAAAAGCCCGGTCGGATAGCTCGCATGCGGATAGGTCAGGACCGTCGGAAGCCTCGCGACCGATATCCCGGGCGTTGGTCGCGCCGGGCAACCTCCGCCGATTTTGGTGACGTCCCCGCCGCCGATTGCTGCTGAAGCGGGTCGATTTACCGCTCCCGCGTAAAAAAGGCCGTGCTCCGCGACACAAAAGTACTTTTTGCCCGGATATAAATAGCCGCGAGGCTGGCGAAATGAAGGCTGCGGTCCCATATCGGAGTGGTGCGGCGAGGGCGGCAAACAGCGATTTTGACAGGCTCCTGAAGCGGTTCGTGGCTGTCGTTTCGCCTTGACTTGATCGATTCTCACTTATAGAAAGCGCCTCACTTAACGACAGGCGGTGAGCATCGCCAGCGTCGGAACGGGCCACCCGTTAGATCCCCAAGGACTAGAGCCACAAGGGATCGCTCAAGGCGGGCACCAACCTCGACGAATGCCGCTCAAACGCTGTCGCTCATAGCTAGGCAATGCCAGTGCGATTCTAGTTCTCTTGAGCTTATTCTCTTGAGATCGAATTCGGATGCATGACCTCAGTGCGCGGGCCGCGGCTTTATGCTGACCGGCCTCAATACTGCGGTCCTCTGTGGCGTCGAAGCGCTTTCCGCCCGTTGATGGGGCGGTTGGCGCGATTTCGCTTTGTGCGGATTGTTCCGCGGAAGGTGACCTCGTCGGGCAGGTAGCTCGAAAGAATTTGCAGTCCCGGCGACGGGCTGCGGCAAGACAGCGGATCCGAAAAGGGTCTGCGACAGAACAAAGGGTAAGGCCAGGATGCCGACGATCAACCAGCTGATCGCTCAACCGCGTGAAGTGCAGAAGTCGCGCAAGAAGGTGCCGGCGCTGCAGCAGTCGCCGCAGAAGCGTGGTGTTTGCACCCGCGTCTACACCACGACCCCGAAGAAGCCGAACTCGGCGCTTCGTAAGGTCGCCAAGGTGCGCCTGACCAACGGCTTCGAGGTGATCGGTTACATCCCCGGTGAGGGCCATAACCTCCAGGAGCACTCGGTGGTCATGATCCGCGGCGGTCGCGTCAAGGACTTGCCCGGCGTGCGCTACCACATCCTCCGCGGCGTTCTGGATACCCAGGGCGTCAAGAACCGTAAGCAGCGTCGTTCGAAGTACGGCGCGAAGCGTCCGAAGTAAGCGGGAACCAGGTCCATGTCTCGTCGCCACTCAGCGGAAAAGCGCGAAGTCCTTCCCGATCCGAAGTTCGGGAACATCATCGTCACGAAGTTCATGAACTCTGTGATGTACGCCGGCAAGAAGTCGGTCGCCGAAGGCATCGTCTACGGTGCGTTCGGTATCATCGAAACCAAGACCAAGCAGAACCCGCTCGGCGTGTTCGAGCAGGCGCTCGAGAACGTCATGCCGACGATCGAAGTGCGCTCCCGCCGCGTCGGCGGCGCGACCTACCAGGTTCCGGTCGAAGTTCGTTCGACCCGCCGTCAGGCGCTGGGCATCCGCTGGCTGATCTCCGCTGCGCGTGATCGCAACGAGAAGACCATGACCGAGCGGCTCTCGGCCGAGCTTCTGGACGCCTCGAACAACCGCGGGAATGCCGTCAAGAAGCGCGAAGACGTGCACCGGATGGCGGAAGCCAACCGCGCCTTCTCGCACTATCGCTGGTAACGGCGACACACGGAATCTAAGGAACACCCTATGCCCCGCGTTCATGCCATAGAGAATTACCGCAACTTCGGTATCATGGCGCATATCGATGCCGGCAAGACCACGACCACCGAGCGCATCCTCTATTACACCGGCAAGAGCCACAAGATCGGCGAAGTGCACGAAGGTGCCGCGACGATGGACTGGATGGAGCAGGAGCAGGAGCGTGGCATCACGATCACCTCGGCTGCGACCACTGCATTCTGGGCCGGCAAGCGCCTGAACATCATCGACACCCCCGGCCACGTCGACTTCACCATCGAAGTCGAGCGTTCGCTGCGCGTGCTCGACGGCGCCGTCTGCGTGCTCGACTCGAACCAGGGCGTTGAGCCCCAGACCGAGACCGTCTGGCGCCAGGGCGACAAGTACAAGGTTCCGCGCATCGTCTTCGCCAATAAGATGGACAAGACCGGCGCCGACTTCTTCAAGTGCCTGGCCGACATCGTCGACCGCCTCGGCGCCAAGCCGATCGCGATCCAGCTTCCGATCGGCGCCGAGAACAACTTCAAGGGTCTCGTCGACCTCGTGAAGATGCAGGGCATCATCTGGAACGATGAATCGCTCGGCGCGAAGTTCGATTATGTCGACATCCCGGAAGATCTGGTCGAGCAGGCCAAGGAATACCGCGAGAAGATGGTGGAAGCCGCCGTCGAGCTCGACGACGACGCGATGGCCGCCTATCTCGACGGCAAGGAGCCGGACGAAGAGACGCTGAAGCGGCTGATCCGCAAGGCGGTTCTGACCGGTGCGTTCTATCCGGTGCTGTGCGGCTCGGCCTTCAAGAACAAGGGCGTGCAGCCGCTGCTCGACGCCGTCGTCGACTATCTGCCGTCGCCGATCGACGTGCCCGCGATCAAGGGCACCGACGATCGCGGCAACGAAGTCGTGCGCAAGGCGGACGACAAGGAGCCGCTCGCGCTGCTCGCGTTCAAGATCATGGACGACCCGTTCGTCGGCACCATCACCTTCTGCCGCATCTACTCCGGCGTTCTGCAGAGCGGCACCGGCGTCGTGAACTCGACCCGCGAGAAGAAGGAGCGTATCGGGCGCATGCTCTTGATGCATGCGAACAACCGCGAAGACATCAAGGAAGCCTATGCCGGCGACATCGTCGCGCTGGCCGGCCTGAAGGAAGCGCGCACCGGTGACACGCTGTGCGATCCCGACAAGCAGGTGATCCTCGAGAAGATGGAATTCCCCGAGCCGGTCATCGAGATCGCGATCGAGCCGAAGTCCAAGGCCGACCAGGAAAAGCTGGGCGTGGCGCTGGCCAAGCTCGCTGCGGAGGATCCGTCCTTCCGCGTGTCGACCGACCAGGAGTCCGGCCAGACCATCCTCAAGGGCATGGGCGAACTCCATCTCGACATCAAGGTCGACATCCTCAAGCGCACCTACAAGGTCGACGCCAACATCGGCGCGCCCCAGGTTGCGTTCCGTGAGCGCGTCACCAAGAAGGCCGAGGTCAAGTACACCCACAAGAAGCAGACCGGCGGTACCGGTCAGTTCGCGGAAGTGTCGATCGTGGTCGAGCCGAACGAGCCCGGCAAGGGCTACGAGTTCGAGTCCAAGATCGTCGGTGGTGCGGTTCCGAAGGAATACATCCCCGGCGTCGAAAAGGGCCTCAACAGCGTGATGAGCTCTGGTGTCGTCGCGGGCTTCCCCGTGGTCGACGTCAAGGTTCAGCTCGTCGACGGCAAGTATCACGACGTCGACTCGTCGGCGCTCGCCTTCGAAATCGCATCGCGCGCGGCATTCCGCGAAGCCTTGCAGAAGGGCAAGTCCGTCCTGCTCGAGCCGATCATGAAGGTCGAAGTGGTGACCCCGGAAGACTACACCGGCTCGGTCATCGGCGACCTGAATTCGCGGCGCGGTCAGATCCAGGGTCAGGACATGCGCGGCAACGCCAACGTCATCAATGCGATGGTGCCGCTCATGAACATGTTCGGTTACGTGAATAACCTGCGCTCGATGAGCCAGGGTCGCGCAACCTTCACCATGCAGTTCGACCACTACGCAGAAGCGCCGGCCAACGTGTCGGCAGAAGTCCAGAAGAAGTTTGCCTGATTGTCGTCGGTCACGAACTGACGATTGAACGGAGAGTCAAATGGCCAAAGCAAAGTTTGAACGTAACAAGCCGCACTGCAACATCGGCACCATCGGTCACGTCGACCATGGCAAGACGTCGCTGACCGCGGCGATCACCAAGGTTCTCGCCGAAGCCGGCGGTGCGACGTTCACCGCGTACGACCAGATCGACAAGGCGCCGGAAGAGAAGGCGCGCGGCATCACCATCTCGACTGCGCACGTCGAGTACGAGACGCCGAACCGCCACTACGCCCACGTCGACTGCCCCGGCCACGCCGACTACGTCAAGAACATGATCACCGGCGCCGCCCAGATGGACGGTGCGATCCTGGTCGTGTCCGCCGCTGACGGCCCGATGCCGCAGACCCGCGAGCACATCCTGCTCGCCCGCCAGGTCGGCGTGCCCGCGCTCGTCGTGTTCCTCAACAAGTGCGACATGGTCGACGATCCGGAACTGCTCGAGCTCGTCGAGCTCGAAGTCCGCGAGTTGCTCTCGAAGTACGACTTCCCGGGCGACAAGATCCCGATCATCAAGGGTTCGGCGCTCGCCGCTCTCGAAGATTCCGACAAGAAGCTCGGCCACGACGCCATCCTCGAGCTGATGAAGAACGTCGACGAGTACATCCCGCAGCCGGAGCGTCCGATCGACCAGCCGTTCCTGATGCCGGTTGAAGACGTGTTCTCGATCTCGGGCCGCGGCACCGTCGTGACCGGCCGTGTCGAGCGCGGCATCGTCAAGGTCGGCGAGGAAATCGAGATCGTCGGTCTCCGTGCGACCCAGAAGACGACCGTCACCGGCGTCGAAATGTTCCGCAAGCTGCTCGATCAGGGCCAGGCCGGCGACAACATCGGTGCGCTGCTCCGCGGCACCAAGCGCGAAGACGTCGAGCGCGGCCAGGTGCTGTGCAAGCCGGGTTCGGTCAAGCCGCACACCAAGTTCAAGGCTGAGGCTTACATCCTCACCAAGGAAGAGGGCGGTCGCCACACCCCGTTCTTCACCAACTACCGTCCGCAGTTCTACTTCCGCACCACCGACGTGACCGGTGTCGTGCACCTGCCGGAAGGCACCGAGATGGTGATGCCGGGCGACAACATCGCGATGGAAGTGCACCTGATCGTGCCGATCGCGATGGAAGAGAAGCTCCGCTTCGCGATCCGCGAAGGTGGCCGCACCGTCGGCGCCGGCGTCGTCGCCTCGATCATCGAGTAACAAGCGAATAGGGAATGGTGAGTGGCGAATAGGGATTTCTATTCGCTACTCGCTACTCGCCACTCACTAAAGAAAGCACGGCAATGAACGGCCAAAACATTCGTATCCGTCTCAAGGCGTTCGACCATCGTATCCTCGATACGTCGACCCGCGAGATCGTGAACACGGCGAAGCGCACCGGCGCGCAGGTCCGCGGACCCATTCCGCTGCCCACCCGCATCGAGAAGTTCACCGTCAACCGTTCGCCCCACGTCGACAAGAAGAGCCGCGAGCAGTTCGAGATGCGCACTCACAAGCGCCTGCTCGACATCGTCGATCCGACCCCGCAGACCGTCGATGCTTTGATGAAGCTCGATCTGGCCGCCGGTGTCGACGTCGAGATCAAGCTCTAAGATTTTTGGATCCCGTTCGCTTAAAGCGGACAGAAAGAACAGGAAGCAAGCCGATGCGCTCCGGAGTGATCGCACAAAAGGTCGGGATGACGCGGGTCTTTACTGAGGCCGGCGAACATATCCCCGTGACCGTGCTGAAGCTCGGCAATTGCCAGGTCGTGGGCCACCGTACCGAAGAGAAGAACGGTTACGTGGCGCTCCAGCTTGGTTCTGGTGCCCGCAAGACCGTTTACATGCCCAAGGCGGAGCGCGGCCAGTTCGCGGTCGCCAAGGTCGAGCCGAAGCGCCGGGTCGAGGAATTCCGCGTCACCGCGGATGCCATGATCCCGGTCGGCGCCGAGATCCTTGCCGACCACTTCGTCGTCGGCCAGTTCGTCGACGTCACCGGCACCTCGGTCGGTAAGGGCTTTGCCGGCGGCATGAAGCGCTGGAACTTCGGCGGTCTGCGCGCCACGCACGGCGTCTCGGTCTCGCACCGCTCGATCGGTTCGACCGGTGGCCGTCAGGACCCCGGCAAGACCTGGAAGAACAAGAAGATGCCCGGCCACATGGGTGTCGACCGCATCACCACGCTCAACCTTCGCGTCGTTCAGCTCGATGTCGAGCGCGGCCTGATCCTCGTCGAAGGCGCCGTTCCCGGCTCCAAGGGCGGCTGGATCCGCGTGCGCGACGCCGTCAAGAAGCCGCTGCCGAAGGAAGCTCCGAAGCCCGGCAAGTTCAAGGTTGCCGGTGGCGAAGCCGAGGCTGCGGCCCAGCAGGAGGGTGCGTGAGATGGAATTGAAGGTCACCACCCTCGAAGGTAAGGAAGCCGGCTCGGTCCAGCTGTCCGACACCATTTTCGGCCTCGAGCCGCGCCAGGACATCATTGCGCGTTGCGTGCAGTGGCAGCTCAACAAGCGTCAGGCCGGCACGCACAAGGCGAAGGGCCGCGCCGAGATCTGGCGCACCGGCAAGAAGATGTACAAGCAGAAGGGCACCGGCGGTGCTCGTCACGGCTCGGCCCGCGTGCCGCAGTTCCGCGGCGGTGGCCGTGCCTTCGGTCCGGTGGTGCGTTCGCACGCCACCGATCTGCCGAAGAAGGTCCGTGCGCTGGCGCTGAAGCATGCGCTCTCGGCCAAGGCCAAGGACGGCGATCTCGTCGTGATCGAGAAGGCCGCGCTGGAAGCCGCCAAGACCAAGGCGCTGCTCGGTCACTTCTCGGGCCTGGGTCTGACCAACGCGCTGATCATCGACGGCGCCGAGCTCAACAACGGCTTCGCCGCTGCGGCCCGCAACATCCCGAACATGGACGTGCTGCCGATCCAGGGCATCAACGTCTACGACATCCTGCGCCGTCAGAAGCTCGTTCTGACCAAGGCCGCCATCGATGCGCTGGAGGCGCGCTTCAAATGACGAAGAACATCGAGGCTCGCCACTACGACGTGATCCTGTCGCCGGTCGTGACCGAAAAGGCAACGATCGCCTCGGAGCACAACAAGGTGCTGTTCAAGGTGGCCGCCAAGGCGACCAAGCCGCAGATCAAGGAAGCGATCGAGAAGCTGTTCGACGTCAAGGTCAAGAGCGTCAACACGCTGGTCCGCAAGGGCAAGACCAAGATCTTCCGCGGCAATCTCGGCTCGCAGTCGAACACCAAGCGCGCGATCGTGACCCTCGAAGAGGGCCACCGGATCGACGTCACCACCGGTCTGTAAGGTCGTACGACGATGGCACTGAAGACATTCAATCCTACGACGCCGGGCCAGCGCCAGCTGGTCATGGTCGATCGTTCGGCCCTCTACAAGGGCAAGCCGGTCAAGGCGCTCACCGAGGGCAAGCACTCCTCGGGCGGCCGCAACAACACCGGTCGCATCACCGTGCGTTTCCGTGGCGGTGGCCATAAGAAGACGCTGCGCACCGTGGATTTCAAGCGCGAGAAGATCGACGTCCCCGCGACGGTCGAGCGTCTCGAGTACGATCCGAACCGCACCGGCTTCATCGCGCTGATCAAGTATCAGGACGGCGAGCAGGCCTACATCCTGGCGCCGCAGCGCTTGGCCGTCGGTGACACCATTATCGCGGGCAACTACGTCGACGTGAAGCCGGGCAATGTCATGCCGCTCGGCAACATGCCGGTCGGCACGATCATCCACAACATCGAGGTCAAGATCGGGAAGGGCGGCCAGCTCGCCCGTTCGGCTGGCACCTACGCCCAGCTCGTCGGCCGCGACCAGGACTACGTGATCATCCGCCTGAACTCGGGCGAGCAGCGCCTGGTGCACGGCCGTTGCCGCGGCACGATCGGCGCGGTGTCGAACCCGGATCACATGAACACCTCGATCGGCAAGGCCGGCCGCAACCGTTGGCTGGGCCGCAAGCCGCATAACCGCGGTGTTTCGATGAACCCGATCGACCATCCGCACGGCGGTGGTGAAGGTCGTACCTCGGGCGGTCGCCACCCGGTCACCCCGTGGGGCAAGCCGACCAAGGGCAAGAAGACCCGCACCAACAAGTCGACCAACAAATTCATTCTCCTAAGCCGCCACAAGCGGAAGAAGTAAGGAACGCCGGACATGGTTCGTTCAGTCTGGAAAGGCCCGTTCGTCGAGGGTTCTCTGCTCAAGAAGGCAGATGCCGCCCGCGCGTCCGGCCGTCACGACGTCATCAAGATCTGGAGCCGTCGCTCGACGATCCTGCCGCAGTTCGTCGGCCTGACCTTCGGCGTCTACAACGGTCAGAAGCACGTGCCGGTGGCCGTCAACGAGGAAATGGTCGGTCACAAGTTCGGCGAGTTCTCGCCGACCCGGACCTTCCATGGCCACTCCGGCGACAAGAAAGCCAAGAAGGCTTGAGGATTAAACGATGAGCAAACCTAAGCGCGAACGGAGCCTCGCCGAAAACGAGGCCAAGGCGGTCGCCCGGATGCTGCGGGTGAGCCCGCAGAAGCTCAACCTGGTCGCCCAGCTCATTCGCGGCCGGAAGGCAGCTGCTGCGCTCGCCGATCTGCAGTTTTCGCGCAAGCGGATCGCGGTCGACGTGAAGAAGTGCCTGGAATCGGCTATCGCCAATGCCGAGAACAATCACGATCTCGACGTGGACGATCTCGTCGTGGCGCAGGCCTTCGTCGGCAATGGCCTCGTGATGAAGCGCTTCGCCGCCCGTGGCCGTGGCCGCTCGGGCCGTGTCTACAAACCATTTTCGCAGCTGACGATCATCGTTCGTCAGGTCGAAGCCGAAGCAGCCGCTTAAGGGCGCAGGAGAACACGATGGGTCAAAAGATCAATCCGATCGGTCTGCGTCTCGGCATCAACCGCACCTGGGATTCCCGCTGGTTCGCCGGCAAGCAGGAATACGGCAAGCTGCTGCACGAAGACGTCAAGATCCGTGAGATCCTGCACAAGGAGCTCAAGCAGGCGGCCGTCGCCCGCATCGTGATCGAGCGTCCGCACAAGAAGTGCCGCGTCACCATCCACTCGGCTCGTCCGGGCGTGGTGATCGGCAAGAAGGGCGCGGACATCGACAAGCTGCGCAAGAAGGTCGCGGACATCACTTCGTCCGACGTCGTCATCAACATCGTCGAGATCCGCAAGCCGGAGCTCGATGCGACGCTGGTGGCCGAGTCGATCGCGCAGCAGCTCGAGCGCCGCGTGGCGTTCCGCCGTGCCATGAAGCGCGCCGTTCAGTCGGCGATGCGTCTCGGCGCGGAAGGCATCCGCATCAACTGCTCGGGTCGTCTGGGCGGTGCGGAAATCGCGCGCATGGAGTGGTACCGCGAAGGTCGCGTGCCGCTGCACACGCTGCGCGCCGACATCGACTACGGCGTTGCGACCGCGTTCACGACCTTCGGCACCTGCGGCGTCAAGGTCTGGATCTTCAAGGGCGAGATCCTCGAGCACGATCCGATGGCCCAGGACAAGAGAATGGCCGAAGGCGAGACGGGTGGCAGTGGTGATCGTGGTGGCCGTCAGCGCCGCGATACGGCTGCAGCCTAAAGCCGCACAGGAATTTGAGGGCTTAAAGCCATGATGCAACCTAAGAAAACGAAGTTCCGGAAGGCGCATAAGGGCCGCATCCACGGCGTTGCGTCTTCGGGCGCGACGTTGGCGTTCGGCCAGTTCGGCCTGAAGGCGACCGAGCCTGAGCGCGTCACCGCGCGCCAGATCGAAGCCGCTCGCCGCGCGCTGACCCGCCACATGAAGCGCGCCGGCCGCGTCTGGATCCGCGTGTTCCCCGACGTTCCGGTGTCGAAGAAGCCGGCCGAAGTCCGCATGGGCTCCGGCAAGGGTTCGCCGGAATTGTGGGTCGCGCGCGTCAAGCCGGGCCGGGTGCTGTTCGAGATCGACGGCGTCAACACCCAGACGGCGCGTGAGGCGCTGACCCTGGCGGCCGCCAAGCTGCCGATCAAGACGCGCTTCGTCGAGCGCATTGCGGAGTAATGGCCATGGCCCAGATGAAGATCGAAGACATCCGCGCGATGAGCCCCGACCAGCAGGACGACGCCGTCCTGAACCTGAAGAAGGAGCGCTTCAACCTGCGCTTCCAGCGCGCCACCGGGCAGCTCGAGAACACCTCGCGCCTGCGCGAGGCCCGCCGTGACATCGCCCGGATCAAGACCGTCGCCGCGCAGACGCGCGCGAAGAAGAAGTAAGAGGCTTACGAAGATGCCGAAACGTACTTTGCAGGGCGTGGTCGTCAGCGACAAGCAAGCCAAGACCATCGTGGTGCGCGTTGATCGCCGCTTCACGCACCCGATCTACAAGAAGACGATCCGCCGTTCGAAGAACTACCACGCGCACGACGAGAGCAACGAGTTCAAGCCGGGCGACATGGTGTGGATCGAGGAATCGAAGCCGATTTCGAAGTTGAAGCGCTGGGTCGTGATCCGGGGCGAACACAAGAAAAGCGCCTGATCTGTTGGCTTTAGCCGACTGACTTCAGGGAAATGTTGAGCGCCGGCTGGGCTGGCGCAAATAGAAGAGGACGAGGTGCATCAATGATTCAGATGCAGACCAACCTCGACGTGGCCGACAATTCTGGCGCACGCCGTGTCATGTGTATCAAGGTGCTCGGGGGCTCCAAGCGCCGCTACGCCACGATCGGCGACATCATCGTCGTTTCGATCAAGGAAGCAATTCCGCGTGGCAAGGTGAAGAAGGGCGACGTGATGAAGGCCGTCGTGGTGCGCGTCCGCAAGGACATCCGCCGCGCCGACGGTTCGGTCATCCGCTTCGACCGTAACGCCGCCGTTCTGATCAACAACCAGTCCGAGCCGGTCGGCACCCGTATCTTCGGGCCCGTGCCGCGCGAGCTGCGCGCGAAGAACCACATGAAGATCATCTCGCTCGCGCCGGAGGTGCTGTGATGGCTGCCAAGATCCGCAAGGGCGACAAAGTCGTCGTGCTGACCGGCCGCGACAAGGGCCGCACCGGTGAAGTGTTCGAAGTGCGTCCCGACGCCGGCACGGCGCTGGTGCGCGGCATCAACATGGTCAAGCGTCATCAGAAGCAGACGCAGGCCCAGGAGGGCGGCATCATCTCGAAGGAGTCGCCGATCCAACTGTCCAACATCGCGTATGTCGGCAAGGACGGAAAGCCGACCCGCGTCGGATTCAAGATTCTGGCGGACGGCAAGAAGGTCCGCATCGCCAAGAGCTCGGGAGCTGAGATCGATGGCTGAGGCCGCTTACACGCCGCGCCTGCGCGCGGAATACGATGCGAAGATCCGCACGGCCATGACCGAGAAGTTCGGTTATGAGAACGTCATGCAGGTTCCGCGTCTGGACAAGGTCGTGCTGAACATGGGCGTTGGCGATTCCGTCAACGATCGCAAGAAGGCCGAGACCGCCGCTGCCGAGCTGACCCAGATCGCAGGCCAGAAGGCCATCGTGACCTATTCGCGTATCGCGATCGCGACCTTCAAGCTGCGTGAAAACCAGCCGATCGGCTGCAAGGTCACGCTGCGCAAGGCCCACATGTACGAGTTCATCGATCGCCTGGTGACGGTCGCGCTGCCGCGCGTCCGCGACTTCCGCGGCCTGAACCCGAAGAGCTTCGACGGCCGCGGCAACTACTCGCTCGGCATCAAGGAGCACATCATTTTCCCCGAGATCGACTTCGACAAGGTCACGGAAGCCCGCGGCATGGACATCACCGTCTGCACCACGGCCAAGACCGACGAAGAGGCGAGGGCCTTGTTGACCGCTTTCAATTTCCCGTTCCGGCAGTGAGACGCTGACCTAAAGCCTCTCAAACGCGGATACCCAGGAGCCAAGCATGGCAAAGAAGAGTTCAGTCGAGAAGAACAACCGGCGCAAGCGGATGGTGAAGAACGCCGCCGCCAAGCGCGAGCGGTTGAAGGCGATCATCGCCGACAAGAAGCTGCCGATGGAGGAGCGTTTCGCTGCGACGTTGAAGCTGGCGGAAATGCCGCGCAACTCGTCGGCAACCCGCATCCGCCTGCGTTGCGAGCTGTCGGGTCGCCCGCGCTCGAACTACCGCAAGAACAAGCTGTCCCGTATCGCGCTGCGCGAACTTGGCTCCAAGGGCATGGTCCCGGGCCTCGTGAAGTCCAGCTGGTAAGGAGGGTCGTTTAGATGTCTACGCACGATCCAATCAGCGATCTGATCACCCGTATCCGCAACGCGCAGATGCGCTCCAAGACCAAGGTCTCCACGCCTGGCTCGAAGATGCGCGAGAACGTGCTCGAGGTCCTCAAGTCCGAGGGCTACATCCGCGGTTACGCCACGCTCGAGCATTCCTCGGGCCGCAGCGAGATCGAGATCGAGCTGAAGTATTTCGACGGCGAGCCCGTCATCCGCGAGATCGAACGTGTTTCCAAGCCCGGGCGTCGCGTCTACGCCTCGGTGAAGAACCTGCCGCGGGTCAACAACGGGCTCGGCATTTCGGTGTTGTCGACGCCGAAGGGGATCATGGCCGACCACAGCGCGCGCGACGCGAATGTGGGCGGTGAAGTCCTCTTCACGGTGTTCTGAGAAGGATTTTTGATCCATGTCACGTGTTGGCAAAAGGCCTGTGGCGGTGCCGTCGGGTGTTACCGCGACCGTCGATGGGCAGACCGTCAAGATGAAGGGGCCGAAGGGCCAGCTTCAGTTCGTCGTTCATGACGACGTCGAGGTGAAGCTCGAGAGCGGCCAGATCAAGGTCAAGCCGCGGCTCGAGACCAATCGCGCGCGCGCGCTCTATGGTACCGCTCGCGCCCAGGTCGCGAATCTGGTCGAAGGCGTCACCAAGGGCTTCGAGAAGAAGCTCGAGATCACCGGCGTCGGTTACCGCGCCGCGATGCAGGGCAAGAACCTGCAGCTCGCGCTCGGCTACAGCCACGACGTGATCTACACGATCCCCGAGGGGATCACGATCACCGTGCCGAAGCCGACCGAGATCACGGTGGCGGGCAGCGACATCCAGCGCGTCGGCCAGGTTGCGGCCGAGATCCGCGGTTATCGCCCGCCGGAGCCCTACAAGGGCAAGGGCGTGAAGTATGTTGGCGAATTCATCTTCCGCAAGGAAGGCAAGAAGAAGTAACGGAGCCGGTCATGTCCAAAGCCAAGGTTACCAATGCCCGGCGCAAGCGGAGTGTGCGGCTGAAGCTGCGCCGCTCCGGTGGTGGTCGTCCGCGTCTGTCGGTGTTCCGCTCGTCCAAGCACATCTACGCCCAGGTCATCGACGACCTCAAGGGCGAGACGCTGGCCTCTGCCTCGTCGCTCGAGAAGTCGATGCGCGACGGCGGCAAGACCGGCGCCGACATCGATGCAGCGAAGGCGGTCGGCAAGCTGCTGGCCGAGCGCGCCGCCGAGAAGGGCGTCAAGGAAGTCGTGTTCGATCGCGGCAGCTACCTCTACCACGGGCGCGTCAAGGCTCTTGCCGACGCGGCGCGTGAGAGCGGGCTGAGCTTCTAACAGAATTTGAGGATTGAGGCGCAAGCCTCTGAAGGATTGGAAAAATGGCAGAACGCGAACAACGTGGTGGACGCGATCAACGCGGCGGCGGCGGACGTGAACGCAGGGAGCGCGAGGAGCGCGACAGCGAGTTCGTCGACAAGCTCGTCCACATCAACCGCGTGGCCAAGGTCGTCAAGGGCGGCAAGCGCTTCGGTTTCGCAGCGCTGGTCGTGATCGGCGACCAGAAGGGCCGCGCCGGCTTCGGTCACGGCAAGGCGCGCGAAGTGCCGGAAGCGATCCGCAAGGCCACCGAGTCCGCCAAGCGCAACCTGACCCGCGTCTCGCTGCGCGAGGGCCGCACGCTCCATCACGACATCGCCGGCCGTCATGGCGCGGGCCGTGTCTACCTGCGTGCAGCTCCCGCCGGTACCGGCATCATCGCCGGCGGCCCGATGCGCGCCGTGTTCGAAACGCTCGGCGTCCAGGACGTGGTCGCCAAGTCGATCGGCTCGTCGAACCCCTACAACATGGTTCGCGCGACCTTCGACGCGCTGAAGCATCAGGATTCGCCGCGTTCGGTCGCAGCCCGCCGCAACATCAAGGTGTCCACTCTGCAGTCCCGCCGTATCGGTGGTGATGCCGAGGCGGCCGCCGACTAACGGAAGCTCTGGAGTAGACTCCCATGGCCAAGGCCAGCAAGACGATCAAGCTCGAGCAGACCGGCAGCGCGATCCGCCGCCATCACTCGCAGCGCTCGACGCTGATCGGGCTCAAGCTCAACAAGATCGGTCGCACCAGCGAACTGCAGGACACCCCGGCGGTCCGTGGCATGATCGAGAAGGTTCACCATCTCGTCCGCATCGTCGACGAGAAGTAAATAAGGAGAAGGGCGATGAAGCTCAGCGATATCGCCGACAACGCCGGCTCGCGCAAGAAGCGCATGCGCGTCGGCCGTGGCATCGGTTCGGGCAAGGGCAAGCAGTCCGGCCGCGGCGGCAAGGGTCAGACCGCGCGTTCCGGCGTGCGCATCAAGGGTTTCGAAGGCGGCCAGATGCCGATGCATCGCCGTCTGCCCAAGCGCGGCTTCAACAACATCTTCCGTGTCGAGTTCGCCGAGATCAATCTCGACCGGCTCCAGGAAGCGGTTGACGCCAAGAAGATCGACGCCGGCAGCGTCGTGAACGTCGAGGCCCTGGTGAAGGGCGGCGTGCTGCGCCGCGCCAAGGCCGGCCTGCGGCTGCTCGGCCGTGGCGAGCTCAAGTCCAAGCTCAACATCGAAGTCCACGGCGCCACCAAGACCGCGATCGCCGCGGTCGAGAAGGCCGGCGGCTCGGTGAAGATCCTCGCCCCTGCCAAGGAAGAAGGCGAGGCGGCGTAACAACTGCGTCATTGGCCCGCGGCTAGCGGGCCTTTACGCGTGCGGGACGTGGACTTATCGAAGCCGAGCCCCAGATAATGTCCGGTGTCCGGTATAATGTAGCCCGGCCGCGGGCATGACGGCGCAATAGGCGGCGGGAGAAAGTCCAAGATGGCCTCTGCAGCGGAACAACTGGCAGCCAATCTCAATTTCGGTGCGTTTGCCAAGGCTGACGAACTGAAGAAGCGCATCTGGTTCACCCTGGGTGCGCTGCTCGTTTATCGGCTCGGGACCTACATCCCGCTCCCCGGCATCGATCCCAATATCTGGGAGCAGGTGTTCCGCTCCCAGGCGGGCGGCATCCTCGGCATGTTCAACATGTTCGCCGGCGGCGGCATCCACCGCATGGCGATCTTTGCGCTGAACATCATGCCGTATATCTCGGCCTCGATCATCATCCAGCTCCTCACCACCGTCTCGCCGCAACTCGAGGCGCTGAAGAAGGAAGGTGAGTCCGGCCGCAAGCTGCTGAACCAGTACACCCGCTATCTCACGGTGATCCTGGCCGCGTTCCAGTCCTACGGCATCGCGGTAGGCCTCGAGGGCGCCGGCAACGTCGTCAGCGACCCCGGCCTGTTCTTCCGCCTGTCCACCGCGATCACGCTGACCGGCGGCACCATGTTCCTGATGTGGCTGGGCGAGCAGATCACCTCGCGCGGCATCGGCAACGGCATCTCGCTGATCATTCTCGCCGGTATCGTCGCCGAGCTGCCCGCCGCGCTCGCCAACATGCTCGAGCTCGGCCGTCAGGGCGCGATGTCGACCGGCCTGATCCTGGTCGTCATCATCATGGCGGTCGCCGTGATTGCCTTCATCGTGTTCATGGAGCGGGCGCAGCGCCGTCTCCTGATCCAGTATCCGAAGCGCCAGGTCGGCAACAAGATGTTCGAGGGCCAGTCCTCGCATCTGCCGCTCAAGCTCAACACCTCCGGCGTGATCCCGCCGATCTTCGCGTCCTCGCTGCTGCTGCTGCCGACGACGGTTGCGAACTTCAACGCGGGCAGCGGGCCGGAATGGTTCCAGTGGATCACGACCCAGCTCGGCCACGGCCGTCCGCTGTTCCTGATCATGTACCTGGCGCTGATCGTGTTCTTCGCCTTCTTCTACACCGCGATCGTGTTCAACCCGACCGAGACCGCGGACAATCTGAAGAAGCACGGCGGTTTCATTCCGGGCATCCGTCCCGGCGAGCGCACTGCGGAATATATCGACTACGTGCTCTCGCGTATCACCGTGCTTGGTGCGATTTATCTCGCGATCGTCTGCTTGATCCCGGAGATCCTGATCTCCTACGCCTCGGTGCCGTTCTACTTCGGCGGTACCTCACTGCTGATCGTGGTCAGCGTCACCATGGATACGGTGGCGCAGGTGCAGGGCTATCTGCTGGCGCACCAGTATGAAGGCCTGATCCGCAAGTCGAAGCTGCGCGGCCGCCGTAGATGAGCAGGGAGCTCGCGCGCCGAATCGCTTTCACGATCGGCGCGCTGCTCCTCTTCAGGCTCGGCACCCAGATTCCGGTCGCGGGTGTCGCGGTGCATGGCGGGTTCGCGGCAAACAAGATCGCCCCGCTTTCGATCTTCTCGCTGTCCCTGTTTCCTTATCTGACTGCCGCAATTCTTGTTCAGCTCGTCGCTGTGGTGTGGCGAAGGCTGAGGGCGCTCGAACGATCGGGCGAGGCCGGTCGGCGCAAGCTGGCGCGTATCACCCTGATCCTGACGTTGCTCCTTGCTACGTTTCAGGCCTTTGGCATCGCCTCGACCATGCGGCAAATGCCGGGACTTGTCGTCCATCCCGGCGACTGGTTCGTCTTGAGCGCCACGGTCTCGCTTGTCGGCGGCGTGTTCGTTCTGATCTGGCTCAGTGAGCAGATCACGCGTCGCGGAATCGGCAATGGCCTCGCGCTCGTCCTAACCGTCAGCATCGTGGCTTCGCTGCCGTCCGATGTTGCGACCCTCCTCACCCAGCTGCGACGAGGAGCGATCTCCGGCAATGTTCTGGTGAGCAACGCGGTCTTCCTGATCGTGGTGGTCGCGCTGATCGTCTTCGTCGAGCGCGCGCGGCGTAACGTTCCGGTGCAGTTTGCCGCGCGCCGCGTCGGGGAGCGCTCGCTGCCTTCGCGTTCGGCGGTGCTGCCGCTCAAGATCAACAGCGCCGGTTACCTGTTGCCCGCGACCGTCGCGCCCTGGGCGATCTCGCTGCCAGTGATTTTTGCCGGCTTCATCTTCGGTGCCGATGACGGATCCTGGGTCGAAACCATCAGCGCGCATCTTCAGTTCGGCGAGAAGGCTCACATCGTTTTCGGATCGATCGCGGTATTCGCGCTGGCCTTCGTCTACACGGCCTTTGTCATCGATCCCGATCATGCCGCCGAATCGCTTGCCCGGCAGGGCGGCGTGATTCCCGGCGTCACGCCGGGCGAGGCAACAGCTAGCTATCTCGACCGCGTGGTGTCGCTGACCACCGTGATCGGCGCCAGCTACCTGACTGCGCTTTCGTTGATTCCCGAGGTGTTCTTGGCCTACGGGAATGCGCTAGTTTATAAAATGGGTGGTGGTGCGGCGCTGATTGTGGTTTGCACTATTCTCGATCTTCAAACACAGGTGCGCGAGGTATCGCTCACCAATCCGGGGGGCGTACGCCGATGAGAATTATACTTCTGGGACCGCCGGGGTCGGGCAAGGGGACCCAGGCGCAGCTCTTGGTGCAGCGTTATGGCATCGTCCAGCTCTCGACCGGCGAGATGCTGCGTGCCGCGGTTGCGGCCGGTACGCCGGTCGGGCTGAAGGCCAAAGAGATCATGGCCAGCGGTGCTCTCGTGCCCGACGAGGTCGTGGTCGGAATCATCTCGGATCGGATCGACCAGCCGGATGCCCGCAACGGCTTCATCCTCGACGGTTTCCCGCGCACCGTGCCGCAGGCCGAGGCGCTGGACGAGTTGCTCAAGCACAAGCACCTCAAGCTCGACGCCGTGATCGAGCTCCGCGTCAACGAGAGCGCGCTCCTGAACCGTGTCGAGACCCGCGTCGCCCAGATGCGTGAGCGCGGGGAGGAGGTCCGACTCGACGACACCCCGGAGGTTCTGACCAAGCGGTTAGCCAATTACCGCAACCAGACGGAACCGCTGATTCACTACTATTCCGAGCGGCGGAAGCTTTCGACCATCGACGGTATGATGGCCATCGACGAGGTCACCCGCGCCATCCATCGCCAGCTCCTGGCGCTGGGGGCGGTCGAGCCCAAGACCCACGCCAAAAGCGCAGCCAAGGCGGGCCCGGCCAAGAAGGCCAAGGCGAGCAAGAAGGCGAGCAAGACGGCCAGGAAAACAGCCCAAAAACCGGCCAAAACGACCAAAAAACCCGTCAAATCGGCCAAGAAGGCCGCCAAGACGGCGGTGAGGGGTCCCAAGAAGACGGCCAAGAAAGCCGGCAAGAAGGCCGCCGGGAAGACCGTCAAGAAAGCGGCGAAAAAGGCAGCCCAAAAGACCGCCAAGAAGGCTGTCAAAAAGGGTGCCAGAAAGGCCGCAAAAAAGGTCACGAAAAAGCGAGCTAAGCGCTAGCGGCGGTTGACGAAAGCCCCTGGAATCCCCTAATAAGCCCCGCATCCAAGTCGGATAGTTTCAAACGATGCCGGGCCCCAGGAAGACTAGGGGTGGGCGTCGTGTTCGCGTTTGTGAACACCTGCCCGAGAAACCAAGCACTTAAAGACCGATTCCTGACGAGGGATCGGCAACAGGAGAGAAGGCCGTGGCCCGTATTGCCGGCGTGAACATCCCGACCAACAAGCGCGTGCTGATCGCGCTCCAGTACATCCATGGCATCGGCCAGAAGATCGCCGGTGAGATCCTGGAGAAGGTGAAGATCCCCGTGGATCGTCGCGTCAATCAGCTGAGCGACGCCGAAGTGCTCCAGATCCGCGAAGTGATCGACCGCGACTATCTCGTCGAGGGCGACCTGCGTCGTGAGGTCGGCATCAACATCAAGCGTCTGATGGACCTCGGCTGCTATCGCGGCCTGCGTCATCGTCGCGGCCTGCCGGTGCGCGGCCAGCGCACCCACACCAATGCGCGCACGCGCAAGGGTCCGGCCAAGGCCATCGCCGGCAAGAAGAAGTAAACTGGCGAATCGGGAATGGCGAATGGCGAGTAGGGATTTTCCCTATTCGCCATTCGCTACTCACCATTCGCTTCCACAGGTGTAGCCGCTGGCATTACGGCGGCGTTTGAGATCTTCAGGAAAGGTAATCTATGGGCAAGGAAGCCACCCGCGTTCGTCGTCGCGAGCGCAAGAACATCGCCTCCGGCGTCGCGCACGTGAACTCGTCGTTCAACAACACGACCATCACCATCACCGACGCGCAGGGCAACACGATTGCCTGGTCTTCCGCCGGCACGATGGGCTTCAAGGGCTCGCGCAAGTCGACCCCGTACGCCGCGCAGGTTGCTGCCGAGGACGTGTCCAAGAAGGCGCAGGAGCACGGCATGCGCACGCTGGAAGTCGAAGTCGCAGGTCCCGGTTCGGGCCGCGAGTCGGCACTCCGCGCGCTTCAGGCCGCAGGCTTTACCGTCACCTCGATCCGCGACGTGACCACGATCCCGCATAACGGTTGCCGTCCCCGCAAGCGTCGGCGCGTTTGATCCCGAGTTGCGGGCGCATTGGCGCCCGCAATGACTTTTCTAAGAAGCCGCGGGAATGATCCGCGGCCTTTCTCCAACGCCAGTATTTGAGCTCTCAAATTGACTGGCCTGTATGGGTGAAACAGTGACGATCCAGAAAAATTGGCAAGAACTGATTCGACCGAACAAGCTCCAGGTCACGCCCGGCAGCGATTCGAACCGTTTCGCGACCATCGTCGCCGAGCCGCTCGAGCGCGGCTTCGGCCAGACGCTCGGCAACGCGCTGCGTCGCATCCTGCTCTCCTCGCTCCAGGGCGCGGCGGTGCAGTCGGTGCACATCGACGGCGTGCTGCACGAGTTCTCCTCGATCGCTGGCGTTCGTGAGGACGTCACCGACATCGTGCTCAACATCAAGGACATCTCGATCAAGATGCAGGGCGAAGGCCCCAAGCGCATGGTCGTGAAGAAGCAGGGCCCGGGCGTCGTCACCGCCGGCGACATCCAGACCGTCGGCGACGTCGTGGTGCTGAACCCCGACCTGCAGATCTGCACGCTCGACGAGGGCGCCGAGATCCGCATGGAGTTCACGGTCGCCACCGGCAAGGGCTACGTGCCCGCCGAGCGCAACCGCCCCGAGGACGCGCCGATCGGCCTGATCCCGGTCGACAGCCTTTACTCGCCGGTCCGCAAGGTCTCCTACAAGGTCGAGAACACCCGTGAGGGCCAGATCCTCGACTACGACAAGCTGACCATGACGATCGAGACCAACGGCGCGATCTCGCCGGATGATTCCGTGGCTTACGCCGCGCGCATCCTGCAGGATCAGCTCAACGTGTTCGTCAACTTCGAAGAGCCGCGCAAGGAAGTCGCCCAGGAGATCATCCCGGACCTCGCCTTCAACCCGGCCTTCCTCAAGAAGGTGGACGAGCTCGAGCTGTCGGTGCGTTCGGCCAACTGCTTGAAGAACGACAACATCGTCTACATCGGCGACCTCGTGCAGAAGAGCGAGGCGGAAATGCTCCGCACTCCGAACTTCGGCCGCAAGTCGCTGAACGAGATCAAGGAAGTGCTGGCCCAGATGGGTCTGCATCTCGGCATGGAAGTGCCGGGCTGGCCGCCGGAGAACATCGACGAGCTCGCCAAGCGCTTCGAGGATCATTACTGAGCGAGTTGGGAGTGGCGAATAGCGAATAGGGAAGATCATCCATTCGCTACTCGCCATTCGCTATTCGCGACCTAGGGCGAACGCAGGCAGCCCACCTGAGCAACATGTCCGACGAACCGTCGCGGCAGTTTTTACGTAAGGAATAGTCAAATGCGTCACGGCAAGGTTCATCGAAAGCTCAATCGCACCGCCGAGCATCGCCGCGCGATGTTCGCCAACATGTGCGCCGCGCTGATCAAGCACGAGCAGATCGTCACCACGCTGCCGAAGGCGAAGGAATTGCGCCCGATCGTCGAGAAGCTCGTCACCCTCGGCAAGAAGGGCGGGCTGGCCATGCGCCGCCAGGCCATCTCCGAGATGCGCGACAAGGACCAGGTCAAGAAGCTGTTCGACGTGCTGGCGCCTCGCTACAAGGATCGCCAGGGCGGCTACACCCGCATCATCAAGGCCGGCTTCCGCTATGGCGACAATGCCGCGATGGCCGTGATCGAGTTCGTCGATCGCGACGTCGATGCCAAGGGCCAGGATTCCGGTCCGGTGCAGGAAAAGGAAGCCGAGGCGGCCTAAGCCGATCGGTATTGAATTCAGAGAGCGGCGCCTTCGGGCGCCGCTTTTTTTGTTGGCCGTCGCCGATACCTTATCGGTGCTCGTCTCGTAGTCCCGGGTTTCGCCGTGGTGACGAGCCCGTGTCCTTCTCACGCGTGAGTGAGCGCCAATTGCGATCTCATGTCGAGCGCCCGATATCTCCACCGACATCGATGGAGATGAGACATGAAGGTCGACCTTTCTGGAAAGTCCGCCCTCGTGACCGGCTCGACCGCCGGCATCGGCCACGCCATTGCCAGAGGCCTAGCAGCCTCCGGCGCCAGCGTCGTGATAAACGGGCGCGGCCAGGACAAGGTCGATGCCGCCGTGCGCAAGCTGGAAGGGACGGGCGCGAAGGTGCGCGGTATCGCCGCCGACGTCTCGACCGCAGCGGGCTGCAAGGCGCTCGTTGCGGCGCTGCCCGAGGTCGACATCCTCATCAACAATGCCGGCATCTTCGAGCCCAAGGATTTCTTCGAGATTCCGGACGAGGACTGGAGTCGTTTCTTCGAGGTCAATGTCATGAGCGGCGTGCGGCTGTCGCGGGTCTACCTGAAGGGCATGCTCAAGCGCAATTGGGGCCGCATCGTCTTCATCTCATCGGAGTCCGGGCTCAACATTCCCGTCGAGATGATCCACTACGGCATGACCAAGACGGCCCAGCTCTCGGTCGCGCGCGGTCTGGCGCAGCTCACCCGCGGCACCGGCGTCACCATCAATTCCGTGCTGCCGGGCCCGACCATGTCGGAGGGCGTCGAGACCTTTGTGAAGGATCTCGCCAAGCAGAACGGCCAGTCGGTCGACGAGGCTGCAGCCAATTTCGTCAAGCAGCATCGCCCGAGCTCGCTGCTGCAACGCTTCGCCAGCGTCGACGAGATCGCCAACATGGTGGTCTATGCCGCGTCGAAGGAGGCGTCGGCGACCAACGGTGCGGCGCTGCGGGCCGAGGGCGGCATCGTCAACACCATCGCCTGAGCCGCGCATGACAGCCTATGTGATTTCCGAAGTCGAGATGCGCGATCCCGAGGGGTTCGAAGCCTATCGTGTGCTCGCCGCAGAGACGATCGCGCAGTATGGCGGGCGTTATCTCGTCCGCGGCGGCAAGGCCGAGCTTGCCGAAGGCAACCTTCCAGCGAAGGCCATCGTCATCGTCGAATTCGCGTCGATGGCGCGGCTGAAGGAATGGTACGCCTCGCCGGAATATGCCGAGGCGCTGAAGCTGCGGCAGTCGGCGCTGGAGCGGCGGCTGCTGTTCGTCGAGGGCGCGGCGGAAGCGTAGCTGCGGTAGGGTGGGCAAAGCGTAGTGCCCACCACTCCTGTCCTCGTTGAGCGTTGGTGGGCACGGCGCAAGTGCGCCTTTGCCCACCCTACGAGACCTTCGCCTACCATCCCTCCAGCACGATCTTGCCGCGCGACTTGCCGCTCTCCAAGAGCGCATGCGCGCGCTTGAGGTTGGCGGCGTTGATCGTGCCAAAAGTCTGGTCGAGCGTGGTGCGCAGCACGCCTTTGTCGACAAGGTCGGCGACGTCGTTCAGCAAATGATGCTGCGCGATCATGTCTGATGTCTGGAACGAGGAGCGCGTGAACATCGATTCCCAGTGCACCGAGATCGCCTTGCCCTTGAACGTGCTCATGGTGAATTCAGGGGGGTCGTCGATCAGGCCGAACCGGCCCTGCGGGGCCATGAACTCGACGATCGCCTTGTAATGCTGATCGGTGAAGGTGAGGCTCGCCACCAGCGCGACGGGCGGCAGCTTCAATTTTTCGATCTGCTCCTTCATCGGCTTGCCGTGGTCGATCACCGCATGCGCGCCGAGATCGAGGCACCATTTCTGCGAGTCCGGCCGCGTCGCGGTGGCGAGCACCGTGAGGCCGGTGAGGCGGCGCGCGAGCTGGATCAGGATCGAGCCGACGCCGCCGGCGCCGCCCGTGATCAGCAGCGTGCGCGGATCGACGCTCTTGCCGGGCACCGCGCCGAGCCGATCGAACAGCAATTCCCAGGCGGTGATGGAGGTGAGGGGAAGGGCAGCGGCTTGCGCGAACGACAGGCTCTTCGGCTTGTTGCCGACGATGCGCTCGTCGACCAGGTGGAATTCGGAATTGGTGCCCTGGCGCAGGATCGAGCCGGCGTAAAACACCTCGTCGCCCGGCTTGAACAGCGTGACTTCAGGCCCGACGGCGTCGACCACGCCTGCCGCGTCGTAGCCCAGGATCTTGGTCTCGCCCTCGGGCGGCGCTGCGCGCTTGCGTACCTTGTAATCGACCGGATTGGCCGAGATCGCCTTCACGGCGACGCGGATGTCGCGCCCTTTGGGCTCGGGTTTTGCGATCTCGAAATCGATCAGCGCATCCTGATCCTCGATCGGGAGCGATTTCTTGTAGCCGACGGCCTTCATGGCTTGTCTCCATCAGATGGGGCGCAGCTTGGCATGGGCGCGCCTGACCTGCTAACTGTCGCGCTGGCTCCAATTTGGCAAGTACTGTAAATTCGGGGATATAGTCCCTGTTTGGATACTATTGGGAAAATACGCATGAAACGGCGCGATTTTGCCCGTCGCCCGGGCTGCTCGGTCGAGGCGACGCTGGATCTGATCGACGGCAAGTGGAAGGGCGTGATCCTCTACCATCTGCAGAGCGGCACCCAGCGTTTCGGCGAACTGCGCCGCCGGATGCCCGGCATCACCCAGCGCATGCTGACAAAGCAGCTGCGCGCGCTGGAGGAGGACAAGCTTGTCATCCGCAAGGTCTATGCCGAGGTGCCGCCGCGCGTCGAATATTGCCTCTCCGAGCTCGGCGAGAGCCTCAAGCCGGTGATCGACATCCTGAAGGCCTGGGGCGAGAGCCACCAGCAGCGCCTGTCCTGCGCACCGGCGCCGGTCGTGGTGAAGAAGCCGAAGCGCGCGGCGTGAGTTGGTCGTAAAGCTGGCGCCTCACTCTCGGTGTCATCCCCGCGAACGCGGGGATTCATAACCCCAGGAAGAAATTGTAGCGCGAGCGGCCAACTCTGAGACTTCGCCAAACTACTCCCTGTGGTTATGGGTCCCGGGTTCGCGCTTGCGCGCGCCCCGGGACGACAGCGAGTTTAGAACGCGAACTGGGTGCGCATCGCGACCGCATCGAACTTCGAGCCGACATCTGCGGTTGAGATCGGCGAGGCTTGCCTCGACACCGTGCCGTGCAGATAGTCGAGCATGAAGCGGACGTTGCCGTTGACGTACCAGTTGAGCGCCAGCGTATAGACGGTCTGCCGTCCGCCGGCGATGCCGGTCGCTGTGCCCAACTGATTGTTGAGGTCGACCGTCGAGAAGCGCCCCGCGATCTCCCACGCACCCCAGCCGCCGCCTTCGAGCGAGAACGGATGCGCCGGCTTGACGCCGCTATAGGCCGCGTTCGCCGCGTTGTAGCTGCGGCCTTCCCCCGTCAACACGTAGCCGGCCTGCGCGTAGCCGCCCTGGAATTTCAGGCTGGGTGCGCCGACCAGCGGCACGCCGGTGTTGGCGGTCCGGTCGACATTGTACCAGAAGTACTCGCCTTGAACGATGAGCGGGCCGTAGGTCGCCGCGGCTTCGATGCTGTAGACCTGCGCACCCGAGGCATTGGCGATCGCGCCGGTCGAGATCAGCGTGGTCGGGTCGAGACGCAATTCCGGACGATCGCTGAGCGTGACGGTCTGCGTATTGGCAATGAGATTGCGCGGCGGCTGGATCAGCCACTGGGCGTCGGCGCCGATATGCACCGAATAGTCCTTGCCGCTGATCGGGTTGCCGGCAATGCGCGCCACAGCGCCGTATTGCTCGCTCGTGCCTGCCGGTGCCGCGCTGGAAGCCGAGTGGATCGCGCCGGTCGATGGCCCCGTGACGTAGCCGCCGATCCAGAGCTGGTCGTTGTACCAGCGCGTACCGGCCGCGGAGCGGAAGTCGCCGGCGGCGATATTGGTCGCGATGATGCCGGCCGAGGCGCGCTCCATGAACATGATGTCGTTGGAGCTCGTGGCCTCATCGAGCGTGTAGGGCAGGTCCATGATGCCGGCTTCGATCGCCATCTTGCCGCCGAATGGCTTCAAGCCGGTGTAGCTGAGATAGGCGTTCTCGACGCCGGAGACGCCGCCGCCCGGCAGTGATCCAGGGGCTGTGCCGCCAAAACCGTCGGACGTGCCGCCGAAATCGTAGACCAACGCGAAGTTCCAGTCGTTGAAGAATTTGCCGGTGACGCCGATGCGCGCGCGGCGGACGTTCTGGCCGCTGTCGAGCTTCTGCGGCACGGTCGCTGCCGTGTTGGGACGATAGTCATAGCCGCCGACATCCCAGTGCAGGCGGCTGGTGATGGCGACGCAATTGGCCTGGTCCGCGGTGCAGATGGTCGGCCGGTTGTTCGGCATGGTCACGACGACGCCGGATGCCGGTGCCGGGCCCTTGACCGGGATCGCCGCGTTCGCGTTGGCCACGGCGACCTTCGCCTCCGACCGCGCTTCGGCCTTGGCCTCTGCCTTTGCTTCGGCTTTGGCTTTTGCCGTGGCCGCCGTGTTCGCCGCGGTCTGGCTCTGGAGCTTGTCGAGCTTCTGCTCCAGCATCTTCAGCTGCTGCTTGAGCAGCGCGATCTCCTGCTCGCT
Source organism: Bradyrhizobium sp. IAR9 (assembly GCF_013408065.1). Taxonomy (NCBI): domain Bacteria; kingdom Pseudomonadati; phylum Pseudomonadota; class Alphaproteobacteria; order Hyphomicrobiales; family Nitrobacteraceae; genus Bradyrhizobium; species Bradyrhizobium sp. IAR9. Next base: position 71,607 of record NZ_JACBZW010000022.1, read on the forward strand.
GCTGCTTGCTGATTGGGCCTGGGCCTGCGAGGCCGCCAACGCTCCGGCGAGGCCAATCGCCGTGGCTGCAATCCTTGTCCTGCTCACGTCATGACTCCATGGTTTGACCAATTCCCCAAGTCGTAGGCGGTGAGGCTAGGAACGATTGATGACTGCCCCGCGACGACGCGCATCGGTTGCCTGGTTCCCGGTGATGTAAATTCGCCGCAACCGAATCCACCGCGAGCAAGGATGCAAGATGATGCGTGTCATGCCAATCCGCGAGGCAAGACAAATCGCCGTTCCGCACGCTTGGCTTGCAGGCCGTAGACGTCAGACCGAGGCCGAATATTGCCGCCCGGCGCCCTTCTATTGGGGGACGAACGCGCCTATATTCCGGCGTCTTTTCCAAGAGGTAGGAATGTTTCGATCGATCCGGACCGCCGTCGTCACGGCATTGTGCATAGGCTTTTCCGCCCACTTCAACCCGGCTGCTGCTCAGGACCGTCGGGTCCCGTCATCGCCGGCCGAGCTGCGGCTGTCCTATGCGCCGATCGTGCAGCGGGTGCAGCCGGCCGTGGTCAACGTCTATGCCGCCAAGGTGGTGCAGAACCGCAACCCGCTGCTGGACGATCCGATCTTCCGCCGCTTCTTCGGCGTGCCGGGCCAACAGCCCGAGCAGATGCAGCGCTCGCTCGGCTCCGGCGTCATCGTCGATGCGTCCGGCCTCGTCGTCACCAACGTCCACGTCATCGAGGGCGCGGACCAGGTCAAGGTGTCGTTGTCGGACAAGCGCGAGTTCGAAGCGGAGATACTGCTGAAGGACACGCGCACCGATCTTGCCGTGCTACGCCTGAAGGACACCAAGGAGAAATTCCCGACCCTCGATTTCACCAATTCCGACGAATTGCTGGTCGGCGACGTCGTGCTCGCGATCGGCAATCCCTTCGGCGTCGGCCAGACCGTGACTCACGGCATCATCTCGGCGCTGGCGCGCACCCAGGTCGGCATCACCGACTATCAGTTCTTCATCCAGACCGATGCGGCGATCAATCCCGGTAATTCCGGCGGCGCGCTGGTCGACATGGCCGGCAAGCTGGCGGGCATCAACACCGCGATCTATTCGCGCTCCGGCGGCTCGCAAGGCATCGGTTTCGCGATCCCTGCCAACATGGTGCGTGTCGTCGTCGCCTCCGCCAAGAGCGGCGGCAAGGCGGTGAAGCGTCCCTGGCTCGGGGCAAAATTGCAGGCGGTGACGCCCGAGATCGCCGAGAGCCTCGGCCTGCGTTCGCCGACCGGCGCGCTGGTCGCGAGCGTGGTGTCGAACGGCCCCGCCGCGAAGGCCGGCCTGAAGTCCTCGGATCTCATCACTGGGATCGATGGCCAGACCGTGGATGATCCCAACGCCTTCGACTATCGCTTCGCCACTCGTCCGCTCGGCGGCAGCGCGCAGATCGACGTGCAGCGCAGCGGCAAGCCGCTCAAGCTGACGGTGGCGCTGGAGACCGCGCCCGATACGGGACGTAACGAGCTCGTCGTCACCGCGCGTTCGCCGTTCCAGGGCGCGAAGGTCTCGACCATCACGCCGGCGGTCGCCGACGAGCTGCATCTTGACGCCGACACCGAGGGTGTCGTGATCACCGATCTCGGCGGCGACAGTGCGGCCGCAAATGTCGGCTTCCAGAAGGGCGATATCATTCTGGCGGTCAACAACCAGAAGATCAGCAGGACCGGCGACCTCGAAAAGGCGGCCGGAGAGCGCCCGCGGATCTGGCGTATCACGCTGGTGCGCGGCGGCCAGCAGATCAACGTCACGCTGGGCGGATGAGTCCGAAGCGACCACAAACGCCGACGCTCTTTGCCGCGGCGGGGCTCGACCACGACGCTCCGCATCCGCTGCCGGACCGGTTGCGCCCGCGCGCGCTGTCGGAGGTCGTGGGCCAGGACCACATCCTCGGTCCCGACGGGGCGCTGACGCGCATGCTGGAGACGCGCACGCTGGGATCGCTGGTGTTCTGGGGCCCGCCCGGCACTGGCAAGACCACGGTGGCGCGGCTGCTGGCGGATGCGACCGACCTGCATTTCGAGCAGATCTCCGCGGTGTTCTCCGGCGTCGCCGACCTGAAGAAAGCGTTCGACGCCGCGCGCGCCCGCCGCGAGATGGGCAAGGGCACGCTGCTGTTCGTCGACGAGGTGCATCGCTTCAACCGCGCCCAGCAGGATTCGTTTCTGCCCGTGATGGAAGACGGCACCGTAGTGATGGTCGGCGCCACCACGGAGAATCCGTCCTTCGAGCTCAACGCGGCGTTGCTCTCTCGTGCGCGCGTCTTGGTGTTTCGCTCGCTCGATGCCGCCGCGATCGAAAAACTGTTTGCGCATGCCGAGGAGGTCGAAGGTCGCAAGCTGCCGCTCGATGCGGAAGCGCGCGCCGTGCTGGTGCGCATGGCCGATGGCGATGGCCGCGCCTCGCTGACGCTCGCCGAAGAGGTCTGGCGTTCGGCGCGGGCGGACGAGATCTTCAATGCCGCTCAGTTGCAGGAGATTTTGCAGCGCCGCGCGCCGATCTACGACAAATCGGCTGACGGCCATTACAATTTGATCTCGGCGCTGCATAAGTCCGTGCGCGGCTCCGATCCCGACGCCGCGTTGTATTACCTCGCGCGCATGCTCGATGCCGGTGAGGACCCGCTGTTCCTGGCCCGCCGCGTCGTGCGGATGGCCGTGGAGGACATCGGCCTTGCCGATCCGCAGGCGCTCGTCATCGCCAATGCGGCCAAGGACGCGTTCGATTTCCTCGGCCATCCCGAAGGCGAGCTCGCCATCGCGCAGGCCGTCGTCTATCTCGCCACCGCGCCGAAATCGAATGCGGTCTACACCGCCTTCGGCACGGCGATGCAGGTCGCCAAGCAGGCCGGCTCGCTGCTGCCGCCAAAGCACATCCTCAATTCGCCGACCAAGCTGATGAAGTCCGAAGGCTACGGCGCATCTTACGAATACGACCACGACGCCCCCGACGCCTTCTCCGGGCAGGACTACTTCCCGGAAGCCCTGGGCCGCCAAACGTTCTACGACCCGCCCGAGCGCGGCTTCGAGCGCGAGATCAGGAAGCGGCTGGATTACTGGGCCAAGCTGAGGAAGGAGCGGGGCGGCCCGCGCTAAAAACGGCCATTTCGCCGTGACGGGACCCGGCTTTTAGGGTACGCAGGCAACCATGAGCCGCCGCATCAAGAGAATGAACCCGAAGCCCCGTTCGCGTGACGAGCGCGACGATTCTCGCCCGTTCAAGGCACGTAGCGCGTCTAAGGCTGGACCCCGGCCGGGTGGCAAGCCCGGCGGCAGCAAGCCGCCGCGCTTTGCCGGCGAGCGGGCCGAGCGGCGCGCGCCCAAGGCTAGGCTGGAGAAAGCCGAGCTGGAAAGGGCCGCGCCCGAAAAGCCCGTCGAGGCGCTGCTGCCGACCAAGGTGCAGACCGTCAAGGTGACCGCCGACGAGAACAACATGCGCGTCGATCGTTTCCTCGAGGCGCGCTTTCCCGGCCTGTCGTTCTCCCACATCCAGCGTGTCGTGCGAAAAGGCGAGCTGCGCGTTGACGGCAAGCGCGTCGACAGCAAGGACCGCCTGGAGGAGGGCCAGAGCGTCCGCATTCCGCCGCTCAAGCTCGACACGCCGAAGGGCGTCGGCGAGCTCTCGGAAGCCGCCCAGAAGACCCTCAAGGCGCTGAAGGAGATGACGATCTTTGAGGACGACGACGTCCTTGTCCTGAACAAGCCGGCCGGCCTTGCCGTGCAGGGCGGCTCGGGCATGACGCGGCACATCGACCAGATGCTGGAGGTGATGCGCGATTCCAAGGGCCAGAAGCCACGCCTGGTGCACCGTATCGACCGGGAGACGTCAGGATGTCTGCTGGTCGCCAAGACGCGGTTTGCCGCTTCGCATCTGACCGGCGCGTTCCGCTCGCGCTCGGCGCGAAAAGTCTATTGGGCGCTGGTGCCGGGCCTGCCGAAGCCGAAGCAGGGCCGCATCTCGACCTTCCTCGCCAAGGAGGAGAGCGAGGACGACACCATCATGCGCATCGCCCAGCATGGCGACGAGGGCGCCAGCCACGCGGTGACATATTACGCGGTGGTCGAGACCGCCGGCAACAAGTTGACCTGGGTGTCGCTGAAGCCGGTGACGGGACGCACCCATCAGCTGCGCGCCCACATGGAGCATATCGGCCATCCCATCGTCGGCGATCCCAAATATTTCAACATCGAGAACTGGCAGCTGCCGGGCGGCCTGCAAAACCGGCTGCATCTGCTCGCGCGCCGCATCGTCATTCCGCATCCGCGCGGCGGCGTGATCGACGCCACCGCGCCATTGCCGCCGCACATGCAGCAGTCGTGGAATCTGCTCGGGCTGGATGCAAGCCGGTTTGATCCAATCGAGAACGCGCCTGAAGAATAGCCGGGTTGAACGGGGGTGGTAGACCCACGACATATCCTCCATGACACGGCTCTCGATCTATCTTGTGCTGTTGGCCGCGCTATGTGTGGGGCAGGCCACCCACGCGCAATACGTGCTGCCGGACGCTTCACGGCTCGCCCCACCGCTGCCTCAGCCGCCACCGCCGCCGAAGATCGAGGTGCCGCAGGTTCCGCAAGTCGACGCGCCGCCGCGCTACAACTACCAGCCGCTTCCGCGTAACTCGTTCAGCGATCGCGTCACAAAGTGCCTCGACGCCGCCGCAGCTGCGGGACTGGGCCCAGCCGATCGCGGCACTTACGCACGCGCTTGCGCGAACTAGCAGCACTCATGGTCGTGGCGAAGCCATGACGAGACAGGTAATCTGACCGACGACAGGGACCGAAAAAACGATGCGCGAATTGTTCGAAGAAGCAGCAGGGCAACCCCCGCCTGACCCGCGGGAATCGGCGCGCGCGTCCGCGCGCCCGCCGCAGCGCAAGCGCTTCTACAAGGAGGCGACTACGACTGAAGCCGAAGGCGGTTTCGCCATCACGCTCGATGGCAAGCCGATCCGCACGCCCTCCGGCCGCCAGGTGGTGATTCCGTCGCGCGCGCTCGCCGATGCCGTGGCCGCAGAATGGGCGGCTCAGGGCGAGAGCATCGACCCCATGACCATGCCGCTGACGCGGATCGCCAACAGCGTGGTCGAGGGCGTTGTCGATCGCGTCGAGCTCGTCAGCGACGACCTTGCGAAATATTTCGAGTCCGATTTGCTGTTCTATCGTGCCGGCCATCCCGAAGGGCTGGTCGCCCGCGAGGCCGCGCATTGGGATCCCGTGCTGTTCTGGGCCGCGGACACGCTGGGCGCGCATTTCATCCTGTCCGAGGGCGTCATGCATGTGAAGCAGCCCGATGAGGCGGTCGAGGCCGCGCGCGCCGCGCTGCCGGGGGACGCCTGGTCGGTCGCCGCACTCCACGTGGTGACGACCCTGACCGGCTCGGCGCTGCTGGCGCTGGCGCTGGCGCATGGGGCACGCGATGCCGGCGAGGTCTGGGCCGCCGCCCATGTCGATGAGGACTGGAACATCGACCAATGGGGCGTGGACGAGGAGGCCGCCAGCCGTCGGGCCACCCGTCTCAGGGATTTCGAGGCCGCCGTGGCGGTTCTGGCGGCGGCAAAGGCGTCCGCAGCCGAAGGTCCTTAACGAGAGGTTTACGACGGTGGCCTTAGGGTGTGGCCAGCGCTCCATGGGCCCCTGAGATGCCGACGCCGGTCACTTCCATCCTCCCCGTCAGTGCCGCCAGCCCCGTGGCTGATGCGACGACGCCGGACCTCGTGCTGCAGGCCGGCAGCGTCGTCGATGCCAGGGTTGTCAGCGTGATGGCCAACAATCTGGTGCGGATCGCGATCGCCAACCTCTCGATGGACGTGATGTCGGAGGTGGCGCTGACGCCCGGGCAGAATCTCCAGCTGGCGGTCTCGCAGAACGACGGCACCATCAGGCTCTCCGTGATCAACGGGGCAGGCGAGGCCACTGCCGATCAGATCACGCTGACGCCGCGTGCGGCCTCGGTGGTGGAAAGCCCGCCGCTGGCGCCATCCGCAGCCGCGACACGCAACACGCTGACGCCATTGGAGCAGGTCGCCGTCACCGCGGCCTCGGCCGAGGCCGCCACAAAACAGGGCAGCCAGGCACCGCTGTTCGCCAATCTGGCATCCGTCGTCACCGGCAGCGATCTGCCTGCGGGCTTGAAGCAGGCCGTGCTGGACGTGCTGGCGCAGCAGACGCCGCTCAGTCCCGGGCTCGATGGCGCCGATGTCGAAACCGCGTTCCAGAAATCCGGCTTGTTTTTCGAGGCTTCGCTGGCCGCCGGCGCGAGGCCGCCCGCCGGCACGACGCCCGACCTGAAGGCGGCGCTGCTGGTGCTGCGCCAGACGCTGACCACGCTCGAAACCGCCGCGCCACAGGGCGCTGCAACTCCCGCTGCGACGACAGGGACACCGCAGGTCGCCACTGCGCCTGCTCAGGCCGCAGGTGAGGCCGCGCAGTCCGCGTCCGCTTCCGGCCCCGAGATCGCGCAGACGCCGCGCAACGCCAATCTCGCGGCCGCCGTGCTCGCGGACGTCGTCGGAAACGCTCAGCAAGCCGCGATGCCGCGCACCATGTCCGCGGGGCTTGCCGCGAGCCTCCTGCAGGAGGTCACGGAAAACCTGCCGCGCCTGACCGGCAACGTGCCCGGCTCGAACAAAGCCGTGCCCGACGGCCACATCTTCGAAGCAGCCGCACGTGCGACGCCACCGCCGTTCCGTGGTGCATTGCCCTCGCCGCAGGCGATTGCCTCGCCCTCGCTCGCGCCGGACACGCCGTTGTCCGCAACCGTGCATCGCCTGCTCGACGACACCGATGCCGCCATCGCGCGGCAGACATTGTTGCAGGTCGCTTCGCTCCCGGATCGCACCGACGCCTCTGGCCACCGCATCGACCCGGCAATGCCGCAGTGGAATTTCGAGATTCCCTTTGCAACGCCGCAGGGCACCGCGATGGCGCAGTTCGAAATCTCGCGCGATGGCGCTGGCGAATCCTCCGATGCCGCCAAGCGCGCCTGGCGCGCGCGCTTCTCGCTCAACGTCGAGCCGGCCGGCCCCGTGCACGCGCTGATCACGCTGAACGGCGACAAGACTTTCGTGCGGATGTGGGCGGAGCGGCCGGCGACGGTGCAGCAGCTGCGCGCCGGCATCGGCGAGCTCAATCAGGCGCTGACGCGGGCCGAGCTCAGGCCCGGCGACATTCTGGTCCGCGAGGGCACGCCGCCGCAGCCGGCAGCGGCCCGCGCCGGCCACTTCCTGGATCGGGCGACATGAGCGACCCATCCAAGCTCGCCATCGCGCTGCATTACGAAAAGGGTACCAACGCGCCCGTGGTCGTCGCCAAGGGCAAGGGCGCGATCGGCGAAAAGATCGTCGAGATCGCCAGGGCTCACGACATCCCGATCGAGGAGAACGAGGTTTTGGCCGGCGCGCTGTCCAAGGTCGAGCTCGGCGAGGAGATCCCGCCGGACCTTTACAAGGCTGTCGCCGAAGTGCTGGTATTCGTGCTGCGGCTGTCGGGCCGGGGGCGGTAGAGCATGATCTGTCATCGTTTCACCATGGAGCGGCGGCATGGTCGCGATCACTTTCATCGTTTGACGGACATCGCTCTTGCTCACCCGCCGCTCCACTCTCGGCCTTCTCGCCGCATCTGCCATCCTGCCATCGCGCGCGCTCGCCCATGTCGCGCCGCCGCGCAACGAGATCCGCGATAGCCTCGCAAAGCGCTTCACCGACGTCGGCACATCAGGCACCTTCGTCGGCTACAAGGTCGAGGACTATCTGGTCGTCGCCAGCGACAAGGAGCGCTCCGGCGAGGGCAAGCTGCCGGCCTCGACCTTCAAGATTCCGAACTCGCTGATCGCGCTGGAGACGGGCGTCGTCACTGACCCCGACAAGGACGTGTTTCCCTGGGATGGCGTGAAGCGTCCGATCGAGGCCTGGAACAAGGATCACACGCTGCGTAGCGCGATCGCCGTGAGCGCAGTGCCGGTCTATCAGGAGATCGCCCGCCGCATTGGCCAGGAGCGAATGCAAAAGTATGTCGACGAGTTCGACTACGGTAACCGCGACATCGGCGGCGGCATCGACCAGTTCTGGCTGACCGGGAATTTACGCATCGACCCCGTCGAGCAGATCGATTTCGTCGACCGGCTGCGGCGCCGCGCGCTGCCGATCAGCAAGCGCAGCCAGGATCTGGTCGCCGACATCCTGCCGGTGACCAAGGTCGGCGACAGCGTCATTCGCGCCAAATCCGGCCTGCTGGGCGCCGAGCGCGGCGAGCCATCGCTCGGCTGGATGGTGGGCTGGGCCGAGAAGGGCGAGACGCACACGGTGTTCGCGCTCAACATGGATTGCAAGGAGCCGCGACTCGTCGGCGAGCGCATGACACTGACGCAAGCCTGCCTTGCCGAGATCGGCGCGATCTAGCCTGTGAGTGGTGCAATCGTTCTCGTCGAGCGCAGCCGCCGTAGGGTGGGCAAAGGCGCGTAGCGCCGTGCCCACGATCTTTATGCCGTAAGCGACGATTCGTGGGCACGCTACGCTTTGCCCACCCTACGGCACCGGTGCAGGCCGAGATGCCTCTCACCCCAACTTGAACAACACCTGCAAAAACTCCTCCACCGCCTTGCGCGACTCGGCGGCCGTCTTCGGATTGCCGCCGACATGCGGGTTGAGCTCGACGCAGGCAGGGGCGACCGCCTCAGGCGGTGTCGCTCTTCTTCGCCGTCAGCGCCTGGTCGATCGCAAAGCCGCCGATCTCGCTCATCGCCTGCGAGATCACGTCGCCCTTGCGGGCAAACCCTGCGGAGAGGAAATCGAACTGCGTCCGCGCCAGCCGCAGCACCTCGATCGGCACGGAGACCGCGGTCGCGTTGAAGCTGTCGACGGAGGCGCGCAAGCTGTCCAGCTCGGTCGTGAGCTTGCCGATATGGCTCTCGGCATTCTGCATCACGCCGATCAGCTTGCCGCGCTCGGCATCGAAGGCGGCGCGCTCGGCGGCGGCTGCTGCGGTGACCTCGGCAAGCTGCGCCCGCAGCACCTCGATCTGGCCGACCATGGCATCGGAGGCGAGATCGGCGGCCTCGCGCAGCTCGGCGTTACGCGTGCTCGCATCCAGCTGGTCATGATAGAGCCGCTCGGCCGACATGGCCCGCTGCGCCAGCGACTCGATCAGGCTTGCGGCGCGCAGCAGCATCTCGCCGTTCCGCCCCGACACCATGCTGGCCATCCGCCGCAGGAAGTCGATGGTTTGCGACGACGAGTTCGGCGGCAGGGGGACGACCGTCGCGGACATCTCAGTGATGCTTGCGTGATGCTCGAGCCAAGGCGTAATGACCGCCGCCGTACCAACCGAGCTCACGCAACATTCGGCGCCTGATCGCGAGCGCGAAGCAAGCCTGAATCGGCAGGCCCGGTCAACCGGGCCGGGCGACCAAATTCGTGCGCGTCAGGCGTCTTTTTGCCGCCCGATCCGGCCCAGATGGGTGAAGCCGAACCCGGCGGAATATTTCAGGCCATAGCCGAGCGCCCGGTCGATGCCGATATGGGCGAGCCAGATCAAGGCGATGGACAAGGTGAGCGGCGAGCCGAGGCCGAAGCCCAGCGTCAGCAGCGACACCGGCGCCATGTAGCTGTGGGCGGCGTTGTAGACCAGCGCGCCGAATTTGGCGTCGGACAGGTATGCCAGGAAGCTGAGGTCAGGGACGAAGAAGAGCAGGGCAAAGACCAGCCAGGAGCCGTCCCAGGCCCAGTAAAGCATCACCATCCCGATAAACAGGGTGAGCCCCTCCAGCCGCAGCAGGATGTTGACACGGCCTGTCGCCGCACCGGTCTCGGCCATTCTCTCGTTCATGCTCGCCTCCCGGGCAAAACTTTGTAATCTCTCACGCTTTTAGCCCGGACAGGGCAGCCCTGCGGCGCGGAAAGGCGCTTTCCGGTCCGCAAAATGCCGTGTTAGAACCCCGCATCACTTAAGAACTGGCGGGAGCAAATGAAACACATCCTGGACGCCCTTGAAGACCGTCGCGCCGGCGCAAAGCTCGGCGGCGGGGAGAAGCGCATCGAGGCGCAGCACGCCCGCGGCAAGCTGACCGCGCGTGAGCGTATCGAGCTGTTGCTCGATAAGGGATCGTTCGAGGAGTTCGACATGTTCGTCGAGCACCGCTCCACCGAGTTCGGCATGGAGAAGAACAAGGTGCCCGGCGACGGCGTCGTCACGGGGTGGGGCACCGTCAACGGCCGCAAGACGTTCGTATTCGCTAAGGACTTCACGGTGTTTGGCGGCTCGCTATCGGAAACGCATGCGCTGAAGATCACCAAGCTCCAGGACATGGCGATGAAGGCGCGGGCGCCCATCATCGGCCTCTATGACGCGGGCGGCGCCCGCATTCAGGAGGGTGTCGCTGCGCTCGCCGGCTATTCCTACGTGTTCCGCCGCAACGTGCTCGCCTCCGGCGTGATCCCGCAGATCTCCGTCATCATGGGCCCTTGCGCCGGCGGCGACGTCTATTCGCCTGCGATGACCGACTTCATCTTCATGGTGAAGAACACGAGCTACATGTTCGTCACCGGCCCTGATGTGGTGAAGACCGTCACCAACGAGGTCGTCACCGCCGAAGAGCTCGGCGGTGCCTCGGTGCACGCGACGCGCTCCTCGATTGCCGACGGCGCCTTTGAGAACGACGTCGAGACGCTTCTGCAGATGCGGCGGCTAATCGACTTCCTGCCATCCAACAACAGTGACGGCGTGCCGGAATGGCCGAGCTTCGACGACATCGGTCGCGTCGACATGTCCCTGGATACGCTGATCCCGGACAATCCGAACAAGCCTTACGACATGAAGGAGCTGATCCTGAAGGTCGTGGACGAGGGGGACTTCTTCGAGATCGCGGACATGTTCGCCAAGAACATCGTCACCGGCTTCGGCCGCATCGCTGGCCGCACCGTCGGCTTCGTCGCCAACCAGCCGATGGTGCTGGCCGGCGTGCTCGACAGCGACGCATCGCGGAAAGCCGCGCGCTTCGTTCGTTTTTGTGATGCCTTCAACATCCCGATCGTCACCTTCGTCGACGTGCCGGGCTTCCTGCCGGGCACTGCGCAGGAATATGGCGGCCTGATCAAGCACGGCGCGAAACTGCTGTTCGCTTACTCGCAGTGCACCGTGCCGCTGGTGACCATCATCACGCGCAAGGCCTATGGCGGCGCCTTCGACGTCATGGCCTCCAAGGAGATCGGCGCCGACATGAACTACGCCTGGCCGACCGCCCAGATCGCGGTGATGGGCGCCAAGGGCGCGGTCGAGATCATCTTCCGCTCCGACATCGGCGACCCCGACAAGATCACCGCGCGCACCAAGGAATACGAAGACCGCTTCCTGTCGCCGTTCATCGCCGCCGAACGCGGCTACATTGACGACGTCATCATGCCGCATTCGACACGCAAGCGCATCGCACGGGCGCTGGCGATGCTGAAGGACAAGAAGGTGGAAGCGCCGGCGAAGAAGCACGACAATTTGCCGTTGTAGGGAACGTAGCCCGGATGAGCGCAGCGACATCCGGGTTTTTGCAGAGGTTCCGCATGTCGCTTTGCGCATGCGGGATACCGCGTCCTGCTGATTTGGCATCCTCGATCCAATGACCGAAGACGATCCGACCGACGAAATCTCCGATATCGAAGACCGGATCGAGGCTCTTGCCGAGATCGCCGAGCGGTGCCGGAAGTACATCCTGGCGTCCAAGATCGCGATCGGCGGTGGGGCCGCGCTGTTGCTGATCACGATCCTCGGTGTGTTTGGCTTTGGTCAGACCGCGGCCCTCGGATCGATCGCGTTGGTGCTGGGGGGGATCGTGTCGCTGGGCTCGAACGTCAGCACGTTGCGGCAGACGGACGACGCCATTAGTGCTGCGGAGGCACGCCGGGCGGCGTTGATCGGCAGCATCGACCTGCGCGTGGTCGCCGACGCGCCGCTGAAGCTGGTGTGAGGTGTAGGGCGGATTAGCGACAGCGCAATCCGCCAATGTCTTTATCGCCGGATGCAGGCGTTGGCGGATTACGGCTTCGCCTAATTCGCCCTACGAACTACGCGCGTGCCTTATCCGCCGCAGCGAAATGCGCCATCTGGTCGGCATGGGCCTTGATGAAGGCCGGGCGGGCCGTGGCGCGCGCGACGTAGGCGCGGCAGGCAGGACTGTCCGCCAGGCCACCAAAACCATCGACGACGCGCAGCACGTCCGACATCAGGATGTCGGCGACGGAGAAGGAGCCGGCCAGCCATTCGCGGCCGGCCAGCACCGGCTCGAGATGCTTCAGCCGCAGCTTGAGGAAGTCGTCGACGAATTTCCACGCCGCCGTGTCGGTCGGATGGCCCATGAACTTCGACATTCCCCAGGGCAGGCTGGCCATCTCCACCGAATTGAGCGCCGCGAACACCCATTCCGTCGCTTCAGTGCGGCCGCGCGGATCTGATGGCATCAGTTTCTCGCTGAGCCCGCCGAGATGCAGCAGGATCGCGCCGGTCTCGAAGATCGAGAGGTCGCCGTCGGTCAGCCAGGGCACCTGGCCGAAAGGCTGATGCGCGAAATGTGCGGCGCCGCGATCGTCGAATGGGGCGCTTGCGACGCGATAGGGCAGCGCGGCCTCTTCGAGCGCCCAGCGCACGCGAAGGTCGCGCACGAATCCTCGCGGCGGTTCGGGAACCCAATTGAAGGTGGTCAGGGTGAGGTCGGCCATTTGCTGTCTCCGTGTCCTGGTTCGAAACAAAGGACGAGCGAAGGGCGTCCGTTCCGACACCCGCGCCAACTCTTTTTGTCGGCGGCGGCTTATCCGGCTAGGTTCGCGCCAAACAACAGGAGGAAACCCGATGCCCGCTGCCTTCTTCGTCGTTCGCGCCATCGTCACCGATCCCGGCAAGCGCGCCGCTTTTGACCGATGGTACGAGACGGAACATGTGCCCGACGCGGTGAAGGCATTCGGCGTGAGCAAAGCCTGGCGATTCTGGAGCCTGGACGATCCCTCGCTGCATCAGGCGATGTATCAGTTCGATGACGAGGCCAAGCTCGCGGCGATGCTGAAGGGCGATGCGCTCAACCAGCTCGTCGCCGATTTCAACCGCGACTGGCCCGATGTCAGGCGTTCGCGCGAGACGCTGGTGCTGGCGCAGGAGTTTGCGAAGTAGCGAGGTCCATCCAGGCTACGAATTCTCCATCTCACTTCATTTCTGAATCTGAACACAGGATTCAGCCTTGGTTCATGTCGTGACCGCGACACTCCCTCTGCATCACTTGCTCGATAGCCTAGAGGACATGTCATGGAGCGCCGGAACTTTTTGAAACTTGCATTGGGAGTGACGGCGGGCGCCGCCGCCTTCGCCGCGACCGCGCAGGCCGCGCCGTTGTCGCCGCAGCCGGTCGGCGATCCCGCGCGCATGCCGCAAGGCAACCCCGACGCTCATCCTGCCGTCACCACCAGCGAGGAAGCCGCCAAGCTGACGCCGGAACAGGTTCACTGGCATGGCCGCCACCGGGGCTGGGGTCACCGTCATTGGGGCTGGCGTCGCCGGCGCTGGCACCGCCGCCACTGGTGAGCCGCGGCAAGCCGCGAATTGGACGGGGACCGCAGCCGCGGTCCCCGTTTCGATTCCAGGCCGCTCAAAATCCACGGCGGACGATTAGTCGGCGGCAAGCCTGAAAACGAACAAGCCTGAAAACGAAAATGGCCGCGCAGGCTGAACCTGCGCGGCCATCTTTGCGATGCAAAGAGATCAGAACGGGCGGCAGCGGCCGGCGTACCAGCGGAAGCCATAGGGGCACACACGCGCGCGCGGCACGACGACGACTGGCGGAGCGACCACCACCGGGGCGGGGCGCACGACGACCGCGCCGCGCATCGGGCGGCAGCCGCCGTAGGCGCCACGATACCAACCCGGGCCGCAACCCTGCGCGGCGCTGGCGGCCTCGCTGAAACCGACAACCGCGCTGGCGAGCATGGCGGCGGCGAACAGGTATTTCATGTGATCTTCCTTCTCGTCCTTGGGGCAAGTCTTTGGGGGCAAGTCTTTGGAGGCAACTCTCGGGAGGCAGGTCTTTGGAGCAAGTCTTTGGGAGCTTGGCGCTTGCGGCGCACAATGAATCAAAAGACACGATTCGACATGTTAATTTTGCAACATGCCGGCACGGCGCGATCCAAACCTGCCAATCATGACCTGAATGCGGCATGAACGTTCCCGGCATGCGGCTTGGCGCGACAGACACTGGCGTCGGCGGCCGGCCCGGCAGCAATCCTCTACGACGCCGGGGCCGGGAGCATTTGAGGCGCGCACTTCCGGTGTGGCGGCGCGCGGATCAGTCCTTCCCGTCGCCGAACAGCGCGGCAAACTGCTTCTCGCCGGTGCGGGTGAAGTTGACGACGCGGCTGCCGGGTGTGGCGTCGCGCGCCGCCCATTTCAGCTCGGCGAAGCGCTGCATCATGGCGGCCCCCAGTGTGCCGGCGAGATGATGGCGCCGTTCGCTCCAGTCGAGGCAGGCCTTGCACACGGGCCGCCTCGGATGGGTGAGCATGCCGGGCGAGATCTGCAGATGCCTGGCGAGAAAGCGTTCGCCCTCGGCCGTCAGCTCGATGTCCTGCTTCTTCTGCTTGACCAGATGCCGTTCGCGCAGGGAATCGAGCATCTGCACGCCGAGATCGCCGGCGAGGTGGTCGTAGCAGATCCGCGCGCGCCGCAAGGCGGGATCCTTCGGCCCGGTGCGCACGCGCATGTGGCCGGTGCGCGCGGCAAGGCCTGCAAGGCCCTCGAGCACGCTGGCGACGTCGTCGTCGGTGAGGCGATAGTAGCGGTGGCGGCCCTGCTTCTCCGGCTCGACCAGCCCGCCGGCCTCGAGCTTGGCCAGATGCGAGCTCGCAGTCTGCGGCGTGATGCCGGCCTCCTGCGCCAGCTCGCTCGCCGTGAGCGCGCGGCCGTTCATCAGCGCGGTGAGCATGTTGGCGCGCGCGGGATCGCCGACCAGCGAAGCGACCAGGGCGATGTCGGGTCCTGATTTCATGCTTCGATGGTAGCCGAAGCATTGTGGTCGGGCAAGGGCGTAGCGTGTTGCTGCAAACACGTCATTGCGAGGAGCCGAAGCCGTAGGGTGGGCAAAGCGTAAGCGTGCCCACGTTCTGTTGCTATTACGAAGAAATGGTGGGCATGGCGCTGACGCGCCTTTGCCCACCCTACGAGACCGCGCTCGCAGTGACGGAAGAAAACAGGAGCCATCATGTCCGTCACCGTCTTCATCCGCTACCAGATCGACCCGTTCAAGCGCGCGCAGTTCGAGGAATATTCGAAGCGCTGGCTCACCATCATCCCGAAATGCGGCGGTGACCTGATCGGCTATTTCATGCCGCATGAGGGCACCAACAACATCGCCTTCGGGCTGATCAGCTTCGAGAGTCTGGCCGCATACGAGGCCTATCGCGCGCGGCTGCGGCAGGATGCGGAGGGCATGGCGAATTTCCATTTCGCCGAGGAACACAAATTCATCCTCGCTGAAGAGCGCACCTTCCTGCGCAAGGTGGTATTGTAGGCCCGATAGCAGCAGGAGATGCCCATGATCGCCGTGATCTTCGAGGTCTGGCCGAAGCCGGAACACCGCCAGGACTATTTCGACCTCGCAGCCGATCTGAAGCCGATCCTGCAAACCATCGACGGCTTCATCTCGGTCGAGCGCTTCGAGAGCCTGACCGAGAAGGGCAAGATCCTGTCGGTGTCGTTCTGGCGCGACGAGGCGGCGGTGCAGGCCTGGCGCAACACGATGGAGCACCGCCGCACCCAGGCGAAGGGCAGGGCGCAGATCTTTGCCGATTATCATTTGCGCATCGCCAGCGTCGTCAGGGACTACGGCATGAATGATCGCGAGCAGGCGCCGAAGGACAGCCGGGCGGTGCACGACGCGCACTAGCGCTGCCGGGCGCGCACTGGCGCTGCCGTGTTAGCGCGCCTATGTCTGCGCGGCCAACAAGGGAGAAGAAACATGCACGTCACGACCGCGGACAAGCGCGCGACCTTCAAGAAGATGCACGAAAGCGGGTGCTTCATCCTGCCCAATCCGGTCGATAACGGCAGCGCCAAGGCATTGCAGCATCTCGGTTTCAAGGCGATTGCGTCGTCGAGCGCGGGCTTCGCCTGGACCATCGGCAAGGCCGACAACCACGTCAGCGTCGAGGAGGTCTGTCAGCACCTGGCAGCATTGAGCTCGGCCGTCGACATCCCCGTCAACGCCGATTTCGAGGGCGGCTTTGCGGTCGAGCCCGACAGGGTCGCGGACAATGTCGAGCGCTGCGTGCGCACCGGCGTCGCCGGCTTGTCGATCGAGGATTCCACCGGCGACAAGGACAGGCCGCTCTACGATCGCGCACTCGCGGTCGAGCGCATCAAGGCCTCGCGCAAGGCGATCGGCGACAGCGGCACGCTGCTGGTCGGCCGCTGCGAAGCGTATTTGTGGGGCGTGACCGACTTGAAGCTGGTCATCGACCGGCTCACCGCTTACGCCGATGCCGGCGCCGACTGCCTCTATGCGCCGGGCCTGAAGACCCGTGAGGACATCAGCGCCGTGGTGAAGGCGGTGCATCCCAAACCGTTCAATCTTCTGATCGGTGCCTCCGGCCTATCATTGCAAGAGGCCGCCGATCTCGGCGTCCGCCGGATCAGCGTCGGCGGCTCGCTCGCCCGCGCTGCCTGGGGCGGCTTCATGCGCGCCGCAAAGGAGATGGCGGAGAAGGGTACGTTCACCGAGCTCGGCAGCGGTTATCCCGGCGGCGAGCTGAACAAGATGTTCAGCTAGAGGCGACGATCAGCCCAGGAAACGAAAAGCGGCGGGACTTTTTGAGTCCCGCCGCTTACACGCGCTATTGCTAAGTGTTACTTCGCGCCGTCAGACGGCTTCTGCGTATCCGGGGCCGGCTTGCTCGGCGCCGCACCCGTGGTCACGCCCGGCTCGGCGTTGTTGCGCGGTGGCGTCACGTCGCGCATGCCGGGAGGCGCGGCCGGATTGGTGGGCTGCGTCTGTGCCGTCTGCGAGGCCGGTGCGTTGCTGGCCTGGTTGCTAGTGGTGGTATTGTTCAGGCCGTAGAACACGGCACCCAGCACCAGCGCAATCGCAACGGCGAACAACGCAACCTTGCCGCTGGAGGCGGGGCCTTCGCCAAGCTCGGGATCGGCCTGAAGGTCGGCATCCCGGCGCGCCGCGCGAAGATACTCATCGTCGGCGAGGTTCGGGCGGTACGGATCGTTGGGAAAACGGTCGTCAGCCATCGATTCAATCTCCTCGTTGATTGCGCCGTGACAACCCGGGGATGCGAGATTCTGTTCCGCCCGTTTTATGCTTTCGTCGGATGTTGCCCTCCCGGCGGGAATCGGGAACCTGTCTGGCTGGGAACTGGGCGCGGTTCCATGGCCGCGACGAAGGGAACAAGCCGATGTGGAGCCTGCCGCCAACGGATAGCGTGCTGCATCTTCTGGGACTCGTCGCCATCACGGCAGAGGGCATGACGGCGGCACTCGCCGCCGGCCGGCGCAGCATGGACTATGTCGGCGTTTGTCTTCTCGCCTGCGTGACCGCGCTCGGCGGCGGCACGCTGCGCGACCTGTTTCTCGGTCACTACCCGCTGGTGTGGGTGGCGAGCCCAATCTACCTCGCGCTGCCGGGTGGCGCGGCGCTGCTCACGATCCTGATCGCGCGGCTGGTGCATCGGCTGCACCTCGCGTTCATCGTGCTCGATGCCATCGGCCTCGTCGTCTTCACCATGATCGGCTGCAATGTCGGCTGGCAGATGGATGCCTCGCTGCCGATCGTGATCGTGTCGGGCATGGTGACGGGCTGCGCCGGCGGCGTGTTGCGCGACGTGCTCTGCAACGACGTGCCGCTGCTGTTCCGATCCGAACTCTACGCCAGCGTCTCGGTCGTGACGGGACTGTTCTACGCCACCGCCTTCGGCCTCAACCTCAATGCCGAGCTCTGGACCATCCTGACCTTCGTGCTCGGTCTCAGCTTCCGCCTGCTCGCGGTGCGCTACAAATGGGAGATGCCGAAATTCGTGTTCACCGGGGATGAGGAGAGGTGAGCGCCGCGCGCGCGAACGGCGAATAGCGGATAGATCTGGCTATTCGCCACTCCCCATTCGCCCCTGCTTCCTGGCCTTCGCCACCTGCGCCGGCGTCACCAGGGGGGCCGCATTGCCCCAGGCGTTGCGGATGTAGTTCGTCACCGCAGCGATCTCCTCATTGGACAGCCTGTCATAGGGCGGCATCTCGCCGGTGTTGGGCGCGCGCGGGGTGGTCACGGTGTGGGCGCCGTCGAGGATGATGCGCAAGGTGGAGGACGGATTGATCGATTGCAGCAGCGCATTGCCGGGCAGCGGCGGATAGATCCGCTGCGCGCCCGTGCCGTCGGCTTCATGGCATGCGATGCAGAGCTTGGCGTAGACCGCCTGGCCCGCCTTCATCTCGGCATCATCGGGCGGCGTCACGATGGTCTCGCGCCGCGACGGCGGCAGGCTCTTCAGGTACACCGCGATCGCGCGCACATCGGCATCGCTCATCTTCGCGGTCGAGTCGACGACCACCTCCGCCATCAGCCCGCCGGCATGGCTCCTGGCATTGCGCCCGCTCTGCAGATATTCGGCGATGTCCGCCTCGCTCCACGACTTCAGGCCCGTGCGGGAGGCGCCGTCGAGCCTTGGCGCGTACCAGCCGCCGACCTCGTTGCCCGAGAGCGCCTGCGCCGGTTTGTCCGCGCCAAAATAGTTCTTCGGCGTGTGGCAGGCGCCGCAATGACCGAGCCCGGTGACGAGATAGCCACCTCTGTTCCAGGCCGCGCTCTGGCCCTGGTCCGGCTCGAACAGGCCGGGCTTGAAATACATCGCGTTCCAGATCCGCATCAGGCCGCGATAACCGAACGGCCAGCGCAGCTCCGGCGGCTTGTTGCGGCTGACGACGGGCGCAAGCGTGCCGAGATAGGCGCGGATCGCCAGCGTGTCGTCCTTCGTCATCTTCGTGAAGTAGGGATAAGGGAACGCCGGATAGTAGTTTGAGCCGTCGGGCGCGACGCCGGTGCGCAATGCGCGGGTGAAATCGGCATCTTTCCAGGCGCCGATCCCGGTGTCGCGGTCCGGGGTCAGGTTCGGCGCATAGATCGCGCCGAACGGCGTGTCGATGCGCTTGCCGCCCGCGAACGGTTTTGCCGGATCGGCGGTGTGGCAGCCCGCGCAGTCGCCGGCCTCGACCAGCGTCTTGCCGTAGGCGATCAGCTCCGGCGACGGCTCGGCGGCGCGGGCTGCGCTTGCAACCGCACTGCACAACGCCAAGCCGACAACAGCCGCGCCAGCCAGAATCGTCCGCATCGAAAGTCTCTCCTGCGACCAATCGCCCGCATCCCGGCACGACAGGGGCATCAGTTCATTTCGCCACAGTGGGGGTATGGTGACACAAATTGAAAATGCCCAACGTGTTTCAGGCCACGAAATTGCGATTTTTACCCAGGCCTCCCTTTGGTCCAGATTTGTGATGCGGATCGTGAAATATCCGACATAGAGTGGCGAGATTGGTCGGCGCGCCCTAGCTAAAAACAACGGGAAGGCAACGGCTTAAGTCGGAAAGACCTGAAACAGGGCGATAAAGAGGACAGCATGGGAATCAACCAGGGTCCGATCAGTCTCGATCAAAAATACACCCAGGAAACCGGGCACGTCTTCACCACGGGCATCCAGGCCCTGGTCCGCCTGCCTATGGCCCAGATCCGGCGTGACCGCGCCAGCGGCCTCAACACCGCGGGCTTCATCTCCGGCTATCGCGGCTCGCCGCTCGGCGGCTACGACCAGCAGCTCTTTGCCGCCCGCAAGCATCTCGAACAGTACAACATCAAGTTCCAGCCCGGCGTGAACGAGGATCTGGCTGCCACCGCCGTCTGGGGCTCGCAGCAGCTTAACCTCTCGCCCGGCGCGAAATATGACGGGGTGGTCGGCATCTGGTACGGCAAGGGCCCCGGCGTCGATCGCTGCGGCGACGTGTTCCGCCACGGCAATGCCGCAGGCTCGGCCAAGAACGGCGGCGTGCTCTGTCTCGCCGGTGACGACCACGGCGCAAAATCCTCGACGGTCCCGCATCAGTCCGACCATGCCTTCATGTCGGCCTTGATGCCGTATCTCTATCCCTCGAGCATCCATGAGATGATCGAGATGGGCCTGCTCGGCATCGCGATGTCGCGCTATTCCGGCTGCTGGGTCGGCATGAAGGTGATCACGGAGACGGTGGAGACCACCGCCGAGATCGACCTCACCGACGAGATGAAGCCGTTCATCATCCCCACCGATTTCGAGATGCCGCAAGGCGGACTCAACCTGCGCTGGCCCGACGACCGCTTCGAGCAGGACCGCCGCCTGCAGGACTACAAGGGCTTTGCCGCGATCGCCTTTGCGCGCGCCAACAAGGTCAACCGCGTCACCATGGATTCGCCGAACGCCCGCTTCGGCATCATGGCGTCAGGCAAAAGCTATGAGGACGTCCGTCAGGCGCTGCGCGAGCTCGGCGTCACCGAAGAGGTCGCTGCCAAGATCGGCCTTCGCCTCTACAAGATCGGCATGCCGTGGCCGCTGGAGCCGGAAGGCGTGCATGAATTCGCCGTCGGCCTGGAGGAGATCTTCATCGTCGAGGAGCGCCGCGAGATCGTCGAGAACCAGGTCAAGCAGGTATTGTTCAACTGGCGCGACGACGTGCGCCCGCGCATCGTCGGCAAGATGGACGAGCACGACAAGCGCTTTTTGACCTTCGCCGCCGAGCTCAGCGTCGCCTCGCTTGCGACCTCGCTTACCGAGCGACTTCTCAAGCTCGATCTCAATCCTGAGATTGCTTCGATGCTCCGCGCCAAGGCCGACTGGTTCAACGGCCGTCAGGCCACCCAGATGCAGGCGGTCGCACCTGTCTCCCGCACTCCGTATTTCTGCTCCGGCTGTCCCCACAACACCTCGACGAAGGTCCCCGAAGGCAGCCGCGCGCTCGCCGGCATCGGCTGCCACTTCATGGCGCTGTGGATGGACCGCTCGACCGAGACCTTTACGCATATGGGCGGCGAGGGCGTGCCGTGGGTCGGCATCGCACCCTTCACCAACGAGAACCACATTTTCGCCAATCTCGGCGACGGCACCTATTTCCACTCGGGCCTTCTCGCCATCCGCCAGGCGGTGGCATCCAAGACCAACATCACCTACAAGATCCTCTACAACGACGCGGTGGCCATGACCGGCGGCCAGCGCCATGACGGCGATCTCTCGCCGCAGCAGATCACCCATCAGCTCCACGCCGAAGGCATCCGCGAGATCTATCTTGTCTCGGAGGCGCCCGATGCCTATCCGGCCGGCACCATCGCGCCGGGCGTGAAGCTCTATCATCGCGACGAGCTGCAGAACGTCATGAAGATGTGCCGGGAACACAAGGGCACATCGGCGATCGTGTTCGTGCAGACCTGCGCCGCCGAAAAACGCCGCCGCCGCAAGCGCGGCCTGATGGAAGATCCGGCGCGCCGCGTCATGATCAACCCCGCGGTCTGCGAAGGCTGCGGCGATTGCTCGGTGCAGTCGAATTGTATCTCGGTTGAGCCGCTGGAGACCGAGTTCGGTCGCAAGCGCGCCATCAACCAGTCGTCCTGCAACAAGGATTATTCCTGCCTCAAGGGCTTTTGCCCATCCTTCGTCACCGTGGACGGCGGCAAGCCGCGCCACCGTGCGCCGGCCGAGCTTGCCGATATCGGCGCGCTACCCGAGCCGGCCTCGCGCCCGACGCTCGACAAGCCCTATAACATCGCGGTCGGCGGCGTCGGCGGCACCGGCGTGCTCACTATCGGCGCGCTGCTCGGCATGGCCGCCCATATCGAGGGCAAGGCCTCGATGATCCTCGACATGTCCGGCCTTGCACAGAAGGGCGGGGCGGTGCTCAGCCATGTCCGCCTGTCGGATCACCCCGCGGAAGTGACCTGCTCGCGCATCGTCACCGGCACGGCCGATCTCGTGCTCGCCGCCGATGAGGTGGTCGCGGTCGCCAAGGACACGATCTCGCTCTGCGACTCCACGCGGACGCGCGGCATCATCAACAGCCACGTCATTCCTACCGCCGATTTCGTCCTTAACCGCGACTTCAACTTCCAGACCCGCAAGCTGAACGGGCTCTTGGAGACCGCGCTGCACAAGGACTCGGTGTTCTTCGATTTCACCAAGCCGGCCGAGCAGCTGCTCGGCGACAGCATCGCCACCAACATGATGATGATGGGCTACGCCTATCAGAAGGGCTTGTTCCCGCTGTCGGCGGAGTCGATCGAACAGGCGATCGAGGTCAACGGCGTCTCGATCAAGATGAACAAGGAAGCCTTCCGCCTCGGCCGGCTCGCGGTCGCCGATCCCGCACGTCTTGCCAACATGCTGAAGGGTACGGACCAGGTGGCTGCGCCCAAGACGCTGGACGCCATGAGCCTCGACGAGGTCATCGAGCACCGCGCCAAGCACCTCGCTGCCTATCAGAACAGCCGTCTCGCCAAGCGCTACCGCAAGCTGATCGACCAGGTGCGCGATGCCGCAGTGAAGGGCGGTTATGGCGATGCGCTGCCGCGCGCGGTTGCGGTGAACTACGCCAAGCTCTTGGCCTACAAGGACGAATACGAAGTCGCGCGCCTCTACACCGACGGCGCCTTCGCCCAGCAGCTCCGCGATCAATTCGAGGGCGACTTCAAATTCAGCTTCAACCTGGCGCCGCCGATCCTCGGCGGTGGCCTCGACGCGCTGGGACGCCCGAAGAAGCGCGCCTTCGGCCCCTGGATGCTGAACGTCTTCGGCGTGCTGGCGAAACTCAAATTCCTGCGCGGCACGCCGCTCGACATCTTCGGCCGCAGCGCCGACCGCAAGCTCGAACGCGACCTGATCGCCGGCTACGAGAAGGACGTCGCCACCGTGCTCGGCCTGTTGTCGCCGGTGACGATCGACACCGCGGTGGAACTGCTGTCGCTGCCCGACCGCATCCGCGGCTACGGCCCGGTGAAGGAGAAAGCGGTCGCGGACGCCAAGGCCCGCTACGCCCAACTCGCCGCGGACTTGGCCAACCCGCCGCCCGCGCCAAGGCAGATCGCGGCGGAGTAGGCCGGTCTCGTAGGGCGGATTAGCGACGCGTAATCCGCCACATCCGTTGCCGTGGCGATCAATACGGCGGATTACGCCTTCGGCTAACACTACTGAGTCAGCGGACGACAATTCATCCGTTTGACAAGAGTTGTGGCGCCGCGATATCAGCAACTTGCGATAGTGAGGCGCGCCGGGCGATGCGGCCCTGCGCTATGCGGGGCGATGATCGATGTCATTGCGCACTGTGTTGATGCTGTTTCTGGCCGTCGGTGTTTTGGCGGCGTTGGGGATGTTCTGGAATCAGCATGCCATCGAACGCGTCATGCGCGATGGCTATGGCACCACCGGAAAGATCATTTCGGCCAAAGTCGTCTCGCCGCGGTTTCCGTTCGTGTTTGACGGCGGCTGGCCGCGCTATGTCGACGAAAATCTGTCGATCGGATTGCAGTGGACCGGCAGGGATGGCGTCCAGCGCGAGCGCACGGGCATTGCGGTCAGTGCTGCCTATGCGGCGCGGATCATGGTTGGCAACCAGCTCAAGCTCCTGACGATTCCCATTCAGGCTGTTGACGACGATGCATCGCTTCCGGTCATTGTCGAGGATCTCGACGACCATCTGAACCATATCCGGTCCACGTCCAGGTTCATGGCGGCGGGAGCAGGCGTTTGCGCCGTGCTCCTGATGCTCGTGATCGGATGGCAGACATGGTCGGCGCGTCGAGGCGGGCCGAGGAGTGCGACGATCGCCGCCGGAGCAAGGCGTCCCTTTCCTTACATCCTCGGGACCCTGACTGCTGTGATGCTTCCATTCGGCGGCTACATGCTGGTGAACTCCTACATTGAGCAAAGCACGTTGAATGAGATCCTCGCCCATGGCGATGACGCCACCGCCGATGTGACCCGCGCCTACGGTGAGGTGAACAAGGCCGGTGAGGCCCCGAGCTATCTCGTGACGCTGGCGTGGACCGACAAGAGCGGACGACAGCGGGCCTACGGACCGACCCATATCAGCCCGGCGTTCTGGCGGCAGATCACGCGCAACGGCGTCCAGACCGTCAGACAGATCAGGATCCGCTATCTCACGGGCAGACCTGATGCGCGGCCCCTGATCGTCGACGACGCGGCCGAGCGCCAACACCAGGACAGTTTTGGCGTGAAGGGAGGCGCTGTGTTTCTCGTCCTCGGCCTGATGTTCGCCGGGCTGACCGCGTTCCGTTATCGCGCGCGCCCGAGCACCGCCTCGTAGCGAAGAGTCTGTCTTTCACCCCTCGTATCGGACGAGCGAGCAATGTTCACAGCCCTTGATGCGCCTCCCGATCGGCTCGATAAGCACGAGCAGAATTTCGTCGAGAAAGTTCGCAATCACGGCTGGTTCGGCACGCATGTCTTCCCCGATGGCGAAGGACCGGGCTTCGCCTACACGACCGGATTCTGGCTGAAGTTCAGGTTTCCGGAGATGATCGTGTTTTCAATGGGGCAGCAGACCGCCCAGGATACGTTCTGGACGATCTACCACGAACTCGACGCAGGACGGCGACCGCTGGTCGGCGAGCCCACCGATGCGCTGTTTGAGAATGTCGCCGCCGTGCTCCTTCCGGTGTCGTTGCAGCACTACCGCTCGCATCTCGGATGGAGCAGATGGTTCTACGGCAATGATGAGTTCGAATGCCTGCAAGTCGCGTACCCCGATCCGACGGGCATTTTCCCTGGGCTGCGGAGGCATCCGCTGAGGCCCGTGCCGCACAGCCCGACCTGACGGAAGGCAACTGGCTGGGACGGCGCAAGGTCCCGTAGGGTGGGCAAAGGCGCGAAGCGCCGTGCCCACGACCTCGCCATGATTGCGCAAAAGACGTGGGCACGCTTCCGCCTTCGCTCTCCGAGCTACGGCGGACAAGTCGCTTTGCCCACCCTACGGCACCATCCCTTGTGTTGCCCGTCGGGCAAAACACCCACGCCGTGGGTCAATCCGCTTACGCAAAAACATTCCGCTTTACCGAAATTCGGAAACGTCGTATTTCCTTGGCCACCTCATCCCTCTCAGAGGGGCGTATCGCGATCGTCACGAAACGCGGGGTGAGTGGCGGTGGACGCGGGCTGCGTCGCGCGGGCGATTGGCTCGTGCACGACGGGCGCGGTCTCGCGTACGGCAAAATCGTGTGGTCCTGACGCCCGCAGGCTGGCGTCAAGTCTTGCGAGTAATTGCAAGGCGACGGGGGCAATAGTGCATCGCTCCCCGGGGAGAGCACGACATAAGCCGTAAAGCCACTGCGCAGGGAAGGCCAGATGTTTGGCCGCACCTGTATGCCGCTGTGCATCTGTTCTTCGCGCAATCGCGCACAGCGGACCGTGCGTGCCCAGCCGGCACCCGGTCTTCCCTGCGCCCTCTGTTCAAGGAGGGAGCGAGACGGAAGCAAAGCTCGGGCGAGATGGGCCGCGAGGATGCGGGGGTGTGTCTGCGATGTGAGAGCGAGCCGGTCATCTAGACCGTCACCCTGAGGCGCTCGCCTCTTCGGCGAGCCTCGAAGGGCGACGGCCCGGCTGTCGCTCAGTGGGCGTCGAGATAGCTTGGCCGTGCATCCTTCGAGGCTCCTGATGGGGCGCGCTGCGCCCCATCACTCGCACCTCAGGATGACGGGATTGGGAGTTGCGCCGACCCGCTGCCCTCTCGCGGGGCGGAATATTTCCGCGCTTGCCAATCTGCCCAGTGCGGTTCAGAAAAACGGGGCAATCAAGAAACGCCAGCGGAGACCTGAAGTTTGACCATCAAGGGCAAGGCCTACATTGCCGGGATCTACGAACACCCGACCCGGCATGCGCCGGACAAATCCACCGCCCAGCTCCACGCCGAGGTCGCCAAGGGCGCGATCGAGGATGCCGGGATCAGCAAGGACGATGTCGACGGCTATTTCTGCGCGGGCGATGCGCCCGGCGGCGCCTGGCCGATGGTCGACTATCTCGGCCTGAACACCAAGAAGCTCCGCCACGTTGACTCCACCGAGACCGGCGGCTGTTCCTACATCATCCATCTCGGCCATGCCGCCGAGGCGATCGCGGCGGGCAAGTGCTCGATTGCGCTGATCACGCTCGCCGGCAAGCCCCGCACCGGTGTGATGCCGCCGCGTGCGGCCGGTGCCGAGGTCGATTTCGAATCCGCTTACGGGGCGACCACGCACAATGCCTATGGCATGTGTGCCATGCGCCATATGCACGACTACGGCACCACCTCGGAGCAGCTCGCCTGGATCAAGGTCGCGGCCTCGCATCACGCGCAATACAATCCGCATGCGATGCTCAAGGACGTCGTCACCGTCGAGGACGTCCTGAACTCGCCGATGATCTCCGATCCGCTGCATCGCATGGATTGCTGCGTCGTCTCCGACGGCGGCGGCGCGCTGATCGTGACGACGCCGGAGATCGCCAGGAGCCTGAAGAAGCCATTGGTCAAGCTGATCGGCCATGGCGAGGCGATGAAGGGCCCGCGCGGCGGCAAGGATCTCGATCTCACGTACTCCGCCGGCATCTGGTCCGGCCCGCGTGCGTTCGAGGAAGCCGGCATCACGCCGAAGGACATCAAATACGCCTCGATCTATGACAGCTTCACCATCACGGTGCTGATGCAGCTCGAGGATCTCGGCTTCTGCAAGAAAGGCGAGGGCGGCAAGTTCGTCGCCGACGGCAATCTGATCTCGGGCGTCGGCAAGCTGCCGTTCAACACCGACGGCGGCGGCCTCTGCAGCAACCATCCGGTCAACCGCGGCGGCATGACCAAGATCATCGAGGCCGTGCGGCAGCTGCGCGGCGAGGCGCATCCGAAGGTGCAGGTCAAGAATTGCGATCTCGCCATCGCTCACGGCACCGGCGGCCTTTTGGGAGTTCGCCACGCCGCCTCGACGGCCATTCTGGAGCGCGTGTGATGAGCGAGACGAAGAAATATCCGGCACCGGTCACGAACCCCGAGACCGCCGCGTTCTGGGATGCGGCGAAGCAGGGCAAGTTCATGATCAAGCGCTGCACGGCGTGCGGCGAAGCGCACTATTTCCCGCGCTCGATCTGCCCGTTCTGCTACTCCGACAAGACGGTGTGGGAGGAAGCCTCGGGCGAGGGGACGATTTACACCTGGAGCCTGATGCGGAAGTCGCCGACCGGCCCATACGCCATCGGCTACGTCACGCTGAAGGAGGGGCCGTCGGTGCAGACCAATTTCGTCGACTGCGATCTTGAGAAGCTCAAGATCGGCCAGAAGGTGAAAGTGGTGTTTAAGCCGACGGATGGTGCGCCACTGCCGTTCTTCACGCCTGCCTGACACGAAGCAAGATGTAACCCTCTCCCCTTGTGGGAAAGGGTGGCAGCTGAAGGCTGCCGGGTGAGGGGTCTCCCTCCGCACGAGAAGTGTCAATGCGGAGCCAACCCCTCACCCACGTGACTTTGTTGCAAGAGCGGTGCTGCCCTCTCCCACAAGGGGAGAGGGCACATTCACGGGCATCGCCGCCTGCGGATAAGAAACTCGGGAGGAAGACAAACAACATGTCCGCCAGATACGAAGAGCTCAAAGGCCTGAAAAACCTCGGCCAGAAATACGCCTACACCGATCGCGAGGTGATGCTCTACGCCTACGGCATCGGGCTCGGCGCCGATCCGATGGACGAGAATGAGCTCGCCTTCGTCAACGAGGGCACGCTGACGCCGCGGCCGCTCAAGGTGGTGCCGACATTCGCGTCCGTCGCGGCGTGGGGCGCGGGTCCCGGCGAGATGAACCTCAACCGCGTCATGGTGGTCGATGGCGAGCGCGACATCACCTTCCACCAGCCGCTGCCGGTCGCCGCGCACATCACCGCCGACTCTTCCGTCGTTGAAGTCTACGACAAGGGCAAGGACAAGGGCGTCGTCATCGCCCACCAGACCGTGCTCAAGAACGAGAAGGGCGAGAAGCTCGCGACCCTCGTCGCCTCGCGCTTCGCCCGCGGCGACGGCGGCTTTGGCGGGCCGAGCCTGACCCAGCCCGATCCGCACAAGATCCCGTCACGCGCACCCGACAAGACCATCGACATCACCACGCGCCCCGACCAGGCGCTGGTCTATCGCCTCTGCGGCGACCGCAACCCGCTGCATAGCGATCCCGAGTTCGCCAAGAAGGCCGGCTTTCCGCGTCCGATCCTGCACGGCATGTGCACCTACGGCATCACCTGCCGCGGCGTGCTGCAGACCTACGCCGACTACGACGCGAGCGCCTTCCGCCAGCACGTCGCGCGGTTCTCTTCGCCGGTCTATCCCGGCGAGACCGTGACCATGGACCTCTGGAAGGACGGCAACGTGATCTCGTTCGAAGCCAAGGTGAAGTCGCGCGGCGTCACCGTGATCAAGAACGGCAAGACGGTGCTGGGTTAGGCGGGCACTGGTGCTTCACTCCCTCGCCCCGCTTGCGGGAAGAGGGTGGGGTGAGGGGGAGTCTTCCCGGGGACGGTGAGTTGAGCTCGCGGGGGCTCCCCCTCACCCTGAAATCAAGCTGCGCTCGATTTCAGGCCTCTCCCCGCACGCGGGGAGACGCGAAGAAAAACAAAACAGGGAGAAGCCACCATGGGACTACTCGACGGCAAGGTCGCGCTGATCACCGGCGCGGGCGGCGGGCTCGGTGAGGCCTACGCGAAGCTGTTTGCGCGGGAAGGGGCCTCGGTCGTCGTCAATGACCTCGGCGGTCCCCGTGACGGCTCCGGCGCCGACAAGTCGATGGCGCAACTCGTGGTGGACGCGATCAAGGCCGAAGGCGGCAAGGCGATCGCCAACGGCGCCGACATCTCCACCATGGAGGGCGGCCAGTCGGTGTTCGACGACGCCATCAAGCATTTCGGTCGCGCCGACATCCTGGTCAACAATGCCGGAATCCTGCGTGACCAGACCTTTCACAAGGCTTCCGAAGCCGACTGGGACAAGGTCATCAAGGTGCATCTGAAGGGCACCTTTTGTTGCACCATGCCGGTGTTTCGCTGGATGCGGGAAAATGGCGGCGGCGTCATCGTCAACACCTCCTCGACCTCGGGCCTGATCGGCAATTTCGGCCAGACCAATTACGGCGCGGCCAAGGGCGGCATCTGGGGCCTGTCCAACGTGCTGGCGATCGAGGGCCGCAAGTACAACATCCGGATCTGGACGCTGGCCCCGGGCGCCCTGACCCGCATGACCGCAGACCTGCCCCGCTATAAGGAGAACCCCTTCGCGGCGCTGGGGCCGGACGGCATCGCGCCGGCCGTGCTATACATGGTCAGCGACTTGTCGGGCGACCAGACCGGCAAGGTGCTGGGTGTGTCCGGGCCCCGCGGCGTGCGCGAGATGCGGATGATGGAAATGGAAGGCTGGAAACCGCCGCACACGGGCTGGAAGGCCCAGGACATCGCCGATCATGCCAAGGAGATCTTCTTCTCCGAGGAGCAGATCAAGATGGGCGCGCGGAGGTTTTAGGCTGTTGTTGTCGTTCCGGGGCGATGCAAAGCATCGAACCCGGAACCTCGAGATTCTCAGGTGCGCAATTGCGCACCAGAGTTCGGCTCTGCGAGCCGCCCCGGAATGACGAACAGAGACGAGGACTAAATGAAACTGACCGCCGACGCCAAGGGCACTTTCGCAATCGCCCCGACGCCGTTCCACGACGACGGCCGGATCGACGAGCGCTCGATCGACCGCCTGACCGATTTTTACGAGGAGGTCGGCTGCGACGGCGTCACGGTGCTGGGCATCCTCGGCGAGGCGCCGAAGCTGGACGCGGCTGAGGCCGAGCAGGTGGCGGTGCGCTTCGTCAAGCGCGCCAAGAAGATGCAGGTGATCGTCGGCGTCTCCGCGCCGGGCTTTGCCACCATGCGCTCGCTGGCGAAGACCTCGATGGACGCGGGTGCGGCCGGCGTCATGATCGCCCCGCCGCCGTCGCTTCGGACCGACGACCAGATCGTCGGCTATTTCAAGCAGGCGGCGGAAGCGATCGGGCCGGATGTGCCCTGGGTGCTCCAGGACTATCCGCTGACGCTCTCGGTGGTGTTCACCCCCGCCGTGATCCGCAAGATCGTCATGGACAATCCGAACTGCGTGATGCTCAAGCACGAGGATTGGCCGGGCCTGGAGAAGATCACGACGCTTCGCGGCTTCCAGAAGGACGGCTCGCTCCGTCCGCTCTCGATTCTCTGCGGCAATGGCGGCACGTTCCTGGACTTCGAGATGGAGCGCGGCGCCGACGGCGCCATGACCGGCTACGCCTTCCCGGAGCTTCTGATCGATGTCGTCAACCTCTCCAAGGCCGGCAAGCGCGATGCCGCGCATGACCTGTTCGACGCGCATCTGCCACTGATCCGCTACGAGCAGCAGCCCGGCGTCGGCCTGACCATCCGCAAATACGTGCTGCAGAAGCGCGGCATCATCGCCTCCAGCGCCCAGCGCAAGCCCGGCGCGACCATCACGGCGACGGCGAAGGCCGAGGTCGAGTACCTGCTGTCGCGCGTCGCCCGTGTCGACAAGCGCGCCAATCTCGGCCCGCAATCCAGCGCCGCAGGTTAGTTGGATGGCCGAGACATCAGCATCACGCCCGGCGTCGACGATCCTCCTGCTGCGCGATGGCGCCAAGGCCGACGGCAAGGGCCGCGGCGAAATCGAAGTCTTCATGATGGTCCGCCATCATCAGATCGAGTTCAACTCGGGCGCGCTGGTGTTTCCCGGCGGCAGCGTCGATGCCGGCGACAACGAGATCGTCGCCCGCGCGGACCTGTATTCGGGCGGTGAGGGCCTCAGCGAGGCGGATCGCGGTTTTCGCATCGCTGCGATCCGCGAGACCTTTGAGGAGAGCGGCATCCTGCTGGCGCGGTCGAAGGGGACGGGCGCGCCTGTCGATGCCAGGCGAGCCGGCGAGATCGCCGACAAGCACCGCGTCGCGCTCAACGAGCACAAGGTCAGCTTCCTGAGCATCCTGGTCGACAACGACCTTCAGCTCGCGCTCGACACGCTGGTGCCTTACGCGCACTGGATCACGCCGGAGGGCATGCCCAAGCGCTTCGATACCTGGTTCTTCCTTGCGGCGGCGCCCCCGGATCAGCTCGGCGCCCATGACGGAAGGGAGTCGACCGATTCGATCTGGGTCTCGCCGCGCGAGGCGGTGGAGGGCGGCGAGAGCGGCCGCTTCAAGCTGCCGTTCCCGACCACGCGCAATCTGATTCGCCTTGCGAAACAGGGCAGCGTGAAAGACGCGCTCGACCATGCCCGCGGCATGTCGATCATCACGGTGATGCCTGTCATGACCAAGACCGAAACCGGCCGCCAGCTGCGCATTCCCCGCGAGGCCGGCTATGACGGCGAGGTGTTCGAGGTCGGGGCGGTGGGCTGATACACTTCGACACGTAACGAACTATCTGCGACCGCAGACGCGCTAGGTTCCGTCCTGACAACGGGACGGACCGCGCGAAATGGACAGCCGGCAGGATACCAACATCGCCGTCGAGCTGGCGCTCCTGGTCGCGCTCGCAACGCTGTGGGGCGGCTCCTACACCTTCATCAAGCTCGGCGTCGCCACCATTCCCCCGATTACCTTGATCGCGGCGCGGACCACGATCGCAGGCCTCCTGTTGCTCGCCGTGATGTGGGCGCGCGGCATCAGGATGCCCACGGACGCAGCGACCTGGCAGCGCTTCGCCTTCCAGGCCGTGCTCAACAGCGTCATTCCCTGGACGCTCATCGCCTGGGGCGAGCGCCATGTCGATGCCGCGCTCGCCACCATCCTCAACTCGGCCGGCCCGATCTTCACCTTCCTGCTCACGGCGGTCGTCACCCGCCACGAGGCGACGAGCCCGCGAAAGCTGTTCGGCGTCATCGCCGGCATGGCCGGCATCCTGCTGATCGTCGGCGTCGATGCCTTCCACGACATCGGCAGCGGTCTCCTCGCGGAGGCGGCTATCGTCGCCGCCACCATCTGCTACGCCTGCGCCGCGATCTTCGGCCGCAGCTTCAAGGGCCTCGATCCGATGGCGCCCGCAGCCGGCTCGCTGCTGGCGGGGGCGGCGGTCCTGATCCCGGCCTCGCTCGTGGTCGAGCAGCCCTGGACGCTGTCGCCTTCGCCGAACTCGGTGCTGGCACTGCTCGCGCTCGCATTGTTCTCGACGGCGGCGGCGTTTGCGATCTATTTCCGCCTGATCCAGACCCTGGGCTCGGTCGGCACCACCGCGCAGGCCTATCTGCGGGTGCCGATCGGGGTCGCCATCAGCGTCGCCTTGCTCGGCGAGAGCCTGAGCCGGACCGCCTGGATCGGGCTTGCCTGCGTCGTCCTCGGCGTCGCCGCCATGACGATCCCGGCCCGGCGGCAGGCAAGCGTCAAACCGTCATAGATCGGGCAAGGGGGCTCCGAGGCCAATATTAAGGATAAACGGCGGCCCGAGGCATGTTTCCCCGGGGCCGCAATACGTCGTATATTGGGCCTCCAATATCCCGGTCCCTCAAAGCCCAATGTCCGCCGAATTGACGCCGACCCCTGAGAAAAAGCGAACATTCTCGCTCTCCATCGGCCAGCTCACTTTCGGCAGCTTCCTGTTGGTGCTGGCGGTGATCATCGTCACGTCGACCGCGAGCGTGATCGCGATCCGGCACATCGATACGACCTTCGCCGAGCTGCAGCGGCTCCAGAGCGTCGGCGACCTCGCCGAGGACATCGATCGCCGCATGAACGAGCTGCGGCTCGCCGCGCGCGACTTCGTCACCGATCCCGGCGCCGGCATCCAGTTCAAGCAGGTCGGCGAGGCGGCCTCGACCCTCAGCGACATCCTGAAGAAGACCCGCATCGAGCTCGCCCCCGAGCAGCAGGACATGATCGACGGGGTGACCGAGCGGCTCGCGACCTATCGGACCGGCCTCGAGCGGATCTCGACCCTGATCGACCGCCGCGCCCAGCTGCTCGCCGGCCTGCCGCCGCTGCGCGAACAGTTCGATGTGGCCGTCTCCGGCACCGCCGACCGTGAGCTGGCCTCGCGCCTGTCGGAGGCGCAGAGCCGGATCGCGCTCGGGCTTCTCGCGCGCAACCCGTCAGCGGCGGAGCAGGCCGCGCAGAACATGCGGGGACTGAACATTGCCGATGCCAAGCTGAAATCGGCGGTGAACGATTACGCCGAGGCCATCATGGCCGTGGCCGTCCGCGAGCGGCAGATCGCCGACATCGACCGCGAGGTGCTGGGAACCGAGGGCCGGCTGATCGGTCGCGTCACCGAATTGCTGCGCGAGGTCAGTGATCGGCGCGGCCACGTGCTGTCGCGCGACTTTGCCCGGACGCTGACGGAAGCGCGATGGCAGAGCATCGTGCTCGGCACCATCGGCGTGCTGATCGGCATCGGCGCTGCCTTGTTCGTGGTGCGCAGGACGGTGCGTCCGCTCGCCCAGATCGCCCGCTCGATCCGCGCGCTTGCGGCGGGCCGGAAGGACACTTCGATCCCGTCCGCCGACCTCGACAACGAGATCGGCGACATCGCCCGCGCCGCCGAAGTGTTCCGCCGCGCGCTGGAGGAGGCCGACACGGCGCGGGAAGCGGCGGTGCGCGCGCTCACCGAGCAGCGGCTCGCCGAAGAGAGCTACCGGAAACTGTTCGAGGGATCGGTCGACGGCATCTACGTCACGACGCCCTCTGGCGATCTGCTCAACGCCAATCCGGCACTGGCGCGGATGATGGGCTATGACAGCCCGCAGCACCTCATCGACAGCATCAACGACATCGCCCACACCATTTACGTCCATCCCGAGGCACGCGTCGAATATCAGCGGCTGATGGCGCGCGACGGCATGGTGCGCGAGTTCGAGTACCAGGTGCGCCAGCGCAGCGGCAACATCCTGTGGCTCTCCGACAGCGCCACCGGCGTGCGGGACGAAGCGGGCAACATCGTCCGCTACGAGGGCACGCTGCGCGACATCACCGACCAGAAGCGGGCGGAAGACGCCATCGCCGAAGGCCGGCGCCTGCTCCAGCAGGTCATCGACACCGTGCCCGCGGTGATCAACGTCAAGGATCGCGACCTGCGCTATGTGCTGATGAACCGCTACATGGCCGGCATCTTCGGCATCGAACCCGGCGACGCGCTCGGCCGCACCACGGCCGACCTGATGTCGCGCTATGGCGCGGCCAAGTCCGACGAGAGCGACAAGCGGGTGCTCAAGCTTCGAAAAGGCCTCGGCTTCTACGAGGAGGAATACAAGGACGCCTCCGGCAACATGCGGCAATGGCTGGTCAACAAGCTGCCGCTGCTCGATGCCGAGGGCGAGATCGAGCGGATCGTCACCGTCGCGCTCGACATTGGCGAGCGCAAGCGCGGCGAGCAGGAGATGCGCAAAGCCAAGGAGTCCGCCGAGACGGCGCTGCGCAATCTGCGCGAGACCCAGGCCTCGCTGATCGAGGCCGAGAAGCTCGCCGCGCTCGGCCGCCTCGTCGCCGGCGTCGCCCACGAGGTCAACAATCCCGTCGGCATCAGCCTCACGGTCGCCTCCGCGCTGGAGCGCAAGACCGCGATGTTCACCGCCGAGGTCGAGCGGGGCGAGCTGCGCCGCTCCACGCTCAACGACTTCCTCAGCACCAGCCGCGACGCATCCTCGCAGCTCGTCTCCAATCTCAACCGCGCAGCCGAGCTGATCCAGTCGTTCAAGCAGGTCGCCGCCGACCGCAACTATTCGGACCAGCGCAGCTTCGATCTCGGCGACCTCACCGAGCAGGTGGTGATGAGTCTGAGGCCGGGCCTGCGCAAGCACAATCTGACGCTCAACGTCGAGTGCCAGCCGGATCTGACCATGAACAGCTATCCGGGCCCGTACGGCCAGGTGCTGACCAATCT
Organism: Bradyrhizobium sp. IAR9; assembly: GCF_013408065.1. Taxonomy (NCBI): domain Bacteria; kingdom Pseudomonadati; phylum Pseudomonadota; class Alphaproteobacteria; order Hyphomicrobiales; family Nitrobacteraceae; genus Bradyrhizobium; species Bradyrhizobium sp. IAR9. The sequence continues at coordinate 106,582 of NZ_JACBZW010000022.1, forward strand.
GTTTCTCAATTCGGTGGCGCACGCCTTTCCGGACGGCCGGCCGGGGACGATCGACATCCAGGTGCGCGAGTCCGGCAAGGACAATGTCAAGATCATCTTCTCCGACAATGGCTGCGGCATGTCGCTCGACGTCCGTCGCCGCGCCTTCGATCCGTTCTTCACGACGCGGCGCGACCAGGGCGGCACCGGTCTTGGACTGCACATCGTCTACAGCATCGTCACCAACCGGCTCGGCGGGCGGCTCGATCTCGATTCCGAACCGGGCAGCGGCACCCGCATCCAGATCATCCTGCCGCGCACGGCGCCGCTGGAGCAGGCTGCCGAGTAGTTTCTATTGTTTGAGCATGATCTTTTCGGAAAACCGCAGCACACTTTTCCGGATCATGCTCCTAATCAGCTTCAGCAAGCTTGTGCAGCGTTGCGCCGAAAATCAGGCTGGCCTTGCCGACCAGCGCCGTGCCCGTCATTTCCGCGCGCGTGTCCGTGTAGGTCCCGCTGACGCCGATACCCACGGGAGCAGGACCGCCGAACAGCGGATTGTCGTCGCCGCGCGGCGAGGTGTGTCGTTGCACCAGCACCTCGCCTTTGAAGGTGGTGTCGTCCTTCACCACGTAGCTGCCGGTGTAATAGAGGTAGGCGTCGCCGCCAAGGATCTTGCCGTCGCGAAAAAGGATCACGCCGCTGCCCTTGCCGGCTCGACCATCGAGCAGGGTCACGTGAATCGAGTAGAGACCGTTTTTCATAACGTCCCGCAGGCCGGCCGCCATCGCCCAATGGCGTAACCGGTCCCGCTTTTATGCCAAAGCGCATCCTCTCGCGCAACGCGGCAGTTTGCCGGCCGACCACGGGAAGTTGCCGCCGCGAGCCGTAGTTGTCCCGGCTTGTGCGTGACGCCGTCATGACGGTCTGATGATGAGGCGAGGCCGGCCGCCTGCGAATCAGGGTTGGCCCGCGAAATGCATAACAATTGTTGCACTGGCCGCGGGGTGCTGGAGCAAGACGATGAGCAACTGGATCGATTCCGGCGGCGATGAGCCGCGTCTGTACAGTGCGCGTCCCACCAATTGCAAAAGCGAACGACGGCGTTCCAGCAGCGCAACACGCTGGCGAAGCGTGACGCGGCTGGCAGGCGCCCTGGTCCTGGTTGCACTCGCAGCCCCCTTCGGGCACGCGCGCGACCGCGGCCAGTTCGTCAACACCAATGCCGATCTGAAGGCCTGGTTCGATGGCCTGCGCAGCGGCAAGGGGCCATGCTGCTCCGATGCCGACGGTTCGGCGCTCGCGGACACCGACTGGGACAGCAAGGACGGGCACTATCGTGTCCGCCTCCCGCGCTATGGCTCCAGGCTCGAAGGGCAGCCGCAGGAACTCGTCTGGGTCGACGTTCCCGAGGAAGCCCTGATATCCGAGCCCAACCGGGTGGGGCGCACCATGGTATGGCCGATCTACGGCTATATGGGCGTCAGCATTCGCTGCTTCATGCCCGGCAGCATGACGTAGCCGCGCCGGCTGCGTGTCGCCTCTGGTGAGGCGCTCGCCGGATCAGGTGTATTTCTTGTCGCGCTCGAGCAGCTCGATGGAGATGCCTTCGGGGCCGCGGATGAAGCAGATGCGCACGCCGGGCCGGATCGTGGTCGGCTCGCGCGTGAACGTGACGCCCTTGGCCTTGATCTCGGCCGCAACGGCGTCGATGTCCTTCACCGTCAGGCCAAAATGGTCGAGCCCCTGATGCGGGTGCGGAGGCGGCGGGTTGACGGCGTTGTCGCCCTCGAGCGGCGCGATGAAGATCCTGGCGCCGCCCAGATTCACATCGATCCGTCCCGGCGCATGCACGATCTCGCCACCGAGGATGTCCCGCAGCCAGGCCGCCGTGGCCTCCGGATCGGGGCTGCGCAGATGGACGTGATCCCAAGTGACGACTGGCATTTCAATTCTCCCAACGGGCCTTCGGCGATGTTGCAGCGCATGTTAGCGGCCGCAGGCGGTGATCGCCACCGTCCTTGCCGATTCGCCACTGCGCGGGAACCTTAGTTCCTGTTCCGGATTAAGGTAAGCAGTGGCCGGGTCCGTCGTTGAATGGGCTTTGGCCGCGATCGGTGATGCAACCATGAACGCCAGGCTCGACCGGATCGGATTGAGGCGCTTCGCCGGGACCGGCGAACGAGTGGCGCGGGCCGTGACAATTGCGAGCGTCTCATTTGGCCGCAGCCTTCTGTGGCTGATCGCGGCCATCATTGTCGGCTGCGGCGTCTGGATGCTGCTGCCTCTGTCCAAGGGAAACAGTGCTGAGCCGGTGAAGGCGGAGCTGGCGGCCGTCGAGGCGGCTCCTTCGGCCGATGCGGCCGCAGCGTTGTCGCCGGTCTCGGAAGCCCAGGCACCGGCGATGGCAGACCTCGGTCGTCTCAGGATTTCATCGCAGACCTGGCGCCGCGGCGGCCTTGGCTCGAGAGCCCTGGTGACGTTCACGCTGCGAAACGACAATGACTATGCCGTAAAGGATGTCGAGATCATCTGCGCGTTTGCGCGGCGCGACGGCAGTCATCTCACCAACCGCAGCCGCGTGCTGGCGGATCCGGTCAGCATGAAGAGCCGCAAGACCTTTGCGCATATCCCGGTGGGCTTCATCAACGTGAATGCCGATCAGGCGAAATGCTCGCTGGTTGCAGCACGCCGTGCTTAACGGCGGAATGTTCCGGTAGCGGAAAAGTTACCCTCATTGGTCCTTGGCGAAAAAACCTCGCATCGCCATTTGAACCGAAGGGCCGGGCCAGGAACCAAATAAATAAGAGATCGCCTGTTGAGGCGGAGAGCCCACGCGGGGATGCGGGGGGCGGAGCGCGGCCAATGCCCATCTTTCGATATTTCACCTTTGTCGGTGGAGCTTTGCTTGCACTGTTGTTCGCGGTGAATTTCGCTTTCCCGGCGGCACCCGTGGCGCAAGCCGTTGCGACCATAAGCAACGATCAGCCCCTGATCCGAATCCGGTCCGATCGGCACCTGCCTGAGCGCGTCGTGCTCGACACCAGCCAGCCGACGATTGCCGCGCCGGCTGTGAAGACCGCCGCGGTTGTGGCTCCCCAGCCGCCCGTGCAGGAGGCCCAGTCGGCGGCCTTGGCCGAGCAGTCAGCCAAGGCGCGGGTGCGCGAGACCTTCGCCCAGTTCACGCCGCCGCTGAAGACTGATACCGCCGCCAAGGCTCCGGTTCAGCCCAAGCGCAAGGTCGCCAGGACGCATCCGGCGCCGCAGCAGGGACGGCCGATGATGCTGGTCGCTCAGCAGCCGCATTTCGGGCTCTTCAACACCACATGGTGAGAGCGCCTTCGATCCGCCTCGAAACGAGGCGGGGAGGGCTTTTTATTGGTCGGCCTCTCTGCTAATTCGAACCCATCCGAACCGCCGTCCAGTGTGCTGGCTCGTCAGCTGCCGGTCTGGCAAGTCTCGGTTTGTGGCCCGGTGTCCGGGCCAGGGCGCTCGTAGCTCAGCTGGATAGAGCATCGGATTTCGATTCCGAGGGTCGGAGGTTCGAATCCTTCCGAGCGCGCCAATCATCTCATGTCCGGCCCGAAGAGATGGGTAACGGATCGTACCTAAGAGATGGGTGACAACCTCGTGCCGAACGGGTTGTCGAGGGGTTGCAGGGTCTTCTGC
>NZ_JACBZW010000023.1:0-103883 GCF_013408065.1 Bradyrhizobium sp. IAR9
CTGTCCTGTCCGCTTCACCGCCATCGTCATTCCCCCAAGGCTTTGCCCTAGGGAATCACAACTGGCGAATTACGCAACAGGCCCACAAGGGGAGAAGGAAGAAGGCTACACCACCTTGCTTGACCCCTGCGTGATTAATCGCGCCGCGCGCTGGTCCCGCGCGTAGATCCAGAGCCAGCTCAGCGCGACACTGAGGCGGTGGCGCAGGCCGATCAGGAAGTAGATGTGGGCGATGCCCCAGATCCACCATGCGATCGCGCCGCGCAGCTTGAAGCGGCCGAAGTCGATCACTGCGAGGCGCTTGCCGATCTGGGCGAGGCTGCCGGCATGCTTGTAGCGGAACGCGCCCTTTGCCTCGCCTCGCAGCCGCGCCTTGATGGTCTCGGCGACGTGACGACCCTGCTGCTTCGCAGCCGGCGCGATGCCGGGCACCGGCTTGCCGTCCCAGGCGTTGATGCTGACGGTATCGCCGATCGCAAAGATTTCGGGATGGCCTGGTATCGTCAGGTCGTCTTCGACCTGCACGCGCCCGGCGCGATCGGCTGGCGCGTCCAGCCATTCTGCGGCGGGCGAGGCGCGCACGCCGGCCGCCCAGATTCGGGTCTTGGCCTCGAGCAGCTTGCCGCCGAACACCACGCCCTCGCGATTGATCTCGGTGACGGCCTGTCCCAGCACGACCTCGACGCCGATCTTCTCCAGCGAGGCCTGCGCATAGGCCGAGAGGTCGTCGGCAAAGCCTGCGAGCACGCGGGGCCCCGCCTCGATCAGCACCACGCGTGCTTTCGTCGTGTCGATGTTGCGGAAATCGCCGGGCAGCGTGTGGCGCGCCATCTCGGCGATGGTGCCGGCGAGCTCGACGCCGGTGGGGCCGGCGCCGACGATGACGAAGGTCAGCCGCGCCGCGCGCTTGGCTGGATCGGTCTCGCGCTCGGCGCGCTCGAACGCCACCAGGATGTGCCGGCGGAGCGTGGTGCCGTCCTCCAGCGTCTTCAAGCCAGGTGCGAACTGCTCCCATTCGTCATGGCCGAAATAGGCGTGCCGCGCGCCGGTGGCGAGCACCAGCGTGTCGTAAGGCACCTCGCTGCCGTCGTCGATCAGCACGCAGCGCCTTGCCGCATCGACGCCGCTGACGGTCGCGAACAGCGTCGTCACCTCGGGCCTGTCTCGCATCAGGTGGCGGATCGGCCAGGCGATCTCGCTGGTCGCGAGCGAGGCGGTCGCGACCTGATACAGCAGCGGCTGGAACAGATGATGATTACGGCGGTCGATCAGCGTGATCTCGACCGGCGCACCCGCAAGCCGGTAGGTCGTTTCCAGCCCGCCGAAGCCGGCGCCGACGATGACGACGCGATGCGGTGTCGTGGTCATGATGTGCCCTCGAATCTCGCTGCTCCACACTCCCATTTAAGTGCGGATCGGACACTGCGGTCCAATAGCTGTCATCAATCGCCGCATAGGCCGGATGTATCGATCGGGCGCGAAAAAGCGCCGCAGGGTTGGTCGAAGTGAGTAGAATTATATTTCTTGCCATCGCCGATTGGGGCGAAATATGGTGCAGCAGCGGCCGCTGAGCCATTGGCGGCGCGACAGATTTTGCGTTCAATAGAGACAGGCCCGGGGCGGCGATCACCCCGTTTTCCGGGACCGATAATAAGGAGGGGAGTGGTTATGAGGACGGCATTCTGGCTGGCGGGCGCAGCGGCGCTGGTGCTGGCGAGCCCGGCTTTCGCCGGTGACACCATCAAGATCGGTTTCGTTTCGACCTTCAGCGGCCCGACCGCCGTGATCGGCAACGACATGCGCAACTCCTTCGAGCTCGCGCTGGACCACATGGGCCGCAAGATGGACGGCAAGCCGGTCGAGGTCATCTACGAGGATGACGGGCAGAAGCCCGATGTCGGCAAGCAGAAGACCGAGAAGCTGGTGCAGTCGGACAAGGTCGATTTCATCGTCGGCTATATCTGGTCGAACGTGCTTTTGGCCTCGCTGAAGACCGCGGTCGACTCGCAGACCTTCCTGATCTCGGCCAATGCCGGCCCGTCGCAGCTCGCCGGCGAACTCTGTTCGCCTTACGTGTTCTCGACCTCCTGGCAGAACGACCAGACGCCGCAGGCGATGGGCCTCTACATGAACCAGAAAGGCGTCAAGAGCGTGTTCCTGATCGGGCCGAACTACGCGGCCGGCAAGGACATGCTCGCGGGCCTGAAGAACACGTTCAAGGGCGAGATCAAGGGCGAGGAATACACGGTGTGGCCGAGCCAGCTCGATTTCTCCGCCGAGCTCTCCAAGGCGCGCGCCTCGGGCGCGGAGTCGATCTTCGTGTTCTATCCGGGCGCAGCCGGCGTGCAGTTCCTCAACCAATATGCGCAGGCCGGCTTGAAGAGCACGATGCCGCTCTACACCGCCTTCACCGTCGACGAGCTCTCGCTGCCGCTGCAGAAGGAGAACGCGCTCGGCGTTCCCGGCGCGCAGGAATGGGTCAACGACCTCCCGAACGAGCAGAACAAGCGCTTCGTCGCCGACTACCGCAAGAAATATCCCGGCCTGCGCCCGACCTATTACGGCGCGCAATCCTATGACGCCGCCCAGCTCATCAACAGCGCGGTGGTCGCGGTGAAGGGCGACACCAGCAAAAAGGACGCAATGAAGGCCGAGATGGAGAAGGCCAACTTCAAGTCGCTGCGCGGCGCGTTCAAATACGGCAAGAACCACATCCCGGTGCAGAGCTTCTATCTCCAGGACGTCGTGAAGGACGCCGAAGGCCAGCTCTCGCTGAAGACTGTCGCGACCATCGTGGAGAATGACCAGGATCGTTTCCACGACAAGTGCAAGATGAAGTGAGGTGTTAGCCACGCGCGACGTTGCCCCTTCTCCCCTTGTGGGAGAAGGTGGCGCGAAGCGCCGGATGAGGGGTATCTCTCCGCAGATTCCCTGCGAGAGTGATCGCACGGATAGAGACCCCTCACCCGTCTCGCCGCTTTGCGGCGAGCCACCCTCTCGCACAAGGGGAGAGGGGAAGAAGTGCCTACACTCTTGGCATGCTGACGGGCCGCACTTCGCGGGCCTGGGCTGCTAGCCTGATGCCGGCATTCGCCGCGCCGAACCCCTGATAATCCCTGCGCTCGACGATCTCGAAGAAAAACCGCTCGTCGAAAATGTGGGTGTAGACCTGGAAGAACTCGCCGTCGCCCTCGCGGTCGTAGAGGATGTGGTTGGCGCGCAGCTGCGCCATCAGCCCGGGTGCGAGGTCGTATTTGGCCTCGATGTCGTCGTAGTAATTGGCGGGGATATCCAGGAAATCGGCGCCGCGCTTGCGCATCTCCGCAACCGTCGCAAAGATGTCCCGGCACGAGAACGCGACGTGCTGCACGCCCGAGCCGAAGAACTCCGAGATGAAACGTGCCGGCAACGTCCGGTTGGCGGAGGAGCCGTTGAGCACGAAGCACAGGCTCTGGTCGGCGTTGATGATGGCCTGGCTCTGCACGAGGCCTCGGGGATCGGCGATCTCCATCTGCGGCAGGCGCTTGAGGTCGAGGATGCCGGTGTAGAACAACAGCCAGGACAGCATCTCGTCATAGGGCATCGACTGCGCGATGTGATCGACCGCGAGCAGCGCGTCCGCGCCTTCGTCGCTCGCAACAGGCTCGAAATCCGTGTCCCAGTTCTTGCCGGCCTGGTCCAGGAAATACAGCAGGCTGCCGCCAACGCCGTGGATCGCCGGGATCTCGAGTTCGCCCGGTCCGACCGGCTGGTAGAAGGTGCGCGCCTTCAGCATCTCGGCGCGCTGCATGGCAAGGCCGGCATTGTCGACATCGAGCGCAATCGCGCAGACGCCGGGTCCGTGCGTCACATAGTGCGAATGCGCGAACCCGTCGGTCTCGCTGTTGATGACGAGCTCGACCTTGCCCTGCGACCAGCGCTCCACCGCCTTGCTGCGATGCGCGCCGGTCTTGCGGAAGCCGAGTTGCGCAAACAGGCGGCCGAGCTCGCCCGCCTTGGTCTCGTTGACGGCGAACTCGACGAAGCCGGTGCCGCGGCTCTTCGCTTTCGGCGCCAGCGGCTCGGCGGCAAATCGCGGCCAATCCGGCGCAAGCTGGTCTTCCAGCAAAATCAGCGAGCGCAGGCCGTCGAGCGCGGTCTGCGCGGCCGAGCCGGCGCGGAACTGGTCGTTGAAGATCTCCAGCGACAGCGGCCCGGCATAGCCGGTCGCCGCGATCGCCGCCATGAACTCGCCGACCGGCAGGTCGCCCTGGCCGGGGAAGGAGCGGAAGTGCCGGCTCCACGACAGGATATCGAGATCGAGCTTCGGCGCGTCGGCAAGCTGGACCAGAAAAATCTTGTCGCCGGGGATCGAGGCCATCGCACGGGTCGGAAAGCCCGGTGCCAGGGCATGAAAGCTGTCGAGGATGACGCCAATCGCGGGATGATCGGCGCGGCGCACGATCTCCCAGGCGTCGCGATAGTCGTTGACATGGCGTCCCCAGGCCAAGGCCTCGTAGCCGACGCGCAAGCCGCGCTTGGTGGCGCGCTCGCCGAGCTCACGAAAATCGTCCGCGGCGCGGTCGATGCCGCCGAGCGAGGTGGGCGAGACGTTGGAGCAGATCAGCAGCAGATCGGTGCCGAGCTCTTGCATCAGATCGAACTTGCGTTCCGCGCGGGCAAAGTTGCGCGCGCGCTGCGGCTCGGGCATGCCTTCGAAATCGCGGAACGGCTGGAACGCGCAGATCTTCAGGTTAAGATCGCGGCAGAGCTTTGCGATGTCGCGCGGGCCGGCGCCGAACGACAGCAGATCGTTCTCGAAGATCTCCACCCCGTCGAAGCCGGCGGATGCGATGGCGCGGAGCTTCTCGTCGAGGGCGCCTGAGAGGGAGACGGTTGCGATCGAGCGCTTGTTCATGTTGCCTGCTCCATGATCCGCCCCGGTGAGACTTTTTGGCCCGTGCGTGCCGCTTCGCTGACGGCTTCGACGACGGCGAGTGTCGCTGTCGCATCCTCGACCGGAATCAGAGGCTGTTCGCGGCCTGCGATCACCGCCAGGAAATGCCGGAGCTGTTCAACGAGTGGATCGTAAGCGGAGAGTGCGACGGGCTCGCGAACCAGCGGTGCGTGCCAGCCGGGATTCTGTGGATAGGACCACAGCTCCATATTCGGCACCGACAGCGAGCCGCCCGTGCCGGCGAGGATGTAGCAGGGCTGATCCTGCTTCGGATACGCGGCGTTCTCGCCCGAGGTCAGCTCCCAGCTCCACGGTGCGGGTGTCGCGTCGGAGACCGTCATGGTTCCGAGCGCGCCATTGGCGAAGCGCAGCAGCAGCGCGGCCGTGTCCTCGACGGCAAAGCCGCGCACCATGTTCGACGTCAGCGCCTGCACATCGGCGATCTCGCCGCAAATGAAGCGGAGATTGTCGATGTCGTGGATCAGGTTGATCAGCAGCGGCCCGCCGCCGTGCTCGCGCCGCCAGGCGATCTCGAAGTAATCGTCGGGCTTCTTCAGCAGCCACAGCCCGGCCACGGTGGTGAGCTGGCCGAGCTTGCCGGCCACGACGGCCTCGCGGGCGGCCTTGATGATGGGATTGTGGCGGCGATGGTGGCCGACCAGCATCGGCACGCCGCTGCGCTTGGCTGCCTCGCAGAGACGACGTGCCGCCGCGACGCTGTCGGTCACCGGCTTCTCGATCAGCGCGGGCACGCCCGCCTCCACGCAGTCGAGCGCCATCTGAAGATGGAGCGCGTTGGGCGAGGCGATGATCAGGCCATCGGGCTTTTCCTGCTCCAGCAATGCGCGGTGATCGGCGTACCAGGGCGCGTTGCGTGCTTGCGCGAATTCCCTGGCCGCAGGCGAGGGGTCGGCAATGCCGGCCAGCACGCAATCCCCGGAGGACTGGATCAGTTCAATGTGGCGGCGGCCGATCAGGCCGGCGCCGGCGACGGCGATGCGCATACGCCCGCTCATGCCGCGCTCTCCTCCATGGCACCGCCGAGGAAGAGCTGGCCGATGCGCGGATCGTTCAGGATGCGCTTGGCGTCGTCGACCATGCGGGTCTGACCGAGCTCGAGCACGATGCCGATGTCGGAGATCTCCAGCGCCGAGCGCGCGTTCTGCTCGATCATCAGGATGGTGACACCACGGTCGCGCAGGCTCTTGAGGATGTCGAAGGTCTGCTGCACCATCAGCGGCGACAGGCCGATCGAGGGTTCGTCGATCAGCACCAGTTTTGGCTCGAGCAGCAGCGAGCGGGCAATCTCGAGCTGCTTCTGCTCGCCGCCTGATAGCGTGGACGCCTGCTGCGTCGATTTGCGGCGCAAGGCGGGGAACAGATCGAGGGCCGCCTCGATCCGCCTGGGCAGATCGAGGCCTTTGCCGGCGGCGACGCCGCCGAGCTCGATATTGTGGCGCACCGACAGCTCGGGGAAGATGTTGCGGCCCTGCGGCACGTAGCAGATGCCGGCATTGAGCAGCGCGCGTTGGCTCAAATTGGTGACGTCGCGGCTGGCAAAGCTGATCTTGCCCTCGCGCAGCTTCAACAGGCCGAAGATCGCCTTGAACACGGTGGATTTGCCGGCGCCGTTCGGGCCGATGATCGTGGTGATGGTCGCCTGCGGCACGGCGAAATTCGTGCCGTTCAGGATCGTCATCTTGCCGTAGCCGCCGACGAGATTGTGAACCGAGAGGATTGGCTCGCTCATGATCGGCTCCTCAATGTCCGAGATAGGCTTCGATCACGGCGGGGTTCTTGCGGACCTCGTCGGGGCGTCCCATCGCCAGCACCTTGCCTTCCGCCATCACCATCACGCGCGAGCACAGCGACATCACGAACTCCATGTTGTGCTCGATCACGACGAAGGTGGCGTTCTTCTCGCGGTTGATCGCGACCAGGCGGTCCTTCAGGTCCGCCAGCATCGACGGGTTGACGCCGCCGGCGGGCTCGTCGAGCAGCACCAGGCGCGGGCCGCCCATGAAGGCCATGGCGGCGTCTAGCAGTTTTTGCTGGCCGTAGGACAATCCGCCGGCCGGCTCGTCGGCGAGATGATCGAGCTTGAAGAAGCCGATCATCTGGTTGGCAGTCTCGGTCAACCCGGCATCGGAGCGGCCGACCAGGCGCGAGGCCATGTTGCCCTGATGCTCCTGGCCCGCGAGGATCAGGTTCTCGCGCACCGAGAGCTTTGGAAACACCTGCAGCAGCTGGAAGGTGCGGCTGACCCCTAACTTGTTGAGCTCGGACGGGCGGAGGCCCGTGACGAGCTTGCCGTCGAGCCTGACCTCACCGCCCGACGGCGTGAGCTGGCCGAGGATGCAGTTGAACAGCGTGGACTTGCCGCAGCCGTTCGGACCGATCAGGCCGAGGATCTCGCCCTCGCGGACGTCGAAGGAGACACCGTCGACGGCGCTGATACCGCCAAAGTTCTTCTTGATATCGGAGACTTCGAGCACCGCACTCATTGCACCGTCTCCAGGCGGGATTTTGCGACGGCGCGCAGCGCGGAGGCCGCCTTGGTCCGGCGTTCGGCGAGATAGCGGTCGAGGATTCCCAAAATGCCGGTCGGCGACCAGATCAGCAGCAGCATCACCGCCACCGCGTAGAGCATCAGATAATAGCCTTCGGTGAAGCGCAGCCATTCCGGCAGCAGCACCGCGATCATCGCGCCGAGGAAGGGACCGAAATAGAAGCCAGCGCCGCCGACGATCACCATCATCAGGAGGTCGAGCGAGAGCGACAGGTTGAAGGGCACGGGGTCGATATATTGCGTCAGCGGCGCATAGAGCGCGCCGGCGACGCCGCCGAGCGCCGAGCCGATCGCGAACGCCATCAGCGTGTAGCGCCTTGTGTCGATGCCGAGCGATTGCGCGCGCAGCGGATTCTCGCGCAGCGCCATGAAGGCGCGGCCCCAGGGCGAGCGGATCAGCCACCACACCGCCAGCGACACGATCGCGAGCGAGCCGAGGCAGACATAGTAGAACGGCAGCGGCTTGTTGGTCGCGAAACCGAAGATATGCGGACGCGGGATGTTGGAAATGCCGTAGATGCCGCCGGTGAGCCAGCTCTCGTTGCGGAACACGAGGAAGGCGAGGGTGGAGAAGGCCAGGGTGACGAAGGCGAGGTAGTGATGCTGCACGCGCAGCGCGGGATAGCCGAGCACCCAGCCGACTGCGAAGCTGAGCACGATCGCAACCAGGATCGCCGCCGGCAGCGGCCAGCCATGCGTCGTCATGATCGCCGCCGCGTAGGCGCCGATGCCGACGAACGCGCCCTGCGCCAGCGAGACCTGGCCGGCATAGCCGAGCGTGAGGTTCAGCCCCATCGCGGCGATGGTCATCACCGCCCATTGGCTCAGGATGAACAGGCCGTAGCGGTTGAAGTTCATGGGGACGATGATCAGGCCGGCGATGACAATGAGGCCGAGCGCGATCTTCAGGGGCTTGGCAAAGCTGCTCATACCGTGCGCTCCTCGGCGCGGCCGAGCAGTCCTTGCGGCCGGAACAGGATGACGACGATCAGGAAGATCATCGGCACGGCGGCGCGGTACTGCGTCGAGACATAGGCGGCCGCGAGATTGTCGAGCACGCCGATCAAAAGGCCGCCGGCGATCGCGCCGCGGACCTGGTTGAAGCCGCCGACGATCGCCGCGATGAAAGCCGCCTGTCCCAGCACCTCGCCGGAGGAGAATTTTGCGAGGTAAATCGGTGTGATCAAAAGCGACGCCAGCGCGACCAGGAAGGCGTTGATCAGGAACGTCAGAAGGATCATCCGCTCCACGGGCACGCCGATGATGCGCGCGACCGTCGGGTTCTGCGCCGCCGCCTGCATCTGGTGGCCGAGCGAGGTGCGGTTGAGAAGGGCGGTCAAGCCGAACACGGCAACGATGGCAACGGCGAGGACGCCGATGCTTTGCAGCGACACCGCGTGTCCGAGGATGGAGATGTCACCGGTCGGCACGATCGAGGGAAAGGGCGAGGCCTCGGCGCTGAAGAACTGCTTGACGGCTTCCTTGAGGCCGATCGCGAGCGCCATGGTCGCGATCGCCAGCGGCAGCACGCCATGGCGCATCATCGGATCGACCAGCAGCATCTTGAAAGCGAGCCCGAGCAGGATCATCGACAAGAGGATGCCGAGGATGATCGCGAGCCAGAACGGCGCGCCGGCATGCATCGCCGCCAGCATCAGGAACGCCGGCAGCATCACGAACTCGCCTTGCGCGAAATTGATGGTCTGCGAAGTCTGCCACAGCAGCGTGAAGCCGACCGCAACCAGCGCATAGATCGCGCCGGTGGCCAGTCCCGCGACCAGAAGATCGAATAGGTTGGACATGTTCCCCTCTCGTGTCCCGTCTCCCTCGCCCCGCTTGCGGGGAGAGGGTTGGGGTGAGGGGGAGTCTCCGCGCGGTCGCTACCAGTTGGACTCGCGGAGGCTCCCGCTCACCCGGATCGCATCTTGATGCGATCCGATCTCTCCCCGCAGGCGGGGAGAGGTGAAGAAGACCTCACTTCACCTTGGGCAGCACCTGCTTCACCACCTGCTTGCCTTCGACCACCTCGACCAGGAAGCTCTGGCGGTCGATGTCACCGGTGTCGCTGAAGGTGACGTCCATCAGGATGCCCGGCTCGTCCGCGGCCTTGATGGTGAGGCCGTGCAGCGTCTCGGCAAACTTCTTCGGGTCGACCTTGCCCATCTTCTCGGTGGTGGCTTTCACCATGTAGACCGCGAGATAGCCCTTCAGGCCGTTATGGTCAGGGACATAATTGTACTTCTTGGAGAACTTCTCGCGGAACGCCTTGATCAGATCGACCGGTGCATCGGTGGTGAGGCCGACATGGCCGCGTGCGCCGTTGGCGGCGTCGCCGGCGAGCTCGATCACCTTCTGGCCGATCAGCGTGGTCTCGCCCATCAGTGGCGCGGTGACGCCCTGGCGCTTCAGCTCCTTGAGGATGCGCGCGCTCTCTTCCTCGTTCAGATAGACGAAGACAGCGTCCGGATTGGCGGCCTTGATCTTGCCGACGTCGGCGGCGAAATCGGCCTGGCCCGCTTCGGTCGAGAGGTCGGCGACCACCTTGGAGCCGAGCCGGTCGAGCTCCTTGACGACGACGTCGCGTCCGCCGCGGCCGAAATCGTTGTTGACCCAGACCACCGCGACCGTCTTCGCCTTCATCTCGTCGTGGATGTATTTCGCGACCTTCGGCATCGAGGATTGCTGGCCGAACGAGGTGCGGAACAGGAATTTGTTGCCGGCCTGCGTCAGCTCGGCGGCTTCGCCGCCCATGATCTGCGCGATGCCCGCTTCGGCGGCGAGCGGCGCGGTGACCTTGACCGAGCCGGAATAGCCGGGTCCGAGCAGCACATAGGGCTCGGCGTCGAGCGCCTTCTGCACCTGGGCGCGGGCGACGCCGGGGTTGGATTGCGAGTCGGCATGGCTGACTTCCAGCTTGCGGCCGAGCACGCCGCCCTTGGCGTTGATCTCCTCGATCGCGAGATCGATGCCGTTCTTCCAGTTGGTGCCGACGGTGGCGCCGCCGCCCGAGAGCTCGGCGACGTTGGCGAGCTTGATGGCCTGGGCGTGGACGCTGGTTGCAGTCGCGAAGGCAAGCAGGGCGCCTGCCAGCAGGGTCGATTTCATGGCTTCTCCTCCCATTTTTCGTCGAGATTGTCCGCGGCCTTGTGTCGGCCGCTTCGGTTACGCTGCGTGATAGGCCGAGCTTCGTGCCGCCATCACCTCGTCGAATGCCTGTCCCATGATCTCGGTCGATGGGGCAAGGCCCGTGAACAGTTCGAAGGCGTCGGCCGCCTGATAGATCGCGAGCTCCCGCCCGGTCATGATCCGCGCGCCCTTGGCTTGCGCCGCCGCCAGCAGCGGCGTGATCAACGGCGAGTAGACGGCGTCGGCGACCCACAGGTTTTCGCGCAGCAGCGAGGCTGGGACCGGGATGTCCCGGTTCGGCAGCATGCCGACCGGCGTGCCGTTGACGAGGCCGGTTGCGCCACGAAGCGCATCTTCCACGCTCGTAGCCACCCGCGCGCCGCCGTGCCTGGCCAGCAGCGCGGCGAGTTTTTCGGCGCGTGCCGGCTCGCTGTCGAAGATTCGGAGGTCCGTCACTTTCAGGCTCGCCAGCGCAAAGGCAATCGCCTTGCCGACGCCGCCGGTGCCGATCACGGCCACCGCATTTCCGGAAGACGCCAGCAGCGGCGCGACGGCGCGGGCAAAGCCGGTCGTGTCGGTGTTGTGGCCGATCAGCCGGCCGTCTCTCACGACGACGGTGTTGACTGCCGCCATGGTCGCCGCAGCCGGCGCCAGCTCGTCGAGCAGCGGCACCACGGCCTCCTTGTAGGGGTAGGTGACGTTGACGCCGGCAAAGCCGAGCCGCCGCACGCCCTCGAGCATCATGCGAAGCCCGGCCGCATCGGCGCCGGCGACCTCGATGAGCTGGTAGTGGCCGCGCAGGCCAAGCGCTTCGGCGGCGCGCTCATGCATGGCGGGGGACGCGGAATGCGCGATCGGCGCGCCGATCAGGCCGGTGAGGAGCTTCTTGCTGGCGGCGTATCCGCGCTTGGACATGGTTCGCTATCGTCTCGTTGGGCCCGTTCGGTCCCGGCCATTAGCGGGGAAATCTCCGCAAGTCCAAGGGAGTTCCAGCTGCGACGATAGTCTTTCCCCCGCCTAACACAATTACCCTTTTATCCGACAAACCTAACATGATGTTATTTCTTCCGTCCGCGCGCACCGGCGGCCTTGCCGTTGCCGCGGGATGGCTCGACCGCCCGCATCTCCGCGCGCAGCGACTCGATGAAAGACTCGGCATGGAGCGACAGCGGCGCGCCGCGCTTGACCGCGATGTAAGTGTCGAACCGCGTCGGCTCGGTGATCTTCAGAAGCTCGATCCCGGGATAGCCGCCATGGGCCACGGTGAACTGGTCGATGATGGCGATGCCGAGGCCCGCCTTCACCAGCGCGCAGACCGTGGTGCCGAAGCGCGCGCGGATGGTGATGTTGTAGGCGAGACGGTTGCGGGCAAAGATCTCGGCCATGATCCGGCCGTAGGGATCGTTGGGATCGATGCCGATCAGCGGATAGCGGGTGATCTCGGCGGCCGAGACCTGCTTGCGGCCGGCGAGTTCGTGCCCCGGCGGCACGATGCAGTACAGCTCGCCCGAGGCCAGCGGCATGAAGTCGAGCCCGGAATGCTCCAGCCGGTAGCTCATCGCCACGCACTCGCCGCGGCCGAGCATGAGATAGTCGATGGCCTCCTCGAGCTTGAGGATGTTGATGTCGATGCCGAGATCGGGATAGCGGCGGCGGACGCGCTCGATCGCGCGGGGCACCATCACCTGCGAGATGCTGGGCACCGAGCCGATGCGCAGCTCGGACAAGCCGCCGCGGCCGATCTTGGAGATGATCTCTGAGAGATCGTCGACCTTCTTGTAGACGCCGTTGATCTGCTCGAAGATGTTCTCGGCTTCCGGCGTCGGGAAGTATCGCCCGTTCTGGCGCTGGAAGAAGCGGATGCCTAGCGAGCGCTCGGTGTATTTGACGAGGCGGCTGATCCCGGGCGCCGAGACGTTGAGCAGCTTCGCCGCACCGCCGATGGTGCCCGTCACCATCACGGCACGGATCACTTCAACCTGGCGCAGCGTCATCATGCTCGTGAAATGTCCTTGGCATCCGAAAGATGATCATGGCGGCAATCATCTCACGAGAGCTGCGCTGTCATCCAGCGGCAAGTGTGGGTGGATGTGGATGGCGGAGGGGAGCTTTCCCCCTCCCCCTGGGGGAGAGGGTGGCTCGCCGCGAAAGCGGCGAGACGGGCGAGGGGTCTCTCTCAGCGAGTGCGGAATCGCAGGGTGGGCAAAGGCGCACTTGCGCCGTGCCCACGTCGTCTCACCAAACAGGCAGGACGTGGGCGCGCTTCCGCCGTCGCTCTTCGAGCTATGGCGGACAAGTCGCTTTGCCCACCCTACGATACTGCACTTGTGGATAGAGACCCTCATCCGGCGCCATAGCCGAAGTTTCGCTTCGGCGTCCATTTAGAACGGCGGCCGAAGGCCGCCTATGCCACGTTCTCCCGCAAGGGGAGAAGGGAAACTCAAGTTCGCTGTCAGATTGTTTTCGACTAAAATCAGCGCGTTCGAACAGAAGGGCGGCGGCGCTCGAATTGGTTCGTCGGCGCTGCGGCCGTGTCTCAGCTCGCCGGGCCCTCGGGCAATACGCTCTCGGCCAGCTCCTCGCGCTCGCCTTCCAGCACCGCGCGCGCGAACTCGATGATCTTCTGCTTGTTTGCGGTTTCGCGGACGGCGAAAAACACGCGGTTCAATTCCAGGCCGAGCACGCTGTTGAGGGCAATATCCTCGTCTTCCATCGTGGTGTTCCCGCTTCGGTCGCTCAGGTGTATCGTGAGGCCAATTCTGCCACAAGTAGTTTAAATCTTCAGGGCAGATGAGCACCGGGAAACTACGGCCGCAGCGAATTGAGGCAGTCCCCAAATACGTGCTATACGAGGCGGTGTGGGGCAGGAAACGCACCGATGTCCGCCGTAGATTATGGCCGGGAGGCGCTCGACTTCATTGAAGGCCTGGGGACCTATCGCAAGGTGCCCGATGCCATGAATGCGCTCGAGACGGCGTTCGGTCGCTTCGGCTTCGAAACCATCATCGTGACGGGATTGCCCAATCCCGACCAGCGGTTTGCGCAGATGGTGCTTGCCAAGCGCTGGCCGGCGGGCTGGTTCAGCCTCTACACCCAGAACAATTACGACCGCTTCGATCCGGTGGTGCGGCTGTGTCGGCAATCGGTCAATCCGTTCGAATGGTCGGAAGCGCCCTATGACGCCGAACTCGAGCCGAACGCGGCCGAGGTGATGAACCGCGCCACCGATTTTCGCATGTCGCGGGGCTTCATCGTGCCGATCCACGGGCTCACCGGCTATGAAGCGGCGGTGTCGCTTGGCGGCGTTCATCTCGACCTCAATCCGCGCAGCAAGCCGGCACTGCATCTGATGGCGATGTATGGCTTCGACCACATACGCCGTCTGCTCGAGCCGACGCCTTATCCCTCGACGCGCCTCACCCCGCGCGAGCGCGAGGTGATCTCCTGGGCCTCGCAGGGCAAGTCGGCCTGGGAGATCGGTGAGATCTTGCACATCACGCAGCGCACCGCGGAAGAGCATCTTGCAACTGCCGCGCGCAAGCTCGGTGCCGTCAACCGCACGCATGCGGTAGCGCTGGCGATTCGGAACAAAATCATCAATCCGTAAGCGCCGTACTGGGAAATTTCCCAATATCGAATCCGGCTCTTTTCGCAGACTCTGCCCCCATTGAGGATGATTGGGGGTTTTCATGATTCACGCAATTTCTGCGGTAAATCGCCACCTTTATGAAGACGTGATCGAGCAGCATTTCCGATTGCGCCACGATATCTTCGTCGAGGAGCGGCGCTGGGAGACGCTGCGCAGGCCGGATTGCCGCGAGATCGATTCCTATGACGACGAGGATACCGTCTATCTGCTTGCGTTGGAGGGACGGCGCGTCATCGGTGGCCACCGGCTCTACCCGACGACCAAGCCCTCGATGATGAGCGAGGTGTTCCCGCATCTGGCGTCGGTGCGCGGCTGCCCCGCGGATCCGCTGGTCTGGGAATGGTCGCGCTACTTCGTCGTGCGTGATCGCCGCGACGGCGCGCTCAACCTGCAACTGATGGCGGCGGTGCAGGAGTTCTGCCTCAATCAGGGGATCGCGCAGGTCAGCGCGATCATGGAGACCTGGTGGCTGCCGCGCTTCCACGAGGCCGGCTTCATGGTGACCCCGCTTGGCCTGCCGGCTCTGGTGGAGGATGCATGGACCATGGCGGCGACCATCGACATTCGTCGCGAGACCCTCGATGCCCTGCACGATCGTATCGGCATGACCTCGGTCGTGCGCCAGGACGGCCCGCGTCTGGACGCCGTCGCCCGTGCCAACCTCTGCGGCGCTGCTGCCGCGCAACGAAAGAGCGCCTGAGATGTCGAACATGATGCGGGACAGCCAGATCATGGCGCAGATCAGGGACGAGAATCTCGGCTACATGTCCGACATGGCGCTCGAGCTGGCGCAGATGGCGGAAGACACCGGATTGGCGACGCTCGCCTATCTGTTCCGGATGGCGGCGCTGGAGGCCTCGACGGCCAACAGCGTGCTCGCCGAACCGGACGATCTTCCCCAGCAGATGACGTCGCACTAGACGTAATCCTTCCTTGCATTCCGACGAAGTCGCACCCTCTCGCCGGCCACCGGCGAGGGGGTCATCGTTTGGGTGCGGCAGGTTGCCCCAGCCTGCACGGCAGCCTTCTTGCAGGAGCGTCTCGACCGCATGCACCCGCATGCAACAAAGTGCATGTTTGGTGTCGAATCGCTCTTGCCTCTGAACGATACTGCCATTACCCATTTTTCCGCCTTGAACAGGCAGGGGGAGCTCTTTCACTGATGGCGACCGTGTTCGAACATCGGCGCGACACCGCGTGCGCCTGAAAGAGTCTTGATGCTGCTCGTCGTCGAACAGTTCCTGAACGGATTGCAGTTCGGCCTGCTGCTGTTCCTGCTCGCCGCCGGCCTGACGCTGGTGTTCGGGATCATGGATCTCGTCAACCTCGCGCACGGCTCGCTCTACATGATGGGCGCCTATTTCGCCGCGACTTTCGCCGCGTGGACCGGCAGCTTCCTGCTCGGGGCGCTGATGGCGCTGGGGGCTACGCTGGTGCTCGGCATCGTGCTCGAGATGAGCGCGCTGCGGCATCTCTACGGCCGCGACCATCTCGACCATGTGCTGGCGACCTTCGGCCTGATCCTGTTCTTCAACGAAGCCGTGCGGCTGATCTGGGGCCCGGCCGGCCTTGCGCTGCCGCTGCCGGCCTGGCTCACCGTGCCGGTGCCAATCCTGCCCGGTATTCATTATCCCGCCTATCGCCTCGCCATCATCATCGTGGCACTGCTGGTGGCGCTGCTGCTCTATCTCGGCGTGATGCGCACCCGCATCGGCATGCTGATCCGCGCCGGCGCCTCCAACCGCGAGATGATCGGCGCGCTCGGCATCAACATCAAGCTGCTCTACACGCTGGTGTTCGGCTTGGGGGCCGCGCTCGCCGGGCTGGCCGGGCTGATGCAGGCGCCGATCCTCACCGTGCAGATCGGCATGGGTGAGAACATCCTGATCCTCGCTTTCGTCATCATCGTGATCGGCGGCATCGGCTCGATCCGTGGCGCGTTCCTCGCCGCGATCTTCGTCGGCATGATCGACACGCTCGGCCGCGCCTTCCTGCCCAATTTGCTGCGGCAGGTGTTGAGCGGCGCCGCGGCCTCCACCGCCGCGCCCGCGCTGTCCTCCATGCTGATCTATCTCCTGATGGCGATCGTGCTGGTGGTGCGGCCGGAGGGGCTGTTTCCGGCCAACCGTCGATGAAGTCTTTCAATGTGAGCAAGGCCGTCACGGCCCTGGTGCTGGCGGGCCTCGTGCTGCTGCCGCTCTATTCGCAGCTCTCCGGCAACATCTTCATCCTGACGCTGTTCACCCGCATCATCATCCTGGCGCTGGCGGCCGCGAGCCTCAACCTCATCATGGGTTTTGGCGGCATGATGAGCTTTGGCCACGCCGCCTATCTCGGCATCGGCGGCTACGCCGTCGGCATGCTCGCCCAGGAAGGCGTCGGTTCCGGCTTCATCCAGTTTCCGGTCGCGCTCGCCGCTTCCGCCCTCTACGCGCTGGTGATCGGCGCGCTCTCGTTGCGCACCCGCGGCGTCTATTTCATCATGATCACGCTGGCCTTTGCGCAGATGGCCTATTACGTCGCCTCGGGGCTGGCGCGCTACGGCGGCGATGACGGCCTCACCGTCTACAAGCGCAGCGACTTCTCCGGGCTGATCGACCTGTCCAACCGTACGCAGTTCTATTATCTCTGCCTCGCCTGCCTCCTCGGCGTCGTCTTCCTGATCTGGCGCATCGTCAATTCGCGCTTCGGCCTCGTCGTGCAGGGGCTGCGCTCCAACGAGCAGCGCATGCAGGCGATCGGCTTCCCGGCAAAGCGCTACCAGCTGGTCTGCTTCGTCATTTCAGGCACCATGTGCGGCCTCGCCGGCGCGCTGCTCGCCAACAACACCGACTTCGTCAGCCCGGCCGTGATGTACTGGACGCGCTCCGGCGATCTCATGGTGATGGTGATCCTGGGCGGCATGGGCACGCTGTTCGGCCCGATCATGGGCGCGGTGGTGTTCCTGCTGCTGGAGGAATTCCTGTCGCAGATCACCGAATATTGGGCGCTGATCATGGGCCCGCTCCTGCTGCTGATCGTGCTGTTCGGCCGCGGCGGCATCATGGGCATGCTGGGGAGGGCCGGCCGTGGCTGAACCCTTGCTTCGCGTCGAAAAGCTGGTGCGCCGCTTCGGCGGCATCGTTGCGACGGATAACGTCTCGCTCGACGTCGCCGCGGGCGAGCTGCACGCCATCATCGGCCCGAACGGCGCCGGCAAGACCACGCTGATCAGCCAGCTCACCGGACATCTCGAGCCGCATTCCGGCAGCGTCTCGCTGGCGGGACGCGACATCACCTATTTGCCGGCCTATCGCCGCTGCGCGCTGGGCCTGGCACGTTCGTTCCAGATCACCTCGCTGCTGCTCGACTTCACCGCCGCCGACAACGTCGCGCTGGCGGCGCAA
The DNA here is from genome assembly GCF_013408065.1 of Bradyrhizobium sp. IAR9. Classification (NCBI taxonomy): domain Bacteria; kingdom Pseudomonadati; phylum Pseudomonadota; class Alphaproteobacteria; order Hyphomicrobiales; family Nitrobacteraceae; genus Bradyrhizobium; species Bradyrhizobium sp. IAR9. Next base: position 17,667 of record NZ_JACBZW010000023.1, read on the forward strand.
GCCCATGCCGGCACCTCGTTTCGCTTCTTTGCCAATGCGCGCAAGGAGCGATCCCTGCGCGATGCCGCCCACGCCGCGCTCGATCGCGTCGGCCTGTTGCATCGTGCCGATGTCGTGGTGAACCGGCTCAGCCATGGCGAGCGCCGCGAGCTCGAGCTCGCGGTGGCGCTCGCGAGCAAGCCGAAGCTGCTGCTGCTCGACGAGCCGATGGCGGGCTTGGGGGTCACCGAATCCCAGCGCATGGTGAAGCTGCTCCAGGAGCTGCGCAAGGAAGTCTCGATCGTGCTGGTCGAGCACGACATGCCGGCTGTGTTCGCGCTTGCCGACCGCATCACGGTGCTGGTCTATGGCCGCGTCATCGCCTCGGGCGATCCGGCCGCGATCCGGGCCAACGAGGACGTCAAGCGCGCCTATCTCGGCGACCAGCACGTGGTGACGCATCATGGCTGACACGCTGCTCGAGGTCGACGGCATCGAGACCTGCTACGGCCTCTCCCAGGTGCTGTTCGGCCTGTCGCTGTCGATCAAGCCGGGCGAGATGGTCTCGCTGATGGGCCGCAACGGCATGGGCAAGACCACGACCATCCGCTCCATCATGGGCCTGACGCCGGCGCGCGCCGGCAGCATTCGTTTCGCGGGCGCCGAGGTCAGGCAGCTTCCCTCCTACAGGATCGCAAAGCTCGGCGTCGGCCTGGTCCCCGAGGGACGCCAGATCTTCCCGAACCTCACCGTGCGCGAAAACCTGGTCGCGGCCGCCGCCGACCGCTTCGGCAGCCCCAGTCCCTGGACGCTGGCCGCGATCTACGTGTTGTTTCCGCGCCTTGCCGAACGCGCCGCCAACATGGGCAACCAGCTCTCCGGCGGCGAGCAGCAGATGCTCGCGATCGGCCGCGCGCTGATGACCAATCCAAAGCTCCTGATCCTGGACGAAGCGACCGAAGGCCTCGCGCCGCTGATCCGCGAGGAAATCTGGAGCTGCCTGTCGCTGCTCAAGAGCCGCGGACAGTCGATCCTGGTCGTCGACAAGAACGTCGACCATCTCGCTCGCATCTGCGACCGCCATACCATCATCGAGCGCGGCAAGACGGTGTGGAGCGGCACCTCCGATCAGCTGATGGCGGAGCCGGATCTCCAGCACAAATATCTCGGCATCTGAGGCGCGTTCCTGCCGACCGCGCGCGACGCGCAAGCTTCTCTTCGAGCAAATCCAGTTTCGAATCCCTCCAAACCGCGCGCAGAGCTCTTGAGCGCGCCGCCGTCAAGCGGTCAAAGAAGCCGCGGCGTAAGCGGATTCGATGCGGGACTTCTACGATCAAATTGTCGGACGGCCTCAAGACGACATCGGTTCCGCACAGCCGGGCGCTTCGACAGCGCAATGGCTGGATTTTCCGGGCTGCGTGTTTGTCAGAGGCGAGTTTCGAGCCGATGCCGAAGGCTCTGCGATCGCAGCCCCGGGCCTGTTCATTTCGGTCTCCGTTGATGGTGGCGCAGGCCGCGGCATTCTGACGCGCAGCACTGGCTGCGACGGGCAGATGACGGCAATTGCCGTGCGCGAGACCTGCGCAGCGGAACGCGCGGTTCATTCCGGCGAGCGTTCCGCAATCGGCCTGGCGTTTCCCCAAACCTCGATCGATGGACTTGGACTCGGCGATGAGTTTCGGGCGCTGTTTGCGAACGACGTCTCGGGCGCAGCGATCGTCTCGCTGAGGGCATCTGCGCGCATACAGGCGGTCGCGGCAGAAATGTTTTCGCCGCCGGTCACCGGCAGCGCGGCGCAATTGCTGCTGTCGGCGCATGCCGCCGAGATCGTGGTCCACGCCTTGTTCGGCGAGCGCGGCCGGATTGCGGCGGATCCCGCCACCGATCTGCAGTGGACGCGGCTGCAATCGGTGAAGCAGCGGATGGATGCCGATCTCGCCTATCCCTGGAGCATCGACGAACTGGCGCGGAACGCGGGGCTGAGCCGCAGGTCCTTCAACCAGAAATTCCGGATGGCATATGGCCAGAGCGCGATCGACTATCTCAGGGCTCAGCGGCTCGATGCCGCACGTGCCTATTTGATTCATCAGCGCTTGTCCGTCACCGAAGCGGCCTATCGGGTCGGCTACGCCCATCCGGCAAATTTCGCGACGGCTTTCCGCAGGCGCTTTGGCCATTCGCCGAGCCGCTATCAGTAAACTTGAAAGCCTCCACGTGGGATCAAAGGTGATTTGCGCGCGCGCAAAGGCGGCGGCCGCTTTGATCTGGTTACACCCGGGTTGTTGAACACGGAACTCGGGGAAGACGATGAGGCGGAACGACGGGCAGACGCTCGGCTGGGAACGGTTGGTGAGAACTGGTCTGGGAGCGGCCGGTTTGGGAATGGTCCTGCACGCGACGCCCTCGGCCGCACAGGTCTCCGGAACCAATTCGCCTTCGACGGCGGGCACATTGCCGCCGGTCACGGTGGAGGCACCGAGCCAGGCGCGTCCGCGTGCCCAATCTGTCCAGCGCGCCTCACAATCGCAGCGTGGCCGCGCCGCGACGCCGCGCAATGCCGGGTCCGGACAAGCCAGAAACGCGGACACGCGCGAGGCGGGAAGCGGCCGCGCCAATCCGTCGAGCGAGAACAGCTATGTCGCAAGCAGCAGCTCGGCGGGCACCAAGACGAACACGCCATTGCTCGAGACGCCGCAGTCGATCTCGGTCGTGACCCGCAAGGAGCTCAACGATCGCGCCGTGCAGACGCTGACCGAGGCGGTCGGCTATGAACCGGGCGTCCGCATCGATGCTTCAGGTTACGATCCGCGCTTCGACGCCATCTCGATCCGTGGCTTCGACATCACCTATAACGGCATCTATCTCGACGGCCTGCGCCTCGTCGGCGCCGGTCTTGGCGTGTTCAAGACCGAGCCCTATGGCGTCGACAGCATCACCGTGGTCCGCGGGCCGAGCTCGGCCCTCTACGGCCTCGGCTCGCCCGGCGGTCTGATCGACCTGCAGAGCAAGCTGCCGACCAGCCAGCCGTTCCACGAAGTGCAGACGGTGTTCGGCGACCGCGAGCGCGTGCAGGGCAATTTCGATTTCTCGGGTCCGGTCGATCCCAACGGTCAATTTTCCTATCGATTGACCGGCGTCGTGCGCGACGCCGACGTGTTCGTGCCCGGCGGCAAGGACAATCGTGTCTATGTCGCTCCCGCCGTCACCTGGAAGCCGGACCAATCGACGACCCTCACCATTCTCGGCGCCTACCAGAAATCGAAGACGCCGGGCTCGATGTTCACCTATTCCACGGGCACCGGCACCACGACGGACATCTTCACCGGCAGTCCGTCCTATAACTCGCTGGACCAGGAGCAGGGACGCGTCGGCTATCTGTTCGAGCATGCGTTCAACAACGCCGTGACCGTTCGCCAGAAATTCCGCTATGTCGATGTCGATGCGGTCACGCGCTATGTCGGCTTTCTCGGCGCTCCCGTCGGCAATGTCGTCTCGCGCTATACCGGCTACGTCCACGACACGCTGCAATCGGCCATCATGGACAACCAGGTCGAGGCAAAGCTCTCGACCGGCCCGGTGCAGCACACGCTCCTGCTCGGCACCGATTACACGGCGTCGAAATTCAACGACAAGCAGGGATTTGGCTTCGGGGTTTCCCCCCTCAATCTGGCCGCCCCGGTCTACGCGCCGGAATCCATTCCCGATCCCGCGATCTCGTCCTCGACGCAGCAGCGGCAGACCCAATCCGGCGTGTACATTCAGGACCAGGCCAAGCTCGACCACTGGATCCTGACGCTGAGCGGCCGCAGCGACTGGGTTCGCACCACGGGCGAGGATCAGTTCGCGCTGACCCGCCAGCAGCAGTCCGAACAGGCCTATAGCGGGCGCGCCGGGCTGACCTATGTATTCGATTCCGGGGTTGCGCCTTATGTCGCCTATTCAACCTCGTTCTTTCCCAATCTCGGCGTCGATCCCACCGGCGCCTTCTTCAAGCCTACCACCGGCAAGCAGACCGAGATCGGCGTCAAGTACCAGCCGCAGGGGACGAGGAGCTTCATCACTGCTGCGGTGTTCGACCTGACCCAGAGCGGGGGCCTCGTCACGACCGGGACCGGCGTCACGGTCCAGCGCGGCGAGATTCAAAGCCGCGGCTTCGAATTGCAGGCGCTGGCGAGCCTCGGCGGTGGTTTCGACATCACCTCGTCCTACACCTATCTCGACATGGTCACCAAGCAGGCCGGCGACAGCGCGCAGATCGGGAAGTTTCCGTCGGGCAATCCTCCGCACACCGCGACGCTGTGGGGCAACTATGCCCTGCCGCTGGCCGGCCCGTTTGCCGGGCTGAGTATCGGTGGCGGCGTGCGTTACATGTCCTGGAGCTATGGCGACGATTTGAACACGTTCAAGAACAGCTCGGTGACCTTGGTTGATGCTGCGTTGAAATATGATTTCGGCCAGGCGGCGAAGGAGCTGAAGGGCCTGCAGTTCCAGGTCAACGCCAAGAACCTGTTCAATCTGCACTACACGACGTGCCAGGTCGGGTACTGCTATCGCGGCGCACCGCTGACCGTCATCGCAACGCTCGGCTATCGCTGGTGAGCGGGATCACCAATAGATCCCGTGACGGTGCAACTCGCGCACGATTCGGGCCTCGGTGGGCGACTGGCGCCGCTTCGGCTTGGTCGTTCCGGCCGTGCCTGCCGGCGGCGGTGATGGCGTGGCTGATGCTGGTGCCGTCGTGGCCGCCGGTGCCGTCGCTGAGGTTGGTGCGGTGGTCGCAGTCTGGACGTTTGCCGGCTGCGACGGCGCTTGGGTGGTTTGCGGCGAGACCGCTGCCGCCGTGGCGGGCTGCTCAGTCGCCTGCTGGCTTGAATTGCTGGCTGCCAGGCTGAGGCTCCGCGACCCACCCGCATAGGCCTGGCTTGTGAGCAGAGACACCGTTGCGATCAGGATCAGCTTGCGCATGGAAACGCTCCTAATCTGGTCAATCCGTCTTACCTATCGCGCATCCATTGAGTTTCAGCGCGCCAGACGATGCACACCGATGTTGATCAAGGTTGTCCGGCAGGACAGACGGTAGATCAGACTGAATAATTGTTCCCACATGATCGAACTCCACTGTTGATCACATGCGGGAATCCTAGCGCAGGATTCTTTCCGTGGGTTTTCGCGGGGATGGAAAATGGCTTCGTCCGGCAGCGGTGCGATGTCGTCGGAACCGGCGCGACGAAGCCGCTTCACATGGCCGTGAGCCGTACTCGCCTTGAGAGGAATCCCCAGGACAGGATGTCAAAACACCTCGAAATATTCGCGGTGCTCCCAGTCGGTCACTTCGGACAGGAAGCGGTCGATCTCGGCGTTCTTGATGTGGGTGTAATAGTCGACGAACTCCGGCCCGAACTTCTCGCGGAAGAACGGATCGTCCTTCAGCGCGCTGACCGCATCGCGCAGTGATTTCGGCAGCAGCGGCGCCTTGGTCTCGTAGGGTGTGTCGGCGGAGGGGCCGGGATCGAGCTTGCGGTCGACGCCGTCGAGGCCCGAGAGGATCTGCGAGGCCATGTAGAGATAGGGATTGGCGGCGGGCTCGCCGATGCGGTTCTCCAGGCGCGTTGCGGCATCATTGGCGCCGCCGAGCACGCGGATCATCACGCCGCGATTGTCGCGGCCCCAGATCGCGCGGTCCGGCGCCAACGAGTAGGAGCGGTAGCGCTTGTAGCCGTTGATGGTCGGGGTGGTGAACACCGTCGAGGCGCGGGCGTGATCGAGCAGGCCGGCGAGGTATGAGCGGCCGAAGGCGCTGAGCGGCTCGCCGCCGTCTTTCACCATGAACAGATTCTCGCCGCTGGCGCGCGAGACGATCGACTGGTGCAGATGCCAGCCGCTCGCGAACACGTTCGGCAGTTTCGGCCGGCACATGAAGGTGGCGTGATAGCCGTGCCGCCGCGCGATCTGCTTCACGGCGCTCCGAAACAGCACCATGTTGTCGGCGGGCTCGATCCCCTTCCGCGGCGCGAAGGTGAACTCGCACTGGCTCGGCCCGAACTCGACCTCGACCGAGCGCAAGGGCAGTCCGAGCGCGACGATGTCGCGGCGCAGGATCTCCAGCACCGGCTCCATCTGATCGAAGCGCTGCTCGGTGAGATATTGATAGCCGTGGCTGAGCAGGCTCACTGATGGTGGCGTGCCCGGCTGGCCGGCGTCCTCGGGGCGCATATGCGGGTCGTCGAGCTTGAAGATGTGGAATTCGACTTCAAGACCGGCGACGAAATCGTGTCCGCGCGTGCCGAGTTCGTCCAGCGCGCGCTTGTAGAGCCCGCGCGTCGCGAACGGCACCGGGCGGCCGTCATTGAAGCAGAGGTCGCACAGCACCCAGCCCGTGGTCGGCGCCCATGGCAAAACCCGAAACGTGGTGGGGTCGGCGACCATCAGCACGTCGGCCGCGCCTTCCATCTCCTTCATGCCGAAGCCGCCGCCCGCGGTGAACACCGGGAATACCGTGCGGTGCGAAGTATCCTTGGCCAGCATGGTGGTGGTGATTGAGCATCCGCTCTCCAGCGAGGCGATCGCCTCGGAGGCGATGATGGTCTTGCCGCGCAGGATGCCGTGCTGGTCGGGGAAGGCGAGGCGGATGGCCTCGAGATTCTTGTCCTCGACGATGCGGCGCATGCGCGTCGCCGCGTCCCTCTGCTCATCCGACCACAGCGCATGACGCGCGACGAAAGTCACTGTGCTACTCCCTCAACTGCCGTAGGGTGGGCAAAGCGAAGCGTGCCCACGCAATCTGTCATCTGAACGAAAGCATGGTGGGCACGGCGCTTTGCGCCTTTGCCCACCCTACGGGGTCCGTGCACGAACGTCACTCCGCCGCCGTCAGCCGGTGCACGTTGTCCGCGATCTCCTTCGGCACCGGTGCGGCCCAAGGTGCGCCGCGGCGGCGCTTGACGTCGACCTCCATCCAGTAGAGCTCCCACCCCTGGGTCGGCCCGATGCCGTCCATGGTGGCCGGTCCCTGGATGCTGCGTGCTCTGCTCTCGTCCAGAAACAGCATCGGCTTCTCGCCGCCGCCGACCTTCTCGATCTCCTGTCGCAGCAGGCGGCGATATTGCACGATCGCCTTGTCGCTCGAGCCGAGATGCTCCTTGGTGCGATCCTGGATCGCGCCCATCGATTCGACCGCCCATTGGTCGTGCACGTTGATGTCGGTGCCCATGCCGGTATAGGTCGCGGTCTGCTGCTCGTGCGGATCGAAGCCGTAATCGTTGGCTTTGTTCTTGCGCGAGACGTAGTCGGGCAGCTCATAGAGCTCGAGCCGCTGGTCGCGCATCTTCTGCTTGTCGACCGGGTTCGAATAGCTGGTGAAGATCGCGTACCAGTAGCAGTTCTCGTCGTCGACCGGCACGTGCCACTGCGTGATCGTCATCTCCGTGCTCATGGGAATGACGAAGCCGTGCGGGAACAGCTGGTTGGTGACGCGCACATGGGTGCGCTCCTCGTCGATCTCGCGCAGCGCGATCAGCCGCAGGCCGTATTCGGTGTGCTCGACATTGATGATCGGGCGGTCGTATTCGCGCAGGATTTTCGTCATCGGCAGGTCGGAGCCCGCGGAGGCGCCGCGGAACTGCTTGCCGTAGGCGGTCGAGGTGTCCTCGTCCTCGAAGAAGCGATGCAGGTAGGAGGCGTGCGCGGGATCGATGCCGACTTCGAGCGCCTGCAGCCAGTTGCAGGCCATGTGGCCCTTGAACGCAAAGGTGTGCGTGCCGGGCGCGACGAAACAGTCGAGCTCCGGAAAAGCCGGCGGCTCACCCTCGCCGAGATAGGCCCAGAGGATGCCGCTCTTCTCGACCACGGGATAGGAGCGCTGGCGGATGTTCTGGCAGAGCTTTGAGTCCTTCGGCTCGGCCGGCGTTTCGATGCACTGGCCGGTCGCGTCGAACAGCCAGCCATGGAAGGCGCAGCGCAGGCCGCCGTGCTCGAGCCGTCCGAACGCGAGGTCGGCGCCGCGATGGGCGCAGTGGCGGTCGATCAGGCCGTAGCGTCCGGTCTCGTCGCGGAATAGCACCAGGTTCTCGCCGAGCAGCCTGATGGGACGGATCGGCCGCTCGCCCTCCAGCTCATCCACCAGCGCCGCCGGCTGCCAATAGCTCCGCATCAGCTTTCCACACGGATCCTTCGGACCGGTGCGGGTGATCAGGTCGTTCTGCTCCTGGCTCATCATGGCGGTGCATCCTTGTGGAGTGGCGCTTGTTCGCCTATTGAACGAATGGGCGAATTATGACATGCCTTGGGGCAGCAGCAAGCACTATTTTGCAGGATTGTCCCGTCCCATGCCCAAGCTGAAGCGCAGTGAGAGCGACGAGCGTGCGACGGATTTCGTCGAGGCGCTCGATCGCGGCCTGCGCCTGCTGCAATGTTTCGGCAGCAATGCAGGCCCGATGACGCTGAGCGATCTCGCCCGCGCCGCGGACCTGCCGCGCGCGACCGCCCGGCGCATGCTGTTCACGCTGCAGCGCGGCGGTTTTGTCAGCGGCGATGGCAAGCTGTTCTCGCTCACGCCGCACGTGCTGACGCTGGCGGCATCTTACTTGCGTTCCAATCAGCTCGTTGCGGTGCTCCAACCCGTGCTCGATCGCGTTGCGACCGCAGCGAACGAAATCTCCTCGCTCGCGGTGCTCGACGGCGATGACGTCGTGTTCATTGCCCGAGGCAGCCCGGCGCGCGTGTTCTCGGGCGGGTTGGAGATCGGCTATCGGCTGCCTTCGTTCTGCACCTCGGTCGGCCGCGCCATGCTCGGCCAGCTCGACGATGCCGACCTTGCCGCGCGCCTGAAGGCGATGACGCGCGGGGCGCTGACGCCGCAGACGCAGACCGACCCGAAGGCGCTGCTCGCGCGCATCGCCGCCGATCGCACGCAAGGCTATTCACTGGTCGACCGCGAGGCCGAGCCGCATTTCCGCTCGATCTCGGTTCCGGTGCGCCGCTACGACGACGTGATCGTCGCCGCCATCAACATGGGCGCCCATGTCGACCGCGTGCCGGCGCAGGAATTGATCGACCGGTTCCTGCCGCTGTTGCGGGAAGGCGCGGACTCCGTGCGTTCGCAACTGCTCTAGTTGTAGCCCGGGCGAGCGTCGCGATACCCCGGGAAGCATCGCAAGGCCCCGGATGTCGCTTCGCTGATCCGGGCTACAGGACTATAATGCCCGCAACGCAAGAACCCAGGGAGCACGCCATGCAACACACCATGGTTCCCAGTGATCGCGTCGAACACGTCGCCGTCTATGGGTGTGACGGCACGAAGCTCGGCACGATCGAGCGATTGATGCTCGACAAGGTCAGTGGAACGGTCGCTTACGCGGTGGTCAAGACCGGCAGGTTGCTCGGGACACATCACCATTATCCCGTGCAGTGGAGCGCGTTGAAATATGATCCGGGACGCCAGGCCTTCCAGGCCGACCTGACGCCGGAGCAATTGAGCAGCGGTCCCTGCGAATTCGATGGCGATGAGTTCGACTGGGGCGACCGCTCGCGGCCCTACCAGCATCCGAACTACTGGTCGATCTAGCCAGCAAGACGGCCGGGCCGCCCGCATTCCCGGCGCGGACGCGGCTGGGCTCGAGCCGCGGCCGCCGAGCAGTAGCTGACGTGAGAGTCCACCTATCCGGCGAGCGGCTGTTCGTCGACTTTGGGCCAATAGGTGCCAAAGCTCCAGAGGCCGCCCTCCGGATCGCGCGCGGCGAAATCGCGGCTGCCATAATCGGTCGTGTAGGGCTCCATCTCGATCTCTGCACCAGCGGCTTTCACCTTCGCATAGAGCGCGTCGGGATCATCAACGGCCATATAGACGGCATCCGTCCGCCGGCCGCCGATATCGCCAACCAGTTTCCCGTAGGCATCGTCGCGATGCGCGCCCAGCATGAGGATCGACGATCCGAACGCCAGCTCGGCGTGAATGACCGTGCCCTCGTTGCGGTACACCACGCGTTCGGCGAAGCCGAGAACGTTCTTCAGCCAGGCGATCATCGCCTCCGCATCCCTGCAGCGCATGGTGTGGTAGAGGCGCGGCGCTTCATAGCCGTTCGGCTGGTTCATGAAACTCTCCAGGTTTGATGCAAGACGTTCGATGCAAGTGCTTGCAAGCTTGCTGCAGAGCTGACCCTAGTTCGGATCGCGGCAGCCGGCTTGAACAAATGGGACTTGACCGTCTCGCGCCGTCCTGGCCGCCGTTTGGCGCTAGCCCCCGCCGTCGCGCTTCAGGCGGGGATCGACGACGTCGAGCCGCGCGGCCCATCCGGTCGGCGTCTCGCCGCTGAAGATCCGGAAATCGCGCGCGAGATGTGCCTGGTCGGCATAGCCGGCGTCCGCGGCAATGGCCGCCCAGCCGCCCGTGCCGTCCGTCCGGGCCAGCGCGCAGGCTCGATGAAAGCGCAGCATCTGCGCCAGCGTTTTCGGCGCAACGCCGATCTCGTTGTGGAAGCGGCGCGTGAGATGCTTGCGGCTCCAGCCGATGTCTGAGGCGATGTCGGCGATCCTGACCGCGCCCGCGCCTCGCCAGAGCGTCTCCAGGGCGAAAGCCACCGCAGGCGAGGGCTCGTGCACGGCGCGGCGACGCACGAAGTCTTCCACGATCTCGAACCGCCGTTGCCAGCCGACCGCCTCGGCGACCCTGGCGCGCAGGTTCTCACTGTCCCTTCCCAGAATGTCGTCGAGGCCGACCATGCGCGCGGTCAGGTCGGGCACGGCGCCTCCGAAGAAGCGATACGCCCCGAGCGGCGTGAAATCGACCTGAACGCATTCGGCGCGGCCGTCGGATTCGATCACGACCGGTCCGGGAAACAGACCCGCCGCGAAGCTCGGCTGCGCGTCGGCACGATCCGGTTGGTGTCCGAGCGCAATGCGGAAGGGCGTTCCCAGATTCACCAGGAGAGGCAGCGCGAGCGGCGCGGCGTGCCGGAAGGCGGAAAGGCCGAGGCCGCGCTCGCGATAGAACGAGATGCTCGAGATCAGCCGCGCAAGGCGCGGCGAGGCCGGTCGACGGATGACATCGGCAGGTGCGTCCATCGTGTGCTACCGCTCCGCCGCTTCGCGCTCCATGTCACGGCCCGACAGATCTTCGCCCTGCATGTTGGCGTAGTCGCGCGCCATTTCGCGCATCAGGAATTTTGCGGGCACGTCGTGATAGGTGCCGCGGTCGTTGACATATTGCATGTAGGCGCGCCCCTCGCCGTCGAAGGGATGTAGCAGTGCGTCGGTATGACCGTCGAAATCGAGCGGGGCCACGCCGACCTTGGCGCAGAGCGTGTCGTTGAAGGTCGGCGTCGCCTTGCGCCAGGCGCCATCGACATGCACCTCCGTAAAGCCGTGCCAGGTGAAGATGTCGGTGCCCATGCTCGCGCGCAGCTTCTCTGTGGTGAGATGGTTCTTCACGTCCGCAAAGCCGACCCGTGCCGGGATGCCGTGGACGCGGCAGGCGGCGGCATAGAGCGCGGCCTTGCCGACGCAATAGCCCTGGCCCGCGGCGAGAACGCTCGAAGCACGAAACGTCTCGGCGACGCGCATGCTGACGTAAGGATTATAGCGGATGCCATCGCGCACCGCCTTGTAGAGCACGCTCGCTTTTTCGCGCGCGCTCGCATCCGCGCGCACGGCGTCGGCCGCAAATTGCTGCACGGCCGGATGATCGCTGTCGATGTACTCGCCGGGATCGGTGTAGAGGCGGCGGATGGTATCGGGAAGGATGTCGGTCATGTCTGGAGCTTAGCAGGCGATCGCCGCGGAACTCAAATCACGCGATGCGGGTCCATGATACGCCTTCGAATTGCGTCGAGGCGCTGCCGCCCTGTCACTGCCGGTTACGCATCCAGTCGGCGAGGCCCGATATCGCCTTGTCGAGCTCCAGCCGCGCCGCCGTGTCGGTCACCGTCTCCTCCATCGCGCCGCGCATGCAGAGCATCCACGCATCGCGCTCGGCATCGCCGATGGCAAAGCCGATGTGGCGCTGGCGCAGCCGCGGATGGCCCTTCTCGGGGGTATAGAGGCGCGGGCCGCCGGTCCATTCGGTGAGATAGCGCTTCAGCACATCCCTGATCAGGCCGAGGTCGTCCGTATGCATTGCGCGGATGATCTTCGCCTCCGGCAGCGTGTCCATGCGTTCGTAGAAGCGATCGACCAGGGCGTCGATCGTAGCGCTGCCGCCGATCCGCTCGAACATGGAGGTGGTGACGTCGGTGGAGGTCATTGGTGGTCCGGATGTTTGCTGCTGGGCCAGCACATATGATGATCGCAGCTCGATCACAAATCTCCGCTGTCGTCCCTGCGAACGCAGGGACCCATTACCCCAGCGAGGAGTTTGGCGAAGACTGGTCGTTCGGGATGGGCGGCGCGCGCTACCGATAGATCACGCGGTATGGGTCCCTGCTTTCGCAGGGACGACAGCGGAGAGTGTAGCTCCAGCGAGATCCAATCGCCCTACAGCGCCACACTCCGCAGGCCGAAGCTGCGGGCCTCGTTCTGCAGCACGGGCCGTACCGCATCGATCAGCCGTGCTGCCGCTGCATCGACGGAGAGACCTGCCGTGTCCACCACCGCCGTCGCGCGCGAGTACAGCGGCTCGCGGCTGAGCAGGATGTTGCGCAGCTCCGCCATGGCGGAGCGGTCGTCGGCCATCGGGCGCAAATCGCCCTGGCGACGGACGCGGGCCATGTGCTCCTCGGGCTCGGCCTTCAGCCAGATCGTGTAGAACGAGGTCAGGATCTGGTCGAACGTCAAAGGCTCGGACACGATGCCGCCGCCGGTCGCCAGCACCATCAGCTCGTTGCGCGCGAGCAGCTGTTGCAGCGCCGCCTGCTCCATGCGGCGAAAACCTTCCTGGCCGTACAGCGCGATGATCTCGGCGACCGAGAGCCCATTCTGCTGCTCGACCTCCTTGTTGAGCTCGACGAAGCTCCAGCCGACTTTCTTCGCCAGCATGCGCCCGAGCGTCGACTTGCCGGCGCCGCGCAGGCCGATCAGCGCGATGCCGCAGAACGGCGCGCGTCGCGGCGCCGAGGCGCTGCCCCCAGTGAGCAGATCTTTTGCCTGCGCGATCTGCGCAGGCGTGGCCTTGCGCAACAGGTCACGAAACATCTGCCAGTCCGGCGTCGGGTCGGCGCTGGGAAGCAGATCTTCGAGATGCGCGCCCATCGCGTCCGAGACGCGGCGCAACAGCACGATGGAGACATTGCCCTTGCCGCTTTCGAGCTGCGCGATGTAGCGCTCCGAGATTCCTGATACCTTGGCGAGCACTTTGCGCGACATACCGCGCAAAGCGCGCATGGTGCGCACGCGCTGGCCGAGCTGTTCGAGAAATCGGGATTCGGCGTCGGGACTGTCGGTCATGAGCCTTCTTTAAGGGATGTCTTTTTGAAGGGTGTCCTGCGGCGCATTTTAATGAAACATAATGCCTGCTAGCATTGACAGCAAGCCGCCGTGGTGTCTTTCTATGAATTATAATTCTAAATCCGGGGGAGAAGTCCGTGAGCGAGGGATCCTATAACGCGGTGACCTGGCTGCTCGACCGTAACGTCGAGGAGGGCCGCGGCAACAAGCTGGCCTTCGACGACACCGTCTCGCGGCTCACCTATGGCGAGCTTCAGCGCGAGAGCCGACGCGCCGCCAACATGCTGCGCCGGCTCGGCGTCCGCCGCGAGGAGCGCGTGGCGATGATCATGCTGGATACGATCGACTTTCCGGTCGTGTTCCTGGGCGCGATCCGCGCCGGCATCGTGCCGGTGCCGTTGAACACGCTGCTGACCGCGGATCAATACGCCTACATCCTCGCCGACTGCCGCGCGCGTGTGCTGTTCGTCTCCGAGGCGCTCTACCCTGTCATCAAGGACGTCGTCGGCCGCATGCCCGATCTCGAGCATGTCGTGGTCTCCGGCGCCAAGCAGAACGGGCACAAGCAGCTCGCTGAAGAGCTTGCGGGCGAGAGCGATCAGTTCACCACCGCCGCGACGCATCCTGACGAGCCGGCGTTCTGGCTCTATTCGTCCGGCTCGACCGGCATGCCCAAGGGCGTGCGCCATATCCATTCGAATTTGCAGGCGACCGCCGACACCTACGCAAAACAGGTGCTCGGCATCCGCGAGAGCGACGTGTGTCTTTCCGCGGCAAAGCTGTTCTTTGCCTATGGCCTCGGCAATGCGCTGACCTTCCCGATGTCGGTCGGCGCCAGCGTGATCCTCAACAGCGAACGGCCGACGCCGGCGCGGATGTTCGATCTGATGAACCGCTACAGGCCGTCGATCTTCTACGGCGTGCCGACCTTGTTCGCGGCCATGCTCAACGACGAGACCATGAAGGCCGAGCGTGGCGGCGGCGTCTTGCGCATCTGCACCTCGGCCGGCGAGGCGCTGCCGGAATCCGTCGGCACCAGCTGGAAGGCGCGCTTCGGCGTCGACATTCTCGACGGCGTCGGCTCGACCGAGCTGTTGCACATCTTCCTGTCGAACGCGCCCGGCGACATCAAATACGGCTCCTCCGGCAAGCCGGTGCCGGGCTATGCGGTGCGGCTGGTCAACGAGGCCGGCCAGGATGTCGCCGACGGCGAGGTCGGCGAGCTCCTGGTCGATGCGCCCTCCGCCGGCGAAGGCTACTGGAATCAGCGCCACAAGAGCCGCCGCACCTTTGAGGGACCGTGGACCCGCACCGGCGACAAATATGTTCGCGATGCAGACGGCCGCTACACCTTCTGCGGCCGCGCCGACGACATGTTCAAGGTCTCCGGCATCTGGGTCTCGCCGTTCGAGGTCGAGAGCGCGCTGATCACCCATCCGGCCGTGCTGGAGGCCGCCGTCGTGCCCGAGGCCGATCCGGAAGGATTGCTCAAGCCGAAAGCCTTCGTCGTGCTGCGCCCCGGCGCGACGACGAGCGATCTTCAGGAAATGCTGAAGGAGCACGTCAAGCAGAAGATCGGCCCGTGGAAATATCCGCGCTGGATCGACGTGGTGGAGTCCTTGCCGAAGACGGCGACGGGCAAGATCCAGCGGTTCAAGCTGCGGGAAGGGACGAATTGATGGTGCGAACTGCACTTGCTTACCCTCCCCTGGAGGGGGAGGGTCGGCACGCGATCGAGCGCAGCGAGATGCGTGACGGGGTGGGGTGATCTCTCCACGCGGGCGCTGCATCTGCGGAGAGACTGTCACCCCACCCCGCTTCACATCTCGCTACGCTCGCTGTGAATCGACCCGCCCCCTCCCGGGGAGGGTGGGCATCTCGGCCTTGGCCAGGAATGGGACTTCGACCATGACCAACCTCACCCCCACCGGCTTCCTCAGCATCGGCGGCGCCAGCCTCGAATACAAATGGCTCGCGCCTGCATCGGCCGACGCCCCCACCATCGTCATGCTGCATGAAGGCCTCGGCTCGGTTGGGCTCTGGGGCGATTTTCCCGAGAAGCTGCAGCAAGCGACCGGTGCCGGCATCTTCGCCTATTCGCGGGCAGGCTACGGCCAGTCAAGCCCGGTGACATTGCCGCGGCCGCTCGACTACATGCAGCGCGAGGCGCTGGACGTGTTGCCGAAAATCCTCGACGCAGTTCCCTTCAAGCGCGGCCTGCTGCTCGGCCATTCCGACGGCGGCTCGATCGCGACGATCTATGCCGGCGCGCATCAGGATCACCGCCTGAGCGGCCTCGTGCTGATCGCGCCGCACTTCATCGTCGAGGACATCTCGGTGAAGTCCATCGCGGAGATCAAGACCAGCTTCGAGACCACCGACCTCAAGGCCAAGCTGTCGCGCTGGCACAAGGATGTCGACAACGCCTTCTACGGCTGGAACGGCGCCTGGCTCGATCCGAAATTCCGCGATTGGGACATCTCGGAATATCTGGCCTATATCCGCGTCCCCATGATGGTCCTGCAAGGTGCAGGCGACCAATATGGGACATTGCGTCAGGTCGAAATTGCGCAGGAAGAGTGTTACTGTCCGATAGATTTTAAAGTCATTTCAGACGCGGGCCATTCCCCGCATCGTGAAGCGCCGGGGGCGACGCTTGACGCGATTGAGCAATTTGCAAAAGCGGCCCTGCGCGACGATCAGGGACTCCAGGGACGCGCCGCATGACCATGCGGAGGCACATCGATGAATGTGCCTTCACATGCGAGCGGCCAATTGCCATGGCCGCAATGGGCCTATGTGCCGGGCGAGACCGGCGCCATCGAGGCCGATGACGAGACGCTTCGCTTGGCCAAGGCGCTGGTGCCCTCGGCCTTTCGCGGCTACGTGCCGGCCCGCCATCCGGCGCTGCGCTACGGGCTCGCGCTCAACGATCGCGGCTATTTCTGGGAAGCGCAGGAGGTGCTGGAGACGGTGTGGGCCGCAGCCCCGCAGAGCGGCCGCGAACGCATCCTGCTGCGCGCCTGCATCCACATCGCCAATGCCAATTTGCGCCTGCGCATGCAGAAGGCGCATTCGGCCGCGCGCCTGTTCGGCGACGCTCTGACCGAGCTGCGCGCGTTGAGCGCACGCAAGCTCGCCAGCGGCGGCGACGGTTTCGTCGAGAGCTTTCCGGTCGCGGCCCTGGTGGCGCTGCTCCAGGCCAAGATCGGCCGCCCGCAGCTCGCAAAGGGCGACTGGATCGCGCTTGGCGCGATCGTGCGGTCCTGGCCGACTGCATGAAACAAAGTGCATGCGCCGGCAGTTAAGGGCTAGACGCATCCAAAAAGATGCACTATTGTGCATCTAACGCTAAACCAAAACGAGCTCAAGGGTGGCCCATGGCCGGGGAAGATCGGCGCCTCGCAGGCGGCGCGACATTCATCGATTTCCAGACCGAACCGTCCCGCTACCGGCACTGGAAGCTCGCGGTCGAGGGTGACGTCGCGACCCTGACCATGGACGTCGACGAGAATGGCGGCCTGTTCGAGGGCTATCTGCTCAAGCTCAATTCCTACGATCTCGGCGTCGACATCGAGCTGGCGGATGCGGTCCAGCGGCTGCGCTTCGAGCATCCCGAGGTGAAGGTCGTGGTGATGCGCTCGGCCAAGAACCGCGTGTTCTGCGCCGGCGCCAACATCCGCATGCTCGCGGGCTCGACCCATGCCCACAAGGTGAACTTCTGCAAGTTCACCAACGAGACCCGCAACGGCATGGAAGACTCGTCGGAGAATTCCGGCCAGCGTTTCATCACGGTGGTGAACGGCTCCGCCGCCGGTGGCGGCTATGAGCTGGCGCTCGCGACCGACCACATCATCCTCGCCGACGACGGCTCCTCTGCCGTTGCTTTGCCTGAGGTGCCGCTGCTCGCGGTGCTGCCGGGCACCGGCGGCCTCACCCGCGTCGTCGACAAGCGCAAGGTGCGCCGCGACCACGCCGATTTCTTCTGCACCATCGAGGAAGGCGTCAAGGGCAAGCGCGCCGTGCAATGGCGCCTCGTCGACGAGATCGCACCGAACTCGAAGTTAGAGGCCAAGATCAACGAGCGTGCCAAGGAGTTCGCGGCCGCCTCGAAGCGCAAGGGCAGCGGCAAGGGCATCGCGCTGACGCAGCTCAAGCGCCTCATCGACGAAAACAGCATCCGCTACGGCTTCGTCACGGTCGATATCGACCGCACGGCCCGCATCGCCACCATCTCGATCAAGGCGCCGGAGGTGGCACCGCCCGCCGACATCGACGGCATGATGGCGCAAGGCGCCTCGTTCTGGCCGTTGCAAGTGGCGCGTGAGCTCGACGACGCCATCCTTCATCTGCGCATCAACGAGCTCGAGATCGCGATGCTGGTGTTCAAGAGCCATGGCGACCGCGCCCATGTGCTCGCGCACGACGCGTTCCTCGAAGCCAACAAGGCGCATTGGCTGGTCAACGAAATCCGCCATTACTGGAAGCGCGTGCTGAAGCGCATCGACGTCACCTCGCGCACACTGGTGACGCTGGTCGAGCCCGGCTCCTGCTTTGCCGGCACGCTCGCCGAGCTCGTCTTCGCCGCCGACCGCTCCTACATGCTGATCGGCACGCGCCAGGGCGACAACCGTCCGGCGCCGTCGATCGAGCTCTCCGCCGTGAATTTCGGCCCGTATCCGATGAGCCACGGCCTGACGCGGCTGGAGTCGCGCTTCCAGGCCGATCCGTCCGATGTGGAGCGCGCCGAAGCCACGATGGGCACCGCGCTCGACGCCGAGCAGGCCGAGGAGCTCGGCCTCGTCACCTTCGCGCTCGACGACATCGACTGGGACGACGAGGTCCGCGTGTTCCTGGAGGAGCGCGCCAGCTTCTCGCCGGACAGCCTCACCGGCATGGAAGCAAGCCTGCGCTTCGTCGGCCCGGAGACGATGGAATCGAAAATCTTCTCGCGCCTGACCGCGTGGCAGAACTGGATCTTCCAGCGCCCCAACGCGGTCGGCGAGGAAGGCGCGCTGCGCCGCTACGGCAGCGGCCAGAAGCCGAAATTCGATATGACGCGAGTCTAGCGAGTAGGGAGTGGCGAATGGCGAATAGGAGTTTCCATTCGCTACTCGCCATTCGCCATTCGCCCCTTTAACGAGCTAGTCCCTCACGGGAGGTCCACATGAACATGAACATCATGAACGTCGACTACTCGACCAAGATTCCCAACAACGTCAATCTCGCCGAAGACCGCCAGGTGCTCAAAGCGCTCGAGGGCTGGCATCCCGGCTACATGGATTGGTGGAGCGACATGGGGCCGGAAGGCTTCCAGGAATCGCTGGTGTATCTGCGCACCGCCTATTCGGTCGATCCGCGCGGCTGGGCCAAGTTCGACTACGTCCGCATGCCCGACTATCGCTGGGGCATTCTGCTTGCGCCGCAGGAAGAGAACCGCGTCGTGCCGTTCGGCGAGCATTATGGCGAGCCGGCCTGGCAGGAAGTCCCGGGCGAGCATCGCGCCATGCTGCGCCGCCTGATCGTGATCCAGGGCGACACTGAACCTGCTTCCGTCGAGCAGCAGCGCCATCTCGGCAAGACCGCGCCCTCGCTCTACGACATGCGCAACCTGTTCCAGGTCAATGTCGAGGAAGGCCGCCACCTCTGGGCGATGGTCTATCTGCTGCAGAAATATTTTGGCCGCGACGGCCGTGAGGAAGCAGATGATCTGCTGCGCCGTCGCTCCGGCGATGCCGATGCGCCGCGCATGCTCGGCGCCTTCAACGAGGCGACGCCGGACTGGCTGTCCTTCTTCATGTTCACCTATTTCACCGACCGTGACGGCAAGATGCAGCTGCACTCGCTCGCGCAGTCCGGCTTCGATCCGCTGTCGCGCACCTGCCGCTTCATGCTCACCGAAGAAGCGCACCACATGTTCGTCGGCGAGACCGGCATCACCCGCGTCGTGCAGCGCACCTGCGATGCGATGCGCGAGGCCGGCATCACCGATCCGACCGACATCGCCAAAGTCCGCGCGCTCGGCGTGATCGACTTGCCGACCATCCAGAAGAAGCTGAACCTGCACTACACGCTGTCGCTCGATCTGTTTGGCTCGGAGGTCTCGACCAACGCAGCCAACGCCTTCAATGCCGGCATCAAGGGCCGCTATCATGAGACCCAGATCGAGGACGATCACCAGCTCAAGAACGCCACCTATCCGGTGCTGAAGTTCATCAACGGCGAGATCAAGCTGGTCGACGAGCCGGCGCTGACCGCGCTCAACATGCGCCTGCGCGACGATTACAGCCAGGATTGCGTCAAGGGCATGCTGCGCTGGAACAAGGTGATCTCGACCGCGGGCTACGACTTCAAGCTGACCCTGCCCAACGTCGCCTTCCACCGCCACATCGGCGAGTTCAAGGACGTGCATGCGACGCCCGACGGCCTCCTGATCGACGATGCCACCTGGGCGAAGCGCAAGGACGAATGGCTGCCGTCGACCGCCGACGGCGACTTCATCACCTCCCTGATGCAGCCCGTCACGGAGAGCGGCAAGTTCGCCTCCTGGATTTCGCCGCCGAAGGTCGGTATCGACAACAAGCCCGGCGATTTCGAGTACGTGAAGATCGAGTCGTAGGCGTCAGGGCCGCCGCCGGCGCAACACAAATGGTGTCATCACCCGCGAAAGCGGGTGATCCAGTATTCCAGAGGCGTCAGAGATAAATCGAGAGGCCGCGGCGTACTGGATGCCCGGTCAAGCCGGGGCATGACCGCGGAGGGTGAGGTGAGGGCGAACTACCATTCGCCCCCTCAGCTATCCCACCCGCTCCCCTTGATCCCCGGGTTGGCATAGACGATGCCTCCGTCCACCGCGATGGTCGCGCCCACCACGTAATCGCCCGCGCGCGAGGCGAGATAGATTGCGGCGCCCGCCATGTCCTCGTCGGTGCCGATGCGCCCCGCAGGCACGCGCGTTGCGACTTCGTCGCCATGGTCGCGCGCGGCGCGGTTCATGTCGGACTGGAACGGGCCCGGCGCAATCGCCGTGACCACGACGTGGTCGGAGATCAGCTTCACCGCCATGCGCCGGGTCAGATGGATCAGCCCGGCCTTGCTCGCGGCGTAGGAATAGGTCTCCATCGGGTTGACGAAGATGCCGTCGATCGAGGCGATGTTGATCACCTTCGCCGGCCGCTCCGCGCTTGCGGCTGCGCGCAGCGGGCCGGCCAGCGCCTTGGTCAGGAAGAACGGCGCCTTGACGTTGAGGTTCATCACCTTGTCCCAGCCGCTCTCCGGAAATTCGTCGAACTCCGCGCCCCAGGCGGCACCGGCATTGTTGACGAGGATGTCGAGCTTCGGCTCGCGCTTCTTGAACTCGGTTGCCAGCAGCTCGGCGCCGGCGAGCGTCGAGATGTCGATCGGCAGCGCGATGCACTCGCCGTCATATTGCGCGGTGAGCGCCTTGGCGGTCTCCTCGCACGGTCCCGCCTTGCGCGCGGTGATGTAGACCTTCGCGGCGCCGGCGCTGAGAAATCCTGCCGCGATCATTTTGCCGATGCCGCGCGAGCCGCCGGTCACCAGTGCGACGCGGCCTTTGAGCGAGAACAGATTGTTGAACATGGTGCCTCCTCCCTTGGTTGGCGATGTTTTGGGCGGGGAGGGGTGGGGAGTCAAGAAAGGCGCTGGATGCGATAGGAGTGTGGCGCGAGAGCGCTCCATCCAAGGCGGTGTCGTCCCCGCGAACGCGGGGACCCATACCCACAAGGAGTAGTTTGGCGAAGGCTGGTCGTTCGGTAGGTCTACCGATCGCAATCGATAGATCACGCGGTATGGGTCCCTGCTTTCGCAGGGACGACGGCGGAGATTGGAGCAGCGCCTACGCCGCTGCGATCCGGCGGAAGCCGTTCCACATCGCGGTCGCGGCGCCCGAGGTCAGAACGGGGAGGATTCTTGCGTCCTGGTAATTGCCGTTGAGCGAGACGCGCGGCAGCGCCGTCATGTGGGCGGCATTGTCGGCGAACAGCATGCCGGGCCGCGTCGTCACCGCGGTCTTGAAGCCCGCGGTTGCAGCAAGGCCGAATTCGCGCATCCCCGCGGCCTCGCGGTCGCCATAGGGATAGGCGAGATGCAGCACCGGGCGCTGCAGCGCCTGCTCGATCCGCGCGCGGCTCGTGGCGATCTCCCGCGCGGCGACGTCTTCGGCCACCTTGGCGAGATTGCAATGGCTGACGCTATGCGCGCCGATCGTGACCAGCGGGTCGGCGGCAAAGCTCTTCACCTCGGCCCAGGACAGGCAGAGGCTGCGGCACAGCGCTGCCATGTCGACGTCGTATGTCGTGCAGAGCGCCTCGATCTCTCGCGCCAGATCGTGCTCGCCCGGCAGCGCGCGCAGCCAGTCGTGCAGGCGGTCGAATGTTGCCTGCTTGGCCGCGGGTGTGGTCGCATCGAGCCGCAGTGCGGAATTGCCTATTCTGACATCGACCTGCTCGGCCTTGGCGATCACGGCCTCCAGCGCCACCCACCACAGCCGTCCAGTGCCCTCGGCAAAATCGCTCGCGACATAGACCGCCAGAGGCGCGTCAAATTCGCGCAGCACGGGCAGCGCATAGTCCAGATTATCGCGATAGCCGTCATCGAAGGTGAAGGCAGCGAAGCGGCGGTCGAACCGGCCCTGCACCAGCCGCTCATGCAGGTCGTCCATGCTGACAATGTCGATGTCGCGCGAGCGCAGATGGCACAGCGTGGCGCGCAGGAATTCGGGGGTGACTTCGAGATGCCGGTTCGGCTGGAACACGGCCTCGCGGACCGGTCGCACGTGGTGCAGCATGAAAATGGCGCCGACGCCCGACAAAAGCGGGCGCAGCAGGTGGTGCGCCCCGCTGAAATAGAGTGCCCCCAGCCCGGCGCGGATGACGTTGTTACGCAGTTGTTTCATGACCCGCTGGCGGACTCTGGCATTCCGCTTTCAACTTACGGAAGAACCCTTGAAGAAAAAGTTATTCCGATTGTCCGGGTGAGGCCTTCGCAAGGGCAACATTTCCGGTTTGACAGCCTGCCAAGGGTTTGTTTTGTCTCCGGTTCCAGAGTTCGGGTCGTCGAATGAAGAAGCTTTTTAGGTGGGCCAGCAAATGGTGGCCCGGGCTGATCCCCTTGGCCGTCATGTGGGGATTTGCGGCTTGGAATAATACCTTACCGGTCGAAGCCGACCTGTCGGCGCGCAGCTCGGCTGCGCTGAAGGACACCGTCCTGGATAAGACCCGGATCGCGGTCGACGGCCGCGATGTCAGCCTGGCCGCGGACGCCTTCTCCGAGGAGGGGCGGCGGGATGCCGTGATGGCGGTCGAGACCGTCCCCGGCGTCCGCCTGGTCGACGACCGGACCCGCCTTGTTCCCGAGGCCAAACCCTTCATCTGGAACGCCGAGCGCGACGTGGTGCGGGTGACGCTGTCAGGCTCCGCGCCCTTGCCGTCGATGAAGGGCCGGCTGACCGAGGCGGCCCGCAAGGAGGTCGGCGGCGTCGAGGTGGCCGACCAGATGGGGCTGGCGCGCGGTGCGCCGCCGCGGTTCGAGGCCGCAGCGACGCTGTTGCTGGACCAGATCGGCAAGCTGAAGGACGGCAAGATCACGATCACGGACACCAAGGTCAATCTGTCGGGTATGGCGCGCGATCTCGGTGGCCGCGAGGCGATCGTGGCGGCTTTGAAGAACCTGCCCGAGGGCTTTTCGATCGCCGCCAACGACGTCAAGGCGCCGCCCTATATCTTCCAGGCCTACAAGGATCCGGTCGCCGCGACCGTGACGCTGACCGGCTACGTTCCCGACAACACCATCCACGCGGCGATCGCCACCAGCGCCGCGCGAAAATTCTTCACCGAGAAGGTGGTCGACAATCTCAAGGCCAGCATCGGCGCGCCCGGCTCCTTCAACACCGCCGTGATCGCAGCCCTCGGCGCGCTGTCGCGGCTGTCGACCGGCACGCTCGTCGTCTCCGACCGCGAGGTGAAGCTGTCGGGCGATGCGCTCTACGAGGGGGCCGCCAACGACATCCGCGCGGGCCTCGGCAAGGACTTCCCGAAAAACTGGCAGTACAAGCCGGAGATCACCGTGAAGCCCGCGGCAGGCCCGGTCGATGGCACCGTGTGCCAGCAATTGTTCACGGACCTTCTGGCCAAGGGCAAGATCCGCTTCGCAGCCAAGCGCGCCGACATCGATCCGGATTCCGCCGCCATTCTCGACCATCTGATCGAGACGGCGCTGCGCTGCCCCACCACCAATGTCGAGGTCGCCGGGCATACCGATGCCGACGGCGAGGACGGCTTCAACCGCGCTCTCTCGGAAAAGCGCGCACAGGCGGTGATCGACTATCTGGTTAAGGCCGGCCTGCCCGCCAGCCGCTTCACCGCGGTCGGCCATGGCAGCACGCAGCCGCTCGCCGGCAACGACACCGACGAAGGCAAGGCGCAAAACCGCCGTATCGAATTCCTGGTGAGGTGACGATGCCCTATCTCGTCTCGTTCCATCTGGGCTGGCTGATCGGCTCGCTGCTGCTGGGCTTTTGCATGGGCTGGATCTCGGTGGTCCAGCGCGGCAACGGCACCTCGAAGGTGACGGCGCGCTGGCTCGCCGCGCTTGCTGCCGCCCTGGTCGCGGCCTCGTTCGCACACATCGTCCCCGGCCGCTTCGGCTACTGGCTCGATCTCGGCCTGATCATGTTCGCCTGCTACCTGGTCGGCTGCACCATCGGCGCCTGGCTGCGCGACCGCGTGGTGGCGCGGAGCATGCGGACCGGCTGAAGCCCCCTTTCTGTTCGGACACGTCGTCGAGAGAGACGTCAAACGCTCCGCTTGACAATAATACGTACGTGCGTATTATTCCTCCATGCCCAAGCCCTCGCTCAAAGACGCCATCCTCGACGCCGGTCTCAAGATCATGTTCCGGACCGGCTATCACGGCACCAGCGTGCGCGATGTCACTACTGCGGCAGGCGCCCCGCAGGGGTCCTTCACCAATCATTTTCGCTCCAAGGAAGCGTTCGCCTCGGAGGTGCTCGATCGCTATTTCGAGATCACGAAGGGATTGGTCGCGGAGGCCCTTGAAGACGCCTCCCTGACCCCGCGGGCGCGGCTCAAACGCTATCTCGACATCATCACCGGCCGGCTCGAAGCCGACGGCTACGGACGCGGCTGCCTGATCGGCGATCTCAGCCTGGAGGCGGCCGGCAGCAGCGAGATGCTGCGCACCCGCCTTGCCGAAATTTTCGCCGAATGGCGCATGCCCTTCGCCGCCTGCATCAGCGAGGCGCAGAGAAGCGGCGAGATCGATTCCGAATTCGAGCCCGAGGAGCTTGCCGATTTCCTGCTCGCGTCCTGGCAGGGCGCGATCCTGCGCATGAAGGTCGACCGCACGCCCAAGGCGCTCGAGCGCTTCAAGACCATCGCATTCAAGACCGTCTTCAAGGAGCCGACATGAGCCAGCATTCCGAGATCCAGATCCGCAGCGCCTCCGTGCTGGGAAGCACGATGGCCTATCGCGACACAGGCACGCAGGATGCGCCGGTCGCGCTCTTCCTTCACGGCAATCCGACGTCGTCGTACATCTGGCGAAACATCCTGCAGCTGGTGGCGCCTGTGGCGCGTTGCATCGCGCCCGATCTCATCGGTTTCGGCCGGTCCGGCAAGCCCGACATCGCCTACCGCTTCTTCGACCATGTCCGCTATCTCGACGCGTTGATCGACGAGCTCGGCCTCACCTCGGCCTATCTCGTTGCGCAGGATTGGGGCACGGCGCTCGCATTTCATCTCGCGGCGCGCCGGCCGGCCTTCGTGCGCGGGCTCGCCTTCATGGAGTTCATCCGGCCGATGCCGACCTGGCAGGATTTCCACCAGGCCGAACCCGCGCGCCAGGCTTTCCGCAAATTCAGGACGCAAAGCGAGGGAGAGGCCATGATCCTGGAGGCGAACGCCTTCGTCGAACGCGTGCTGCCCGGCGGCATCATGCGCACCCTGAGCGACGACGAGATGGAGCCGTATCGCGCGCCCTTTCCGACGCCGGACAGCCGCCGTCCCGTTCTTGCATTCCCTCGGGAATTGCCGATCGCCGGCGAACCCGCCGATGTCTATGAAGCGCTGCAATCGGCTCATGCGTCGCTCAAGGCGTCTGCATATCCGAAGCTGCTGTTCGCAGGGGAGCCGGGGGCCGTCGTCGCTCCCGAATTTGCCGAGACCTTTGCGGCCTCGCTGCAGCACTGCGCGCTCGTCCGCCTCGGGCCTGGCAGGCATTACCTCCAGGAGGATCACCCCGACGCGATCGGCCGTTCCGTTGCCGGCTGGATCGCCGGCATTGAAGCGGTGCGTCCCCAGCTTGCGGCCTGAAGGAGGACGAGATGTCCGAGGTAACCATCATCTATTGCCGGCCGTGCGGATACGAGAAGCGTGCCAAGGAGGCGGCCGCGGCGTTGCGCCGGCAGCTAGGGCTGGAAGCGGATCTCGTCCCCGGCAAGGGCGGCGTTTTCCAGGTCAAGCTCGGCGACCGGATCGTCGCCAGCCGCAGCAAAGGACATTTTCCGGACGGCGACGAAATCGTCGCTGCCGTCACCGCCGCGCGGCACTGAGCCGGGGAGGCCTTCGCGATGTCGATTGTCTGGGCCGACGATCTCGCCGGGATCGACTGGGATGAGCTATCCGATCTCTATCGCATCGCGCCGCTCGGCAACAAGGCGCCGGCCGATCTCGCGCTGGTGTTCGGCAACAGCATGTTTCGCGCCTTCGCCAATGAGGATGGTCGCATCGTGGCTGCGGGACGCGTCCTGGCCGACGGCCGCGACTGCGCCTATCTCTGTGATATCGCCGTGCACCCGGACCGCCAGGGGCGAGGTCTCGGCCGCGACATTATCGAGCGTTTGCTTGTGCGTTGCCGCGGCCATCGCAAGATCATCCTCTACGCCGTCCCGGGCAAGGAAGGGTTTTATGAACGCCTGGGTTTCAGGCGGATGGCCACGGCCATGGCGATCTTCGAGGATCAGGCCGCAGCCTATGGCCGCGGCTATTTGACCGCGCCTTGAGGCCGCGCCCGGGGCCCGCGACCTTCCGGCGCATCGGACAACCCGTCGGACGGACGCCGGGATTGCCCCCTCTTTCAACAGGCGGGCGCGGTCCATAGATTGACGTCGGCTTAAGGCGTGAAGGAACATTGTGCGGCCGAAATCATCAAAACTTCATGGCGCCTGCGCAGGATCGCCATGGAGATTCGCCTCAAGTCCTGCCGCCGAAGGCGTCAAACCGTGCATCAGGAGCCCGCAACCCTGCCTAAAATATTGAATGCACGTGTTTTTGTTCGAATTGGCGAATTCCACTTCGTCCCAAAACGCGCTAGTGGAGGGGCAGGGGGCATGCGCGATACCGGAGCCGGCGGCGAGGGTTCGTTGAGTGCCAGTGCGTCGTCCGCCTGTTCGCCGGCCACCCTGGCCGCTGAAGCGTTGTTCGAGGTCTAGATGCTGGAAGCCATACGCAGGGCGACGTCGTTTCTGCGCCAGAAGCAAGTCCTGCATAAGCTTGGCGTTGTGATCAGCGTCGCGGTCATCGGCATCGCTTGCTATGTGCTCTACCACATGTTGCGAGGCATCGATTTCAACGAAGTCCTCGAAGCGATCAAGAGCACCGAGCCGACCCAGATCGCGATGGCGGCGCTGTTCGTCACCGCGGGCTATTTCACCCTGACCTTCTACGACCTGTTCGCCGTGCGCGCGATTGGCCATGCCCATGTGCCCTATCGCATCAACGCGCTCGCGGCCTTCACCAGCTATTCGATCGGCCACAATGTCGGCGCATCCGTCTTCACCGGCGGCGCGGTGCGCTATCGCATCTATTCGGCCTACGGGCTGAACGCGATCGACGTCGCGAAGATCTGCTTCCTCGCCGGCCTGACCTTCTGGCTCGGCAATGCCGCCGTGCTCGGCCTCGGCATCTCCTATCATCCGGAGGCCGCCGCCTCGATCGACCAGCTGCCGCCATGGCTGAACCGGACGCTGGCGCTGATGATCATCGTCGGGTTGGTCGGCTACGTGGTCTGGGTCTGGACCCAGCCGCGCGTGGTCGGCCGCGGGCCCTGGACCGTGGTGCTGCCGGGCGGCCCGCTGACGCTGCTGCAGATCGCGATCGGCATCGTCGATCTCGGCTTCTGCGCGCTCGCGATGTACGTTTTGGTCCCGGACGAGCCCAATCTCGGCTTCGTGGTGGTCGCGGTGATCTTCGTCTCGGCCACCCTGCTCGGCTTCGCTAGCCACTCGCCCGGCGGGCTCGGGGTGTTCGACGCCGCCATGCTGGTCGGTCTCTGGCAGATGGATCGCGAGGAACTTCTGGGCGGCATGCTGCTGTTCCGCGTCCTCTATTATCTGTCGCCCTTCGTCATATCTGTAATCTTGCTGACGTTTCGCGAAGTTATCATCGGCGCACGATCGAAGCGCTTGCAGCAGGCGGCGCTCAAGCTCGACCCCGGCCCGGCGCGTGAAGCCGCTTATGTGAGAGAGCGCAGCGACAGCGGTGCCTGACGGCGCCAAGCCTTATTTGGACAGGCCTTCAGACAAGCCCCAGGAGAAGTCCGCCCCGATGGCGATCGACGCCCCATCTTCTCCCTCCGCCCAGCCCTGGTCCGACCGGCTGCGGCATTCGACCGTGATCCTGATCGCCGCGGCGCTGGCGCTGTCCGTCGTCGTCTCGCTCGGCGAATTGTCGGCGCTGCACGCCGCGATCGTGTTCCTCTGTATCGCGGCGGCGGCGCTGGTCCCGTGGCGACTGCATGATCCCGCCGCCTCGCGCGACGACGTCAGGCGCATCAACCCGGTCGAGAGCGCGGCGGTGGCCGCGGTCGTCGCCGGCATGCCGGATCCGGCGGTGCTGCTCGACCGCGCCGGCCGCGTCATCCATCTCAATGCCGCCGCCGCCCAGCTCGCACCGGCGCTGCGCCGGAACGAGCTGGCCCAGTTCGCGCTGCGCTCGCCCGAGATCATCACGGCGCTGCGCGAGGCGATCGCGACCACCGAGCCGCGGCGCGCCACCTATCTCGACCACGTCCCGGTCGACCGCTGGCTGGAGCTCATGATCACGCCGGTGCCGGTGCCGACCAGCTTCGGCGGCGCCGACAAATGCATGCTGATGACCTTCCACGACCAGACGCCGCTGCGCCGGGTCGAGGAGATGCGCGCCGACTTCGTCGCCAATGCCAGCCACGAGCTGCGCACGCCGCTGGCCGCGCTGTCGGGCTTCATCGACACGCTGCAGGGCCAGGCCAAGGACGATCCCAAGGCGCGCGAGCGCTTCCTCGGCATCATGCACAACCAGGCCACCCGCATGGCGCGCCTGATCGACGACCTGCTGTCGCTGTCGCGGGTCGAGCTGTCGGCCCATGTCCGGCCCGACACCCTGGTCGACCTGCTGCCGATCATCCGCCAGGTCGCCGACGGGCTCGAGCCGCTGGCGCGCGAGCGCCAGGTCGAGGTCGAGATCCATCTGCCCGAGGGACCGGTGATGATCGCGGGCGACCGCGAGGAGCTGCTCCGCCTGTTCGAGAATTTGATCGAGAACGCGCTCAAATACGGTGCCTCCGGCGGACGCGTCATCGTGTCGCTGACCTCAGCCGCAGCCACTGATGGAACTCAGGAAATCCGGATCATGGTCCGCGATTTCGGCCCCGGCATCGCGCCCGAGCACCTGCCGCGGCTGACCGAGCGGTTCTACCGGGTCGACGTCGGCGACAGTCGCTCGCAGGGCGGCACCGGGCTCGGATTATCGCTGGTGAAACACATTCTTAACCGCCATCGCGGCCGGCTTTTGATCGAAAGCGTGCCCCGGCAGGGCGCCACTTTTACCGCCTGTTTTCCCCAGGCTAAGACTTTAGTTTAAGCCTGAAACACCAGCGATTTCAATCGCTTGAGTGTGTCATCCGACTGTCACGAAACCTTCGTAAAAGCACAGCCGACCGCTCCTAAAGGGGCGGCGCGGGGAGCGCGATCGGGCGCGGTTGGCGCTTCGCTCCCCTGTATGGAGACCAGCATGAATTTCATCAAAACCATGGTCGCTGCCGGCTTGCTCGCCGCATCGACGACGGTGGCCTTCGCTGCCGACATCACGGGTGCCGGTGCCACCTTCCCGTTCCCGATCTATTCCAAATGGGCTGACGCCTACAAGAAGGAGACCGGCAACGGTCTGAACTACCAGTCGATCGGCTCCGGCGGCGGCATCAAGCAGATCCAGGCCAAGACCGTGACCTTCGGCGCCAGCGACGCGCCGCTCAAGGCCGAGCAGCTCGAGAAGGACGGCCTCGTCCAGTGGCCGATGGTGATGGGCGCCATCGTCCCCGTCGTCAACCTCGAGGGCGTGAAGCCCGGCGAGATGGTGTTCGACGGCGAGACGCTCGCCAGCATCTATCTCGGCAAGATCACCAAGTGGGACGACGCCGCGATCAAGAAGCTCAATCCGAACGTGAAGCTGCCCTCGGACGCCATCACCGTGGTCCGCCGCTCGGACGGTTCGGGCACCACCTTCAACTTCACCAACTACCTCTCCAAGGCCAGCGCGGACTGGAAGAGCAAGGTCGGTGAGGGCACCGCGGTCGAGTGGCCGGTCGGCGTCGGCGCCAAGGGCAATGAAGGCGTGTCGGGCAACATCAGCCAGACCAAGAACTCGATCGGCTATGTCGAGTACGCCTATGCCAAGCAGAACAAGCTGACCTACACCGGTCTCGTCAACAAGGCCGGCAAGCCGGTGCAGCCGACCGTCGAAGCCTTCCAGGCGGCCGCCTCCAACGCCGACTGGGCCAAGGCGCCCGGCTACTACGTCATCCTGACCGACCAGCCCGGCGAGAAGTCCTGGCCGATCACCGCGGCGACCTTCATCCTCATGCACAAGGACGCCACCGACAAGGCGGCCTCGCAGGAAGCCATCAAGTTCTTCCGCTGGGCCTTCAAGAGCGGCGGCAAGGCGGCTGAAGAGCTCGACTACATCCCGATGCCCGAAGGCGTCGTGACCCTGATCGAGAAGACCTGGGCTGCCGAGATCAAGAGCTAAGTAGGGCTCTCGCGTCCCGGACGCGGCGCGGCCCTGGCGATACGAAGCATCGTCCAGCGTGCCGCTCCGCGAGGGCCGGGACCCGCAAGACTTCCGCTCCGGATCGGTCATGCCGTGTCCGGAGCGCGAGACCGACAAAAAGACTGACAACAAGCGTATATTATCGGGCACAGGGGATCGGCGTGGCAGAAATGGCCGTTCAGAGCGATGTAATCGACGACGCCGGACCGTATGACCGCGCCAAGGCCTTGAGCGCGTTCAAGCTCGGCGACGTCACCTTCTACTGGATCACGCGGTTGTCCGCGATCTCGGTGCTCCTCATTCTCGGTGGCATCATCGTCTCGCTGATCGTCGGCGCGTTCCCGGCGATGAAGGAATACGGCTTCTCCTTCCTGTGGACGCAGCGCTGGGCGCCGTCGGCCGATCCGCCCGTGCTCGGCGCGCTCGGGCCGATGTACGGCACGCTCGTCACCTCCTTCATCGCGATGCTGATCGCCATTCCCGTCGGTCTCGGCATTGCGATCTTCCTCACCGAGCTCTGCCCGCAATGGCTGCGCCGCCCGATCGGCATGGCGATCGAGCTGCTCGCCGGCATTCCCTCGATCATCTACGGCATGTGGGGCTTCTTCGTGCTGGGCCCGTTCCTGGCCAACACCTTCCAGCCCTTCATGATCAGGATCTTTGACGGCGTGCCCGTGCTGGGCGCGATCTTCGCAGGTCCGCCGTCCTATCTCAGCACGTTCAACGCCGCGCTGATCCTCGCCATCATGGTGCTGCCCTTCATCACCTCGATCTCGGTCGACGTGTTCAAGACGGTGCCGCCGGTGCTGAAGGAGGCCGCCTACGGCGTCGGCTGCACCACCTGGGAAGTCGTCCGCAGCGTGGTGATCCCCTACACCCGCGTCGGCATCATCGGGGGCGTCATGCTGGCGCTGGGCCGCGCGCTCGGCGAGACCATGGCGGTGACCTTCATCATCGGCAATTCGTTCCGCATCTCCTCATCGATCTTCGCGCCGGGCACCACGATCTCGGCGGCGATCGCATCCGAGTTCGCCGAGAGCGACGGCCTGCACCAGTCCGGCCTGATCCTGCTCGGCCTCTTGCTGTTCGTGCTGACGTTCTTCGTGCTGGCCGCAGCGCGGCTGATGCTGATGCGGCTGGACAAGAAGGCGGGGAAGTAACGTCATGGCGCTCAATCCGATCTATTCGCGTCGTCGCCGCAAGGACATCGTCATCCGCGGGCTCTGCTTCGCCGCGGCCGCCTTCGGCGTCACCTGGCTCGCGCTGATCCTGGTCACGCTGCTCTTCAACGGCCTGGCCGGCCTCAATCTTCAGATCTTCGTCGCGGATACGCCGCCGCCCGGTTCGACCGAAGGCGGCCTGCGCAACGCGATCGTCGGTTCGATCATCATGACGTTGATCGGCGTCGGCATCGGCGCGCCGCTCGGCCTGTTCGCCGGCACCTACCTTGCCGAATACGGCCGCAACGACAAGCTGACCTCGGTGATCCGCTTCATCAACGACATCCTGCTCTCGGCGCCTTCGATCATCATCGGCCTGTTCATCTATGGCGCGGTGGTGGTGCCGATGCGTGGCTTCTCCGCGATCGCGGGCGCGCTCGCGCTCGCCGTCATCGTGATCCCGGTCGTGCTGCGCACCACCGAGGACATGCTGCTGCTGGTGCCGAATCCCCTGCGCGAGGCGGCCTCGGCGCTCGGCCTGCCGCGCTCGCTGGTGATCAAGCGTATCGCCTATCGTGCGGCCCGGTCGGGCCTCATCACCGGCGTGCTGCTCGCCACCGCCCGCGTCGCCGGCGAGACCGCGCCGCTGCTCTTCACCGCGCTGTCGAACCAGTTCTTCAGCCTCGGCCTGAACAAGACGATGGCCAACCTGCCGGTTACCATCAACAACTTCGTCCAGAGCCCCTACGCCTATTGGAAGCAGCTCGCCTGGAGCGGCGCGCTGCTGATCACGCTCACCGTGCTTGCCCTGAACATTGGCGCGCGCATCCTCGGCGCCGAGAGGACTGCAAAATGACCGACCTGTCCGTATCCATGAGTTCCAACGCTCATCTGGCCTCGCAGCCGCTGCCGGAAGCCCCGGCCAAGGTGACGGTGCGCAATCTCAATTTCTATTACGGCGAGCACCACGCGCTGAAGAACATCAACCTGACGCTGGGCGCCAACCGCGTCACGGCGTTCATCGGCCCGTCGGGCTGCGGCAAGTCGACCCTGCTGCGCATCTTCAACCGGATGTACGACCTCTATCCGGGCCAGCGCGCCACCGGCCAGCTCATGCTGGACCAGACCAACGTCCTCGACCCCAGGCTCGACCTCAATCTGCTGCGCGCCCGGGTCGGCATGGTGTTCCAGAAGCCGACGCCATTCCCGATGACGATCTACGAGAACATCGCCTTCGGCATCCGCCTCTATGAGAAGATCTCGAAGTCCGAGATGGACGACCGCGTCGAGAAGGCGCTGCGCGGCGGCGCGCTGTGGAACGAGGTCAAGGACAAGCTCAACGCCTCCGGCCTGTCGCTCTCCGGCGGCCAGCAGCAGCGCCTGTGCATCGCCCGCACCGTCGCGGTGCGCCCTGAAGTGATTTTGTTCGACGAGCCCTGCTCGGCGCTCGATCCGATCTCGACCGCCAAGGTCGAGGAGCTGATCCAGGAACTGTCCGAGAACTACACGATCGCGATCGTCACCCACAACATGCAGCAGGCGGCGCGCGTCTCCGACAAGACCGCCTTCATGTATCTCGGCGAGCTGATCGAGTTCGACGACACCAGCAAGATCTTCACGTCGCCGAGCGACCGGCGCACGCAGGATTACATCACCGGCCGGTTCGGCTGAGGAGACGCGACATGGGTACTGAACATACCGCAAAGGCTTTCGACACCGACCTCCAGGAGCTCACCCGCCTGGTCGCCGAGATGGGCGGCATCGCCGAGCGCATGATCGTCGATTCCGTCGACGCGCTGATCCGCCGCGACGTCGCGCTCGGCCAGCGCGTCGTCACCATCGACGCCGAGCTCGACGCGCTGCAGAAGCGCATCGAGGAACGCGCGGTGCTCACCATCGCCCGCCGGCAGCCGATGGCGGTGGATCTGCGCGAGATCGTCGGCGCCATGCGCGTTGCGACCGACCTCGAGCGCATCGGCGATCTCGCCAAGAACATGGGCAAGCGCGTCGCCGCGCTGGAGACCGACTTCCATCCGCTGAAGCTGTTCCGCGGCCTGGAGCACATGACCGACCTCGTGCAGCAGCAGGTCAAGTCGGTGCTGGACGCCTATGCCGCGCATGACCTGCCGGCGGCGATGGCGGTGTGGAAGGGCGACGAGGAGGTCGACGCGATCTGCACCTCGCTGTTCCGCGAGCTCCTCACCTACATGATGGAGGATCCGCGCAACATCTCGTTCTGCATCCATCTGATGTTCTGCGCCAAGAACATCGAGCGGATCGGCGACCACGCCACCAACATCGCCGAGACCGTGTTCTACATGATCGAGGGCCAGGCGATCACCGACAAGCGGCCGAAGGGCGACATGACCACCTTCGCCACGACGGTCCCGAATACCTGAAGACTTGAAGGAGCGACGACCCGATGGGCGCACGCATTATGGTGGTTGAGGACGAGGAAGCTCTCACCGAGCTGCTTCGCTACAACCTCGAAGGCGACGGCTATGACGTCGAGACGGTCATGCGCGGCGACGACGCCGACACCCGCCTCAAGGAGCACATCCCGGACCTGATCGTGCTCGACTGGATGCTGCCGGGCCTGTCGGGCATCGAGCTGTGCCGCCGCCTGCGCACCCGGCCCGACACCAAGCAGCTGCCGATCATCATGCTCACCGCGCGCGGCGAGGAGAGCGAGCGGGTGCGGGGGCTTGCGACCGGCGCCGACGACTACATCGTCAAGCCGTTCTCGGTGCCGGAGCTTTTGGCGCGCGTGAAGGGCCTGCTGCGGCGCGCCAGTCCTGAGCGGCTCGCGACGGTGCTGGCCTATGGCGACATCGAGCTCGACCGCGACAAGCGCCGCGTGGCGCGCTCGGGCCGGCCGATCGATCTCGGCCCGACCGAATATCGCCTGCTGGAGTTCTTCCTGGAGCATCCCGGCCGCGTGTTCTCGCGCGAGCAGCTGCTCGACAGCGTCTGGGGTCGCGACATCTACATCGATGAGCGCACCGTCGACGTCCATATCGGCCGCTTGCGCAAGCTGCTCAATCTCGGCCGCGAGCAGGATCCGATCCGCACCGTCCGCGGCGCCGGCTACGCGCTCGACGACCGCTTCGCGAAGGCGGAGCAGACGTAAGGTTTGCTGGCGTTGGCTTTGGCGGGCTGCCGCCGCATTCTCCGGTGTCGTCCCTGCGAAAGCAGGGACCCATAACCACAGGCGGTGGTTTGGCGAAGACCCGGAGTGACCATCTCGCGCGACAACTGCGCCTTGTGGTTATGGATCCCCGCGTTCGCGGGGATGACACCGAGTTGGTTGAGCCGTCATCGTGTGACGGCTGCCGTCTTGGCGATCAGAGAATTCCGCGAACTCAGCGCGGACCCGGCTTCGCCGGCGCGCGCCGGCGATCCGCCGCCGGCTGATACGCCACGCGCGAGTGCTGGGCGCAGTAGGGCAGGCCGGACAGTGCCTTGCCGCCGCAGAAGAAGAAATCCGGGCTCGAGGGATCGCCGACCGGCCAGTGGCAGGTCGCCTCGTTCAGCTCGAGCAGCGACAGCCGCTGGCCCATCGGCACCACGTTGTCGTAGGTGACGGGTTCAGCCTCCACCTCGACCTCGAAGGCCTGCGCCAGCGCGGTGTTGCCGCGCGCGATGGGGCGGGTCACCCGCATCATGTGCTGCGCGGGACGCGCCTTGCGCGGCCGGGGCGCTGCCGATGAAGGGCTCTTGGCGCGGCCGGACAGACCCAGCCTGTGCACTTTGCCGATCACGGCATTGCGGGTCACATTGCCGAGCTCAGCTGCGATCTGGCTGGCCGAAAGTCCGGCCTCCCAGAGCTTTTTCAGCTGCTCGACGCGATCGTCGGACCAGGTCAAAACCGTCATTGCACCCTTTCCCTCGCTACGCGCCAGCCATCCTGGGGCCTCGCAGCGATTGCCTAAGCCTTCAAAAACCCGTGCCGTCA
Organism: Bradyrhizobium sp. IAR9; assembly: GCF_013408065.1. Taxonomy (NCBI): domain Bacteria; kingdom Pseudomonadati; phylum Pseudomonadota; class Alphaproteobacteria; order Hyphomicrobiales; family Nitrobacteraceae; genus Bradyrhizobium; species Bradyrhizobium sp. IAR9. The sequence continues at coordinate 53,198 of NZ_JACBZW010000023.1, forward strand.
GAATCCCTTAAGGCTCGCCGGGCGCGTGACTGACGCCCGAACGTTTACGCCGGTACAAGAGGACTCTTGGGATCAGAACCGCTGCACGAGATGTCGTATCTGACAATCCAAACGCTACAATATGGCGTGACTCCCGCGCAAGAGTCCGCCGACTCGCTTCCACATGTTCCGTGGTGAAAACCCGCAAAATCGGCACCGCAAGACTACGGATTCAGCGTTTCCTGAGGCTTTCCGGGCGGCATTGACACCCGTCTTGCCAAGCATAAGATAGTCCCGCGTGCCGCCCTTAAAAGGCGGCACGTTTCGTTTTCCGGGCCGGTCGATGGTGCGTTGCGCAATGCACGCGTCACACCGTCCGCAACATTCAAGTGACATCATGACTAACAGCGCAGCGCCGCATTTGCTCCCCGTTTTCGCCAGAGCCGACCTCGGCTTCGAGCGCGGCGAAGGCTGCTGGCTGATCGCGACCAATGGCGATCGCTATCTCGATTTCACCTCGGGCGTGGCTGTGAATGCGCTCGGCCATTGCCACCCGCATCTGATCAAGGCGCTGCAGGAGCAGGCGACCAAGCTCTGGCACATGTCGAACCTGTTCCAGAGCCCGGACGGCGAGAAGCTCGCGAGCCGGCTTTGCAACGAAAGCTTTGCCGACTTCGTGTTCTTCTGCAATTCGGGCGCCGAAGCGCTGGAAGGTGTGATCAAGCTGGTCCGCCATCATCACTTCTCCAAGGGGCATCCGGAACGTTATCGCATCATCACCTTCGAAGGCGCCTTCCACGGCCGCACGCTGGCAACGCTCGCCGCGACCGGCTCTGCAAAATATCTCGAAGGCTTCGGTCCGCCCATGGAAGGCTTCGACCAGGTGCCGCATGGCGATATCGAGGCCGTCAAGAAGGCGATCGGCCCGCACACCGCCGGCATCCTGATCGAGCCGATCCAGGGCGAGGGCGGCGTGCGCTCGGCAACGCCGACCTTCCTCAAGGCGTTGCGCCAGCTTTGCGACGAGAAGGGCCTGCTGCTGGCCTTCGACGAGGTGCAGACCGGCATGGGCCGCAGCGGCGATCTGTTCGCCTATCGGCGCACCGGCGTCACGCCTGACGTGATGTCGCTGGCAAAGGCGCTCGGCGGCGGCTTCCCGATCGGCGCTGTGCTGGCGACCGCGGATGCGGCAGCCGGCATGGGGCCCGGCTCGCACGGCTCGACCTTCGGCGGCAATCCGCTGGCGATCTCCGCGGCCAATGCGGTGCTCGACGTCATGCTCCAGCCCGGCTTCTTCGACCACGTGCAGAAGATGTCGCTGCTGCTGAAGCAGAAGCTCGCCTCCGTGATCGACCGTCATGGCGATGTCGTCAGCGAAGTGCGCGGCGAGGGCCTTCTGATCGGCATCAAGGCCGTGGTGCCCTCCGGCGATCTCGTCGCGGCGCTGCGCAATGAAAAACTGCTCACGGTCGGGGCCGGCGACAATGTCGTGCGTTTCCTGCCACCGCTGATCGTGACCGAAGCCGAGATCGAGGACAGCGTCGGGCGGTTAGAGCGCGCCTGCGCCGCGATCTCGTCCAGCCAGACCAAGCGGGCGGCAAGCTGATGAGCAAGTCCCCGAAGCACTTCCTGGATATCAACGAGCTGCCGCTGTCGGAGCTCAAGACCATGCTCGCGGCGTCCTCCGCCATGAAGGCGAAGCAGAAGGCGCAGCAGCCGGTGCGGCCGCTCGAAGGCAAGACGCTGGCGATGATCTTCGAGCGCCCGTCGACCCGGACACGCGTGTCGTTCGACGTCGCGATGCGTCAGCTCGGCGGCGAGCCCATCATGCTCACCGGTGCCGAGATGCAGCTCGGCCGCGGTGAGACCATCGCCGACACCGCGCGCGTGCTGTCGCGCTATGTCGATGCCATCATGATCCGTATTCTCAACCATGACGCGCTGCTGGAGCTTGCGGCCAACGCGACGGTGCCCGTCATCAACGGCCTGACGCGGCGCTCGCACCCCTGCCAGGTGATGGCCGATCTCATGACCTATGAGGAGCATCGCGGCCCGATCGAGGGCAAGACGGTGGCCTGGACCGGCGACGACAATAATGTGCTGGCGTCCTGGGCTCACGCCGCCGAGCGCTTCAAGTTTCAGCTCAATGTCGCGACGCCGCCGGAGCTCGCGCCGAAAAAAGTGATGCGCGACTTCATCAAGGCGACCGGCGCGCCGATCATGCTCGGCACCGATCCGGAAGCCGCCGTGCGCGGCGCCGACTGTGTCGTCACCGACACCTGGGTGTCGATGGGCGACAAGGAAGGCGAGCACCGCCACAACGTGCTTAAGCCCTATCAGGTCAACGGCAAGCTGATGTCGCTGGCCAAGCCCGATGCGCTGTTCATGCACTGCCTGCCCGCCCATCGCGGCGAGGAAGTCACCGACGACGTGATCGACGGTCCGCAATCGGTCGTGTTCGATGAGGCCGAAAACCGCCTGCACGCGCAGAAGGGCATCCTGGCCTGGTGCTTCGATGCGGTGAAGTAAGGGCGCTGCAAGCCCGACGGCCGCCTCACACACAACTGTCGTCCCTGCGAACGCAGGGACCCATACCGCGGAATCTCTCTTGTGGCGGGCTGGCGGAGGCGAGCGGTCTTCGCCAAACCGCATCCTGTGGTTATGGGCCCCGGAGCTGCGCTTACGGTTGTCCGGGACGACATCGAATTTGCCGCAACGTTGTGCAACCTTATCGCCCCCGAACCCACCACCCCGCGCCCTTCCATTTCCCACCGACCGACCCCAGATAACGACCCATGGTTTCCCAATCCCCTCAGATGAAAGCCGGCCCCGAAGGCCCGGTTCGCGCGCCATCAGCGGTTCCGATCGATGACGCCGTGTTGCCCTACGAGGTCGACGCGCTCGACGTGCGCGGGCGCCTGGTGCGGCTTGGCCCGGCGCTCGACGAGATCCTGACCAAGCACGATTACCCCGCGCCGGTCGGCAAGCTGCTCGGCGAGGCCATCGTGCTGACGACGCTGCTCGGCTCGGCGCTGAAATTCGAGGGCCGCTTCATCCTGCAGGCCCAGACCGACGGCCCGGTGTCGTTCCTGGTCGTAGACTACATGGCGCCGGATCGCCTGCGGGCCTATGCGCGCTTCGATGCCGCGCGTCTCGGCGATACCAAAGATTCGGGCACGCTGCTCGGCCGCGGCCATCTCGCCATGACCATCGACCAGGGCCCCGACATGAGTCGCTACCAGGGTCTGGTCGCGCTCGACGGCGGCAGCCTCGAAGACGCCGCCCACGAATATTTCCTGCGCTCCGAGCAGATCCCGACGCGCGTGCGCCTCGCGGTTGGCGAGGAGTGGCGCTCCAACGACGGCGGCAAGCATCGCTGGCGCGCCGGCGGCATGCTGATGCAGTTTCTGCCCAAGGCGGCGGAGCGCGCGCGGCAGGCCGATCTGCATCCCGGCGATGCCCCTGATGGCGTCGAGGTGCACAGCGTCGCGGAGGACGACGCCTGGGTCGAGGCGCGTTCGCTGATCGAGACCGTCGAGGACGTCGAGCTGATTGATCCCGAGCTCTCCGGCGAGCGGCTGCTGTTCCGCCTGTTTCACGAGCGCGGCGTGCGCGTGTTCAATCCGATGGTGCTCAAGGCGCAATGCTCCTGCTCGCGCGATGCGGTCGCCGCGATGCTGAAGAGCTTCTCCCCCGACGACCGCGCCGCCATGGTCAAGGACGACAAGGTCGTCGTCACCTGCGAGTTCTGCAGCTCGGTGTACGATTTCACGCCGGACGAGGCGGGCGTCGAAGGCGCGTAGCGAGCTCTCGTAGGGTGGGCAAAGGCGCACTTGCGCCGTGCCCACGAGCTCTCGACGGCGGCGAAAGACGTGGGCACGCTTCGCTTTGCCCACCCTACGGCGCCTGCCCTGTGTCGCGCTCTGTCAATCCGCTTCGCTAAAAATATTCCACTTTACCGAAATTCGGTTTCGGCGTATGTGTTGCCCATCCCGGCTCACCCAAGAGGGGCGACTATGTGGTCGTCACTGTCGCGAGCCGGGCTTGCGGTGGACGCGGCAGCGTCGGCACGAGAGGTGCGGGCAGGGCGGGTAGTCCCTGTGAGCCCGTAACCGCGTGCGGATGAGCGGCGCTGTTCAGTTCGTCTCGCCACATTCTTTCGGCAACGTCGACAAGGCCGGGAGATAATGTGGTGACCAGCGAATGCGCGTACGGCAAAACCGTGTGGTCCTGGCCGTCGTTGCTACGGTCAAGCCTTTCGAAGATGCGCGCGAGCCCAACCGGGCGGACGGCATCGTCAATTCGAACGGCGAGGGAGGCCAGAAGGAATGGTCGGCTCCCGGGAGATCACGGCATAAGCCGTCCAACCATCGCGCAGGGAAGGCCGAGTGATCGGCGACACCTGTATGCTGCTGTGCGGTCTTCTTGCGTGCGCTTTTCGCGCAGCAGACCGCGGGTGCCAGCCGGCACCCGGCCTTCCCTGCGCCCTCTTGGCTTTAGAGGGTGAAGCGACGAAGCAAAGCTCGGGCGATTCAAGCCGCGAGGCCGCCAAGGCGTGTCTGCAAGCTGAGCTGCGTGCCACAATCTCGATCTCGTAGGGTGGGCAAAGCGCAGCGTGCCCACGCCCTGTTGTTGATGGAAAGAGATCGTGGGCACGGCGCTATGCGCCTTTGCCTACCCTACGGCACCGCCGCTGGGATGTGCAGGGGAGCATCGCAATGCATGCGCCCTCTCCGATCTCCTGCCCCGGACGCTGCGCAGCACGAAGTGATGCGCTGCAGAGCCGGGGCCCATCTCGCCGCTTGCCGTGGCGCCCCTTTGTCCCGGCTCTGCGCAGCGCCACTACGTGCCGCAGCGCGTCCGGGACACGAGAGCGAGGCCCTAATTCAACACCCTCTTATTGTCCGGGCTATCCAGCGAAAACGCCGGCACGTCGATCTCGAAGCGCTCGCCGCTTTCGGTGACCATCTGGTAGCGGCCGGTCATGAAGCCGGAGGCGGTCGAGAGCGGGACGCCGGAGGTGTATTCGAAGCGCTCGCCGGGGGCCAGGATCGGCTGCTCGCCGACCACGCCCTCGCCCTTCACCTCCTGCTGGCGCCCGGAGGCGTCGGTGATGATCCAGTGCCGCGTCTTGAGCTGCACGGTCTCCTCGCCCGAATTGACGATGACGATGGTGTAGGACCAGAAGTAACGGGAGCGGTCGGCCGACGACTGCTCCGGAACAAAGTTCGGCTCGACGGTCACTTCGATCTGGCGGGTCACGGCGCGGTACATGGTTGCTATCATACCGAAATCCGGCGCTGGAACCAAACGCCGGAGACGGCTTTGGCGACATCGTCCCGCCAGAATTCGAAGGGAATGACACCCGGACGTGATCCGGCGGCTTTGCGAGATGACGACCGGACCGGTACACTCCTCAACGTCGCGATTTGCGGAAGGGTTTCTAGGCCCCGATGACCATTGCCGACCATGTGACGGGATCGACGATCGCGGGAACCGCCAAGCCTGCAGACGCCAAGCCTGTAGACAGTAAGCCTGTAGATTGCACGCCTGGGGACAGCAAGCCCGCGGGGGCGAAGCCGCGCGCGACCGCGCCGGCCATCACGCTGCCTGCCATCGGCGAGCGCGAGCTCCGGCTCGACCTGTTTCGCGGGCTGGCGCTGTGGCTGATCTTCATCGACCATCTGCCGCCGAGCCTGCTGACCTGGTTCACGATCCGCAATTACGGCTTCAGCGACGCCACCGAGATCTTCATCTTCATCTCCGGCTACACCGCCGCTTTCGTCTACGGAAGGGCGATGCTGGAGAGCGGCGTCGTCATCGCCACCGCGCGCATCCTGCGCCGGGTCTGGCAGATCTACGTCGCCCACGTCTTCCTGTTCACGATCTTCCTCGCCGAAATCTCCTACGTCGCGACCAGGTTCGAGAACCCGCTCTACACCGAAGAGATGGGCATCATGGATTTCCTGAAGCAGCCCGACGTCACCATCGTGCAGGCGCTGCTGCTGCGCTTCCGCCCCGTCAACATGGACGTGCTGCCGCTCTACATCGTGCTGATGCTGGCGCTGCCGCTGATCCTGTGGTCGATGAAATGGCGCCCCGACATCACGCTCGGCCTCTCGGTCGCGCTCTACGCGGTCACCTGGGAATACGATCTTTACCTGTCGGCCTATCCGAACGGCTTCTGGGCCTTCAATCCCTTCGCCTGGCAATTGCTGTTCGTCTTCGGTGCATGGTGCGCGCTCGGAGGTGCGCGACGGATGTCGCGTATCCTGGCTTCGCCCGTGACAATGTGGATCGCGATCGCATACCTCGCCGCGGCGTTCTACGTGACGCTGACCTGGTACGTGCCGCAGCTCTCCCAATTCATGCCGAAGCGGGTCGAGAAGTGGATGTATCCGATCGACAAGACCGATCTCGACGTGCTGCGCTTCACGCATTTCCTGGCGCTGGCCGCGCTCACCGTACGCTTCCTACCCCGGGATTGGCCGGGCTTGAAATCGCGCTGGCTACGACCATTGATTCTATGTGGCCAGCATTCTCTCGAGATCTTCTGCCTCGGCGTCTTCCTGGCCTTCGCCGGCCATTTCATTCTCGCCGAAGTCTCCGGCGGCGCAGCCATGCATGCGCTGATTAGTCTCTCCGGGGTCCTGATCATGTGGGGCGTGGCCTGGGTGATTTCGTGGTACAAGCGCGTGGCTGACAAGAGCGGTGCGAAAACCAAAAACGCCGTCGGCAACGCCGATCTGGCGGGAGGGGGCTGATGAAGGCGAAGGTTCTCCTGAGCCTGGTCCTGCTATGCGGTAGCCTCGCCGCGCCTGTGGCGCGCGCGGGCGATGCTGCGTCTGGCGCTGCCACCGCGCCCGCGGCGTGCGAATTGCCGTCTTATCTGCTTACCAGTGAAAGCCAGCTTCCCAAGGTCGCCGAGGCCGTCAAGGCCGGCAAGCCGCTCGAGATCCTGGTCATCGGCAGCCGCTCGACCACGATTCCATCCTCGGAGGGCAGCTCCTATCCGGCGCGCATGGAAGCGATTCTGAAGGAAAAGCTGCCGCCGTCGGAAGCGGTGCACGTCTCCGTAGAAATACAGAGCAAGCGAACGGCGGAGGAGGCCGCCTCGACCTTCGTTAAGCTGATGGAAGCAAAAACGCCTACTTTGGTCGTCTGGCAGACCGGGACCGTGGATGCCATCCGATCCATCGATCCCGACGAATTTCGCAGCGCCGTCACCGAGGGGGTTGTTGCGTTGCAAAAGGCAGGGGCCGACGTCGTCTTGATGAATTTGCAGTACAGCCCGCGTACCGAAACGATGATCTCGGCCCAACCGTTTCTCGATAATATGCGCGTCGTGGCGCAGGAGCATGATATTCCGCTGTTCGATCGTTTCACGATCATGCGGCAGTGGAATGATCAGGGTCAGTTCGACCTGTTCAGCCCGTCCCGCGGGCCCGAACTGGCGAAGCAGGTTCATGATTGCCTTGGCCGGGCGTTGGCACAGTTCGTGATCGACGCAGCCCATCTGGAGCCGGCCCAGCAGCAAAATTGAGGTCTAGTGTTAATGAGTTCTCTCCGCCCTTTTTGCCTGACGGCATGGCTGGCCGCGCCTGCAGCAGCAGTGCTGTTGTTGCTGGCGCCGGCCCCGCAGTCCCATGCGCAGACCCAAGCCGCGCAGGCGACACAAGCACCGGCGCAGTCGGCTGATCCCGCTCCCGCTTCGCCGTCCCAGACCACCGTTGCTGTGACCTCGCCCGAGCAGCGCGGCATCACCGCGCGCGCCATCGACAAGGTGAAGCAGGTCGCCAAATCCGCCGGCGACGTCTTCAACCGCGTGCCCTGCCTGCCGCCGAAGGGCGGCTCGAAGGCGATGGGCTCGCTGCCGCATGTCGCGGGCAAGCTCGTCGCCGGCCAGCCCGTCCTCATCGTCGCGTTCGGCTCGTCGTCGACCGCAGGATTCGGCGCGAGCTCGCCGGAGTTCAATTATCCGAACCGTCTCGCCGCCCAGCTGCGCCGACACTATCCGACCGCCGACATCACCGTCGTCAATGCCGGCGTCGGCGGCGAGGATGCGCCCGAGATGATGAAGCGCCTCCAGACCCAGGTGATCGACGTGCATCCGGATCTCGTGATCTGGCAGGTCGGCACCAACGCGGTGCTGCGCAATCTCGATCCCGGCGACACCGCCAAACTGGTCGAGGACGGCATCAGCCGCATCCAGGCCGCCGGCGGCGCCGACATCGTGCTGGTCGATCCTCAATATTCGCCGGCCGTCAACCAGCGCGGCGAAAGCGCCGGCAAGATGGTGAAGCTGCTCGGCAAGGTCGCCGAGCTTCGTCACGTCGGCATCTTCCCGCGCTTCGAGGTGATGCGCGACTGGCACGAGAACCAGTCGATTCCGGTCGAGAGCTTCGTCATCGCCGACGGTCTGCACATGAACGATTGGGGCTATGCCTGCTTCGCCCAGCTGCTCGGCGACGACATCATCCGCTCGGTGGGGCAGATCAAGCTGGGCGTGAACGTGCCCGCGGACGTAAGAACGTATCGGCCGATGTAGGCACGCTGCCGTAGGGTGGGCAAAGGCGCAAAGCGCCGTGCCCACCATCGCTCAGTGATACGAAGGAATCAGTGATACGAAGGAAGAAGACGTGGGCTCGCTTTCGCTTTGCCCACCCTACGAGATCTCGCTTCGCCTCACGCCTTCTCCAGCGCCGCAGTCAGATCCTCGATCAGGTCGTCGGCATGCTCGAGCCCCGCCGAGAAGCGGATGAACCCTTCGCTGATGCCGAGCGCGGCGCGGTCCTCCGGCTTCAGACGCTGATGCGTCGTGGTCGCCGGATGCGTGACGAGGCTCTTGGCGTCGCCGAGATTGTTGGAGATCTTCGCCAGCTTCAATTCATTGAGCACGCGGAACGCCGCGGCCTTGCCGCCCTTCACCTCGAAGCCGACCAGCGTCGAGCCGCCGCGCATCTGCTTTTTCACCAGCGCTGCCTGCGGATGATCGGCGCGGCCCGGGAAAACCAGTCGCGAGATCTTCGGATGGCTCGCCAGCACGTCGGCGATGCGCGCGGCCGTTTCGGTCTGCGCGCGCACGCGCACGCCCAGCGTCTCCAGGCCCTTGAGCAGGACCCAGGCGTTGAACGGCGAGATCGACGGGCCGGTCTGGCGCATGAAATTGTGGATGTGCTCGGCGATGAAGGCTTCCGACGACAGGATGATGCCGCCGAGGCAGCGCCCCTGGCCGTCGATATGCTTGGTCGCGGAATAGACCACGACGTCGGCCCCGAGCGCGAGCGGGCTCTGCCAGATCGGGGTCGCGAACACGTTGTCGACGACGAGTCGCGCGCCGCCCTTGTGCGCGATCTCGGCAATCCCGGGAATGTCGAGCACGTCCAGCGTCGGGTTGGTCGGGCTCTCCAGGAAGAACGTCTTGGTGTTGGGCTTCACCGCGCGTTGCCATTCATCGAGATTGGCTCCGTCGACCAGCGTGGTCTCGATGCCGTAGCGCGGCAGCAGGTCCTGGACGACGTAGAGGCACGAGCCGAACAGGGCGCGCGAGGCCACCACGTGGTCGCCGGCCTTGAGTGGCGCCAGGATCGCCGTCGTCACCGCGGCCATGCCGGTCGCCGCCGAGCGTGCGGCTTCGGCGCCTTCGAGCTCGATCATGCGGCGCTCGAACATCGCGATGGTGGGATTGGAGTAGCGCGAATAGATGAAGCCGGGATCCTCGCCCTTGAACCGCGCCTCGCACTCCTCGGCGCTGTTGTAGACGTAGCCCTGGGTCAGGAACAGCGCCTCCGACGTCTCGCCATATTGCGAGCGCAGGGTGCCGGAATGGACCAGGCGGGTTTCGGGACGGTAGTTGGTGGTCGACTTCGACATAGGTACCTCCGACATGACCGTCTCGTCGAAAACGGTCACAAAAAAACCGGCCTGGATATATCCACGGGCCGGGATCACAGAGGTCCCCGGCCTGTTTAGCGACTTATTTAACGTGGCTGCAAGCCGGCCGGCTCAAATCACCACGGGATAAGTGATGCTCATATTCCGCAATGCCCTTTCCGTCAAGGCGTCCATCGGATAGCCGTAAAAGACTTGTATTTTCGGCATGTCCGGATGCATCTGACCCCTGATGAGGACCCCCGGTTGACGTTCACGGTTGCGCCCGACGCCAATGGTATCCTGCCCGACCGCATGATCGCGGCGATGGCGGCGGCGGGGCTCATCCTGCCCGCCTATGACTTCGTCGAGAGCCAGATCCAGCCAGCGAGCCTCGATCTGCGTCTCGGCGACATCGCCTATCGCGTCCGCGCCAGCTTCCTGCCCGGTCCCGGCGCCACCGTCGCCGAGCGCATCGACGAATTGAAGCTGCACGAGTTCAGCCTCGCCGACGGCGCCGTGCTGGAGACCAACTGCGTCTACATCGTGCCGCTGCTGGAGAGCCTCGCGCTGCCGCCGGAGATCGTCGCGGCGGCGAACCCGAAGAGCTCGACCGGCCGGCTCGACGTCTTCACCCGCGTCATCGCCGACGGCACCCGCCGCTTCGACATGATCGGCGCCGGCTATCACGGCCCGCTCTATGCCGAGATCAGCCCGAAGACGTTTCCGGTGCTGGTCAGCGAGGGCTCGCGTCTGTCGCAGGTGCGCTTCCGCACCGGTGACGCCATCCTCAACGCCGACGAGCTCGATGGCTTGCATGCCGCCGAGCGCCTCGTCGACATCGACGATGCTGATCTCTCGGGCGGCGTCGCCGTCTCCGTCGATCTCTCCGGCGAGAAGGCAAACGGCTTCGTCGGCTACCGCGCCAAGCGTCACACCGGCGTCGTCGACGTTGATCGTCGCTCCGGATACGCGGTGGAAGATTTCTGGGAGCCGATCTCGGCCCGCCCCGACGGCAGCCTGATCCTCGATCCCGGCGAGTTCTACATCCTGGCGTCGAAGGAAGCCGTGCAGGTGCCGCCCGACTACGCCGCGGAGATGGTGCCGTTCGACCCGCTGGTCGGTGAATTCCGCGTGCATTATGCCGGATTCTTCGATCCCGGCTTCGGCTATGCCGGCGCGGGCGGGTTGGGATCGCGCGCCGTGCTGGAAGTGCGTTCGCGCGAAGTGCCGTTCATCCTCGAGCACGGCCAGATCGTCGGCCGCCTCGTCTACGAGAAGATGCTGGCCCGTCCCGACGCGATGTACGGCCAGCGCATCGGCTCCAACTATCAGGCCCAGGGCCTGAAGCTGAGCAAGCATTTTCGGGTGTAATTCCGTAGCCCGGATGGAGCGAAGCGCAATCCGGGACACCCTCGCTTGTGGCACGATCCCGGATTACGCTTCGCTCCATCCGGGCTACAGTCCACACGAGGTGGTGACATGACCGACCAATCCCAGCTCGACGCAAACATCCTCAACGACGTCGCGGATGCGCTGATCTATTCGGATCGCTCCGGCACGATCATGCGGTGGAACCGTGCAGCGGCGGCGCTGTTCGGCTTCTCCGCGACGGAAGCGCTCGGCCAGAATCTCGACCTGATCATTCCCGAGCATCTGCGCGCCGCGCACTGGAAGGGCTTTGAAGCTGCGCTGGCCAGCGGCAGCATGAAGCTTGCGGGCAGGCCGACCCTGACCCGCGCGCTGCACAAGAGCGGGCGCAAGCTCTACATCGAGATGACCTTCGCGCTGGTGCGGGATTCCGGCGGCACCGTCCTGGGATCGGTCGCGATGGCGCGCGATGTCACCGAACGGGTCGAGCGAGAGCGCGCGGCCAAGACGCCACCACAAACTTCGTGATGCGGAATTGGTGGGTAGCCGCGCAGGGCGCCCTGCACGGGCGTCATGTTGCCTGCCGGAAGGCGCGGTGACACACTCGATCGCAACAACGATCGGGAGCGAAACGAATGACCGCCGCAGCTGACGCAGCGCAGGAAGCCCAATGGAAGCGCTGGCGGGCGGTCGCCGACCTCTACCACGCCTATTTCACCGGCCTCATCCTCACCGTCGTCACGCGGCGCGGCACTGCGGATGCAGCGGAGTTCGTCTTCCGCGTATTCCGCCGCCAGCAGCAGGAGCGCTTCCTGCCGGGGCTTAGGAAGCTCGGGATCGATCATCTGCCGCCGGCGGTGGCGGCCGCGCAATATCACTATCTCTCCAACTGGATCGGCGGCGTGCACGTCGAATACATGTATGAGAGCGACGCCAAGGCCTGGATCCGCTATCCGCCGCCGCGCTGGATCTGGAAGGGCACCGCGATCTGCGGCGTGCCGGGCGAGGTCTCCCGCGCGATGCTGCGGGGATGGCACGCCAATAATGGCGTTGCGCTCGGCGATCTCAGGCTCGGCTTCGTCTGCACCAAGCAGAGCGTCGACGGCCAGGATGGGCTGGAAGGCTATTACCACCAGTACGACCATCCGCTAGAACTCGATCAGCGGCTCGTGTTCGCGCGCCACCTCGAAGCGCCGCTGTTCGATGCGAAGACTGCGCCGGCTTTGCCGGTTGCGAGCTGGCCGAAACCGCGCCTCGAAAAAGCCTATCGCAATTACGCGATGGAATATGTGCGCACGGCGGCGCCCGTGATGGTGCAGCTGTTTGGCCCGGAAGACGCCGGCTATCTGCTGCACCTCACCGGCAAGCTGATCGGCATGCAATATTTCGACGAAGTCGCCGCCGCGCTGGCGATGAGCCGCGGCGGGGCAAGCGCGTTCGCGTCATTCCTGGGCGCGCTGTTCGCGGCGCAGGATGACACGGCCGAGACCTCGCAATCCGAAGGCACGTTCGAAATCCGCCAGCAGAGCTGGAAGCTGATGGACGACGTTGCCGACTATCACGGCGCCTGCGCCAAGGTCCTGGAGGGATTGTTCGAAGGCCTGGCTGCGGGATGCGGGCGGCACATCGGCGTGCACATGCGCACTGCTGCTGGCGGCCGTCCGCCGCTGGTTTGGGTCGTGGAATAGGCGATGGCGCCGCCGCGCGCTTCGCCTCTCCCCGCGTGCGGGGAGAGGGAGAACAACAGCCGCAATTTCACGGGCTGAAATGCGCTGCCGCAGGGCACGCCTGCAACTGGCGCAGGAGAAATCGCTGCGGGCCGTGCTAACAAGCCTCTCGCCGCGCCTTCTGCGCGAAGAAAATAATTGGCACAGCTACGCATTGCCGCGCCGCGAATGGCGCCCCGTGCCCCGGAGAGGACATGTCCGACATCGCCGAAATCCCGGTCGATGAGCAAGAGCGTCCGCTGCCGCCGCCCCCGCGGCCGGTGCGAAGCGCGCTTGTAGACGGGCCGATTCTGCGCACGCTGCTCTCCCTCGCCTGGCCCAACGTGATCGCGCTCTCGGCCGGCACCTGTACGGTAATCGCGGAGACCTCCTATATCGGCCGGCTCGGCGTCGAGGCGCTGGCGGCGATGGCGCTGGTGTTTCCGACAATCATTCTGACCATGACGATGTCGGGCGGCGCCATGGGCGGTGCGGTCGCGTCCGCCATTGCACGCGCGCTCGGTGCTGGCGATCGCGAGCGTGCCGGCACGCTTGCCATGCATGCGATCCTGATCGGCATCAGCTTCGGCCTCGTCTTCATGCTGGGCATGCTGATCTTCGGGCCGCGGGTGCTGGAAATGCTCGGCGGCCGCGGCGATGTGCTGACTCATGCGGTCGCCTACACGCAGGTATTTTTCGGCGGCGCCGTGCTGCCCTGGCTGCTCAACACCATGGCCGGCGTGCTGCGTGGCACCGGCAACATGAAGCTGCCGTCGTTCCTGATCCTCAATTCGGCGGCCTGGCAGATCGTGCTCGGCGGCACGCTGGGCCTTGGGCTCGGGCCGGTGCCGCAGTTCGGCATGCGCGGCGTCGCGGCCGGCGCGCTGATCGCCTATTCCATGAATATCTGCATCATGGGCTGGTACCTGTTCTCCGGCCGCGCCCGGGTTACACCAAAGCTGCGTGGCCTGCGCATTCAGTGGGCGATGTTTTTCGACATCCTGAAGGTCGGCGCGATTGCCTGCTTCTCGCCGCTGCAATCGGTGCTGACGATCTCGATCTTCACCCACATGCTGGCAACATTCGGCACCACGATCCTCGCCGGTTATGGCATCGGCGCGCGGCTGGAATTTTTGCTGACCTCGATCGCGTTCTCGTTCGGTATCGCCTGCGTGCCGATGGTGGGCATGGCAATCGGCGCAGGCAACATCGCGCGTGCACGGCGCGTCGCCTGGATCGCCAGTGCTGCCGCCTTCGTGGCCGTCGGCGCGCCGGCATGCGTCGTTGCGATGTTCCCCGATCTCTGGATCAACATCTTCACCGACAGCGCGGCCGTGCGCGCGGCGAGCCATCAATATCTCTCGACGGTCGGACCGTTCTACGCCTTTTTCGGCATTGCCACGACGATGTATTTCTCATCGCAAGGCGCGGCCAAGGTGATCGGGCCGGTGCTGGCGCAGACGGCGCGGCTGATCTACATCTCGGCGGCCGGCTGGTGGCTATCGACGCACGATGCGACCGCACAGAGCTTTTTCTGGCTGGCCGCAAGCTCGATGGTCGTGCTCGGCCTGCTCTCATTCTCCAGCGTGGTGCTGACGCGCTGGGGACCGCGCGCGAGCAAGGCTGCGATCAAGCCGGCTCTCTCGGGCGCTGCCGACTAGCGATGTTTGTGGCGGCGATGGCCGCCGCCGCCGACGTTGGCGAGCCGCATCAATTGCGGGATCATCGCCATCATGTCGCCGCCTCCGGCGCCGCCGAGCATGCCCATGATGTCGCCGCCACCAACGCCGCCATAACCGGCCGGCATGGTGCCGCCAGCCATCGGGGTGTAGCCGCCGTAATTGGGTGCGCCGAAGCCGCCGCCGAGATTGCCGCCGCCGAGGCCACCGAGGCCGCCGCCGCCCATCATGCCACCAAGCCCTCCGCCGCCATTCTCCATCATGCGGCTCATCATTGGGCCCATGGTCTGCATCATCATGGCGAAGCGGCGCTTGCCCATCTTCGCCTTCATCATCTCCAGCATCGGGGCCATCTGGGTCATCATGTCCTCGCCGCCGGCACCTCCGCCGCCGAAGAACTGCGCCTTCGCCGGCGAGCTCGCGACGGAAAACAGCAGCAGCACAGCGGCCGCCTGGCAAATCACCTTGTCCGCACCTCGCATGACATGCTCCTCGCGTGCGTGGCGCCGCCCGGAGAGTGGAGCCAACAGGACGCACGCCGCGATGGTTACGGCTGGCGAGGGCGGAGCTCTGTGAGAAAACTCACAGAGCCGCGCGGACCGCCGCTAGGCTGCAGCGGGCGGAAACGCTTTATGTATCGCAACGACGGCGTCCTTGGTCTGGCCCTGGACGTAGGCTGCAAGCTCGTTCGGCAGCATGTCGATGATCCACACCAGGCGGCTTCTCCGCTCGCCGTCGGCGATCACCTGCACCGACGCGCTGTAGTGCCTCAGCCGCTCGTTGTTGATGGCATAGACGAGGCGCTGCCGCGCGTCGTCGCAATCGACCAGCACCTCGCGCGCCACCGAGCCGTTGGCGAAGGTGACGATACGCGCATCGCCGTCGAGCGTGCAGGCGGTGACGAAGCCGGGTGCCAGTCGTTCATGCAGCGCGCCGAAATCGCGCACCGCATCCCAGACATCGCGCGCCGGGGCGTTGATGGAGATGTCGTTGTGGATGGAGGCCATGGAGTTTCCTCAAAAGCAGTTTTGTAGGGTGGGCAAAGGCGCGTAGCGCCGTGCCCACCATTTGGATTGACGGGGACAGTTGGTGGGCACGCTTCCGCGCGTCGGACAAGTCGCTTTGCCCACCCTACGAGTGCTCGTGCGCGGCGGCTTCTACACACAGACCGCCTCGACATTGTTGCCATCGGGGTCGATCAGGAACGCCGCGTAATAGGTCGGGCTGTAATCCTTGCGCGGCCCGGCGCCGCCATTGTCGCGGCCGCCGCTCTTCAGGCCTTCGCTGTGGAACGCCTTGACCGCGTCATGATTTCCGGCGCGGAACGCGATGTGCGCGCCGTCGGCCTTGCGGCCCTTGTTCAGGTGCAGCCACAGCGCCGGCTCGCCCTTCGGCCCGAAGCCGGCATAGCCGTCGCCGCTGGAGCACAGGACGTAACCGAGCGGCGCCAGCACCGCGGTATAGAAGCGCGTGGCGGCGTCGAGATCGGCAACGCGAAGTCCGATGTGGTCGTACATGATCGTCTCCATTTGCAAAGCGCGCCGAAAATGGCGCGCGCCGGAGACAACCCTAGTCGGGGTGAGGCGGGCGACTCTTGGAGAATCTTGCGCTCGGCAGCCGGCTAAAGCATGTTCCGGAAAAGTGCGCAGCGGTTTTCCGGAAAGATCATGCTCAAACAATAAACTAAAGCGCGATGACGATTCATCCTCATCGCATCGCGCTTTAGCTCGCCGGCACCTCCGACTGCCACCGGATCACCCGTTTCAGGTGATAGACGTGAACCCACATGTTCGTTCCGATCACGCTGACCGTTGCGACGATCAGGGCCGTGAGCTTCTGCGGGTCATGAAGGGCGAGGACGAGCAGGAACGCGGAGAGGGCGGCCGTGACGCCGAAGCTGAACCAGAGCCCGATGAGGCGTGGTGCAAACCAGGCCGGCTGTCCGTCGGTGCCCCATTGCATCGGAATCCTGCGCGAGGTGATCTGGCGGCCATAATAGACGGCACAGCCGGCGATGAAAGCGAGGCCGACGGCAAGCGCGATCAGTGTGGCCGCAATCACGTCACTCGGGGCACTGTTCATCTGCCGGGTCGCCGCACTCAAAGAGCGTTGATTCGCTCTTTGGTTGTAATATCGCGCGGCGTGCCGTAAGCCCAGTACGACGCGCCCGTCTGGTCAACAGACTATTACCCCGCCATTCCGCCGACCTGTCTCAGTTGAGGACGAGGCGTTCAGCGAAGATTCTGCGCCCCCCGCGCGAGGCCTGGCGGAACTTGGTCGGCGATACGCCGGCAGCGCGGTGGAAGGTGCGGACGAAGTTGGAGAGATCGCCGAAGCCGACGTCGTAGGCGACATCAGTGACCGCGATGTCGTCATCGGTGAGCAGCCGCGCGGCGTGCCGCAGCCGCGAGCGCAACAGATATTGATGCGGGGTGACGCCGAGCACGCTCGAGAACAGCCGCAGGAAATGGAACGGGCTGAGGCCCGCCTGCTTGGCGGCCTGTTCGAGATCGACCTCGGCATGCGAGTTGTCGTCGATCCACAGCGCGGCCTCGACCGCGCGGCGGCGGTCGCGGGCGGTGGGGGTGGCCGGCTTGCGCGCCCTGCCCGAAACGACGTCGATAAAACGGCCGGCCAGGATCTGGCCGACTTCGTCGAGGCCGATATCGCTGTTGCCATCTGCCGCCGTCTGGGCGAGCTCGCCCAGCACCATCAATTCGGGCAGCGGCGGCGTGGCACCGACCTGCCAGATCTCGCGCCTCCCGCCGAGGGCATCGACCATGTCCGCGCTGAGGAAGAACGACAGGCAGACATCGCCGCTGACATGCTCATGCGTGCAGGTGTATTCCTCGCCGGGCGCCCCGACCAGCATCGAGCCCGCCACCAGCTCGAAGAAACCGGCGCGGCAATGGCAGCCGAAGCTGCCCGAGCGGACATAGGCAATGGAATGCCCGGTGCGGCATTCGGCAAATGGCGTGTCGTCCGGTCCCGCGTCGCAGCGAAACTCGGAAACGATCATCGATTGTGACGTCAGCAGTGTGGTCGCGTCCATCCCGCCTATCTAGGCATGATCCGGACAAGTGTGTAGCGGTTGTCCGACAAGATCATGCCCAAAAAAGCTAGGGTGCGACCATGATCGCGCCCTAGCTGGGCGCGCGCGGCGGAGCAACGGGGAGCAGCACCTCGAACAGCGTCTTGCTGGCGACCGGTTGGGCGCCCTCGAGCGCCAGCAGCCGCCGCTTGGAGATCACCCCGCCATACGGCGAGAGCCGATCGGTGTAATTGCCGGCCTCCAGTACCCGGTGGCAGGGCACGATCAGCATGTAGGGATTTTTGGCGATCGCCTGTGCCACCGAATGTGCCGCGCCTGAAGCCCCCAGCGCCTTGGCGACCTCGTGATAGGTCCGCGTCTCCCCGCGCGGAATGGAGCAGGCGAACTCATAGACGCGGCGGTTGAAGCCGGGCACCCCGCCGGCATCCAGGCTGACCTCGGAAAAATCGGGATCATTGCCCTGCAGCAGGCTCACGATGCCCTCGATCGCAAGCTCGGCATTGTTGGAAGGGCGCTGCTCGCGCGCCTCGGGATGGATCGCAAAAATGCGGCGGCGGGTGTCGATCTCCCGCGCCTCCGGCAATTGCACGGCCACCACGCCGGTGTCGCTCCAGATGATGCCGCAGCGTCCGATCGCCGTGTCGAATATCGCGTAGCCACGCCCCACCATGCACACGCCCCACTCAGTGCACGTCTCTCCCCAGACACACGATCATAACACCGCCACAATCCGACGCACCCAAAATCTTGCCAAGACGTTAATAACCGGCCGGCCGGTTGCGCCAAACCGCTTGGCGGGAGGCGCCGTCTCGGCTAATCAGGACGGGCGCGCAAGCCGCGCATAAGCGGGCGTAGTTCAATGGTAGAACGGCAGCTTCCCAAGCTGCATACGAGGGTTCGATTCCCTTCGCCCGCTCCAAGCTTCCCCGATTGAAATGTCCCGTTCGACAACCTGACAATGCGCGCATTCGCGGTGCATGAGATTCCAATATCTTAGCTCCTCGCTCCCGGCGCTGACTGCTTACTCGCCCTAAGCTGCTCTCGCCCGGCGGCTTGTGGTCCTTGTGCCGGGCCATGTTCGGATGAAGGCCAAGACCGGAAAAATGGACCAGCAGAAACTCGACCGTGCGATCGGTCGCCGCTTGAAGACGCTGAGGACGCAGGCCGGCATGACCTTGAACGAGCTCGCCGCGCGTTCCGGCGTCAGCCGCGCCATGATCGGGCGGGTGGAGCGGGCGCAGAGCAGCGCGACGGCTGCGCTGCTGGGACGACTCTGCGCGGCGCTCGACGTGTCGCTCAGCGATGTCGTCGCGCTCGCCGAGAAGCCGCCGGAGCGGCTGGTGCGGCTTGCCGACCAGCCGCACTGGCGTGATCCCGACAGCGGCTATCGCCGCCGGCACGCCTCGCCGACGGATGCGGCGAGCGGCATCGAGATCATCGTCGTGGATTTGCCGGCCGGCGCGCGGGTGCCGTACAGCCCCTGGGGCCGCAACGCCTTTACGCAGCAGTTGCTGATGCTGGAGGGGGCGATCGCCGTGCACATCGACGCCAAGGCGGTGCGCCTGCGCGAAGGCGACTGCTTGGATTTCGACGTGATGCGCGCGGTGATCTTCGAGAACGAAACCAGGCAGGACGCGCGCTACGTCATCATCACGCGGCGCGGCGCCTCCTACGGGAAGATGTGAGATCAGGGCAGGCCCTGTGGCTGCCGACAGGTCCGGTCAACGCTCTGGCCGGCTGCGGGAGCGGCTGCGCCCGCTTGCCGACCCAGGCAAGGCGGCGGTGGCCGCGCGTCCAGGGTTCGAGCGAGACGCGGGTCGGGCTGGGGGCGTGTTTACCTCTGTGGTTACAACCGCAACTCGCGGCGCTGCGGCGACGATCCTCAAAATGAGTTGCGTACCTCAAAACACCTCTGCTAACCTTCAGCGATGGCCGAGACCCTCACCGCGACGGCGCTGACGCTGAAGGACATCGCCCGCGAGGCGGGCGTCAGTCTCGCGACGGTCGATCGCGTGCTGCACAACCGCCCGGGGGTGCGGCCGGACACGGTGCGGCGCGTCCAGGCGGCCATTGAGCGCAACGCGTTCCAGCCGCACGTCGCCGCCGCCGAGCTTGCCCGTGGCCGCGCCCGCCGCTTTGCCTTCGTGATGCCCTCGGGGCCGAACCCGTTCATGCAGCAGATCGAGGCCTATCTCGGCGAGATGTCCGCCTGGCTGTCGGCCCGCCGGCTCAGCGTCGAGACGGTCGCGACCGACGTGTTTGACCCCTCCGTGCTCGCGGCCTCATTGGAGGCGCTGTCGGGCGATTACGACGGCGTCGCCGTGGTGGCGCTGGATCATCCGGGCGTCCGCGCCGCGATCAACGATCTCGTCGATGCCGGCACCAAGGTGGTGACGCTGGTTTCGGACGTGCCGTCGTCGCGCCGCCACCATTATGTCGGCATCGACAACATCGCGGCGGGCCGCACCGCCGGCGCACTGGTCGGACGGCTGGTCGGCCAAAGATCCGGCAAGGTTGCGATCGTCGCGGGCTCGCAGGGCCTGCGCGACCATGCCGAGCGCATTTTCGGCTTCAACCAGGTGATGGCGTCGGAATTTTCCGGCCTCAGCGTGCTGCCGGTGCTGGAAGGGCGCGACGAGGACGATCGTTCCGAACAGGTGCTGGCGCGGCTGCTCGGCAAGCATGCCGACATCGTCGGCCTCTATAACGTCGGCGCCGGCACCCAGGGCGTCGCCAAGGCCTTGAGTAACGAGGCGTTGAGCGATGCCGGCCGCGACAAGGTCGTGTTTGTCGGTCATGACGTCACCGTGCTGACCCGCCGGCTGCTGCTGCAGGGCGTGATGGATGCCGCGATCTCGCAGAACCCCGGACACGAAGCGCGCGCCGCCGTGCGCGTGCTGCTCGCACTCGCCCGCGGCGAGCCGATCCTGCGCGAACAGGAGAAGATCAGGATCGACATCGTGATGCGGGACAATCTGCCTTAGCGGGCGGTGGATATCGAACGGGGCGTGGCGGAGAGCGTGACGTCAAGATCGCGCCTCGCAAAAGGGCAAAGAGGAGGACGATTTGTATCTCGGACTGGACATCGGCACGTCCGGCGTGAAAGCGGTGCTCGTGAGCGAAGCCGGCGCGATCCTCGCGACGGCGGCGCGCGAGCTTGCGCTGTCGCATCCGGCGCCGCTGTGGTCCGAGCAGGATCCCGATTCCTGGGTCGATGCTGCCATCGGTGCGGTCGACGATCTCGCCGCCCGCCATCCACGCGAGGTCACGCGGATCCGCGGCATCGGCCTGTCGGGCCAGATGCATGGCGCGACGTTGCTCGACGAGGATGGACGGCCGCTGCGTCCGGCGATCCTCTGGAACGACGGCCGCTCGCAGGCCGAATGCGCCGTGCTGGAGCAGCGGTGCCCCTCGCTGCATGCGATTGCCGGCAATCTCGCGATGCCCGGTTTCACCGCGCCGAAGCTGTTGTGGCTCGCGCGGCATGAGCCAAAAATCTTCGCGCGCGTCGCAAAGGTGCTGCTGCCCAAGGCCTATGTACGCTATCGCCTGACCGGCGAGATGATCGAGGATATGTCGGATGCGGCCGGCACGCTGTGGCTCGATGTCGGTCTGCGCCGCTGGTCGCCCCTGTTGCTGCATGCCACCGGGCTCGATCTCCACCACATGCCGCGCCTCGTCGAGGGCAGCGCGGTCAGCGCGATGCTCGCGCCGGAATTCACGCAGCGCTGGGGCATGGCGAAAGACGTCGTTGTCGCCGGAGGCGCCGGCGATAATGCCGCGAGCGCGATCGGGCTCGGCGCGATCGCGCCGGGCGATGCGTTCCTGTCGCTGGGAACGTCCGGCGTGGTGTTCCGCGTCACCGACCGCTTCGCGCCGGCACCGGCCTCGGCGGTGCATGCGTTCTGTCACGCGCTGCCCTGCCTCTGGCACCAGATGGGCGTGATGCTCTCGGCGGCGGCCTCGCTGGCCTGGCTTGCCGGTGTGATGGAGACGCCGGCCCCAGCGCTGCTGGCGCCGCTCGGCGAGCGCGTCGATGGGCCGAGCCCGATCAAATTCCTGCCCTATCTCGACGGCGAGCGCACGCCGCACAACGATGCCGCCGCCAGCGGCGCCTTCGTCGGCCTGCGCGGTGCGACCGGGCGGACGCAGATCGTGCAGGCCGTGCTCGAAGGCGTCGCCTTCGCCGCGCGCGACAATCTGGCGGCGCTGAGCGCGGCAGGCGGGGCGATCACCGAGCTCGATCTCGTCGGCGGCGGCTCGCGCTCACCGCTATGGGCGCAGATCTGCGCCGACGTGCTCGGCATTCCCGTTCACCGCATCGAGGAAGGCGAGGTGGGGGCGGCCCTCGGTGCCTCCAGGCTAGGCCGGCTCGCCGCCACCGGCGAAAGACCCGCAGCGGTCTGCACCCGCCCGCGGCGGCTCGCGAGCTTCACGCCCCGCGCATCCGTCACGGAGGCCTATGACGAGGCCTACCGGCGATGGCGCGAGCTTTATCCCGCATTGAAGGAGTCTCCTTAAGTGAACGCGTCAGCCAAATTCTTCGATGCAACCACACCTGTCGCCTTCGCCGGCAAGGACGCGGGACAGGCGCCCGCGTTCCGCTGGTACGACAAGGATCGCCTCGTACACGGCCGCAGGCTCGAGGATCATTTGCGCTTTGCGGTCTGCTATTGGCATTCGTTCTGCTGGCCGGGCGGCGATCCCTTCGGCGGCGAGACCTTCCTGAGGCCGTGGCACCAGGGCGGTGACGCGATGGCGCAGGCGCGGGCCAAGGCCGATATCGCCTTCGAGCTGTTTCGCCTGCTCGACGTGCCGTTCTTCACCTTCCACGACGTCGATGCCGCGCCGGAAGGTGGCTCGCTCGCGGAATCCGTCGCCAATCTCAATGCGATCGCCGATCTGTTCGAAGCGAAGATGGCATCGAGCAAGGTGCGCCTGCTCTGGGGCACCGCCAACCTGTTCACGCATCGTCGCTACATGGCGGGCGCGGCGACCAACCCGGACCCGGAGATATTCACCTATGCCGCCGGCCAGGTCCGCGCCGCGCTGGAGGTGACGCATCGGCTCGGTGGCCAGAACTACGTGCTGTGGGGCGGACGCGAGGGCTATGAGACGCTGCTCAACACCGATCTCAAGCGCGAGCTCGACCAGCTCGGCCGCTTCATCTCGCTGGTCGTCGAGCACAAGCACAAGATCGGCTTCAAGGGGCCGATCCTGATCGAGCCGAAGCCCAAGGAGCCGACCAAGCATCAATATGATTTCGACGTCGCCACCTGCTACGGCTTCCTTGCGCGCCATGACCTCTTGAAGGACGTCAAGCTCAACATCGAGCAGAACCACGCCATCCTCGCCGGTCACTCCTTCCACCATGAGGTCGCGCTGGCCGAGGCGCTCGGCGTGTTCGGCTCGCTCGACGTCAACCGCGGCGACGATCTGCTCGGCTGGGATACTGACCAGTTCGCGATGAACGTCCCGGAACTGGCGCTGGTGTTTCACGAGATCCTGAACCGTGGCGGCTTCACCACCGGCGGGCTCAATTTCGACGCCAAGATCCGGCGGCAGTCGATCGACCCGGACGATCTGATCCACGCCCATGTCGGCTCGATGGATGCCTGTGCGCGCGCGTTCCTCGCCGCCGCCGACATGCTCGATGCCGGCGCCCTCACGGCGCCGCTCACCGAGCGATACGAGGGATGGGCCGGCACTGAGGGCCGGGCCATTCTCGGCGGTCAGCGTTCGCTCGCCGATCTCGCCGATCGCGCGCTCCGTCCCGGCTTCGACCCGCAGCCGCGCTCGGGCCGGCAGGAATATCTGGAATCCCTGGTCAACCGCTATGTCTGAGCGAGGCTGCTGATGGCAAACGCTGACGCGACACCGGTCCTCGAGCTGACCGGCATCGGCAAGGAGTTCGGCGCGATCCGCGCGCTGCATGGCGTCGACATGCAGGTCATGCCGGGCGAGGTGGTCGGCCTGATGGGCGACAACGGTGCCGGCAAGTCGACGCTGGTCAAGATCATCGCCGGCAATTTCCGCCCCAGCCACGGCGAGATCCGCTTTGCCGGCAACGCGGTTCATTTCAACCGGCCGGTCGATGCCCGCGCCGTCGGCATCGAGGTCGTCTACCAGGACCTCGCGCTATCGGACAATCTCACGGCGGCGGCCAACGTGTTCCTCGGCCGCGAGCTGAAGCGCAGGTTCGGGCCCATCGCATTGCTCGACCACAGGGCGATGGCGGCGCGCGCGCTGGAATTGTTCGGCGAGCTGCGCTCGGAGACGCGCCCCGACGACCTCGTCAAGCAGATGTCGGGCGGCCAGCGCCAGGCGGTGGCGATCGCGCGGACGCGGCTGTCCAATGCGCGGCTGGTGATGATGGACGAGCCGACCGCCGCGATCTCGGTGCGCCAGGTCGAGCAAGTGCTCGGCCTGATCCACCGGCTGAAGGAGCAGGGTGTCGCCGTGATGCTGATCTCGCACCGCATGCCCGACGTGTTCGCGGTCTGCGACCGCGTCATCGTCATGCGCCGCGGCGAGAAGCGGGCCGACAAGCCGATCCACCAGACCTCGCCAGAGGAAGTCACCGCGCTCATCACCGGCGCGAAGGAGGCGGCGTGATGGCCATGCCCATGGAATCCCCGATCAGCTTCACCAATGTCGGCCGGATCAGATGGTGGCAGCGCGGCATCTTCGCCTCCCAGACCGGTTACGTGCTGCTCGCGCTCGCGGTGCTGCTGGTGATCATGCATTTCGCCAGCCCCTATTTCTTCACCGAAGGCAATATGCAGAACGTGGCGAAGAATTTTTCCTTCATCGCCATTGCGACGCTCGGTGTCACCTTCGTGATCATCACCGGCGGCATCGACCTGTCGGTGGGATCGATGATGTGCTTCTCGGCCATGATCACCTCGATGGTGATGACAGAGCTGTCGGCGCCCGGCTCGCCCGCAGGCGCGCTGTTCGTGCACATGGCGGCCGACGGCAAGACCGTAATTGCCAACGTGCCGGGCCTGATCCTGCTGGTCTCGATCCTCGCCGGCCTCGGCGTCGCGCTGATCGCGGGGCTCGTCAACGGCTTCTGCATCGCCGTGCTCGGCCTGTCGCCCTTCGTCACCACGCTCGGCATGCTCTCGATCGTGCGCGGGCTCGGCTACGTCGTCTCCAACGGCCGCGGCAGCTTTCCGGGCGGGCCCGATGCCGATCGCTTCTACGCGCTCACGTCGGGCGACGTGCTCGGCGTGCCCGTGCCTTTCATTTATCTCGTGATCCTCGCACTGACGATGGCCGTGGTGCTGCATCACACCTCGTTCGGCCGCCACGTCTTCGCACTCGGCGGCAACGAGAAGGCCGCGGAGCTGACCGGCATCCCGGTCGTGCGGGTGAAGATCGAGGTCTATGTGATCTGCGCGCTCGCAGCCGGCCTCCAGGGCATCATCATCTCCGGCTGGCTCGGATCGGCGCCCGCCAACATGGCGACGTCCTACGAGCTGAACGTGATCGCGGCGGCCGTGATCGGCGGCGCCAACCTCGCCGGCGGCATCGGCGGTCCGCTCGGGGCCATCGTCGGCTGCGTGCTGCTGGAGGTGATCCGCAACGGCCTCGTGCTGGCGCAGGTCTCCTCCTACTGGCAGCAGACGCTGGTGGGCGTGATCATCATCCTGGCCGTGCTGGTCGACCGGATCCGCTCGCGGATGAGCTGAAGGTGACGTCGTTCCGGGAAAACAACGAAGATGCCGCCTGTCCGCTTCCCGGACGTTTCAAAGAGGATGGGCACCAGAGAAGGGTGGAGGAGACAATGAGGAAACTTCTTCTTGCCGGCATCGCCGTCGCAATGATGGCAACGCCGGCGTTCGCCGCGAACTACCGCTTCGTCATCGTGCCCAAGGCGATGAACAATCCGTTCTTCGACTTCGCGCGCGACGGCTGCCTGAAGCGCGCCAAGGAGCTCGGCAATATCGAGTGCATCTACAAGGGACCGGTCGAGCATGAGCCGGCGACGCAGGCCCAGATCATCCAGGACTTCGTCACGCAGAAGGTCGACGGTCTCGCCATCTCGGTCGCCGACGTCGCGGCCATGACCAAGTCGATCGAGGCGGCGACGGCCGCCGGCATCCCCGTCATCACCTTCGATGCCGATGCGCCGGGCTCCAAGCGCATCGCCTATATCGGCACCAACAACAAGGAGTTCGGCGTCGCGCTCGGCAAGCAGCTGGTGAAGATGCGGCCCGATGGCGGCAAATACGCCATGGTCTCGGGCGGCCCCGGCGCCAAGAACCTCGCCGAGCGTGTCGACGGCGTGCGCGAGGCGCTGAAGGGCTCGAAATGGACGGAGGTCGCGGGCTCCCCGACCTTCTGCAACGACGATCCGGCACTCGCGGTTCAGCAGATGACGGATATGCGCACCGCAACGCCGGATCTCGCCGCGATCGTTCCGATCGGCGGCTGGCCGATGTTCGCGCCTGAAGGCTTCAAGGCCTTCGCGTCGAGGAACAAGAAGGACATCGATTCCGGCAAGTTCACGCTGGTCGTCGCCGACACGCTGAAGATGCAGCTCGAGCTGCTGCGCGACGGCTATGCCAACGCGCTGGTCGGCCAGCGTCCGTTCGAGATGGGCGAGAAGGCGATGGACACGCTGCTCGCCATCAAGAAGGGCGAGAAGGTGCCGGAGATCGTCTACACCGGCCTCGATCTCGTCACCAAGGACAACGTCGCGCAGATGTTGAAGTAGGAGCGTCCGCCAGCCCCGCGCTCCTGCGTGCCTCCCCCGCTTGCGATTTTTGCAAGCGGGGGAGATGATCTGGACTGTTGGAATGAAGACAAGGCAATGGGAATGAAACGGTCGCGGCTCGGCTCGCTCGACGTCACTTCAATCGGTCTCGGTTCCGCCCCGCTCGGCGGATTGTTCAGCCCGGTCAGCGATGTCGATGCGGAAGCGACGATCGCGCGCGCCTGGTCGCTTGGGGTGCGCTTCTTCGATACGGCGCCGCTCTACGGCTTCGGCCTCGCCGAGCGGCGATTAGGGGCCTTCCTGCGACAGCAGAAGCGCGAGTCTTACGCCATCTCGACCAAGGTCGGCCGCCTGCTGCGCGCGCCCGATGGCGGCGCCGCCGAGGACGAGCACTATAAGGGTACGCCGCGCGAGCGGCCCGTGTTCGATTTCAGCTATGACGGCGTGCTGCGATCGGTGGAGGAGAGCCTGGGTCGCCTCGGGCTCGACCGTGTCGACGTCCTCCTGGTGCACGATCCCGACGATCACTATGACGAGGCGGTCAATGGTGCCTTTCGCGCGCTCCAGCGCTTGCGCGAGGACGGCACCGTCAAGGCGATCGGCGCCGGCATGAACCAGTCGGAGATGCAGGTCCGTTTCGCCGAGGCCGTGCCGGTCGACTGCTTCCTGCTCGCCGGGCGCTACACGCTGCTCGACCAGGGGGCGCTGGACGCGTTGTTTCCGCTGTGCACCGCCAAGAACATCGGCATCCTGCTCGGCGGCATCTACAACAGCGGCATTTTGGCCAATCCGCACACCAGTGCGAAGTTCAATTATCAGGACGCCGACGCAACGCTGGTGGCGCGGGCGCTGGAGCTCGACGCGCTCTGCCGCAAGCATGGCACCGAACTGAAGGCCGCCGCGCTCCAGTTCTGCATGGCGCATCCGGCCGTCACGGTCGCCGTGATGGGCGCACGCAATGCCGCTGAAGTTTCCGACAACATCGCGATGTCGGAGAGTGCGGTGCCGAGCGCGTTCTGGCAGGAGTTACGTGCGCGAAACCTCGTCGATGCCCGCGCGCCGCTGCCGGGCGGGGCGTAAGGCATGATCATCGACGCCCATCAGCACTTCTGGGATCCGGCGCGCGCCGATTATCCCTGGATGGCAGCGGACGAGCTGACGCCGATCCGCCGCGCTTTCGGTCAGGCCGATCTCGCCCCACTGTTGAAAGCGAACGGCATCGACGCCAGCATCGTGGTGCAATGCCGCTCCGCGCTGGAGGAGACCGAGGAATTCTTGCGCATTGCGCACGAAAATCCCTTCGTCGTTGGTGTGGTCGGCTGGGCTGATCTGACGGATGGTACGCTTGGCGAAACCCTTGATCGGCTTCGCGCTTCACCCGGCGGCGGCAAGCTGGTCGGCATCCGCCACCAGGTCCACGATGAAGCCGATCCCGATTGGCTGCTGCGCGAGGACGTCCAGCGCGGCCTCACCGCATTGTTCGCCCGCGATCTCACCTACGATTTCCTCGTCCGCGCCCGCGAGCTGCCGTCGGCGATCGCAACCGCTCAGGCGTTTCCGCAAGCGCGGTTCGTGCTCGACCACGCGGCCAAGCCGCCGATCGCCGACGGCGGCAGCGACGAGTGGGCCGATCGCATCAAGGCGCTCGCGGCTTGCGGCAATGTCTGGTGCAAGATCTCAGGGCTTGCGACCGAAGCGGTCTGGAACGACTGGGATGCGGAGCGGCTGTTTCCATTCGTCGCGCACGCCGCGAGGTGTTTTGGCGAAGACAGGCTGATCTTCGGCTCGGACTGGCCGGTGTGCCTGCTTGCGGGGAGCTATGGCGAGATCAAGAGCGCGCTGGAAGCCTGTCTGGCGAAGCTTGGCCCGCAGCTGCGGGACAAGGCTTTTGGGGCGAATGCCAAGGCTGCGTATCGGTTAAGTTAATTGCAGCAAATGCGCGCTCTTACCCTCTCCCCTTGTGGGAGAGGGTGGCTCGCCGCGGAGCGGCGAGACGGGTGAGGGGTCTCTCTCCGCGAGCTATCGTTTGCATTTGAGTTTGCTGAAGCAACCCCTCATCCGGCGCTTCGCGCCACCTTCTCCCACAAGGGGAGAAGGGAGGAAGCCGCGGCGCGCGCCTCAGCCTATTCCGACATCGGCTTGTCGGAGATGTCCCAGTCCTTGCCGGTGAAGGTGGAGATGAAGAGCGTCTTCATCGGCGTGTAGTCCCCGGGCGTATAGCTGTAGGTGACGCCGTCGAGGAAGTAGGGCGAGTGGAAGCCCGCCAGCGTCGAAGCCTGCTTCAGCACGTTGGCGCGGGTGAGGTCGTCGCCGCAGCGGCGCAGGATCTCGCCCATGGTCACGGCCTGGCCATAGCCGGCGAAGGCGATGGTGTTGTCGGGGTCGATGGCCGGCGTGTACTTCTTGCGCAATTCCTCGAACGCCATCACGTCGGGGTCCTTCTCCCATTTGGGCAGGCCGACCTCCTTGTTGTAGCGGATGGCGACGATGCCGGTGGCGTTCTCGAGGCCCGCGGCATTGAGGATCGAGCGGCCGGTCGAGCCGGCGGAAAGAAGCTGCAGCGGCTTCCAGCCGAGCTCGGCGACCTTGCGGATCGACTGCGACGACGCCTTGCCGGTCGAGATGTTGTAGAAGACGTCGGCGCCCGACTTGGAGAGGTTGATGAGCTGGGAATCGACGGTCGGCTCGGTGAGATCGTAGGTTTGCTCCATGATCACCTTTGCGGTGCCGCCGGCGTCTTCCAAAACCTTCTTGAAGGGACCGAGGAAGTCGCGACCAAAGTCGTCGTTCTGGTAGAGGATGCCGATCTTGGCATTCGGCTTCACGTTGACGACGTGCCGCGCCAGGATGCGCGCCTCGGTCGGATAGAGTGGCAGGCCCGCCATCGTCCATTTGAACTCTTTCGGGTTGTTCCACTTCGACGCGCCGGTGTTGAGCAGCAGTTGCGGCACGCCCTTGGAGTTCAGGTATTTGTGCACGGCGGTCTGCGGCGCGGTGCCGAGCGAGCCGTACAGCGCGAGCACTTCCTCCTGCTCGACCAGGCGCCGCGTCGCCTCGACGCATTTCGGCGCGCTGTAGGCATCGTCCATGGTGAGAAACTTGACCTTGCGTCCGTTGATGCCGCCCTTCTCGTTCAGCATCTGGAAATAGGCCTCGCCGATGCGCCCGAGCACGCCGTAGAGCGAGCCGGGGCCGGAATGCGGCACGGTCTGGCCGATCTTGATCTCGGTGTCGCTGGCGCCCGCATCATATTTCTTCTCCGCAGCCCAGACGTAAGGCGCGGGCAAGGTGGATGCGGCGATGGTGGCGAGCGCGGCGGCGCTGAAATCGCGCCGCGATGGATTCTTGGTCATTGTTGTTTTCTCCCTGATGCGCGCATTGTGCTGGGAACGCAGCACGGCTCGCAAGTGGGAAGTCACGGCTTTGCGACGCAATGACGCTCAAATCACGGGGCGTTAGCGCCTAAACTCAAGTTTTCTCGGCTACGATCACGAGGCCGCGCACCGGCTCGTTGTTCTCGATGCGCGGCGAGGCCGGCTCCAGCGTCAGCAGCTTGAGCCCGGCCTTGGCGATCGCGCCGCGCACATATTCCGCCGAATGGGCATAACGCAGGCCTTCGCCGAGAACGATGCCGCTGCCGTCATGCGTCTCCAGCGTGAAGGCGAGCACGCCGCCGGATACGAGCGCGCGCCTGGCTTCGCTCAGCACCGGCGCGAGATCGGAGAGATAGACGAACGCATCCGCAGCGACGACGAGGTTCGCGCATCCGTCGTCCTTGCTGCGCAGGCCGTCGATCATGTCGGCGACTTCGAGCTCGGCATAGAGGTTGGTGGCGCGCGCCTCCTTGATCATGCCGGGCGACAGATCAATGCCGATGAAATGGTCGACCTGTTTGGCGAAGGCGGCGGCCGCGAGGCCGGTGCCGCAGCCGAGATCGATGGTGCGCTTGAAGAAGGCTGGCTTCTTCGCCGCGACGCGCGCGGCCAGCACCGCCTTGAAGATCAGCGCGGGGGCGCGGTAGCCGAGATCGTTGATCAGCGCATGCTCGAAGCGTGGCGCGTATTGATCGAACAGCGCCTGCACGTAAGCTTTGGGCATCTCCGACATCTCGGCGTCGCCGAGCCGCATCAGATGCAGGCCGGCGCCGTGCTGGTCATCAGGATCGCAATCGCGCGCCTTGCGGAAAGCCTCGATCGCCTTGTCGCGCTCGCCGAGCTGCTGACGGATCTCGCCGAGCGTGAACCAGGCCGAGGTGAAGTTCGGCGCAAGCTCGATCGCCTGCTCTATGAGGTCAGCGGCGGCGGGCAGGTCGCCCTTGAGCTGGAGGTCGCGCGCGAACTCGAAGCGGCGGTCGGCCATGAGATCGCCGGAGGTCTGGAACAGGCGGAGGGGCATTGGGAACCAACACTCGTCGTGCCGGCTCGCCGGCAATCCATCAAAAAAGCAACTGTTTAAGTGGATGGAGGCGCGGGTCAAGTCCGCGCATGACGGGTGAATTGGAGGCGCTCGCTTCCTATATGAGGCGCGGGTCAAGTCCGCGCATGACGGGTGAATTGGAGGCGCTCGCTTCCTATATGACCACCATGCGCCCCCAAGACATCCTGCTGCCAGTTGCTGCCGGCCTGTGCTGCAAGCCCGGCGGCTTCCATATCGACCCCGTTCGCCCGGTCGAGCGGGCCGTGATTACCCACGGCCATTCCGACCATGCCCGCGCCGGCCATGGTGCGGTGCTGGCGACGCAGGAAACGCTGGACATGATGCGGCTGCGCTACGGCGAGAATTTTGCCGGATCGACGCAAGTCATCAACTATGGCGAGGAGATCCGGCTCGGCGACGTCTGCGTGAAATTCCACCCGGCCGGCCATGTGCTGGGATCGGCGCAGATCGCGGTGACCTGCAAGGACACCTGCATCGTCGCTTCCGGCGACTACAAGGACGCGCCCGATCCGACCTGCACGCCGTTCGAGCTGGTGCCCTGCGACGTCTTCATCACCGAGGCGACGTTCGGGTTGCCGGTATTCCGGCATGGCGATGCGAGCGACGAGGTGAAGAAGCTGCTGGCCTCGGTCACGCTGTTTCCGGAGCGCGCGCATCTCGTCGGGGCCTATTCGCTCGGCAAGGCGCAGCGCGTGATCGCCCTGCTGCGGCAGGCCGGCTATGACGCCCCGATCTATCTGCATGGCGCGATGGAGAAGATCACCGAGTACTACCAGAGCCGCGGCATCGATCTCGGCGAGCTCAGGCCAGTGAAGGGCGTGAAGAAGGCGGCGCTCGCCGGGACCATCACGCTGGCGCCGCCCTCGGCGACCTCCGATCTCTGGACGCGGCGGTTTCCCGATCCCGTCACCGCGTTTGCCTCGGGATGGATGCGCGTGCGCGCCCGGGCGCGGCAGCGTGGCATCGAGCTGCCGCTGGTGATCTCCGATCATGCTGACTGGGACGGCCTCACCGCCACCATCGCCGCGACCGGCGCCGGCGAGATCTGGGTCACGCACGGCCAGGAAGATGCGCTGGTGCATTGGTGCCAGAGCAGGGGCCTGCGCGCGCAGCCGCTCGATCTCGTCGGCTATGGCGACGAGGAGGAGAGCGAGACACCGGCCACAGACGAGGCCGAGGCATGAACCGCTTCGCCGAACTCCTGGATCGTCTCGCCTATGAGCCCGGCCGCAACAACAAGCTGCGGCTGCTCACCGGCTATTTCCGCGAGGTTGGAGACCCCGACCGCGGCTACGCGCTGGCCGCGCTCACCGGCGCGCTCAGCTTCAAGCACGCCAAGCCCGCCTTGATCCGCGATCTCATCGCCGCGCGCACCGATCCGGTGCTGTTCGGTTTGAGCTACGACTATGTCGGCGATCTCTCGGAGACGGTGGCGCTGATGTGGCCGAAGGCGCAAAACAATTCGCAGTCTTTTCCGGGCCACCCCTCTCCCCCGCCCTCCCCCACAAGGGGGGAGGGAGCGCAGCGCAGTGCGGCGTTGTCAGCGAGCACAATATCTCTCAGCGATTTCCAAAGTGAGGGACGCACGAGCCTCTCCGTTCCCTCCCCCCTTGTGGGGGAGGGTCAGGGAGGGGGGTCCCGCGGGCGAGATGCTGATGAGTCCCCTCACGCCCGCAACCACAACAATCCACCGCCGCCGACCCTGACCGAAGTCGTCACCACGTTGCGCACGCTCGGCAAGACCGAGCTGCCAAAACAGCTCGAGCGCTGGCTCGACGAGCTTGATGAGACCGGCCGCTGGGCGCTGCTGAAGCTCGTCACTGGCGCGCTTCGGATTGGTATCTCCGCGCGGCTGGCGAAGACCGCGGCGGCCGCGCTCGGCGACAAGGATCCGCATGAGGTCGAGCTGATCTGGCCTGGCCTTGCGCCACCCTATCTCGACCTGTTCGCATGGCTGGAAGGCCGTGCCGAAAAGCCGGTCAACCGCGATCCCGCGCCGTTCCGGCCCGTGATGCTGGCGCATGCGATCGAGGACAGCGATTTCGCCGCGCTCGATCCCGCCGACTACATCGCCGAGTGGAAATGGGACGGCATCCGCGTGCAGGCGGTGGCGGGCCGCGATGATCGCGGCCACATCACGGCGCGGCTCTATTCACGCACCGGCGAGGACATCACGGGGAGCTTTCCCGATCTCGTGCCGTCGCTGCGCCTGCCCGGCGCGATCGACGGCGAGCTCTTGATCCTGCGCGAGGGCCGTGTGCAGAGCTTCAACGTCCTGCAGCAGCGGCTGAATCGCAAGGTCGTCTCGCCAAAGCTGATCAAGGAATTTCCGATTCACCTGCGCGCTTACGATCTGCTCGGCGACGACGAGAACGATTTGCGCGAGCTGCCGTTCGCGGAACGGCGCGAACGGTTGGAGACCTTCATCAAGAACCTCGACGATCCCCGCATCGATCTGTCGCCCACCGTCGCCTTCGCAAGCTGGGACGCGCTCACCGCCGCACGCGCCGATCCCGCAAGCGCCGGTGCCGGCGAAGACGCGGACGCCGTCGAGGGCGTGATGCTGAAGCGGCGCGATGCGCCTTATTTGCCGGGCCGGCCGAAGGGGCAGTGGTGGAAGTGGAAGCGCGATCCGCACATCATCGATGCCGTGCTGATGTATGCGCAGCGCGGTCACGGCAAGCGCTCGTCCTTTTATTCCGACTACACCTTCGGCGTCTGGACCGCGGGCGAGGGCGGCGACGAGCTGGTGCCGGTCGGCAAGGCCTATTTTGGCTTCACCGACGAGGAGCTCTTGCAGATCGACCGCTTCGTCCGCCGCAACACCACGGAAAAATTCGGCCCCGTCCGCCATGTCGTGCACGAGGGCGACAAGGGCTTGGTGCTGGAGGTGGCGTTCGAGGGCCTGCAGCGCTCGCCGCGCCATAAATCCGGCGTCGCCATGCGCTTCCCCCGCATCAGCCGCCTGCGCTGGGACAAGCCGCCGCGCGAGGCCGATCGGCTGGAGACGCTGGAGAGGATGCTGAAGGCGGAGGCGGCGGAGATTGAGGTGTGAGTGCGTTTTATGAGAGCGCTCGATTGTCGCCAAGGCGGAGATGCGCTCCCTCTCCCGCCTGCGGGAGAGGGTTGGGGAGAGGGCTGTCTCCGCGATGGGACAATCCCCTAGAGGAGAAAGCCCTCACCCGCGCCTTCGGCGCGACCTCTCCCGCAAGCGGGAGAGGTTGGCGACCGCGGCCGGCAGCGCTCCCAAACCGAGGCTACCCGAATTAAACTCCCGTAACCCGATTGACGGTCCGTCACGGGTTCCCCATGTGCCTCGCCGTGCCCTATAATGGGTCGAATCCGCCTACAGGAGTTTGAGATGGTCCAAGACGTCAGAGATTTGCCGGCCGGCCGCAACGACGGGCTGAACCGCTTTCTCGGCGGCTCGCCGCTGGCGGTCGCGCTTCGCCTGGTCCTGCTCTCGATCCTGGTCGGCGTCGTGCTCGCCGCGATCGGCTTCGATCCCTGGAACATCCTCACCAGCATTCGCCTCTTGTTCCAGCGTCTCTGGGATCTCGGCTTCGACACCATCAACTGGCTGTGGCGCTACTTCCTGCTCGGCGCAGTCATCGTGATCCCGATCTGGCTGCTCTCGCGCGTGTTCGGCACGCCGCGCGGCCGGTGAGATTTTGAAGGTCCGCAGCCGATGCAATTGCGTTTTGTCGGCTGCGGCGATGCTTTCGGCTCCGGCGGCAGGCTCAATACCTGCTTCCATGTCTCGGGGCGCGAGGCCAATTTCCTGATCGACTGCGGTGCGTCGGCTCTGCCGGCGCTGAAGCGGCTCGAGATCGCGTGCGAGGACATCGATCTCATCCTGATCACGCATTTCCACGGTGATCATTTTGCCGGCCTGCCGTTTGTCCTGCTCGACGCGCAATTCTCGCGGCGGACGCGGCCGCTGACGATCGCGGGCCCGCAAGGCATCGAGACGCGGCTCGGCGAGGTGATGGATGTGTTGTTCGAGCATTCCTCAAAGACGAAGCAGCGCTTCGAGCTCTCCGTCGTCGAGCTCTCGCCCGAGCAAAGCCGGACTTTCGGTGCCGTGACGGTGACGCCCTATCCGGTCGTGCACGGCGAATCCGGCGGCCCCTTCCTCGCCTACCGCGTCGAGGCCGAGGGCCGCACACTCGCCTATAGCGCCGATACCGAATGGACGGAGACGCTCATTCCGCTGGCGCATGGCGCGGATCTTTTCATTGCCGAGGCCTATATGTACGAGAAGGTGGTGAAGAACCATCTCAGCCTGAAGACCTTGGAACAGCATCTGCCCGACATCGGCGCCAAGCGGGTCGTCCTCACCCATATGAGCGACGACATGCTGTCGCGCCTCGACACGCTGCCCCATATGGCGGCCGAGGACGGCATGGTCGTCGTGTTCTGAACCATGCACGCGCCCGTCCATCCCAAAGTCGGCACACGTGAAGTGTTCGCCATCGCCGGGCCGGCGATGGTCGCGAACCTGACTACGCCGCTGATCGGCATCGTCTCGACCACCGCGATCGGCCGTCTCGACGATGCCGCGCTGCTTGGCGGCGTCGCGATGGCCTCGGTGATCTTCGACTGCCTGTTCTGGCTGTTCGGCTTCCTGCGGATGAGCACGCTCGCCTTCACCGCGCAAGCGCTGGGCGCGGGCGACACGCGCCAGCCGACCGCGATCCTGGCGCGCGGCTTCATCGTTGCCGGCCTGATCGGCGCCGCGCTGATCGTGCTGCAACTGCCGCTGGCCGCATTGCTGTTCGATCTCATGGGCGGCAGCGAGGGTGTGACGCAGGCCGCGAAGACCTACTTCAAGGTCCGGATTTGGTCGTCGCCGTTCGCGCTCGCCAATTACGTCATCCTCGGCTGGCTGATCGGCCAGGCGCGTGCCAATTCGGCCTTGATGCTTCAGGTCGTCATCAACCTCGTCAACATGGCGGCGACGATCCTGCTGGTGCTGATCTACGACACCGGCATCGCCGGTGCCGCGATCGCCGCGCTGTTGTCGGAAGCGGTCGGGTTCGCCCTCGGCGTGATCGTCTGCCGCCATTATGCCGATGGCGGCTTCGCCGTGCCGTACGCGACCCTACTCGACCGCGACAAGCTGTTGCGGATGCTGGCGGTGAACACCGACATCCTGATCCGCACTGCGGCGCTGATCGCCGTATTCCTGTTCTTCACCGCCAAGGGCGCGCAGGCCGGGGACGTCACGCTGGCCGCCAACTCCGTGCTCAACAATTTCCTGCTGGTCAGCGCTTTCTTCCTCGACGGTCTCGCCAACGCAGCGCAGCAGCTGTGCGGCCGCGCCGTTGGCGCGCGCGATGCAAAGGGCTTTGCGGATTCGACCCGGCTGGTGCTGCTATGGGGGCTCGGCTTCGCGCTGGTGGTGTCGGGACTGTTCGCGCTGTTCGGGCCCGCCTTGATCGATTTCATGACGGCGAGTGACGACGTCCGCCGTGCCGCGCGCGAATTCCTGCCGTTCGTCGTGCTCGTGCCCATCCCCGGCGTGTTCGCCTTCGGCTTCGACGGCATCTATATCGGCGCGACCTGGGCGCGCGAGATGCGCAATCTGATGCTGGCTTCGCTGGTGATCTTCCTCGCCGCCTGGTGGGCGCTGCAATCGCTCGGCAATGCCGGGCTGTGGTGCGCGCTGATGGCTTCGTACCTCTCGCGCGGCGGCTTGCAGGCCGCGAGGTATCCGGCGCAATTCAGGGCGACGTTTTCGAAATCGTAGAAGAACCGTAGCCCGGACGATGACTACGTTCGGGGCACGAGACCGCCTTACATCCCCGGCCAATCTTCCGCTGTGAGCGTCGCGGCATCGGCGCCGACGATCTCGGACAGGGAATCCCGCCCGGTGCGGAGCAGCGTCGAGGTGAGGTCGCGCTTGATCTCGTCGACGAGGCCGAGGCCCTTGTAGATCAGCGACGAATAGAGCTGGATCAGGCTCGCGCCGGCGCGGATCTTGGTCAGCGCGGCACCGCCCGAATCCACGCCGCCGACGCCGATCAGCGGGAACGCTCCTTCGACGCGCACATAGGTCTCCGCGACCATGCGCGTCGACAGGCGGAACAGCGGCCGGCCGGACAGGCCGCCTTGCTCCTTGGCGCGCATCCCCTCCCGCAGCGTGCTCGGCCGCGCGATCGTCGTGTTCGACACGATCATGCCGTCGACCCGGCGCGAGCGCGCCACCTGCACGACGTCGTCGAGCTGGGCGAGGCTCAGATCCGGCGCGATCTTGAGCAGCACCGGCGTGTCGCCGGCCTTCTGACGCACACGCTCGCGCGCGTCGATCACCCTGGCGAGGAGATCGTCGAGCAGGGCGCCTTCCTGCAAATTGCGCAGGCCCGGCGTGTTCGGCGAGGAGACGTTGACGGTGAAATAGCTCGCGACCGGCGCAAAGGTCTCGATCAGCTTGACGTAATCGGCGACGCGGTCCGGCGAATCCTTGTTGGCGCCGACATTGACGCCGACGATGCCGCCATGCTGCGCGCGCGCGGCGAGCCGGCGCAAGGCGACGTCCGCGCCGTCATTGTTGAAACCCATGCGGTTGATGACGGCCTCATCGCGCTCCAAACGAAACAGCCGCGGCCGCGGATTGCCGCTCTGCGGCCTCGGCGTCACCGAGCCGATCTCGACGAAGCCGAAGCCGAGCCGCAGCAGCGCGTCGGGCACCTCGGCGCTCTTGTCGAAGCCCGCGGCCATGCCGATCGGATTGGGAAAGTTGAGCCCGAAGGCGCGCATCGCAAGCTTGGGATCGTCAGCGCGCGGCTTGACCGGCGGCAGGAAGCGCAATCCCTGGATCGCGAGGCGATGGGCGTCTTCCGGATCGAGCCAGCGCAGCACCGGCAGCGAAAAGGCGTCGAAAGCGCGGATCACGGCAGCAGCTCCGGAGTGTCGTGGCCGCCGTCCGAGCGGATGTTGAGGTTCATCACCGACAGCACCGCGCCGAGGTCGAGCTCGCCATAGAGATGTGGAAACAGCTCGTCATTGCGCGAGCGCTCCCAGCGCAATTCGCTGCCGAGCGCGTCGCCGTCGACCTCGACCAGGAACAGCGCGCGCTGTCCGACATAGTGCTTGCGCAAGGTCTCGGGAACCTGGGCAGCGGTCGAGAAATGGATGAAGCCGTCGCGCGCATCGTCCGCGCTGCCCCGGTAGACACCCTGCCGTTCCGCCTCACGCCAGGCCGAGGCCGGACAGATTTTGTAGATCTTGACCACCGCTTGCGCAGCCCTGTTTGTTCTTTGAGTCAGCTCTTTGAGTTTCTTGGGTTTTTTCGCCGCGTGCGGGTCCCCGAAACCCGGGCGCGACCGTAAAGGCCGCCCCTTCCGAACTCAAGGCTTAGAGCCTATTCCGCTCCGATGAAATCGGAACGGGTCTCTAAATTCCTGTTTTGGTGCGTTTTCTTGCGGCGTTTTCCTGGGGCCAGCCGGTATCCATTTCGCTTGAGGGCGGCTGCCCCGCCGCCTCTTGCGCGAAAAACGGAAAACCGGTTGATTTGAGGATAGTTTTCCTGAGTTGCGACGGGCTGGACCTTGCATGGTCAGGCAGGCCAAAGCGCAGAGGATACTGACGCACAACCAGATCTGGGTCGCCCTGGATCGGTTGGCGGCGCGCGCCGGTCTGTCGCCGTCCGGTCTTGCCAAGCGCGCCGGGCTCGATCCCACCACCTTCAACAGGTCCAAGCGCGTCACCTCCGACGGCCGCGAGCGCTGGCCCTCGACCGAATCGATCGCAAAGGCGCTGGCCGCGGCCGAGTCGTCGATCGAGAGCTTTGCGCGGCTGATCGACGATGACGCCGGCGACGGCCGCTCGGTACCGCTGCTCGGCTTCGCGCTGGCCGGCGCGAGCGGCGCTTTCGATGAGGCCGGCCTTCCATCCGGCAAGGGCTGGACCGAAATCGCGCTTCCCACCGAGGACAGCCACACCTTTGCGCTGGAGATTTCCGGCGATGCGCTGCTACCTGCCTATCGCGATGGCGACCTCATCCTGGTCTCACCCGGCGCGCCGATCCGCAAAGGCGATCGCGTGGTGGTGAAAACCAGGGCGGGCGAGGTGATGGTCGCGACGCTGGGGCGCCGCACCGCGAAGGCGCTGGAGCTTCAATCGCTCGATGCGTCGCAGGCCGGGCGCACCATGGCGGCGAGCGATGTGGCGTGGATGGCGCGCATCATGTGGGCGAGCCAGTGAAGGCGAGGGCACTGCTCACGTGCAACGTACTCAACGGATCCACGGAAGCTCTCACAGCACCTCGAAGACCTTGTAGGCGACGGCGCCCTCGACGAGATAACCCTTGCCGACACAGACGATGTCATTGACCCAGGCGTAGGTCTGCGAGCCGGTCTCGAACAGCGGATTGGTACGGAAGTAATATCCGGCGGGATCGACCTTGGTGCGTCGCGCGGGATCCGCCATCTCGGCGCGCAAAGACTGCGGCGTCACCCAGCGGCCGCCATAGGTCATGTAGATCAGCTCGCCATCATGCGTCCGCAGCGACAGGCGCACATCGAGCGTCATGGTGCCATCGGCGCGGAACAAGGCCCAGTCGCCGCCGCCCCGCAGCACCTCGCCGCGCAGGCGCGGGCCTTCGAACGAGCCCTTGGCCGCCCCGAATAGCACGCGCTGCCCGACCGGCCCGGCGCCGAAATTAAGGCGCGGATCGAGGTCGACAACGATGTCGAAGAGAAGTCTGGTCGCGAGGTCACCGACGGGCTTGATGCGGGGATCGGCCATGGTCTGACGCTCCTGTTGCGTGGATGGAGTTATGCCGCCTGCGTCGCTTCCCCGAACAGCTTGCGCCTGATCGCGTCGGTCGAGACGCCGGATTGGGCGCAGAGCTCGGAGAGATCGAAGACGAAGCGCTCATATGCGATCTTGTCGTCGCGAAAGGCGAAGGCGATGAACACCGGCAGCTCGGCGCGACGGCCGTTCGGCACGGCCCCGAAGCGATCCCCCGTCATCGTCATCCGCACGGTGCCCCAGCAGACCAGCGTGTCGGCGGAATTGGCGTGGCCGTCGAGGGTGACGTGATAGTCCGGGAATGACTTGAAGAAGCTTGTCAGGATGCGCTCGTTTTCGGCGAGACCCTGCGCCCTCGTGCCGAAGGCCGGCGTCTCCAGCACCATGTCGGGATGCAGAACCTCCAGCGCCGCAGCGACGTCCTGCCGGCTCTTCGCGATCGCCAGCCCTTCCGCCAGCTCGAACATGCGTTTGCCGTCCATGGCTACCTCGACAACTTTTACATTCTATACGTCTAATACATACATCATGTATGTTATATGTGGTTTGATACCGACGCGTCAAGCATTAGGTTGCGCGCGATGCGGGCGAAGGATCCTCCGAGAAGTCGTCGGGAAGAGTACAGCGAGGCCACCAGGCAGGCGCTGCTCGATGCCGGCCGCGAAGCGTTTGCAGCCCACGGATTTCAGGCCGCCGGCATGGAGGCGATCTCGCGGGCGGCGCGGGTCACGCGCGGCGCGTTCTACCATCACTTCGAGGACAAGAAGGCGCTGTTCGACGCCGTCGTCGTCGCCATGCAGCGCGAGGCGGCCGGCAGAATCGAGATCGCGGCGCGCAATGAGCGCAAGATCTGGGATCGTCTCAGCGCCGGCATCGACGCCTATCTCGACGCCTGCGAAGAGCCGGACTACGCGCGCATCGTCATCCAGGAAGCGCAGGCCGTGCTCGGCGAGCCGCGCTATCGCGAGATCGAGGAGACCTACCCGACCGCGCTCCTGATCGCGACGCTGCGGGCGCTGAAGCGCGATGGGGAGTTGCACGCGGACGATGTCGATCTGCTCAGCCGGATGATCGACGCCATGATCTGCAAGATCGGACTGCTGCTGCCCCACGCCGAGGATTCCAGGAAGCTGCGCAGAAACGGGCAGAAGATCGTCGCGGCCGTGCTGGAGACCTTTCGCCAGAAGGTCTGAATCCGCTTCCGGCTCGCGTCACTCTTGCATCGCCATTGCGACTCACCGCCGCTCTCGCATAGGTTGCGGCCGATATTGCCAGTCAAATTCATCTCTGGGGGAATACGATGAATCGCCGTCACGCATTGAAGGCTCTCGCGGGTCTTGCGCTTTGTCCGCTCTGCAAGCCGGCCTTCGCAGCCGAAGGCGCGCATTGGAGCTATGAGGGCGTCGGCGGACCGGCCAAATGGGGCGATCTCGATGCGGCCAACAAGGCCTGCGCGGTCGGCCTGCAGCAGTCGCCGATCGACATCGAGGGGACGATCAAGTCGCAACTGCCGGTTCTGAAGCTGAACTGGGGCAAGAGCGCCGACACGATCGTCAACAACGGACACACGATCCAGCTCAACTTCGCCGAGGGCAGCACGTTGATGCTCGGCGACGTCAAGTACAAGCTGCTTCAGGTGCACTTCCACCGGCCGAGCGAGCACATGATCGGCGGCAAGAATTTTCCGATGGAGGCGCATTTCGTCCATCGCAACGAAGCCGGCGGCCTCGCCGTGGTCGGCGTGCTGATGGCCGAGGGCAGGCCGAACCCGGCGTTCGGCAAGATCGTCAAGACCATGCCGGCGGCGGAAGGCCCGGCGGTGAAGGCGGATGCGAGCATCGATCCGCACGCCATGCTGCCGCAAAAGCTGAGCTACTTCCGCTATCCCGGCTCGCTGACGACCCCGCCCTGTTCGGAAGTGGTCGAATGGTTGCTGCTGACCACCCCGATTCAGGTGTCCGCCGCTGACGTCGCTGCGTTCGCAAAACTCTATCCGATGAACGCGCGCCCGGTGCAGAAGGACAACCGGCGCTACGTGCTGAAATCGATTTGAGCTGAAGCAAACGGTCCGTAGCCCGGATGGAGCGCAGCGTAATCCGGGACCAGGCGTGCAATTTGCGAGAACCCCGGATTGCGCTTCGCT
Source organism: Bradyrhizobium sp. IAR9 (assembly GCF_013408065.1). Lineage (NCBI taxonomy): Bacteria > Pseudomonadati > Pseudomonadota > Alphaproteobacteria > Hyphomicrobiales > Nitrobacteraceae > Bradyrhizobium > Bradyrhizobium sp. IAR9. Next base: position 94,917 of record NZ_JACBZW010000023.1, read on the forward strand.
CCATCCGGGCTACCTCTTGCCTCACGCGCTCCGCGCCAGCGCGCCGTCGATCATGTTGACCGCGTTCTGCACCCCGTACACCGCGACGAAGGAGCCGAAGCGCGGGCCCTTCTCCTGGCCGAGCAGGACCTGATAGAGCATGTTGAACCAGTCCAGCGTGACACCGGGACGGCCGTCCTTGCCCTTCTTGACCTGATCGAGGAACGGCTCGCGGCGGCCGATCTCGTAGACGACGTTCTGGATGTCCTCGGCCGATGCGTCCTGCGCAAGCTGTGACAGCGCATCGCGCAAATCCTGCAGCGCGCTGCGCTCGGTGTCCGAGGGCACGCGGAACTGCTTCGTCGGCGCGACGAAGTCGCGGTAGTAATTGATGGCGTAGCCGACCATCGCATCGAGCTTGGGATGCGTCTGCGGCGAGACGCCCGGACGATAACGGCCGATGAAACCCCACAGCGTCTCGGCATTCTCCGCGTTCGACGACGACACCAGCGTCAGCAGGAGCTGGAAGGTGACGGGCATGTCGCCCTGCGGCGGCTTGCCGTTGTGGATGTGCCAGACCGGATTGCCGAGCTGCTGCTTGCCATCCTGCCTGGCGAAGCCGTCGATGAACTGCTGATAATCGTCGACGTTGCGCGGGATGACGTCGAAATACAGCCGCTTGGCCGCCTTGGGCTCGCGATACATGAACAGCGACAGCGATTCCGGCGAGGCGTAGCGCAGCCACTCGTCGATGGTGAGGCCGTTGCCCTTCGACTTCGAGATCTTCTGGCCCTGCTCGTCGAGGAAGAGCTCGTAGTTGAAACCTTCGGGCGGCGTGCCGCCGAGCGCCCTGGCGATCGCGCCTGAGAGCTTCACCGAATCGATCAAATCCTTGCCGGCCATCTCGTAGTCGACGCCGAGCGCGACCCAGCGCATCGCCCAGTCGGCCTTCCACTGACACTTGACGTTGCCGCCGGTGACGGGCGTCTCCACTTCCTGATTCGTGTCGGGGTCGACATAGGTCACGGTGCCGGCGGCGACGTCGCGGCGGATCATCGGCACTTGCAGCACGACACCATTGGTCTTGCTGATCGGCAGGAACGGCGAATAGGTCGCGCGGCGATCGGGTCCCAGCGTCGGCAGGATGATCGCCATCACCTTGTCGTAGGCAGCCAACATCTTGAGCAGCGTCGCGTCGAAGCGGCCGGACGTATAATAGTCGGTCGAGCTCGCGAACTCGTAGTCGAAGCCGAAATGATCCAGAAACGCGCGCAGGCGCGCGTTGTTGTGCGCACCGAACGAGGGGTACTCGTTGGAGAACGGATCCGGCACCCGCGTCAGCGGCTTGCCGAGATGCGCGGCTAGCATCTCCTTGTTGGGGACGTTGTCCGGCACCTTGCGAAACCCGTCCATGTCGTCGGAGAACGCCAGGAGGCGCGTCTTGACCTTGTCCTCGGTCAGCACGCGGAAGGCATGGCGCACCATCGAGGTGCGCGCGACCTCGCCGAACGTGCCGATATGCGGCAGGCCTGACGGTCCGTAGCCGGTCTCGAACAGCACCTCGTCCTTCGGGCTTTTCTTCAGCCGCGCGACAATGGCCTTCGCCTGTTCGAACGGCCAGGCGTTGGATTGTTCGGCGAGCGCGCGCAAATCGCTCGGGCTCATGTTGGGATCGATAACGGACATCAAGGGGGCCTCCGGGCCGCGGAAAATAGCGATTTCCGGGCAGAATGCAAAAGTTGCGGAGCAACTATCGCGGGGATCGTAGGGTGGGCAAAGCGAAGCGTGCCCACCACCTCGAAGACGTGGGGCACGGCGCTGACGCGCCTTTGCCCACCCAACGGCAGTTTGCTCGTCGCGAGCGGAGGGCTAAAACGGGCTCACCGAGAAATACCGCAGCCACAGATCGGTGTAGCGGCCCTTTTCCCAGACGCGGAACAGGGCCCAGTTCAGGGCCTGGCGCAGCACGTCGTTGCCCTTGCGCACGGCGATGCCGATGCCTTCGCCAAAGAAACGGCTCTCGACGAAGGGACCGCCGGAGAAGGCGCAGCAATCGCCGGAATCGGTGCCGTTGATCCAGAACGCCAGCGAGATGGCGTCGCCGAAGATGAAATCGACCTCGCCCTTGCGAAGGGCGGCGCGCATCGCGTCGTCGTTGGGATACGGGTGCAGCTCGGCGTCGGTGAACATCGCCTTGAGATAGGCCTCGTGCGCGGAGCCGGCGATGACACCGACCTTCTTGCCCTCGAGATATTCGGGGCGGATCTCCGGCATCACCGCGTCCTTGCGCGAGGCGAAGCGCGCCGGCACGCGGTAATAGGGGTCGGTGAAGTCGACGCGGGCGCGCAGCTGCGGGCTGACCGCCATCGAGGCGATGATGGCATCGCCGCGGTTGGAGGAGAGCGCGTCGACCAGCGTCTCGAAGCGGCGCATCTGCACGGTGCAGGTGACCTTGATCTCCTCGCACAGCGCGCGGGCCAGATCGACGTTGAAGCCGGCCGGGTTGCCGTCGGCGCCGGTGAAATTGAACGGCGGATAGTCGGTCTCGGTCAGGAAGCGGATCACGGTCAGGCGCGACAGGTCCGGCCGCTCCGGTCGCCGCCGCGGGTCCCAGAACCCGGGCACGGCCTGCGGGGCGGCCTGGGGCGCGACCTGCGGCGTGGCCTGAGGCGCCGCCGGGGGCCGCTTGGCGGGCGCCTGGGCCTGGGCAGCAGAAAGACCCGTCAGCAGGCACGCCGCAGCGGCCAGCCCAGTCAGCAAGCCACGGGCAGATTTGGACGATTTCGCCTGTTGCGATGGAGCCATCGGCCGGAAATGAACGAATTTCATTGGGATCGGAGGGCGTTATAGACCATCCCGACGGGAACGCGAGCATGGAATGCAGCCAAGTCGAGGTGCGCTCCATCTCCCGCTTGCGGGGGAGGGCCGGGGTGGGGGTATCTCCGCGCGCGAGAGCCCCAATGTGGAGAGAGCCCCACCCGGCGCGCTGTGCGCGCCGACCTCCCCCCCAAGCGGGAGAGGTTGCACCGAGAATGCCGCTCGATCCTGCTCTCTTCTCAGAGATACTTCTTCAAATCCGCCGCCGCCTCGTCCGGCGTCCGCTTCAAATTGAACGGCGAGACGAAGCGGCCGTCGCGGTCCATCAGATAGATCAGCGCGGTGTGGTCCATGGTGTAGTCGCCGTCCTTGGTCGGGACCTTCTTGGCGTAGACCCGGTAGGAGGTGATGACCTTGGCGGTCTCGGCGGGATCGCCGGACAGGCCCTCGAGGTGCGGATCAAAGCTCGACAGATATTCCTTCATGGTCGCCGGGGTATCGCGCTCGGGATCGACCGAGATGAAGACGGCATTGACCTTGTCGGCATCCTTGCCCATCGCGCGCAGCACTTCCGAGATCTCGAACAGCGAGGTCGGGCAGACATCTGGGCAATGGGTGTAGCCGAAGAAGATCAGGGTCGGCTTGCCCTTCAGGCTCTTGTCGGTGACGGCCTTGCCGTTCTGGTCGGTCAGCTGGAACGGGCCGCCGATCGCGGCCGGCTGCGCCACCTTGCTGACCCCGCCCATGGCCCAGAACATGATCAGGAGGCCGACAACGAGGCTTGCGGCGAAGGCGGTCGCAATCACCAGCGGACGGGCGGCGGAACTCATGAGCGAAAAACTTCCTGTGGCGGATCAGAAGCAGGCGGCGAAACCGGTCCTGATCATTTCGAAGAACATCTGCGTGCCGTAGTGGAACCACAGCGCCAGCGCGCCGAGCACGAGCAATCCGCCGAGCCCCGCGCCCGCCAACAGCAGCACGAACGGCGTGCGGCCGGCAGTGGGCGAATTGTCCTGTAGCGGATGCGAGGGGTGCAGCAATTGAGCCATGACAACGATCGGGGCGAAGGTCGGGGTTCCCTGCCTTTCAAATAGGCGCTGGGGCGTGGCCGGGCAAGCGCGGCGGCCGGGAGGGGGATCACGGGGTGCGGAAGTACGTCCCATTCTCGTCATGCCCGGCTTGTCCCGCCTGCGCGGCCGAAGCCGCTTCGGCGCGGCGAAGGGCCGGGCATCCACGCGCTTTTCACCGAGCCCAAAAACGTCGATGGCCGGGACAAGCCCGGCCATGAGCAGTGCTAGGAGTGACGAGTGTGCGCCTACCGCGACGACGGCTTGTTGGCCGAGGCTTGCGCATCCAGGTAGCAGGGCTTGTACATGGCCTGGAGCTGCTTGCCCTTCAGGAACAGCATGTGCGGGGTGAGGCCGCCGCGCTGGGTGATCCAGCGTTTCACCTGCGACGGATACATCGCGTAGAGCATCTGGGTGGCTTCGGCGTTGGTGACGGCGCGGCCGTTGGTGCCGAAATCCCACGCGGCGTGGAAGCCGAGCGTCGCGTGCGAGGTCACGCAGATGCGGTCGTGCGGGATGGCACCGAGGACGATGGTGCAGGCCGAGGCGCAGAGGCCGTCGATGATGACGGTGTCACCTGACTGCCGCAGGTCCTGGTATTTGTCGACATAGGTTCCGATCCGGCCACCGCGGTCATCCGCGATCCGAACCACCGCGTGAGAAGCCCCCATGCAAGCGATCAGGAGAACCGCCGCAAGCAACCCCGTCAGAAACTTCATTGTCCCCCGCCCCAGTCGAATTCGAATCTGCGTGTTCGGTGGTGATGCGCGACTAGCGTCTGTCGTAACCGCGGTTTTGTCTAGGCAGGCCGGCTCGCTCAAAACAAATTCAAATCCAGTGTTGCGTCCGCGCTGCACCCGATGGGTCTCTATCCCAAAGTGGAACAAGTTAATGATGTCTTATGCGCCACACCCTTGATCTCAGTTACAACCGCTGGCTTCAATCCGGGCGACTACAGGGAGGAACCTGTGGCCGGGGAATCATGGAGGGGGAAACACATGGCTGAAGAGACTGACGTCATCGTTGTCGGCGCGGGCCTATCGGGACTGGTTGCCGCAACCGAGGTCGCGGATGCGGGCAAGCGCGTGATCGTGGTCGACCAGGAAGGCGAGCAGTCGATCGGCGGCCAGGCGTTCTGGTCGTTCGGCGGATTGTTCCTGGTCGATTCGCCGGAGCAGCGCCGGCTCGGCATCAAGGATTCCTTCGACCTGGCCATGCAGGACTGGATCGGGGCCGCCGGCTTCGACCGCGACGAGGACTTCTGGCCGCGGCAATGGGCCGAGGCCTATGTGGCATTCGCCGCCGGCGAGAAGCGCGCCTGGCTGCGGGCGATGGGCCATCGCATCTTCCCGGTGGTCGGCTGGGCCGAACGCGGCGGCTATGACGCGATGGGCCACGGCAATTCGGTGCCGCGCTTTCACGTCACCTGGGGCACCGGGCCCGGGCTCGTCGAGCCGTTCGAGCGCCGTGCGCGCGAGGCGATGAAAAGCGGCCGGCTGAGCTTCAGGTTCCGCCACCGCGTCGATGCGCTCTCAATCACCAACGGCACGGTGGATGGCGTCAGCGGCGCCGTCCTCGCCCCCGACACGATCGAGCGCGGCAAGAGCTCCTCGCGCAACGTCGTCGGCGAGTTTGCGCTGAGGGCGCAGGCCGTGATCGTGGCGTCCGGCGGCATCGGCGGCAATCACGAGCTGGTGCGGCAGAACTGGCCGAAGCGGCTCGGTGATCCCCCGAAGTTCATGATCTCCGGCGTGCCCGAACATGTCGACGGCCGCATGATCGGTATCACCGAGAAATCAGGCGCGCGGCTGATCAATCGCGACCGCATGTGGCATTATGTCGAGGGCATCCAGAACTGGAATCCTATTTGGCCGCGCCATGGCATCCGCATCCTGCCCGGCCCGTCCTCGATGTGGTTTGACGCCACAGGTACGCGGCTGCCGGCGCCACTGTTCCCGGGCTCCGACACGCTCGGCCAGCTCAAATACATCATGTCGACCGGCTATGATTATTCCTGGTTCATCCTGACCCAGAGCATCATCAAGAAGGAGTTTGCGCTGTCGGGCTCGGAGCAGAATCCCGACCTCACCGGCAAGAGCTGGCGCATGACCTTGCGCCGCGCCACCAACAAGGGCGCCCCCGCGCCGGTCGAAGCATTCAAAAGCCATGGTGTCGACTTCATCGTGCGCGACAAGATCGAGGACCTTGTTGCGGAGATGAACAGGCTTGCCGGCAGCGACCTTCTCAAGCTCGAGCACATCAGGATGCAGATCGAGGCGCGCGACCGCGAGATCGCCAACGCTTACGTCAAGGACGCGCAGGTGATGAACATCCACAATGCGCGCCGCTATATCGGCGACAGGCTGATCCGCACCGCCTCCCCGCACAGGATCCTGGATCCCGCGCAAGGGCCGCTGATCGCGGTCAAGCTCAACATCCTCACCCGCAAGACGCTGGGCGGCTTCGAGACCGATCTCGACTCGCGTGTGTTCGGCGGCGAGGGCGCCGTCATTCCCGGCCTCTATGCGGTCGGCGAGGCCGCCGGCTTCGGCGGCGGCGGCGTGCATGGTTATCGCTCGCTGGAAGGCACCTTCCTCGGCGGCTGCCTGTTCTCGGGCCGCAATGCCGGCCGGGCCGCGGCGAAAGCGGTGGGGTAGGTCATGCGGCGGATGCTGCGCATCGGCGCGCTGGTCGCGGCATTGGCCGCCGCGTCAGTCGCATCCGCCGAGACGGTCGACGTCAACGGCGTGAAGCGGTCCTACACCGCGCAGCTTCCCGCGAAGAAGCCGGCACCGCTCGTGATCGTGCTGCACGGCAAGACCCAGCGCGGCGCCGACATGATCTCGCGGACGGCCTGGCCGCAGGTCGCAAAGCGCGAGGGCCTGGCCGTGGTCTTTCCGGACGGGCTCAACAATGCCTGGGCGGACGCGCGAACCAAGGCGGGGCCTGCGCTGCGCGGACCGCCCGCGGGCACCGACGACGTCGCCTTCCTCGCAAAGCTCGTCGAGAAGCTGGTGGCCGACGGCACGGCCGATGCAAAGCGCGTCTTCGTCGCGGGCGTCTCCAATGGCGGCGCCATGGCGATGACCATGGTCTGCGCCCGCGCCGATCTGTTTGCGGCCGGTGCGAGCGTGATCATGAATCTCACCGACGAGGCCGCCGTCACCTGCCATCCGTCAAGGTCTCTGCCGATGCTGCTCATGAACGGAACAGCCGACCAGCTGGTCCCGTATGAGGGCGGTCGCGGATCGAGCTATTTTGCCGCGGACGGGTTCTGGTCGACCGAGGAGACGCTGGCGTTCTGGCGCAAGCTCAATGGTTGTGAGACCGACGATGCCAGCGTGACCGACTTGCCCGACAAGGCGCCTGCAGACCAATCGACAGTGACCCGGATCTCATCGCGCTGCCCGAGGGGACACGACGTCGTGCTCTATCGGATCAACCATGGCGGCCACCGCATGCCTGGATTTTCTCCGGATGCCCGCTTCCCGAGGGTCGCAGCCGGCCTGCTCGGGCCGCAGAACGGCGACATCGATGGCGCCGAGACGATCTGGGCTTTTTTCAGTCAGTTTCTATGAGGCGCACATGCTCGGCGTTGACGGCATGCGTGCCCGGCAACGCATGCGCCGCAGGCAACGCATGCGTGCCCGGGGTGGCACGGCGCGAGGTGCTGGGCTAGACAGGGCCGCCATTCCAGTGAGGAGATCCGTAAATGAGCATTCAGCGTTTCGAAACCGGCCCGCGCATGAGCCAGGTCGTCGTGCATGGCAACACCGTCTATCTCGCCGGCGTCGTCGCCAACAAGGCCGCCGGCGAAAGCGTGACGAAGCAGACCCAGGACATCCTGGCGACCATCGACGGCCATCTCGCCAAGGCCGGCACCGACAAGTCGAAGCTGCTCTCGGCCACGATCTACATCACCGACATGAAGACGTTCGGCGAGATGAACGCAGTTTGGGACGCCTGGGTCTCGGCCGGCAATACCCCCGCCCGCGCCACCGTCGAAGCCAAGCTGGCGGCGCCGCAATACACCGTCGAGATCATGGTCACGGCCGCGAAGTAATCTTCACGATCAATTCGCGTGCGAATGGAGCGCGATGACAACATCATCGCGCTCCATTTTTTTTCGCGCGACTCAGTTCTTTTTGCGCATGATCTGGCCGGAAAACCGCTCTACACTTTTCCGGATCATGCGCATGACCTACGAGGTAATCGATCGGCGCGCGCGATCCTTCGATAGTCAGGGACAGCCAACCACGGCGTCATCGAAGGAGAGCACCATGACCGATCCCATCACCATCGCCCGCCGCTACATCGAGCTCTGGAACGAGCGCGCCGCCGGCGGGCGCCGCGGAGCTGTTCAGCGAAAACTGGACGAGCGATGCGAGCTATGTCGATCCCCTGATGAAGGGCGACGGCCGCGACGGCATCGAGGCGCTGATCGCAGGCGTGCAGCAGCGCTTTCCCGATTTCAGGTTCAAGCTGATCGGCGAACCCAACGGCTACGGCGATCACATCCGCTTTTCATGGGGACTTGGTCCCGATGGCACCGACAGCCCGATCAAGGGCACGGATTTCGTCGTGCTGAAGGACGGCCGCATCAGAAGCGTGACCGGATTTCTGGATCAGGTGCCGGCCGGGGCGTGAGAGCGCTGGCCCTCCTCGTGCAGGCGGGGAGGGCGGCACCCCTCGACGAAGTGATCTTCACGGCTTACCTGTCATGCCGTGCCGCCCCGTATCCTCCAAACATCGGCCGAGCCGGCCACGCTGCTGCCGAGCCGCTTCCAGCAATGGTTCGCGGCCCGCGGCTGGTCGCCGCGCGCGCATCAATTGGCGCTGCTGGAGAAGGCGCGCGAGGACGCTAGTGCGCTGCTGATCGCACCGACCGGCGCCGGCAAGACGCTGGCGGGATTCCTGCCGACGCTGGTGGAGCTTTCTTCTCCCTCCCCCCTTGTGGGGGAGGGGCGGGGAGGGGGGTGGCCACACGCACCGCTCGTGGGGCTGGGGCCCCCCCCCCCCACAAACCCGGGGCGCCCAACCCACCACCCCGGGGGGGAAAAAAAAAAAAAAAACAAACACCCACCACCCCCCCCCCCCCCCCCCG
>NZ_JACBZW010000024.1:0-57358 GCF_013408065.1 Bradyrhizobium sp. IAR9
CTCGCTGGCAATTGCCGTGACCGCGCCCCTCTCTCCTCATGTCCTCAGCCTCCAAGACCGATAACGCAACAGGCCCACAAGGGGAGAAGGGAAGAGAGGCTTGCCCCGCGCCTTTCAGCCAGCGATGTTCTCGATCGCGGCCTGATCCAGCCCGAACTTCTTCCCGGCCTCGATGATCTCCTGCCAGGTGGTCGGATCGACCGGAATGCCTTCGGCAAGGCGCTTCTCCTTGGTCTCGCGCTCGGGCTCGCCGGCGATTCTGACCTTGTCGACGCCTGGGGCAGGCGGCGAGCCGGTTTGCCAGGCAACAAAACTCTCGACTTCGCGCGCGAGGTTTTCGCCGGTGCCGAGCTTGCCGGGATCGATGACGATCGAGAGCATGCCGTTGAGGACGTTGTACTTGCCGTCGGAGGGGCCCTTGACCACCTGCCCGCCGGAGAGCGCGCCGCCGAGGATTTCGCACACGAGCGCGAGCCCCGAGCCCTTGTGCTCGCCGAACGGCAGGATCGCGCCATGCGGCGGGATCACGGTGTAGCGCGGGTTGGTGGTGGGCTTGCCTTCATTGTCGATGATGGTGCCTGGCTCCAGCGCGACGCCCTTGTTGTGGGCGACGCGGGTTTTGCCCTGCGCGATCCGGCTGGTGGCGAAGTCGAGCACGATCGGGTCCTTGCCGGCGCGCGGGATGCCGACGCAGAACGGGTTGGTGCCGTGGCGCGCATCGCTGCCGCCCCAGGGCGCCACGATCGGGCGGGAAATGACGTTGACGAAGTGGATCGAGACCAATCCGTGGTCGATGCACTGCTCAGCCCAGTGGCCGATGCGACCGATGTGATGCGAATTGGAGAGGCCGACGAGGCACACGCCGTTTCGCTTAGCGCGTTCGGCTGCCAGCTCCATGGCTTCATGACCGATCACCTGGCCGTAGCCGGTGAGGCCGTCGAGGGTGAGGAGCGGCCCCGTGTCGAGCACGATCTTGACGTGCGCGTTCACGGCGAGGCCACCATTGGTGACGCTCTGGACATAGCGCGGGATCATGCCGACGCCGTGGGAGTCATGGCCCTTGAGGTTGGCCTCGACCAGATTGGTGGCCACGAGCTCGGCTTCGCGGTCCGAAGACCCGCCGGCCTTGACGATGGCACGAATGGCGTTGGTGAGCGGCTCTGCCTTGATGGTGCGATAGTCGGCCATTGTTATTGCTCTTATCCTTTCACAATTTGGCGGGGAGCGTAGGGTGGGTTAGCCGAAGGCGTAACCCACCACTTCTGTCTCCGCGGAAACTAAAGAGGTGGGTTACGCCTCGCAGATGCGCTTCACGCACCTGCAAGGCTAACCCACCTTACGAATTCACGATCCGGCGGCAGTGCTCCCACGCCGCGCCAATCAGGTTCTCGCTCGCCTCCGGCGTGCGGAACGCCGAATGCGCCGACAGCGTCACGTTCGGCAGTTTCGTGAGCGGATGATCGCCGGGCAGAGGCTCGGTGTTGAAGACGTCGAGGCCGGCATGGCGCATGTGGCCCGATTTCAGCGCGTCGATCATCGCCTGCTCGTCGACGATCGCGGCGCGGGCGGTGTTCACGAAGATGACGCCCGGCTTCATCTTTGCGATCTTCTCGCGCGTGATCATGCCGCGCGTCTCGTCGTTGAGCAGCAGATGCAGCGACACGACGTCGCTCCTTGCCAGCACGCTGTCGAGATCGGTGAATTCCACGCCCGGATGGCTCTTCGGCGAGCGATTCCAGGCGATCACCTTCATGCCGCTGCCGGAGGCAATGCGCGCGACCTCGGCGGCGATGCCGCCGAAGCCGATCAGGCCGAGCGTCTTGCCGGTGAGCTGCATACCGTCTTCGCGCAGCCAGTTGCCGCCGCGCATCTCGCGATCCATCATCGCGATGACGCGGGCCGAGGCCCACATCAGCGCGATTGCGGATTCAGCGACCGCGGTGTCGCCATAGCCCTTGATCAGGTGCACGGAGATGCCGAGTTCTGCCAGCTCCTCCGGGTTCATGTAGCTGCGCGCGCCGGTGCCGAGGAACACGACGTGCTTCAGCCCCGCACATTTCTTCGCCACCTCGGTCGGCAGTGCGGTGTGATCGACGATGGCGATCTCGGCGCCGTCGAGGATTTCAGGGTATTGCTCGGGCTTGATATCTGGATCCCTGTGGATCCGCACCTTGGGATCCCCGGGCTTCTCCAGCCGTTCCATGATCACGGCAAGCGCTTCATTGGCGTCGACGAAAACTCCGCGCATGGCTCTCTCCGGTCAGGACGCGACGCTGGCGATCGCCAGCACGGTATGCATGAGAACGTTGGTGCCGGCAGTGCAGTCGCCCTGCGTGGCATCCTCCAGCTCGTTGTGGCTGATGCCGTCCTTGCAGGGCACGAACACCATCGCCGCCGGCATGATTGTGTTGAGGTTGCAGGCGTCGTGGCCGGCGCCGGAGGTGATGCGGCGCGAGGAATAACCGAGCGTCTTTGCCGCGTTCTCGACTGCCGAGATCAGCTTGGGATCGAAATGCGTCGGCGGCTTGCGCCAGACCAGGTCGATCTTGACCTCGACCTTGCGGCGCGCGGCGATCTCCGCAATCGCGGCGCGCAGATCGCGATCGAGCGCGTCCATGATGGCGCCGTCCGCGCTGCGGCAATCCATGGTGAAGGCGATCTCGCCGGGAATGACGTTGCGCGAGGGATTTGCGATCACGGCTTCGCCGATGGTGCCGACCGCGTTCGGCCCGTGCTTCTTCGCGATGGACTCCATCGCCAGCACGATCTCCGACAACGTCGCCAGCGCGTCGCGCCGCAGCGGCATCGGCGTCGATCCGGCATGGCTCTCGAAACCGGAGATCTTGCCGTCGTACCACAGCACGCCCTGGCCGGAATCGACCACGCCGATGGTCTTGCCTTCGGCCTCCAAAATCGGGCCCTGCTCGATATGCAGCTCGACGAAACAGCCGAGCTTCTGGAAGCCGACCGGCTTGTCGCCGCGATAGCCGATGCTGTCCAGCGCCTGGCCGACGGTCGTGCCCTCGGCGTCCTTGCGCGACAAAATGTCGTCGGTGGTGAAGTCGCCGACATAGGCGGCGGAGGCCATCATCGCGGGTGCGAAGCGCGAGCCTTCCTCGTTGGTCCAGTTGACGACGCAGATCGGCGCTTCGGTCTCGATGCCGGCATCGTTCAGCGTGCGGATCACTTCAAGTGCGCCGAGCGTGCCCAGAATGCCGTCATACTTGCCGCCGGTCGGCTGGGTGTCGAGATGCGAGCCGATGCCGACGGGCGGCTTCGACATGTCGCGGCCCTTGCGCAGGCCGAACTGTGAGCCGAGCGCGTCGGTGTGCACTTCGAGCCCGGCGTCCTCGCATGCCTTGCGGAACCAGTCGCGCACCAGCTTGTCTTCGCTGCTCAGTGTCAGCCGCCGCACGCCGCCTTTGGCCGTCGCGCCGAATTGCGCGGTCTCGTGGATGGAGCCCCAGAGGCGGGCGGAATCGATTTGCAGATTGGTGGCGGCTCGGCTCATGCGGTGGGGTCTCTCGATTGTCCGGCGCCTTTTTCAATGACGCGCCAGCGCGGGCGCGTCAACTGCGAGGCTGCTCTGCGCAATCTGCCGTGCAAGCTCGGCGACGCGCTCCACGGCGACGACGTCGGGCGAGGCGAGCCAGCTCGCGGTGAACGTCAGCGGTGCGATCGCAAGATCGGTGTCGAGCAGCTGCAGCCGCCCGTCGGCGAGCTCGTTCTCGACGATCGCGTCGGGGATCACGGCGACGCCGAGGCCTTCGACCGCCATGTGGATGACGGTCGCGAGCGATGCGGACGCGTGCAGCCGGATCGGCGGCAGCTCCGGCCGGTCGAACACCTCGCGCACGACCTCGTAAGGCTTGGTCTTGCGCGGGAAGGTGATGATCGGAAACCGCGCAAGCTCCGCCGGTGTCACCCGGCCTTTGCCGAGGCCGAGCGAAGGGCTTGCGAGGAAGCCGATCGGGTAATCGGCGAGCACGCGATTATGCACGCCGGACGCCGACAGCGGTCCGACCACGAAGGCAAGCTCGATCTCCTGCGCGAGCAGGCGCGCGGTGAGGTTGGGCGTGATGTCGACCTCGATCTCCAGCGACAGGTTCGGATAGACCTGGTTCACACTCTTCACGAGGCGCGGCAGCCAGGTGTGCACGATGGTCTCGGCGACGCCGAGCCGCATCACGCCCCGCATCGCCGAACGATCGCCGATCTCCGCCATCATCTGGGCGCGCAGGCCGATCAGCTTCTCCGCATAGACCATCATCTGCCGGCCGCTCGGTGTCGGCGAGGCGACGCGGTGGTCGCGGTTGAGGAGCTTCACGCCCATCTCGCGCTCGAGCTGGGCAATGCGCTGGGAGATCGCCGGCTGGGTCGTGTTGAGCCGTGCTGCGGCGCCACGGAAGCTGCCAAGCTTTACGACCCAGAGAAAAGTCTCGATCGACCTGAAGTCCAGCATTGGAAGGATTTTCCTCGTCGATAAAATGAATTTATCGATATCGATTAGAAAGGACGATTAGACTTTATAGCACGCTTGGTGTTGGCTGTCTTTGTCGAGTTTATAGGCAGGTCGATTACATGACTGTTTTGGTGGCAGTGCAGCAAACTGAAACGCCCGACGCCCTTCCGAGCCGCAAGGCGCGGCTTGCCTATCGGCAAGGGCTGGTCGCCTCCACCGCCGGCGTCGCCCCCGGCTTCGTCCAGGGCAATCTGGCGATCCTGCCGGCGGAATATGCCAGCGCCTTTCATCGCTTCTGCCAGCTCAATCCGAAGCCGTGCCCGATCATCGGCATGTCCGATGTCGGCAGTCCTTTCGTCCCTTCGCTCGGCGTCGATCTGGACATCCGTACCGACGTGCCGCGCTACCGGGTCTGGCGCGACGGCGAGGTCGTCGACGAGCCGACCGATGTGACGAAGCATTGGCGCGATGATCTCGTGACCTTCGTGCTCGGCTGCTCCTTCTCGTTCGAGGAAGCCTTGCTCGACGAGGGCATGCCGATCCGGCACATCGAGCGCAATGTGCGCGTGCCGATGTATCGTACCAACATCGCCTGCGGCGAGGCCGGTCCGTTCGCCGGTCCCATGGTGGTCTCGATGCGTCCGTTCAAGCCGGCGGATGCGATCCGCGCGGTGCAGATCACCTCGCGCTATCCCGCCGTGCACGGCGCGCCCGTCCATCTCGGCCATCCGCATCTGATCGGCATCAAGGACATCGCCAAGCCGGACTACGGCGATCCGGTGCCGGTCGCCGACGACGAGATTCCGGTGTTCTGGGCCTGCGGCGTGACGCCGCAATCGGTGATCAACGCCGCCAAGCTTCCGTTCGCGATCACGCATTCGCCCGGCCTGATGCTGGTGACGGATCTCAAGAACAGGACCATGGCCGTGATTTAGTGGGCAGCGTTTGCTGCTTCTTCGGGCTTTACCGCATCCATCAATCGCTTCATCCGATCAGACGAAATACAGTAACAGGGGACTTTGCCATGACGATCACTCGCCGCGACGTGTTGTTGGGAGCCACCGCGACCGCTGCACTTGTGCCGCTGGCGGCGCGCGCACAGACTTCGGAAGTCGTGATCGGCGTCATCTATCCGTTCTCCGGCGGCAGCGCGCAGCAGGGCGTCGACGCGCAGAAGGCCTATGAGACCGCGCTCGAGGTCATCAACAAGGACACCGATTTCGACCTGCCGCTGGCGAAGGGCGAGGGCCTGCCGGGCCTCGGCGGCGCCAAAGTCCGCCTCGTGTTCGCCGATCACCAGGCCGATCCGCAGAAGGGCCGCGCCGAAGCCGAGCGCCTGATCACGCAGGAGAAGGTCTCCGCCATCATCGGCACCTATCAGAGCGCCGTCGCCGTCACCGTCAGCCAGATCTGCGAGCGCTACCAGGTCCCGTTCGTGTCCGCCGACAACTCCTCGCCGAGCCTGCATCGCCGCGGCCTGAAGTATTATTTCCGCGCCGCGCCGCATGATGAGATGTATTCGGCCGCGATGTTCGACTTCTTCGACGCCATGAAGAAGAAGGGCACCAAGATCGAGACGCTGTCGCTGTTTCACGAGGACACGATCTTCGGCACCGATTCCGGCAACGCCCAGGCCAAGATCGCCGGCGAGCGCGCCTACAAGATCGTCACCGACATCAAGTATCGCGCCAACTCGCCCTCGCTCTCGGCCGAAGTGCAGCAGCTCAAGTCTGCGAATGCCGACGTGCTGATGCCCTCGAGCTACACCACCGACGGCATCCTCCTGGTCAAGACCATGGCCGAGCTCGGTTACAAGCCGAACGCGATCGTGGCGCAGGACGCCGGCTTCTCCGAGAAGGCGCTGTACGATGCCGTCGGCGACAAGCTCGAAGGCGTGATTTCGCGCGGCACGTTCTCGCTCGACCTCGCGCAGAAGCGCCCGATGGTCGGCAAGATCAACGAGATGTTCAAGACGCGGTCGGGCAAGGACTTCAACGACCTCACCTCGCGCCAGTTCATGGGCCTGATCATCCTTGCCGACGCCATCAGCCGCGCCAAGTCGACCGACGGCGAGAAGATCCGTGATGCGCTGGCCGCGACCGACATCCCGGGCGAGCAGACCATCATGCCCTGGAAGCGCGTCAAGTTCGACGAGATGGGCCAGAACAACGACGCCGACCCGGTTCTGCTGCAGTATATCGGCGGCAAGTTCGTCACCATCTTCCCGCCGCAGGCCGCGATCGCGGAAGCGGTCTGGCCGATGAAGTAAGACTGGGACGCGGGAGCTCAGATGCAGCTCCCGCCCTCATCCTGAGAAGCGGGCGTAGCCCGCGTCTCGAAGGACGAGGGCTGGGCCATCCTTCGAGACGCGCGCCTGTGCGCGCTCCTCGGGATGAGGATCTATTTCGGGGGACAGACTTTTGACAGCCCAAGCCATTATCCAGAGTCTTGCCAGCGGCCTCCTGATGGGCCTGCTGTACGGACTGATCGCGGTCGGCCTCGCGCTGATCTTCGGCCTGATGGACGTCACGAACTTCGCCCATGGCGAGTTCCTGATGATCGCGATGTATCTGTCCTTCTTCCTGTTCGCCTTCTTCGCGATCGACCCCTTGCTGTCGGCGCCGTTGGTCGCCGCGGCGCTCTTTATCTTCGGAGCGGTGATCTACCTGCTCATTGTTCGCTTTGCCATGCGGGCCAAGGCCAACGCCGGCATGGTGCAGATCTTCACCACCTTCGGCCTTGCCATCGTGATGCGGGGTCTGGCGCAGTTCTTCTTCACGCCTGATTATCGCAGCATTCCGCAATCCTGGCTCGGCGGCAAAACCATCTCGGTCGCCGGCATCTTCCTGCCGGAGCCGCAGCTGGTCGGCGCGCTGGTCTCGATCCTCGCTTTTGCCGGCCTCTACTTCTTCATCCACCGCACCGATTTCGGCCGCGCGCTGGAAGCCACCCGCGAAGATCCCGGAGCGGTCGCGCTGGTCGGCATCGACAAGAACCGCGTGTTTGCGTTCGGCTGGGGCCTCGGTGCCGCGCTGGTCGGTCTCGCCGGAGCGATCATGGCGAGCTTCTTCTATATCTATCCCGATGTCGGCGCGTCCTTTGCGCTGATCGCCTATGTTACGGTGGCGCTCGGCGGCTTCGGCAGCGTGTTCGGCGCCTTTGCCGGTGGCATCATCGTCGGCCTCGTCGAGGCGGTCACCGCGCTGGTGCTGCCGCCGTCGCTGAAATCGGTCGGCATCTACGCGGTTTACTTGCTGGTCGTCTTCATCCGGCCGCGCGGCCTGTTCGGATCGATCTGATGGACAAGGATTTTGCAGCGCGGCGCCGCCGCGACCTCATCATCGCCGCGGTGCTCGCCGTGATTGCCGCGCTGACACCATTGTTCGTGAAGGACGTCGTCGTCCAGAACATCCTGATCCTGACGCTGATGTATGCGGGCCTGTCGCAGAGCTGGAACATCCTGTCCGGCTATTGCGGGCAGATCTCGCTCGGCCACGCGCTGTATTTCGGCCTGGGTGCCTACACCACCGAGCTGCTGTTCACGAAGTTCGGCGTGCTGCCCTGGTTCGGCATGCTGGCGGGCGGCGTGGTGTCGGCGCTGATCGCGATGGGGCTCGGTTATCCTTTCTTCCGCCTGCGCGGCCATTACTTCGTGATCGCCACCATCGTCATCGCCGAGATCGGCTTGCTTCTGTTCCACAACTGGGAATGGGCCGGCGCCGCGATGGGCATCACCATCCCGATCCGCGGCGACAGCTGGCTGAAATTCCAGTTCCTGCGCACCAAGCTGCCGTACTTCTATTTCGCGCTGGCGCTGTGCTGCCTCGCCTGGTTCGTCACCTGGTGGCTGGAGAACTCCAAATGGGGATTTTGGTGGCGGGCGGTGAAGGACAATCCGGAGGCGGCCGAAAGCCTCGGTGTCGACGTCTTCAATTCCAAGATGGGCGCGGCCGCCGTCTCCGCCTTCCTGGTCGCGGTGGGTGGCAGCTTCTATGCCCAGTTCGTCTCCTACATCGATCCTGAAAGCGTCATGGGCTTCCAGTTTTCGCTCTTGATGGCGCTGCCCGCCGTGCTCGGCGGCATCGGCACCCTGTGGGGCCCGGTGCTCGGCGCCGCCATTCTGATCCCGCTGACGGAGCTGACCCGCTTCAAGTTCGGCGGCTCCGGGCGCGGCGTCGACCTCATCGTCTATGGCACGCTGATCGTCCTGATCTCGCTGGCCTTGCCGCGGGGACTGCTCAGCCTGTTCTCACGCCCGAAGAAGACGGGGGCCGCACGATGACCGCGCTTCTTGAAACCCGCGGCGTCTGGCAGCGGTTCGGCGGCCTCGTCGCCAACAGCGACGTCTCGATCTCGGTTGGCCGCGGCGAGATCGTCGGCCTGATCGGCCCGAACGGCGCCGGCAAGTCGACGCTGTTCAATCTCATCGCCGGCGTTCTGCCGCCGACGCAAGGCTCGATTCTATTCGACGGCGAGGACGTCACCCACATGCCGGCGGCCGAGCGCTGCCAGCGCGGGGTGGGGCGCACCTTCCAGGTGGTCAAGAGCTTCGAGACCATGACTGTCATCGACAACGTCATCGTCGGTGCGCTCGTGCGCAACACCGTGATGCGCGAGGCCCGCCGCAAGGCGCATGAGGTGTTGGAATTCACCGGCCTTGCCGCGCGTGCCGACGTGCTCGCGAGCGACCTCGTGCCGGCCGAGAAACGCCGGCTCGAAGTCGCCCGTGCGCTCGCGACCGAGCCGAAACTGCTGCTGCTCGACGAAGTCCTCACCGGCCTGACGCCGACCGAGGCGCAGACCGGTGTCGCGCTGGTGCGCAAGGTGCGCGATGCCGGCATCACCGTGTTGATGGTCGAGCATGTCATGGAAATCGTGATGCCGTTGGTCGACCGCGCCATCGTGCTCGATCTCGGCAAGGTGCTGGTCGAGGGCAAGCCCGCCGATGTCGTTCGCGATCCCAAGGTGATCAGCGCATATCTGGGAGATCGTCATGCTGTCGGTGCGTGAAGTCACGACCGCCTATCAGGGCCTGGTCGCGATCTCCTCGATCTCGATCGAGGTTCAGAAGGGCGAGATCGTCTGCGTCGCCGGCGCCAATGGCGCGGGCAAGTCGACGCTGCTCAAATCCATCGCCGGTGCCGAGCGTCCGCGTTCGGGCACCGTGACGTTCGACGGCAAGCGCCTCGACGGCATGGCGCAGCACCACATCACCGCGACCGGCATTGCCTATGTGCCGGAGAATCGCCGCCTGTTCCCGCGCCTGTCGGTGCGCGACAATCTGCGTCTCGGCAGCTATCTCTACCGTGGCGAGGCGAACCGCGAAGGACCGCTCGATCTCGTCTTCCAGCTGTTTCCACGCCTGGCTGAACGCCTGGAGCAGCGTGCCGAAACGCTCAGCGGCGGCGAGCAGCAGATGCTGGCGATCGGCCGCGCACTGATGACGCGCCCGCGCCTGTTGATGCTGGACGAGCCCTCGCAGGGCATCATGCCGAAACTGGTCGACGAGATTTTTCAGGCCGTAAAGCGCATCCGCGATGCCGGCATGACCGTTCTGATCGTCGAGCAGCGCATGGCCGAGTGCCTGGAGATCGCCGACCGCGCCTACATCCTGCAAACCGGCCGCGTGCTGATGCAGGGCCCCGCGGCCGAGATCAGGGGCAATCCCGACGTGAGGAAGGCGTATCTCGGATTGTAGCCGCTCGCTACGATCCCTATCCTGATTGTTTCTTGTTCCGGTTCTTGCTTGCGCCACGCAGCGTCGGCGCTGGTGCCGAGGGTTGCCCGAAGCCATTCATCTGAATGCAAGAGAGCAGGTCGACATAGCTTTCGATTCCACCGGCGGAGGCCTCGGTGTAGCATTGGATGCGAATTGTCTCCGGCGTTGTCGTCCAGATGGACCCGAGCTGTTGCTGTGCGGTCTGCTCGTCGCTCATGCAGGCCTCGTAGGACTGCGGCTCGGTCAGCGACTTGTCGATCTCCTGAGTTGCCTTGCAGTTGGCCTCGACCTTGAGATCGGGGACGCCGCCGCGCCCGGACGTCTGGGCGTTTGCGGAAAGTGACAAGACAATAAAGCAGGCGGCAGAGAGGAAGGCGCAGGATACTTTGAAATCCATGACAATTCTCCCAGCGATCGATGAAACAACTCCTTCAGTCAATTACAGGGGGATCATGTGCTCGCGATCCCGGCAATGCAAATCAATTCCGGCAGTGTCAGACGGTGTCGTAGCCCGGATGAGCAAAGCGATATCCAAGGCCCTGGTCCCGCATATCGCTTTGCTCATGCGGGCTACGATCGTCTCGTTCCACGATCTCTGCCGTCATCCTGAGGTGCGCGCTCTTGCGCGCCTCGAAGGATGGGCCGCGAGCGCCTGTAGCCCATCCTTCGAGGCTTCACCTTGCGATGCGAATGCATCGCAAGGCTCGCACCTCAGGATGACGTCGGTGGGTGTGGCGGGCGGCCGTCGCCATATTCTCCGCAATGACGAGGTGAGAGCCGGGCTAATGCCCGTGCCCATGCTCCGGCAGCGTCACCCCGAACACCTTCACCAGATCGGCCACCTGCTCCGGCGACAGATAGCGCGGGTTCATCCCGCGCAGCAGCAGGTACAGCTTCGCCGTCTCCTCCAGCTCCTCCGTCGCGAACACCGCGGCCTCCAGCGTGTCGCCGGCAACCACCGGGCCGTGATTGGCGAGCAGCACCGATGAATATTTCCCCGCCAGGCCCTTGATCGCATCGGCGACCGCGGGATCGCCGGGGCGGTAGTACGGCACGAGCGCGGTGGCGCCGCATTTCATCAGATAATAGGCCGTCATCGGTGGCAGCGCGGCGCGCGGGTCGATCTCGGGCAACATCGAGAGCGCGACCGAGTGTGTCGAATGCAGATGCACGATGGCGCGTGCACTGCCGCGCGTGTCATAGAGCGCGGTGTGCAGCGGAACTTCCTTGGTCGGGGCATCGCCCGACACCAGCTGGCCGTTCTCGTCGAGCCGCGACAGCTTCGCAGGATCGAGGAAGCCGAGCGAGGCATTGGTCGGCGTCACCAGCCAGCCGCCGCCGTCCAGCCGGACGCTGATATTGCCGGAGGAGCCGGGCGTCAGCCCGCGCTCGAACAGGGACCGTCCGAAGCGGCAGATATCCTCGCGCAGCCTTGTCTCGTTGCTCGTTTCGGTTCTCATGGCCGTCATGCCCGCTTGTCTCACGCTTTGGCAGCGCGGCCAAGCCGTGATATCGGTTCGCCGAGCCGCCGCAAAAGCCGGCCGTCCGGGAAACGTTCGCAAGGGTTAGTTGCATGTCCGCCTCCACGTCACAAAATCAGCGCATCGCGGTCATCGGGCTCGGCTCGATGGGGTTTGGCATGGCGACCTCGCTGAAGCGCGCCGGTCACGCCGTCACCGGCTGCGACGTTTCGGCCGAGGCGGTGGCGCGTTTCGTGAAGGATGGCGGTGCGGGTGCCAAAACGCCGGCCGAGGCGGCCAAGGGCGCGGACATCGTCGTCAGCGTCGTCGTCAATGCCGCGCAGACGGAAGCCGTCCTGTTCGGCAAGGATGGGGCCGCCGAGACCATGCCCGAAGGCAGCGTCTTCGTATCCTCCGCCACGATGGACCCGGACGTGGCGCGACGTCTTGCCAAGCAGCTGGAGGCAACCGGCCGGCATTATCTGGATGCTCCGATTTCCGGCGGAGCGCAGCGCGCCGCGCAAGGCGAGCTGACGATCCTCGCCTCCGGCAGTCCCACAGCGTTCGCGAAGGCACGGCCCGCGCTCGATGCCATGGCCGCGAAGCTCTACGAGCTCGGCGATGCCGCAGGCCAGGGTGCCGCCTTCAAGATGATTAACCAGCTGCTCGCCGGCGTGCACATCGCCGCCGCCTCGGAGGCGATGGCATTCGCCGCCAAGCAGGGTCTCGACATCCGCAAGGTCTATGAGGTGATCACGGCCTCCGCCGGCAATTCCTGGATGTTCGAGAACCGCATGCCGCACGTGCTGGACGGCGACTACACACCGCGCAGCGCGGTCGAGATCTTCGTCAAGGATCTCGGCATCATCCAGGACATGGCGCGCAGTGCCAGGTTCCCGGTGCCGGTCTCCGCTGCCGCACTCCAGATGTTTCTGATGACATCAGCCGCCGGCATGGGTCGGGACGACGACGCCTCGGTGGCGCGGATGTATGCGCAGGTCACCGGCGTCAAGCTGCCCGGCGACAAGTAACGAAGAGGACTCCAATGCCCCGTTTCGCCGCCAATCTCTCGATGATGTTCACCGAGGTGCCGTTCCTCGATCGCTTCGATGCCGCCGCTTCAGCCGGCTTCACTGCGGTCGAGTTTCTCTTTCCCTATGAGCATCCCGCCGAGGCGGTCGGCGAGCGCCTCAAGCGCAACGGCCTGACCCAGGCGCTGTTCAATCTGCCGCCGGGCGACTGGAACGCCGGCGAGAAGGGTTTTGCGGCGCTCCCCTCGCGCTTCTCCGATCTCAAGACGGGCCTGGAGACGGCGCTGCCTTACGCCAAGGCGACCGGCGTCAAGCGCCTGCACCTGATGGCCGGCATCGCCAACCGCGGCGAGCGCGTCGCGATCGAGGCGTTCTACAAATCGGTGGCATGGGCTGCGGAGTTCTTCGCCCCGCACGGCATCGACATCGTGCTCGAGCCGATCAATGCGCGCAACGTGCCCGGCTACTTTCTCAACGATTTCGGCTTCGCGCGCGATCTGATCCAGGAGCTGAGGCTTCCGAACCTCAAGCTCCAGTTCGACATCTATCACTGCCAGATCATCCATGGCGACGTCACGATGCGGCTGCGCGAGATGATGCCGATTATCGGCCATATCCAGATCGCCAGCATCCCCTCGCGTAACGAGCCTGACGGGGAGGAGCTGAACTATCCGTTCCTGTTCGAAGAGCTCGACCGGCTCGGCTATGCCGGCTTCGTCGGCTGCGAGTACAATCCGCGCGGCAAGACCACCGATGGCCTTGCCTGGTTCAAGCCTTATGCAGGAGTGAAGCCGTGACACTTGCGTTGGGCTGCATCGCCGACGACTACACCGGCGCTTCCGATCTCGCCAACACGCTGACACGCGCGGGCCTGCGCACCGTGCAGACCATCGGCGTGCCCGCGGACGATCTCGCACTGCCCGAGGTCGATGCCGTCGTGGTGTCGCTGAAGAGCCGCTCGATCGAGGCCGGCCTTGCCGTGTCGCGTTCGCGCGCGGCGGATCAGTGGCTGCGCGGCCGCGGCGCCGGCCACGTGCTGTTCAAGATCTGCTCGACCTTCGATTCCACCGTTTCAGGCAATATCGGTCCGGTGATGGACGCGCTGCGCGCCGATAGCGGCGAAGGTGCCGTGCTGGTGACGCCGGCGTTCCCGGAGACCGGCCGCACCGTCTACCAGGGCAACCTTTTTGTCGGCGCGGTGCCATTGAATGAGAGCCCACTGAAGGACCATCCGCTCAACCCGATGCATGATTCCAACCTGGTGCGCGTGCTGGCGCGCCAGAGCGGGACGCAAATCGGTCTCGTCGATCTCGCCACCGTCACGCGCGGCGCAGATGCCGTGCGGGCACGGCTGGCCGAGCTGGCGGGCAAGGGCATCGGCGCGGCCATCATCGACGCGGTCTTCGATCGCGACCTCGAGACCATCGGCCTCGTCGCCGCCGAACATCGGCTGTCGGTCGGCGCCTCCGGCATCGGCCTCGGGCTCGCGCGTGCGCTGGTGTCGACGGGTAAAGTCAAATCGGCCAGGGCGAACGGCGAGACCGGCGCTGCCGTCGGTGGACCGGCGGCCTGCCTCGCCGGAAGCTGCTCTCAGGCGACGCTTCAGCAGATCGCCAACGCCGAGCGCGTCATGCCGGTGCTTCATCTCGATCCAGACCGTATCATTACGGGGGCCGGCGAAGCACAGCGTGCGTTGGACTGGGCAAGGCCGCGGCTTGCGGAAGGTCCGGTGCTGATCGCCTCGAGCGCGACGCCCGATCAGGTCGCCGCGCTGCAGGCGCGGCACGGCCGCGACGCAGCCGGCCATGCGATCGAGCAGACCATGGCCGACATCGCGGAGAGCCTCGTGAAATCAGGGGTGCGGCGACTGATCGTTGCCGGCGGCGAGACCTCCGGTGCGGTGGTCGATCGGTTGAAGATTCCCGGATTTCTCGTCGGAGTGGAAATCGCGGCAGGTGTCCCGGTGCTGCATGCGGTGGGCGCGCAAGGGGACATGCTGCTCGCTCTGAAGTCCGGAAACTTCGGCGGCGCTGAATTTTTCTCCGACGCGCTTAGGCTCATGCGCTGAGCGCAGAGCATTTTAGCGACGTGTTCATCTCTTTGAGGCTCCGTACTCGTACGGAGTCGTAGTTAACATCTGCGCAGGTGCTCTGGTGTTGGATGTTGGTGCCGCTCCCTTTGGTTGATTCGTAAAACTTCCGGACGCGCACCGCGCCAGCACAAAGAGACCCGATTATGCTTGCCACCATTTCCATCCGCGCCAAGATCATCAGTGTCGTGGCGTTCCTGCTTGTCGCAATGGCCGGCATGGGTCTCCTGGCCGTCATGAAAATGCGGTCGATGAACGCCAACACCATCGACATCACCACGAACTGGATGCCCAGTGTGCGGGTGCTCGGCGAACTTCGGGCGAGCGTCATTACCTATCGCAACGTGGTCCGCCAGCACATGCTGTCCGAAACGCTGGACGAGAAGCTCGCCAACGAGAAGACGGGTGTGACGGTGATCGAAGCGCTGGCCAAGATCCGCAGCCGGTACGAGGCAATGATCACCTCGCCGGAGGAGCGGGCGCTCTACAACCAGTGGTCAAAACTCTGGGACGACTACAAGAAGGGCACCGAGGAGGTGATGGCGCTCTCGCGCAAGGAGGCCGGCAAGGTCCCGCACGAAGCGCAGGAGCTGAATACCAAGACCGTCAACAAGATCGGTCTTGCGTCGGATGAGGTCCTGATGAAGGACATCGAGCTCAACACCAAGGGCGGCGATCAGGCGGCACAGGATGCTGCGGACAGTTATTCTTATGCTTTCATGCTGGTCTCGATCATTCTCGGCGCCGCCGTCATCATCGGCATCGGCGTCGGCTTCTATCTCGTCCAGGACGTCTCGAAGGGCATCAACTCGATCATCGAGCCGATGCAGGCGCTGGGCAGGGGCGACCTGTCCGCCGAGGTCCCGCACCGGGGCGATAAGACCGAGATCGGCGCCATGGCTGACGTGCTCCAGATCTTCAAGGAGGCGCTGATCGCCAAGAAGGCCGCCGACGAGGCAGCGGCCGCGGATGCCGAAGCCAAGATCGAGCGTGGCCGCCGCGTCGACAACATCACCCGCGAATTCGAAACCATGATCGGCGAGATCGTCCAGACCGTGTCGTCGGCCTCGACCCAGTTAGAGGCCTCCGCCTCGACGCTGACTTCGACCGCCGACCGTTCGCAGCGGCTGGCGACCACCGTTGCCGGCGCTTCGGAGGAAGCCTCGACCAACGTGCAGTCGGTGGCTTCGGCGACCGAGGAGATGGCTTCGTCGGTCGGCGAGATCAGCCGTCAGGTGCAGGAATCGGCTCGGATGGCGGGCGATGCCGTCGGCCAGGCGCGCGCCACCACCGAGCGCGTCAGCGAGTTGTCCAAGGCGGCGTCCCGCATCGGCGATGTCGTCGAGCTGATCAACACCATCGCCGGCCAGACCAATCTGCTGGCGCTGAACGCCACCATCGAAGCCGCACGTGCCGGTGAAGCTGGCCGCGGCTTCGCCGTGGTGGCCTCCGAGGTGAAGGCGCTCGCCGAGCAGACCGCCAAGGCGACCGGCGAGATCGGTCAGCAGATCTCCGGCATCCAGGCGGCGACCAACGACTCCGTCGGCGCCATCAAGGAAATCTCCTCGACCATCGAGCGCCTCTCGGAGATCTCGTCGGCGATTGCAGCGGCGGTGGAAGAGCAGGGCGCAGCGACGCAGGAGATCGCCCGCAATGTGCAGCAGGCCGCGCAGGGCACCCAGCAGGTCTCCTCCAACATCACCGACGTGCAGCGCGGCGCGACCGAGACCGGCACGGCCTCCTCGCAGGTGCTGTCGGCGGCGCAAATGCTGTCGAACGATTCGGGGCGGCTGAAGAATGAGGTCAGCAAGTTCCTGACCAACGTCCGCGCGGCGTAAGTTCTCGCACACAGCTATCCCTCCAGGAACGAGCGGCGCCAAAAGCGCCGCTCGTTTTCTTTTTCTGCCGGTAGCATGATCTCGCCTAAAGGTAGCATCATGGGGAAGCACCCGTAGGAGCACGGGGTTCCCCTTTCATGGTTGGTTAAATTCGCTTTATGAGAATAACGCAAAGACGACTCGAACAGCGGCCGTCCGAATTGGAATGAACAAATAATCAATTTATTTGGGGCTCCGATGCGCAAGAATTTTCCCGTCACCGATGTCGAATATCCGGTCAGCGACGAGACGCTGATCGTTTCGCGCACCGATCTCAAGGGCAAGCTCAGCTACTTCAACGAGGACTTCATCGCGGCCGCCGGCTTCACATCGGCCGAGCTAATGGGCCAGCCGCACAATATCGTACGCCACCCCGACATGCCGCCGGAGGCGTTCGACAATCTCTGGGACACGCTGAAGGCCGGCAAGCCGTGGCTTGGCGCGGTGAAGAACCGCCGCAAGAACGGCGACTTCTACTGGGTGCTGGCCACTGCCTCGCCGATCCGGGAGAACGGCCAGGTCAAGGGTTACACCTCGATCCGCACAAAACTGCCGGCCGATCAGCGCAAGCTCGCCGAGGAGGTCTATGCCGCGATCCGCGAGAAGAAGGCGCATGGTTATCGCGTCGACGCCGGCATCATCCGCCGCCGCTCGTGGCTCGACCGCTTCAGCGTCTTCACCGGCACGCTGAGGGCGCGCCTCGTCACGACGATGGCGCTCCAGACGTTGTTCATGCTCGCGCTCGGCATCGGCGGCGCGCTCGCCTCCGGCGGTTCGGCCAGCCTGATCCTGTCGGCGCTGGCCGTCGTTGGCGCCGTCGTCGTCGGCTTCGCGGGTCTTGCAACCATGCGCGCGATCCAGGGGCCGATGCAGCAGCTCAACGACACTCTGGTCAACCTCGTGCAGGACAAGCTCGACAACCGCATCGTGATCGAGCGCGACGACGAGATCGGCGAGGCGCTGCGCAACCTCCAGACCGTGCAGACCATCATCCGCTTCAGCCGCGACGAGGTGCAGGCGGTGCAGCGCCGTGCCGAGACCCAGCGCAAGGCCGACATGACCAAGCTCGCCGACGGCTTCGAGGCCGCGATCGGCGAGATCGTCGAGACCGTGTCGTCGGCAGCAACCGAGCTCGAGGCGTCCGCCTCGACGCTGTCCTCGACCGCGGGCCGCGCGCAGGAGTTGGCGACAGTGGTCGCATCCGGCTCGGAAGCCGCCTCCAGCAACGTTCATTCGGTCGCCTCGGCCGCCGAGGAGATGTCGTCCTCGGTGCGCGAGATCGGCCGCCAGGTGCAGGACTCCTCCCGGATCGCGAGCGAGGCGGTCAGTCAGGCGCATGCCACCACCGAACGTGTCAGCGAATTGTCGCGGGCCGCATCGCGGATCGGGGACGTCGTCGAGCTCATCAATGCGATCGCCGGCCAGACCAATCTGCTGGCGCTCAATGCCACGATCGAGGCGGCGCGGGCCGGCGAGGCGGGTCGCGGCTTCGCCGTTGTGGCCTCCGAGGTCAAGGCGCTCGCCGAGCAGACGGCCAAGGCCACCGGCGAGATCGGCCAGCAGGTCGGCGGCATTCAGGCGGCGACGCAGGATTCGGTTAGTGCCATCGGCGAGATCAGCGGCACCATCGCGCGCCTGTCGGAGATTGCTGCAGCGATCGCCGCGGCCGTGGAGCAACAGGGCGCGGCCACACAGGAGATTGCCCGCAACGTTCAGCAGGCCGCCCAGGGCACCCAGCAGGTCTCGTCCAATGTCGGCGACGTCCAGCGCGGCGCCTCCGAAACCGGCTCGGCATCCTCGCAAGTGCTGTCGGCGGCGCAGATGCTGTCCCGCGATTCCAACCGTCTCAAGCTTGAGGTCGGCAAGTTCCTGAACTCCGTCCGCGCCGCCTGAGACAGGCCGCCGCATAGCTGCGATGTCGATTTCGCAGTGCGGTAGCAGGGAAGTGAATGCAGGATAGTTCTGGTTATTAGCGTTTCCGGCGGTGCTCGGGTAAAGGGGAATGGGGATCGCCGTGGGGGCAGATTCCGTATCCTCGCTTGACCCGGATTTGCCTGGCGCATGATTGCTCTGGTCCGTATTGCCCTGAGCCGGCCCTATACGTTCGTCGTGCTGGCACTCCTGCTGCTGATCATCGGACCGCTCGCGGCGCTGCGGACCCCGACCGACATCTTTCCGGACATCCGCATTCCCGTGATCGGCGTGGTCTGGCAGTACACCGGCCTGCCGCCCGACCAGATGTCCGGCCGCATCACGACGCCGTTCCAGCGTGCGCTGACGACCACGGTCAACGACATCGAGCACATCACCGCCAATTCCTATAACGGCTTTGGTATCATCAAGATCTTCTTCCAGCCGAACGTCGACATCCGTACCGCCAACGCGCAGGTCACCGCGATCTCGCAGACGCTGATCAAGCAGATGCCGCCGGGCGCGACGCCGCCCTTGATCCTGAACTACTCGGCCTCCACCGTCCCGATCATCCAGGTGGCGCTGTCGGGCGACGGGCTCACCGAGCAGAACCTCGCCGACATCGGCATCAATCAGCTCCGCACGCCGCTGGTCACCGTGCCCGGCGCGGCGATCCCGTACCCGTTCGGCGGCAAGCAGCGCCAGATCCAGATCGACCTCGATCCCACCGCGCTGCAGGCCCGCGGCCTGTCCGGCCAGGACGTCGCCAATGCGCTCGCCGCGCAGAACCTGATCACGCCGGTCGGCACCCAGAAGATCGGCCAGTTCGAGTACAACATCCAGCTCAACAACTCGCCGCTCAGGATCGACGAGCTCGGCAACCTCCCGATCAAGACGGTCAACGGCGCCATGGTCTATGTGCGCGACGTCGCCACCGTGCGCGACGGCAATCCGCCGCAGACCAACATCGTCCATGTCGACGGCAACCGCTCGGTGCTGATGATGGTGCTGAAGGCGGGCGCGACCTCGACGCTCGATATCATCGCCGGCATCAAGCAGAAGGTGATCGAGGTCAAGGACCAGCTCCCCGACGCGCTCAAGATCGGCTTTATCGGCGACCAGTCGGTGTTCGTCCGCGGCGCGATTCAGGGCGTCGCGGTCGAGGGCGTGATCGCGGCGCTGCTCACCAGCGTCATGATCCTGTTGTTCCTCGGCAGCTGGCGCTCGACCATCATCATCGCGGTGTCGATCCCGCTGTCGGTGCTGGGCGCCATCATCATGCTGTCGGCGGTCGGCGAGACGCTCAATATCATGACGCTCGGCGGGCTCGCGCTCGCCGTCGGCATCCTCGTCGACGACGCCACCGTCACGATCGAGAACATCAATTACCATCTGGAGCAGGGCAAGCCGGTCGAGCAGTCGATCCTCGACGGCGCCAACCAGATCGTGACGCCGGCCTTCGTGTCGCTGCTCTGCATCTGCATCGTGTTCGTGCCGATGTTCTTCCTCTCGGGCGTCGCGCGCTTCCTGTTCGTGCCGATGGCGGAAGCCGTGATGTTCGCGATGATCTGGTCGTTCATCCTGTCGCGCACGCTGGTGCCGACCATGGCGAACTATTTGTTGCAGGCGCATGTCCATCATGAAGGCGGGCCGCCGAAATCGCGCAATCCGCTCGTCTGGTTCCAGCGTGGCTTCGAGGCACGGTTCGAGCGCATCCGCGGCGGTTACCATGGCTTCCTCGGGCTGGCGTTGGCGCACCGCGCGGTGTTCGTGATCGGCTTCCTCTGTGTCGTCGGCGCCTCCTTCGCGCTGGTGCCGTTCCTCGGCCGCAATTTCTTTCCCGCGGTCGACGCCGGCAACATCCTGATGCATGTCCGCACCCAGGTCGGCACTCGTGTCGAGGAGACCGCCAACCAGCTCGCCGACGTGCAGAAGGCGGTCCGCAAGCTGATCCCCGGCGAGATCGAGACCATGACCGACAACATCGGCATGCCGATCTCCGGCATCAACATGACCTACAACAACACCGGCGTGATCGGCCCGCAGGACGGCGACATCCAGATCAAGCTAAAGGAGGGCCACAAGCCGACCGAGGAACACGTACGCGTGCTGCGCGAGCAATTGCCGCGGCTGTTCCCCGGCGTCAGCTTCGCGTTCCTCCCCGCAGACATCGTCAGCCAGATCCTGAACTTCGGCGCGCCGGCGCCGATCGACCTGCAGATCCGCGGCGCCAATCTCAGTGCCAATTTCGCTTACGCCAACAATCTGCTGGCCAGGGTCCGCAGGATCCCCGGCGTTGCAGATGCGCGGATCCAGCAATCGCCGAACGCTCCGACCTTCAACATCGATGTCGACCGCACCCGCGCGCAATATGTCGGCCTGACCGAGCGCGACGTCACCAACAGCCTCGTGGTCAATCTCGCCGGCTCCTCGCAGGTGGCCCCGACCTACTATCTCAACCCCGAGAACGGCGTGTCCTACTCGATCGTGATGCAGACGCCGCAGTACCAGATCGATTCGCTGAGCGCGCTGCAGACGCTGCCGATCACCGCGGCCGGCAATGCGCAGTCACCAATCCTCGGCGGCATCGCCGACATCAAGCGTTCGAGCTCGAGCGCGGTTGTCTCGCAATACGACATCCAGTCGATGGTGCAGATCTTTGCGACGACCTCGGGCCGCGATCTCGGCGCGGTCTCCGCCGATATCCGCAAGGTGATTGCCGGGACCGCCAAGGAGG
The DNA here is from genome assembly GCF_013408065.1 of Bradyrhizobium sp. IAR9. Taxonomy (NCBI): domain Bacteria; kingdom Pseudomonadati; phylum Pseudomonadota; class Alphaproteobacteria; order Hyphomicrobiales; family Nitrobacteraceae; genus Bradyrhizobium; species Bradyrhizobium sp. IAR9. The sequence continues at coordinate 21,287 of NZ_JACBZW010000024.1, forward strand.
TGCCGAAGGGTTCCTCCGTGGTGCTGCTCGGACAGGTGCAGACCATGAACAGCGCCTTCACCGGCCTGTTGTTCGGCCTGCTCGGCGCCGTCGTGCTGATCTATTTCCTGATCGTGGTGAACTTCCAGTCCTGGTCCGATCCGTTCGTGATCATCACGGCGCTGCCGGCCGCGCTCGCCGGCATCGTCTGGATGCTGTTCGCGACCGGGACCACGCTGTCGGTCCCCGCGCTCACCGGCGCCATCATGTGCATGGGCGTTGCGACCGCCAACAGCGTGCTGGTGATCTCCTTCGCACGCGAGCGCTACGAGGAGCTTGGCGATCCCGTCGCCGCGGCGCTCGAAGCCGGCTTCGTCCGGTTCCGCCCGGTGCTGATGACCGCGCTTGCCATGATCATCGGCATGGCGCCGATGGCGCTGGGTCTGGGCGAGGGCGGCGAGCAGAATGCGCCGCTCGGCCGCGCCGTGATCGGCGGCCTGATCTTTGCAACCTTCGCCACGCTGATGTTCGTTCCCGTGGTGTTCAGTATGGTCCACAAAAAGCAAGGCGCCAAAGCCGCCGCCCCATTGGAGACCCCGCATGTCGCCCACTGACCCCCGCTCCCCGGTCTCGCACCGGAAACTGGGCATCTTCGGCGTGGTGGCGCTGATCGCGGCCGGCCTCGTCGTCGGCACCGGCATCCGCGCGCGCGAGGAGCAGGGCTCCAGGCTAAAGGAATGGACCGACGATCAGGCCGTTCCCAGCGTCGCGGTGGCGCAGCCCAGCGCCAAGGCGCTCAACGCCACCATCGATCTGCCGGGCCGGCTGGAAGCCTATTATCGCGCGCCGATCTTCGCGCGCGTGTCGGGCTATCTGAAGAGCTGGAGCGCCGATATCGGCGCGCGCGTCAAGGCCGGGCAGGTGATCGCCGAGATCGAGGCGCCGGACCTCGATCAGCAACTGCTTCAGGCTAGAGCCGACCTCGCCAGCCAGCAGGCCAGCGCCAGGCTGTCGGAAGCCACGCTGAATCGGCGCAAGACGCTGGTCGCCTCCAACTTCGTCTCCGCGCAGGAGATCGACGAGCGCACCGCCGATCTCTCCAACAAGAATGCCGCCGTCAATTCGGGCAAGGCCAATGTCGAGCGGCTGGAAGCGCTGGCCGGCTACAAGAAGATCACCGCGCCGTTCGACGGCGTCGTCACCGCGCGCGACACCGATGTCGGCGCGTTGATCAATGCCGGCGGCGGCTCGGGCCCGGCGATGTTCGTGATCTCCGACATCACCAAGCTGCGCGTCTACGTCAACGTGCCCCAGAATTACGTGCCGGCGATCAAGATCGGCGCCAAGGCGACGATCACGCTGCCCGAGTATCCGAACCGGACTTTCCAGGCGACGGTGGAGGCGTCCTCGCAGGCCGTCGACGTCGCCTCCGGCACCACGCGCATGCAGCTCGGGCTCGACAATTCCTCAGGCGAGCTGATGCCCGGCGGCTATGCCAGCGTCAAGCTCAACCTCCAGCGCGATTCCGCGCCGCTCAGCATCCCCGCCAGCGCGCTGATCTTCAACAGCAGTGGCCTGCGCGTTGCCACCGTCGGTGCGGACGACAAGGTGCTGTTCAAGCCCGTGACCATCGCCCGCGATCTCGGCCGCGAGATCGAGCTGGCCTCGGGAATCACCGCGGACGACCGCGTCATCACCGCGCCGCCGGACGGGTTGTCGGACGGCGATCAGGTCCGCGTCGTCGGTGCGGGTGCGAAGGGCAAGCCGACGACCGCGTCGGAGAAGCAGGCGCCGAAGGGGTAGGGCGGTCTCGTGCCCCGGACGCAGCTCTCGTAGGGTGGGCAAAGGCGCTCTTACGCCGTGCCCACCAATCTTTCCTGATCACATGAAGACGGTGGGCACGCTCCGCTTTGCCCACCCTACGAAACCTTCCACTCCGGCGCGCCATCCGCCGCCATTGCGATCTCGCCGAGCGAGCCAACCGGCGTGCGGTCCATGTTGAGTAGATGCGCCAGCGTGGCGCTATCGCCCGCCGGAATCCGCGCCAGCGTGCGCCTGTCATCTTCCGTCCGCAGCATCACCACGCCGTGCTCGACTTCGCCGCCGCGGCCGTAGAGCACCGTGAAGCTCTCGACCTTGCCCTTGCCGCTTGCCTCAGTCACGAACTCCGGCACCGCGCGCTTGTTGCGGTCGGCCTCGCCCTGCACACTCGTCTCCTGCGCCAGCGCCTGGCGCGGCCCCGCCTTCGCCACCACCAGCGCGTGATGCTTGGTAACGAAGCCGCCCTGGCCGTAGAGCAGGCCAAGTTTTGCGCCCTCGCGCACACGCCGCACCATCGCGCAGGCCGCATGCGTCATGTAGGTGTTGAGCGGGGCGCCGAAGAAGGTGAGGCCGCCGGTCACGGTCGGTTGCACGTCGGCGCCAAGGCCGAGCGTTCGCCGCGCCATCTTGGGTACGCAGGGGAAGCAGCTATAGAGCTCGATGGCGTCGAAGTTCTTGCCGTTGCCGCCGGCAAGGTCCATCACCGCGTTCAGCACCGCGTTCTGCGGATGGCTCTCGTAGAACTGGTCGCGCAACAGATAGTCGCGCGGCTCCTCTGCCGAGGCGCCGCCGAGCGGATAGACCAGCCTGTCCTCCGCGATGCCGAGCGCACGCGCCTTGGCGAGGCTGGTGAGCAGCAGCGCACCGCCCATGTTGACGCTGGGGTTGGCGACCATCAGCTTGTTGTAGGGCCAGGCGATCAGCCGGTTGTCCGCGGTCGGCGTCGTGATCTCCTCGGGCGCATAACGCCGCTTCAGCCAGGCATTGGGATTTTGCGCGGCGGCTTCCGAATAGCGCGACCACAGCGTGCCGGACTCCGCCATCGCCTCGCGCGGCGTCTGGTCCCAATGCGCGGAGGAGGCGGCCTCGTAGAACGGATAGACGGTGACGGGACGAAACACGCCGAGCTTCACCGCCAGCGGCTTCTGGAACGCCGCACCGCGCTTGGGCTCCTCGACGTCATGGGCAAATGGTGTCCACGGCAGCTTTGCCCCAGTGCGTTCCGCTTTGGTCGCGGTCGATTGCGCTTCGGCGCCGCACACCGCCGCCACGCTGCATTCGCCGCGTGCGATGCGCTTGGCGGCTTCGTGGATATAGCGGATCGGGCTCTCGCCGCCGACCGGGCCGTAATAGCAATGCGCAGGCGTGATGCCGAGGCGCTGCGCCAACAGCTGCTCCGGATCGCGGTAGCGCCAGCTCAGGAAGTTGACGACGTCGAGCGACTGCACCTCGCCGAGCAACTTTGCGCCGGCATCTGTTTCCGCGCGCCGCAGTGCCTGCTCCAGCAGGTCGAGCGGCTCAAGGCCGTCAGTGATGTCTTTCGGGCGATCGACAATCTCGCCGATGCCGGCGATGACGGGGATGCGGTCTTCGGAGGTAGGGGAATTGGTCATTTCTTCTTGCTTCACGTTTCAGATTCTTGGCACGCCGTCGCCCTTCGAGGCTTGCTGCGCGGCGCTTCGCACCACGCGGCTCGCACCTCAGGGTGACGGCTACGGAGGAGGCGTCATCCCCGCGCAATGGCGAAGCCATTGTCGCTGGAGGTGCGAGCCGAGCGACGCTTGCGGCGCTTGGCGAGCCTCGAAGGATGGGCTGCGGGCGACACTCGGGCTACACACTCCATCACTCCGCCACCAGCGCATTCATGTGCTCGACGGCTTCGGCGAAATCTTCCTTGAACTCCTGCACCACCGCGCCCGCCGACTTCACACTGTCGATGAGCCCGACACCCTGGCCGACGAAATAGCTGACGAGATCGCGCGCCTTGGCGTTGCCGCTCGCCGCCGCGCGGTCGATCGAATTGAAGGCATCGCGGCTGACGATGCTCTGCAGCGGCATCGGCAGTGCGCCGGGGCTGTCCGGCGCGCGGTCCCAGGCATCGGTCCAGACCGAGCGGAGCTGCCGCGCCGGCTTGCCGGTGCGGCCTTTCGAGCGGACTGCATCACGGGAAGAGGCCGCGATCATCTTCTCGCGAAAGATCTCCGTGGTCTCGGCTTCCACCGTCGCGAGCCACACCGAGCCGGTCCAGGCGCCGGCCGCGCCCATCGCCATGCACGCCGCCATCTGCCGTCCCGTCATGATGCCGCCGGCCGCCAGCACCGGCACGTCGCGGATGGGCTTGATCGCCTTGATCACCTCGGGCACCAGCACCATGGTCGAGACCTCGCCGCAATGCCCGCCAGCCTCGGTGCCCTGCACGACGAGGATGTCGACGCCGGCCGCGACCTGGCGCAGCGCGTGCTCCTTGGCGCCGACCAGCGCTGCGACCGGCACGCCGTGTTTCTTGCCCATCTCGATCATCGCCTTCGGCGGCACGCCCAGCGCATTGGCAATCAGGCGGATCGGATGATTGAAGGACACCTCGAGCAATTGCAGCGCCGTCTTTCCGTCGAACGGCTGCGGCTGATCGGCTGCGACCTCGGTGGTCGTCAGCTCGATGTCGTATTTCTTCAGGAGCTCGCGCGTGTAGGCGCGGTGCTCCTGCGGCACCCGCGCTTCCAGGCTCTTCCAGGTGACGTCCTTCTCGCCCGAGGTCGAGATGTTTTCGGGGATCAGCACGTCGATGCCGTAGGGCTTGCCGTCGACGTGATCGTCGATCCATTTCAGCTCGCGTTCGAGCGTATCGGGCGTGTGCACGGTGGCACCAAGCACGCCGAAGCCGCCGGCGCGGCTGACGGCGGCGACGACGTCGCGGCAATGGCTGAAGGCCAGCAGCGGGAACTCGATGCCCAGCATGTCGCAGATCGGCGATTTCATGGCTCTCTCTCCCGGCGGTCTTCGCGTTCTCGTTGCTTTCGCGCGCGAAGCAAGGTGACGCTAGCCGATCGTCACTGGCGATGACAGGCCGGATTCGGCGAGGCATCTTGTGTGTAGGCGTCGCGCTCTACCCGAAGGCCGATGCGTCCCAGTTGACGCCGCCATTCCGAGCTCGCCCTGCGGGCGGCCGGATGACGGGAGGAGCCTGCCATGACGAAACGGTGAGATGCCCCGCCCGGCAATGCAACTCGGAGGGCTTGTCATCGGCCATTCGCGGGCTAATTAATGCAGGCGCATCTTTCCGCCGGAGCTCCTCGCATGACCGATACCCCCGCCTACGTGCCGCCCAAAGTCTGGACCTGGAACAAGGAAAATGGCGGGCAGTTCGCCAGCATCAACCGCCCGATCGCCGGTCCGACCCACGACAAGGAGCTGCCGGTTGGCAAGCATCCCTTCCAGCTCTATTCGCTGGCGACGCCGAACGGGGTGAAGGTCACGGTGATGCTGGAGGAGCTTCTGGCGCTCGGCCACAAGGGGGCCGAATACGACGCCTGGCTGATCAGAATTGGCAACGGCGACCAGTTCGGCAGCGGCTTCGTCGACATCAACCCGAACTCCAAGATCCCCGCGCTGATGGACCGCTCCGGTCCGGAGCCGATCCGGGTGTTCGAGTCCGGCTCGATCCTGCTTTATCTCGCCGAGAAGTTCGGCGCCTTCCTGCCGAAGGACATCAAGAGCCGCACCGAGGCGATGTCCTGGCTGTTCTGGCAGATGGGCAGCGCGCCCTATCTCGGCGGCGGCTTTGGCCATTTCTACGCCTATGCGCCGTTCAAGATCGAATACGCCATCGACCGTTTCGCGATGGAGACCAAGCGCCAGCTCGACGTGCTCGACCGGCGCCTTGCCGACAACGAATATCTCGCCGGCAAGGAGTATACCATCGCCGACATGGCGGTGTGGCCCTGGTACGGCGCGCTCGCCAAGGGGCTGGTCTATGGCGCCGGCGAATTCCTCTCGGTGCAGGACTACAAGAACGTGCAGCGCTGGACCGACCAGATCGCGCAGCGCCCCGCCGTGAAACGCGGGCGCATGGTCAACCGCGTCTCCGGCGATCCCGCTAGCCAGCTGCACGAGCGGCACGATGCGAGCGATTTCGAGACGAAGACGCAGGACAAGGTCGAAGCGGCGACGTAGGTCTCGTAGGGCGGATTAGCCGAAGGCGTAATCCGCCATCTCGCAAGAAAGACGGCGGATTACGCTTCGCTAATCCGCCCTACGATCTTCGTAGGGTGGGCAAAGCGAAGCGCGCCCACGGTTTCCAGCGCAACATGGAGGGATGGTGGGCACGTCGCCGACGCTCCTTTGCCCACCCTACGAAGGCTGATCAAGGCGCGTAGGGCGGATTAGCCGCAGGCGTAATCCGCCATCTTCGTCACATGAAAGTTCGGCGGATAACGCTTCGCTAATCCGCCCTACGATCTTCGCAGGGTGGGCAAAGCGAAAGCGTGCCCACCATTCCTTGCGAGGTCGAGACGGTGGGCACGGCGCGCGAAGTGCGCGCCTTTGCCCACCCTACGGCTCTTCCCGAGCGGGAAGAGGAGAGACCTTTACGCCATGCTCAGTTCGTGGCGTCCGACCACCATCCAGTGCACCTCGTCCGGACCGTCGGCAAAGCGCAGATGGCGGACGTCCTGATACATCTCGGCGAGCGGGGTCCAGTGCGAGATGCCGGTAGCGCCGTGCATCTGGATCGCCTGGTCGATGATCTTGCAGGCGCGCTCGGGCACCATGGCCTTGACCATGGAGACCCAGACGCGGGCCTCCTTGTTGCCGAGCACGTCCATCGCCTTGGCGGCCTTCAGCACCATCAGCCGCATCGCCTCGATCTCGCAGCGCGCCTGGGCGATGATCTGCATGTTGCCGCCGAGATGGGCGATCTTCTTGCCGAAGGCTTCGCGGGTGAGGCCACGCTGCACCATCAGATCGAGCGCCTTCTCGGCCTTGCCGATGGTGCGCATGCAGTGATGGATGCGGCCGGGGCCAAGGCGGAGCTGCGAGATCTCGAAGCCGCGGCCTTCGCCGAGCAGCATGTTCTCCTTCGGCACCCGCACATTGTTGAAGCGCATGTGCATGTGGCCGCGCGGGGCGTGGTCCTGGCCGAACACATACATGGGCCCGAGCACCTCGACGCCGGGCGTGTCGCGCGGCACCAGGATCTGCGACTGCTGCTTGCTCGGCGCCGCGTCCGGATTGGTCTTCACCATCACGATCAGGATCTTGCAGCGGGGATCGCCGACGCCGGAGATGTAGTACTTCTCGCCGTTGATCACCCATTCGTCGCCGACGAGCTTTGCCGTCGTCGAGATATTCTTGGCATCGGAGGAGGCGACGTTCGGCTCGGTCATGACATAGGCCGAGCGGATCTCGCCGTTGAGCAGCGGCTTCAGCCACTTCTCCTTCTGCTCCTTGGTGCCGACGCGCTCCAGCACCTCCATGTTGCCGGTGTCCGGCGCCGAGCAGTTCATGCTCTCGGACGCCAGCGGGCTCTTGCCGAGCTCGGAGGCGATATAGGCGTAGTCGAGATTCTTCAGGCCCTGGCCGGTCTCGTCGTCGGGAAGGAAGAAGTTCCAGAGGCCCTCCTGCTTGGCCTTGTTCTTGGCCTTCTCCAGCACTTCGAGCTGCTTCGGCGTGAAGCTCCAGCGGTCCTCCTTGCCTTCGCCGGCCTTGGCGAACTCGATCGACATCGGCTCGACGGTGTCGCGGATGAACTTCTTGACGTGATCGTAGAGCGGCCGGACCTGGTCCGACATCCGGAGGTCGTTGAGCTCGTCGCCGGGATTGAGGGTGTAGTTGGTGGTGCGGGGAATGTAGGTGTGTTTTGTCATTGTTCCTCCCGGGGACGCTGAGATCGTTCTGGGCGCAAGAATAGTCGCAGCGCGGCCAAAGCGCGAGCGCGTATTTTTCACGCGCAGCCATGCCACGCGATGGAATATCGCGAGGGCGTTTGAAATGTTGTTTGAATGGGGTGGAGTGAGGCGGCAGGCGCGAGCCTCACTCTCCGCCGTCATCGCCCGACTTGATCGGGCGATCCAGTATCCCAGGGGCGGCAGTGATTGAATCGAGAAGCCGCGGCGTACTGGATTCCCCGCTTTCGCGGGGAATGACAGCGCCGGTTACGTCAGCTCGGCATCCGATGCATCGCGCAGATCTTGTTGCCGTCGAGGTCGCGCAAATAGGCGAGATACAGTTTGCCGCCCGGGCCCTGGCGGATGCCCGGCGGATCCTCAATCGATTTTGCGCCGGCTGCGACGCCAGCCGCGTGCCACGCATCGACCTGCTCAGGCGAATTGCAGGCAAAGCCGATCGTGCCGCCATTCGCGCAAGTCGCCGGCTCGCCGTTGATCGGCTTCGACACCGAGAACACGCCGGTCTTGGTGATGTAGAAGATGCGGTGGCCGTCGACCCTGGCCGGCCGCACTTCGAGCGTGCTCAGCAGGTCGTCGTAGAACGACTTGGCCTTGTCGAGGTCGTTGGTGCCGATCATGATGTGTGAGAACATTTGCCCATTCCCTCAATGTTGTAGCCCGGATGGAGCGCAGCGAAATCCGGGTCTTGCTTGCTTTTGGCTGTCCCGGATTGCGCTGCGCTCCATCCGGGCTACGAAAATCAAAACGCGGTATAGCCGCCGTCGATCACGAACGTATCGGCCGTATGATACGACGACGCCTTGCTCATCAGATACACCGCGATGCCGCCGAAATCGGATGCCTCGCCGAAGCGGCGCACCGGAATGCGGGGCATGACGTTGGCGACGAATTTTTCGTTGGTCATGAGACCCGACGTCATGTCGCTCTTGATCCAGCCCGGCAGGATCGCGTTCGCGGTGACACCATGGCGAGCCAGCTCGACGCCGAGCGCGCGCACCAGCGCGTTGATCGCGGCCTTGGTTGCCGCATAATGCTCGTTGCGCGCGGTGCCGAAGATCGAGGCGAGGCTGGAGGTTGCCACCAGCCGGCCGAAGGGATCACCGGCATTGGCGCGGTCGGTCATGTGTCTTGCCGCGGCCTGGAACGCGTGGAACACGCCGTCGAGATTAGTCGCAAACATCGTGCGCCATTCCTCCTCGGTGCGCTCGATGAAGGAGCGCCGGCCGCCGCCGCCGATGCCGGCATTGGCGAAGCAGCCGTCGACCCGGCCGAAAATGTCGAGCGTCGCCTTCATCGCGGCATTGACCGAAGCCGGATCGGTAACGTCGCAGACCCGGGTATCGACCTTGCCTGATAGCCCCGCCATGCTCGCGGCAGCAGCCTTGTTCTTGTCGGCATTGCGGCCCCAGATCGAGACGTTGCAACCCTGGCCGGCGAGCGCCTGTGCGATGCCGAGCCCGATGCCGCCATTGCCGCCGGTGATCACGGCGACGCGGCCGGAGAGGTCGAAAAGGTTCATGGCGCGTTTCCTGTTTTTGGGTATCGGCGCATCAGCCGCTGCGCGCAAGATTGCTTGCTATGCTCTGATCACCATGGACAAGACCGCGCCAAAAATCAAATATACGCCCGGCAAAACGAATTCCGGTCTGCGAAACTGACGCAGGCCGCAACTGACGAGGAAACCATGCAGTTCAAACACGTCACGCTCGATTTCGATGGCTCGGTCGCGGTCCTCAGGCTCGACCATCAGGAGGTGATGAACGCGGTCTCCGTGGACATGCTGGGTGGTCTCGCCGAGGCGCTCGATGCGATCGAGGAGAAGAAGGACGAGGTGCGCTGCGTGGTGCTGACCGGCGCGGGCCGCGCGTTCTGCACCGGCGCCAATCTGCAAGGGCGCAACAACCAGTCGAAGAAGACCAAGGCCGGCCTGACGCTGGAGACCGGCTTTCACCCGTTCCTGCGCCGCATCCGCAATCTGCACTGCCCGATCGTGACCGCGGTCAACGGCCCGGCGGCAGGCGCCGGCATGAGCTTCGCGCTGCTCGGCGACATGATTTTATGCGCGCGGTCCTCCTACTTCCTGCAGGCCTTCCGCCGCATCGGCCTCGTACCGGATTGCGGCTCGACCTGGCTGTTGCCGCGCCTCGTCGGCCGGGCGCGCTCGATCGAATTGTCTCTGATGGGCGAACGGCTGCCGGCGGAGAAGGCGCTGGAATGGGGCCTCGTCAACCGCGTCTATGACGACGGCGTGCTGATGGAGGAGGCCATGAAGCTCGCGCGCGATCTTGCCAGCGGCCCGACGGTGGCGCTGTCGCTGATCCGCAAGCTCTATTGGGACAGCCCCGAAAACTCCTTCGAGGATCAGCTCAATCTCGAATTCCAGTGCCAGCTTCGGGCCGGCGACACCCAGGATTTTCGCGAGGGCGTCGGCGCGTTCCTGGAGAAGCGTCCCGCGCAGTTCAAAGGCAAATGATCGAAGCCGAGCTTTCACGCAGCGTCCGGCGCTGGTGCAAGGGCGCGACCGGCATCACCGGCGCGGCCAGATTGTCGGGCGGCGCCAGTCAGGAAACCTGGCGCTTCGACATCACGCATCCCGATGGCGGGATCGGCGCGATCCTGCGCCGCTCGCCGAAGGGGTATGGCGCAGCGCCGACGCGCGCGGCGGGTCTTGCGGCTGAAGCGCAGCTGATGCAGCTCGCTTATGAGGCCGGCGTGCCGTCGCCGCGCGTGATGCATGTGCTCGTGCCGGAGGATGATCTCGGTACCGGCTTCATTATGCAGCGGGTCGAGGGCGAAACCATCGCGCGCAAGATTCTTCGCGATGACGAATATGCGGCGGCGCGGCCGCATCTGGCGCGGCAGATCGGCGGCATTCTTGCTGGCCTGCATCGCCTGCCAAAGGACAAGCTGCCCGAGCTGCGCAGCAGGTCGGCGACCCAGGAGATCGCCGAGTTCGAGCGCGATTATCGCAGCCTGAACTGGCCCAAGCCGGTGTTCGAGCTGGCGCTGCGCTGGCTGCGCGACAACGATCCGGGTCCGTCGGCTGAGGAGACGCTGGTGCACGGCGATTTCCGCAACGGCAATCTCATCATCGGCCGCAATGGCGTGCGCGCGGTGCTCGACTGGGAGCTCGCCCATCTCGGCGATCCCATGGAGGATCTCGGCTGGGTCTGCGTCAACTCCTGGCGTTTCGGCGAGATCGACAAGCCCGTCGGCGGCTTTGGCTCGCGCGAGGAGCTGTTCGCGGGCTATGAGGCTGCGGGCCGGCGGGTCGATCCGGTGCGCGTCAAATTCTGGGAAGTGATGGGCACGCTGCGCTGGGGCATCATGTGCGGTGGCATGATGCAGCGCTTTCGCGAGGGGCCTGACCATTCCATGGAACGCGCCATGATCGGCCGCCGCGCGAGCGAGACCGAGATCGATCTGTTGCGGCTGCTGGCGCCGCGCGGGAGCTGAGCGATGCAGGACGAACCGACCCCGATCGAGCTGACCAAGTCAGTCGCCGATTTCTTGCGCAACGACATCACCCCGCTGATCTCCGGCCACCAGGCCTTCAAGCTGCGCGTCGCCATCAACATTCTCGATCTCGTCACGCGGCAATTGACGCGGGAGGAGGGGAGTGATGCTGCGGAGGTCGAGCGCCTGCGCGCGCTGCTCGGCATCGACGGCTCGGTCGGCGATCTCAACCACACGCTCGCCGAGCGCATCGCCAAGGGCGAGGTTGGCCTCGCAACGCCGGGCCTCGCCGAGCATCTGTGGGCGACCACGATGGACAAGCTCGCCGTCGATCAGCCGAACTACGCGTCGTACAAGCGGGAGCTGGGGCGGAGTCCGTAGCTTCGTAGCCCGGATGGAGCGAAGCGTAATCCGGGAAAATCGCGCGAACCGATGCAGAGGTCCCGGATTGCGCTTCGCTCCATCCGGGCTACGTCCACTCTCCCCGTCATTGCGAGGAGCTCTTGCGACGAAGCAATCCAGAGTCTTTCCGCGGATGCATTTCTGGATTGCTTCGCTGCGCTCGCAATGACGGCGGAAAGACCGCCTACTTCCCCACCCATTTCGGCGGCCGCTTCTCCGAGAACGCCTTCGGGCCCTCGATGTAATCCTGCGAGGCCACCATCGCCTTCACCGCCGGATACTCCCGCTGCTCCTCGATCGCCTGCTCCAGCGAGACGCCGAGCCCCTTCTGGATCGCCTGCTTGGAGGCCCGGATCGACATCGGCGAGTTCTTGGTGATCATGTCCGCCCAGCGCAGCGCGCCCGACAGCGCCTCCCCCTGCGGCACCACCTCGTTGACGAAGCCGAGCTCAAAACCTTCCTTGGCGCTGACATGGCGTGCGGTGAGGATCATGCCCATGGCGCGCTTCAGCCCGATCTGCCGCGGCAGCCGGTGCAGGCCGCCGGCGAGCGCGGCAAGGCCGACGCGCGGCTCGGGCAGGGCGAAGGTCGCATTCTCCGAGGCGATGATGAGGTCGCACGCCAGCGCGATCTCGAAGCCGCCGCCCATCGCGACGCCGTTCACCGCTGCGATGATCGGCTTGTCGCAGTCGAAGCGCGCGGTGAGGCCGGCAAAGCCGCCCTTGTCCCAGCCGCGTTTTCCTCCCGCCGCCTGCCACTTCAGATCGTTGCCGGCGCAGAATGCCTTGTCGCCGGCGCCGGTGACGATCGCGACCCACTGCTCGGCATCCGCGGAGAAATCGTCGAACACCTTCTGCAGCTCGAAATGCGCATCGGTGTGCAGCGCGTTGTAGACCTCGGGACGCGACAGCGTGACGATCGTGATCGGCCCCTTGCGTTCCACCTTTGAGAATTTCAGCTCCATCGCGCGCTCCCGCATTTTCTTCCGAAGGAATATTGCCGGCATATTACCGCGCGTGGGCGCTGGGGCACCATCGAATTGCGCTGGTGCGCCTTGCGCGCGTCACACGCCTCGCTTTGCTTGACTTGCACGCGCTCTTCTCAGCTTAATCGCACGAAGCGGAAATGCGCCTAGCGCCTTAACGCAAAACGATAAAATCAATCCGGGAGAGAACCTGTGGATTTCTCATTGCCAGCCGATCTCGTCGCCTATCTCGGAGAGCTCGATCGTTTCATCGAACACGAGATCAAGCCGCTGGAAGAGGCCGACGACAACATCCGCTTCTTCGATCATCGCCGCGAATGGGCGCGCACCGATTTCGAGAATGGCGGCCTGCCGCGGCATGAATGGGAAGCGTTGCTGCGCAAGGCGAAAGATCTCGCGGATGCCGCCGGCCATCTGCGCTTTCCCGTGCCGAGGCAATATGGCGGCAAGGATGGCTCCAATCTCTGGATGGCGGTGATCCGCGAGCATTTTGCCACAAAGGGTCTCGGCCTGCATAACGATCTGCAGAACGAGCATTCCATCGTCGGCAACTTCCCCGTCGTCACCATGCTCGATCGCTATGGCCGCGACGATCAGAAGGCGATGATCGACGGCTCGATCAGGGGCAGGTACCGCATCACCTTCGGCCTGACCGAGCCGCATCACGGCTCCGACGCCACCCACATGGAGACGCGCGCGGTGCCCGCCACCCGCGACAACGTCAAGGGCTGGATCATCAACGGCGAGAAGATGTGGACCACAGGCATGCACGTCGCGACGCACTGCGCGCTGTTTGCGCGCACTGGCGGCAATGACGGCGATGCCCGCGGCATCACCTGCTTCCTGGTGCCGGCCAAGAGCCCTGGCGTCAAGGTCGAGGAATATATGTGGACCTTCAACATGCCGACCGACCACCCCCGCGTCAGCTTTACCGACGTGTTCGTGCCTGAGGATGCGCTGTTCGGCGAGGTCGGCCGCGGCCTGTCGCTGGCGCAGTGTTTCGTGCATCAGAACCGTATCCGCCAAGCTGCGAGCTCGCTCGGCACGGCCGTCTATTGCATCAACGAGAGTGTGAAATACGCGCGCGAGCGCAAGCCGTTCGGACGGGCGCTCGCCGAGAACCAGGCGATCCAGTTCCCGCTGGTCGAGCTTGCGACGCAGGCCGAAATGCTGCGCCTTCTGATCCGCAAGACCGCCTGGGAGATGGATCAGCTCACCGAGGAGCAGATCGAGCGCACGCTCTCGGATCGCGTCTCGATGTGCAACTACTGGGCAAACCGCCTCGCTTGCGAATCCGCCGACCGCGCCATGCAGGTCCACGGCGGCATGGGCTACTCACGCCACAAGCCGTTCGAGCACATCTACCGCCACCACCGCAGGTATCGTATCACGGAGGGCAGCGAAGAGATCCAGATGCGCAAGGTGGCGGGATTCCTGTTCGGTTATATGGGGCCGGGGAAGCATTGAGGCTTGCACTGCAATCGTAGGGTGGGCAAAGCGGAAGCGTGCCCACCACACCTTGAATACGGAACGAGATCGTGGGCACGGCGCTTTGCGCCTTTGCCCACCCTACGGCACCGCGGATCAATTCACCCGTCGATCCTTCCCCGCCCAATACGGCTCCCGCAACTGCCGCCGCAGGATCTTGCCGCTCGGATTCCGCGGCAGCGCCGGCAGGAACTCCACGCTCTTCGGCGTCTTGTAGCCGGCGATGCGCGTCCGGGTGAAGTTGATGATGTCGGTGACGCTCGCCTCTTTGCCCGGCTTCATCACCACGACGGCCTTCACCGCCTCGCCCCATTTGTCGTCGGGCACGCCGATCACCGCGGCTTCGGCGACATCCGGGTGATCGCACAGCGCGCTCTCGACCTCGGCGGGGTAGATGTTCTCGCCGCCCGAGATGATCATGTCCTTGATGCGGTCGTGGATGTAGAGATAGCCGTCCTCGTCCATGTAGCCGGCATCGCCGGTGCGCAGCCAGCCGTCGGAACGAAGCGTCGCGGCGGTCGCCTCCGGCAAATTCCAGTAGCCCGCCATGTTGGAGCCCGAGCGCGTCGCGATCTCGCCGACCTCTCGTGGCGGCAACGGCTTGCCGTCGAGGTCGAGGATTGCGATCTCGATACCCGGCAGCGCCTTGCCGGCCGAGCGCATCCGCTCCAGCCCTTCGACGTGATCCTCCGGCGGCAGCGCGACGATGGTGCCGGTGGTCTCGGTCATCCCATACAGCTGCACGAAGCCGCATTTGAAAACCTCGATGCACTCCTTCAGCAGCGCCGCCGGTATGGGCGAGGCGCCATAGAGCATGTATTTCAGCCGCGAGAAATCGACCGTCCTGGCGCGTGGCTGCCGCACCACGAATTGCATCGCCGCCGGCACCATGAACAGCTTTGTGATGCCCGACTGCTCGAAGAAATCCAGAATCTTGGTCGGATCGAATTCGCGCGCGATCACGCCGCGGGCGCCGTGATAGAGGCCCATTACGCCCCAGCCGGAACCGCCGATGTGGAAGACCGGCATCGCCACCAGCGAGACGTCGTCGGTCGACCACCGGTTCCACTCCGGCTTGTCCTCGGCATTGCCCGATTGCACCAGGTTGAGGAAGTTGGCGTGGCTCAGCATCGCGCCCTTC
Source organism: Bradyrhizobium sp. IAR9 (assembly GCF_013408065.1). NCBI lineage: Bacteria > Pseudomonadati > Pseudomonadota > Alphaproteobacteria > Hyphomicrobiales > Nitrobacteraceae > Bradyrhizobium > Bradyrhizobium sp. IAR9. The sequence goes on from NZ_JACBZW010000024.1 coordinate 36,462, forward strand.
GGCTTGCCCGTGGTGCCCGAGGTGTAGAGCTGGATCGCGATGTCGCGCGTCGCGATCGGCACCCCGGGATCGTCACCGCTCTGCGCATCGCGCCAGGCCGGAAAATCCTGCCATTCCGGCGCGCCGCCTTCGGTGGTGATGACAGTGCGCACGCCCGGCAGCCGGTCCCTGATCTGGCGGACCTGCGTGATGAACTCCGGCCCGACGAACAGCACCGCGGCCTTGCAATCGTCCACGATGAAGGCGACCTCGGGCCCCGCGAGACGCCAGTTCACCGGCGCCATCACCACGCCCGCCTTCATCGCGCCCATCAGCAGCTCGAAATAGAGGTCGCTGTTCTTGCCGAGATAGGCGATGCGGTCGCCCTTGTTGACGCCCATCGCAATCAGCGCGTTGGCGACCTTGTTGGTCCTCGCGTCGAATTCGGCAAAGCTGGTGGTGCGGCCCTCGAACTCGTAGGCGATGGCGTTGCCGCGGCTTTTAGCGCGCTCGCGCACCATGTCGGCGAGAGTTGTCAATGGCTGTGTGGACATGTTTCTCCCGTGGAGTCTTGTTCTTATGCCGCGGAGTTTGGCGTCATCCGCGGGTGAAGACAAGATGGGGCCCGGCTGTCGTCCCGGACAAGCGCGCTTCAAGCGCGCGCAGATCCGGGATCCATAGCCACAGGGAGAAGTTTTGCGAAGACTCGGAGTTACCGTCTCGCGCCACAACTCCTCCCTGTGGTTATGGGTCCCCGCGGTCGCGGGGACGACAGGTGAGGGTGGGGCGAAGACGTCAGCCCCTTACATGCCTCCGCATTCGCGCCAGACAACTACCCCCGCTTCGCCCGGTCCTTCTCGTTCTGCGCCATGATGCTCTCCCGCGCGGTTTTCCAGTCGTCGTCGCTCCAGTCGCGGAGCTGGTAGAAATTGCCGCCCATGGCGAGCGCCTGCGCGCCATCCATGGCGATGGTCTCGCCGTTGATCCAGTCGCAGCCGCCGGAGATCAGGAACACCGCGACGTTCTGCAGTTCCTCCATGGTGCCGACGCGGCCCATCGGGTTCATCGCCTTGGTGCGCGCGCCGGCCTCGTCACCCGGCTTGATGCGCTTGCTCATGCCCTCGGTCGGGATCTCGCCGGGCGCGATGGTGTTGAGGCGGATGCCGTAGCGGCCCCATTCGGCCGCGAGCGACATCGTCATGGCATGGATCGCCGACTTGCTCATCGCCGACGGCACCACGTAGGGCGAGCCGTTGCGCACCCAGGTCGTGGTAATCGACACAACGTTGCCGGGCTGCTTGGCCGCGATCCAGCGCTTGCCGATCGCCTGCGTCACGTAGAACGTACCGTGCATGACGATGTTGGCGACGGCGTCGAAGCCGCGCGGCGACAGCTCCTCGCTGCGCGAGATGAAATTGCCGGCGGCGTTGTTGATGAGGTCGGTCAGCGGCGCGTCGCGGAAGATGGTCTCCACCATCTCCTCGACCGCGAGCGCGTTGCGGATGTCGACGCCGTGGCTGGTGACGCGGCCGCCATACAGATCCATCAGCTCGGTCGCGGTCTCGTCGCATACGATCTTGCGCCGGCCGCAGATATGCACCTCGGCGCCGAGCTGGAGGAAGCGGGCCGCCATCGACTTGCCGAGTCCAGTGCCGCCGCCGGTCACGAGAATGCGCCGTCCGGCCAGAAGATTTTCCTTGAACATGGCTGTTTCTCCCGTACGGAATGTCAGTTAATTGGTCGATTGACTAAATCCGGCCGCCGGCGTCCTGTAAAGCGGCACTGAACAAGAACAGGCAAGAACCAGGGGAGAATTGATCCATGGAAGAGCGCGTCTCGATCTCGATCTCGGAAGGCGTCGCCGACGTGCGCTTGGTGCGCGCCGACAAGATGAATGCGCTGGATCAGGCGATGTTCGAGGCCCTTGTCGCCGCAACCGACCGGCTTTCGAAGGACAAGAGCGTGCGCGCTGTGGTCCTTTCCGGCGAGGGCCGCGCCTTCTGTGCCGGTCTCGACATGGGGCGTTTTGCCGCCATGAAGGAGAAGGGCGGCAATGGAATTCCGGGTGGCGAAAATCGCGATCTCACCAAGCGGACCCACGGCCAGGCGAATTTTCCGCAGCAGGCGGTGTGGGGCTGGCGCCAGCTTCCGGTTCCCGTGATCGCGGCCGTGCACGGCGTCGCCTTCGGCGGCGGCTTCCAGCTGTCACTCGGCGCCGACATGCGCTTCCTCTCCGCGGACGCGCGGATGTCGATCATGGAGATCAAATGGGGTCTTGTGCCTGACATGGCGGGCACGCCGATCCTTGCGAGCCTCGTGCGCGACGACATCCTGCGCGACCTCACTTATACCGGCCGCATCTTCTCCGCGCAGGAGGCGATGACATACGGCCTCGCCACGCGCATCTGCGACGACCCGCGCGCGGCGGCGCTCGAAGTCGCGCGCGAGATCGCGGGAAAAAGCCCCGATGCGATCCGCGCGGCCAAGCGGCTGCTGAACAATCTCTCGGTCGATCCAGGTCCGGCACTGCTGGCGGAGTCGGTCGAGCAGCAGAAGCTGATCGGCAGCGCGAACCAGACCGAAGCGGTGCGCTCCAATCTGGAGAAGCGCGCGGCGAAGTATGCGGATTAGCTCGGTCCTCATCCCGAGGAGCCGCGCAGCGGCGTCTCGAGGGATTGGCCACGGGCTCTCATGGTTCGAGACGGCGCTTCGCGCCTCCTCACCATGAGGGGCAACTCCAGCAAAAAGAAAAACAACAATGAGCGAAACGTCTGACTTCCTCGGCATCGTCTCCGGCGACCGGCGCCGCAGCCACACTGAGGTCGGAGCCCGCGCAGACCGCATCGCCTCCGGCCTCGCCAGAATCGGCGTCCGCCAAGGCGATTGCGTCTGCATGCTGATGCGCAACGACATCGCCTTTCTGGAGGCCGCCTACGCCGCGATGCGCCTCGGGGCCTATGGCGTTCCGATCAACTGGCACTTCAAGCCGGAAGAGATCACCTACATCCTGAACGACACCGGCACGTCCGTGCTGATCGGGCACGCCGACATGCTGCATGCCCTGCGCGATGCGATCCCTGAGGGCGTCACCGTGCTCAGCGTGCCGACGCCGCCGGAGATCCTGTCCAACTACAGGATCAATCCCGATCATCTGAAGACGCCGGACTTCGCGATCGATTTCGAACCCTGGCTCGCGCAATTCCAGCCCTATGACGGCCCCGTTGTGCCGCAGCCGATGAACATGATCTATACCTCGGGCACGACAGGCCACCCCAAGGGCGTGCGGCGCAACGCACCGACACCGGAGCAGCAGGCGGCGGGCGAGCGCATGCGCGCGATGATTTATGGGCTCAAGCCCGGCGGCCGCGCGATCCTGCCGGGCCCGCTGTATCATTCCGCGCCGAACTCGTTCGGCATCCGCGCCGGCAAGCTCGGCGGCGCGCTGGTGCTGATGCCGCGCTTCGAGGCGGAAGAGTTCCTCGAGCTGATCGACCACTACAAGATCGACACCATCTTCATGGTGCCGACCATGTTCATCCGCCTGATGAAGCTGCCGGAAGCGGTGCGGAGGAAGTACGACGTCTCCTCGCTGCGCCACGTCATCCACGCCGCCGCGCCATGTCCGGCCGACGTCAAGCGCGCCATGATCGAATGGTGGGGGCCGGTGATCTACGAATTCTACGGCTCGACCGAGTCCAGCGCGGTGACGTTCGCGACCTCCCAGGACGCGCTGAAGAAGCCCGGCACTGTCGGCAAAATCTCGCCCGGTGCCGAGCTGCGCTTCCTCGGTGAGGACGGCCGCGTGCTCGGCGTCGGCGAGATCGGCGAGATCTATTCCCGCATGGCCGCGCTTGCCGATTTCACCTATCACAACAAGCCGGAGAAGCGCGTCGAGATCGACCGCGACGGCTTCATCACCTCCGGCGATGTCGGTTACATCGACGAGGACGGCTACGTCTTCATCTGCGACCGCAAGCGCGACATGGTGATCTCGGGCGGCGTCAACATCTACCCGGCCGAGATCGAATCGGTGCTGCACGCTGTCCCCGGCGTGCATGATTGCGCGGTGTTCGGCATCCCTGACGCCGAATTCGGCGAGGCGCTGATGGCCGTGGTGGAGCCGCAAGCCGGCGTCGCGCTCGCAGCCGCCGACATCCGCGCCGCGCTGAAGGCGCATCTGGCCGATTACAAAGTTCCAAAACACATCGAGATCCGCAGCGGCCTGCCGCGCGAAGATTCCGGCAAGATCTTCAAGCGCCGCCTCCGCGATCCCTATTGGGAGCAGGCGGGGCGGAAGATCTGAGGCGGTGCCGTAGGGTGGGCAAAGCGACTGGTCCGCCGTAGCTCGAAGAGCGAAGGCGGAAGCGTGCCCACGTTCTGAATGTGATCCGGAAAGATTGGTGGGCACGGCGCAAACGCGCCTTTGCCCACCCTACGAGATCAAGGACAAGGAAACATCTGTCATGACCGACGCCGCCAACGAAGTCCTCTACACCGTCGCCGACCACATCGCGACCATCACCCTGAACGCGCCGGAGCGCATGAACACCATCTCCGGTCCGATGCTGAACGACCTCGCGCGCCTTTTGACCGAGGCCAACGAGGACAAGAATGTCCGCGTCGTCATCCTCACCGGCAAGGGCAAGGCGTTCTGCGCCGGCCTTGATCTGCGCAAGGAGCGCGACGGCAACGGCCTCAGCGCGGCGTCCTCTCCGACCACGATCAACCTCCGCAACACGCCGCCGACGGTATTGCAGGCGATGGACAAGCCGACCATCTGCGCCGTCAACGGCGGCGCGGCCGGCTATGGCATGGATACCGCGCTTGGGTGCGACATCCGCATCATGGCTGAGTCCTCGAAGCTCGCGGCCGCCTTCGTCAAGCGCGGCGTGGTGCCGGAATCCGGCGGCACATGGCTGCTGCCGCGCATGCTCGGCTGGGCCAAGGCGGCCGAGCTGATCTTCACCGGTCGCACGCTGAGCGCGCGCGAGTGCCTGGAATGGGGCCTTGCGAATGAGGTCGTGCCGGATGCCGAGCTGATGACCCGCGCCACGGCCATCGCCCGTGAGATCGCCGCCAACGCGCCGCTGGCGGTGCAGGCCTCCAAGCGCATGATGCGGATGGGTCTGAACGAGAATTTCCACGACCACGTCCACCACGTCTATCTCCAGCTCCTGCCGCTGTTCAAAACCCAGGACATGGCCGAGGGCATGAAGGCGTTCATGGAGAAGCGCGAGCCGAAATTCGAGGGGCGGTAGCCGGGGGCGTCTGGTACGCGTTGGAGTAGCAATCATCGAGCGGCTCGGCTAGGTTGGCGTTCCCACGCCAATCCCCTGCGATCATCCATGCCCTCATACCGTGCCGGTTTCTTCGAAGTCCCCCATGCCGCCGTCTACGTGCTGATGACGGTGACGGTCCTCGCATCGGGGTTCTGTTTCATCCAGGCGGGCGGTCCGGCGGCGCCGGCGGAGCTGCTGTATCGCTACGGCGGCATGTATGCGACCGCGATCGCGCGGCACGAATACTGGCGCCTCGTCGCCTATGGCTTCCTGCACGTCAATTTCGTCCACCTCACCATGAACATGCTGTGCCTGGTGCTGTGGGGCGCACATCTCGAGCGGCGGGTCGGGCCGGCCTATTTCCTTGTCATCTACCTGTGCGCGATGGTGTTCGGCGCCGTCATCGGCAATGGCATCCATTCGACGCCGTATTTGACGGTCGGCGCGTCCGGCGCCACCTCGGGCATCCTCGGAGCGCTGCTCTGCCTGTGGATCCTCGGCAAGCTCGACCTCAGGTTCGACTTCTTCGCGATCAATATCGGATTGAACATCGCGTTTGCGCTCGGCAATTCGCGGATCGACTGGGGCGTGCATCTCGGTGGTTTTGCGGCCGGGCTGATCGCCTGCGCGGTGCTGGACCTGATCGAGAAAGCGAATGTGTGGGTGCTTCGCTGCAAATTTCCCGAAGCCGTGAAGGTCAATCTGACACTGCTCGGGTGCGTCGTTGCGCTGTGGGCCTGGAGCGGTCAGGCCCAGGCGATCGCAGCCGGGGGGTCTGGATGGGTCCCGGCCCTCGTCGCCGTGGTCGCGTATTGCGCCGTCGTGAAGACGATTGATCTCGCACTCTCCGTCAAGAAGGGCCTTGCGATCGTCGTGGCGATTTTGGCCGGTGTGAACGCGGCCGCCGTGATGCTGTCCGGTTGGGCCCTGGCATCGTCTTGCAGCCCGCGCTGGCCCACCGGGTCTGTCCCGCTCGACAACTTACTCGCCACATTCTGCCCTAGTCCTGTTGTCATCTCGGGGCTGGCCGCGATCGGCGCCGCCGCGCTGACGCTTTGGCTCTGCTCAAAGGAGATCTCGCGCGGGATCGAGGATGTTGGGTTTGTCGGCACATCGCTGCGCGCCGAACGCAGCCGGCGTCACGGATTATGAGCTTGGAGGGGAGGGGGACATCGGGGCCGTCTTAGCAGAGACAGATTTCATGCCTATATGCACGGGATCATCCACCTCCGGATCATCCCATGACCCCCGTTTCCATGCTGCTCAACATCCTCTGGATCCTCTTCGGCGGCGCCTGGATGGCGTTCGGCTGGGTGATCGCTGCGGTCATCATGGCGATCACCATCATCGGCCTGCCCTGGGCGCGGGCAGCGTTCAACATCGCCGTCTACACGCTGTTGCCGTTCGGCTCGCGGGCGGTCAGCCGCTACGACGTGACCGGTGTCGAGGATATCGGCACCGGCCCGCTCGGCGTGATCGGCAACATCATCTGGTTCGTGCTCGCCGGCTGGTGGCTGGCGCTCGGCCACTTATTGACCGCACTGGCGCTCGCGATCACCATCATCGGCATCCCCTTCGCCTGGGCCCATCTCAAGCTCGCAGGCATCGCGCTGTGGCCGATCGGCAAGGTAATCGTGCCGGCTTGAGGCCAACTCGTGGCTCGTAGGATGGGTTTCGCAAGTGCACCCCATCCTGCGCGCTGCGGACATCAATGAGCATGCTCGCTCAGGGACGAACGCGAATGATCGTATTTCCCTTGCGTCGCCCGGTCGGATTTAAGGCGGCGACCGCATCGTCGAAGGTCGAGACCTTGCCGATGTTCGTCCGCAGTCGTCCGTCCCGCGCCCGCTGGACGATCTCACTGAGTTGGGCGCGATCCGCCTCGACGACGAAGTCGACCGCCAATCCATCGGAGGGCCGCGCCTCGGCCGGCCCGACGATGGTCACCAATGTTCCTCCGGCTCGAATGCGTTCTACCGACCGCTTCTGTATGTCACCGCCGATGACATCGAACACCAGATCAACCTTGCCGACGTCTTGCAGCGAGTCTTTGTCGAGGTCGACGAACTCGTTTGCGCCCAAATCGAGCACCGTCTGACGGTCAGCGGCGCGTCCGGTGCCGATGACGTAGGCGCCGGCCTCTCGTGCGAGTTGCGTCACCATCGACCCGACTGCGCCGGCCGCGCCGTGTGCCAGGATGCTCTGCCCCGATTTGAGACGGCCGTGCTGGAACAGCCCTTGCCATGCGGTCAGCCCCGAGATCGGCAGGCTCGCCCCCACTGTGAACTCGACGTCGCCCGGCAGCGGCGCAAGATTGCGCGCCTCGATCGCCACATACTCGGCAAGCGTGCCGTCCCGATACCAGTCCGCCAGGCCGAACACCCGCTGTCCTAACACCAGCCCTGTCGTTCCATAGCCAAGAGCAGTGACCACTCCGGCCAGCTCGTGTCCAGGGATCGATGGTGTTCGGTCGCGATCGAGGCGATCAGTCCAGGTCGAAGGCCACGTCAGCTCAGTCGGGACAAATCCCGACGCATGAACCTGAACCACGACGTCGTTTATCGCAGCCTGCGGCTCGGGCCGGTCCACCAGCTTCATCCCCGCCGTTCCCGCGGCCTGTTCCGTTACAACGATCGCCTTCATTGGATTGTCTCCTCAGTCATTGTCTCTTGACCCAACGGTTGCAGTCAGTGTGAGCCGCGACGGCTATCCACAAACTGCCAGACAGTGTGGAAGTGTCCGCGGTCTGCATTGACACGGGCTCCCACTGAGACTGCCGATCGGGATCGCTTCGTTCGTGGTACTAGCAGTTAGATGCGTCACGCCTGGTGATGAGACCAGTACCAAGATTGCAAAATTCGGCTGTACCAAGGGCCATTGAGACGGCGAACAGATTGAGTTCGCAGGATGGCGCGGCCGTTGTCTTCATTTTCCGATAACGGTGCCAGAGCTGACAACCCTATCCAGGCCCAGCTCGACGTCCAGGCAGTTGCTGACCGGAATTCCTGGCGGTCGATGGCAACGGGCGGCCTTTCGGCCGCACAATGTTTCTTGTGATCAAGAGGGGATCGTCGCCACATTGCGCAATGCAGACGGACCCAGCCCGTAGGATAGGGAGAGCGCCAGCGAAATCCATCAATCACTCCGCCTGTGACGAAGCAGGATGGCCTTCGCAAGTGCTCAACCCATCCTAGGTGCCGACGTCACTTTTCGAGTTCGACGATTTCGAAGGACGGCTCAACGCCGGAAAGTACGTCCATGCAGCCCCACCCGGTGATAAACTGGTAATGTTGCACAGGACGATGAACCTTCTTCCATGTCGCCGACTGCGCATCGGCGAACGCGGCACCGTCGACGCGGTAGGCGAAATGTCGGGGAACGAGACCTTCGTTTCTCGTGGGCTGTTCTTCAGTACTGAGCGGCATCTCGTCCAAAAGACGCACGATGGTCGCGCCATCGAAGCGAACGCGAAGGCTTCGCTTTTCAGTCGCAGGCAGCAGAAAGTCCGCCACCAGGCATTCTGCCTCCCACCTGATGGAGAGAAGGTCGCTCTCGTCGCAGTCAAACGTTACGCCTGCATCGATGGGAGAGTACTTCGGCATGGCCTGGTTCAGAGCGTAAGCGAAACCCATCGAGCTCCGCCGACGACGCAACATGATGGGTTTCGCAAGGCTCAACCCGTCCTACGCGCTAGCAGACGCGAAGCCGATCATCAAAGCTTAGGCAATACGCCTTCGCGTGTAGAAAAGTACCAAGGCGAAGATTGAGTACGCAAGACCAAACCCCGCCATTACAATGAAATAAAGCAGCGCCGTGAAGGCGTTTGTCGGCTCGCTCGCTGCGTCCGGGTCTATTCTGCCCCATAGACTAATGAACGTGGGCAAGGCCGCTAACAAACATCCGAAAACGCAGAGGTGGATGATCCATCGCCTGCCTTGCGCCCGCAGGGCAAATACTCCACCCACAATTGTCACGAAAATGGGGGCTAGCCAGCTCCAACCGAAGATAATCAAGAAGAAGTCCGCCATTAGCCGAACTGCACATTGTGAATGTGAATGGCGTGCCATGTCGTTGTTATCTGCGTCTTTACGTTCATGACGGCCGTTCAATTGACTATCCTTATCATATTCCTCGGGGTGCCCGTCGGGCAAAACACACCACATGCAGGTCAAGCGCTGGCGCTGCAAAATATTCTGATTGACCGAATTCGTTGTTTCGGCTAAACCGCATTCCATCCCGGCCCGTCAAAGGGGCGTTTCGCGATCGTCACGATACGTAGGCCGGGATGCGATGGACGCGGCAGCGCCGGCGCGTGAGGTGATGGCAGGGCGGGCAAATCCCGTGAGCCGTTGCGATCCGCGGCACGACACGGCGCGGTCACAGCGTTTCTTTTCGGCGTCGGGGGCGAGCACGCGCGAGCTTCCGGCTGTCCGGGGAGGGGCGTCCGCGGACGGCAAAAGCGTGTGGTCCTGACGCCCGGGGTCTGTGCGTCAAGGCTTGCGGTGATGCAGCGGCCCAACCGGGTGCGCGCATCAGTGATCCGCAAGGCGACGGGGGCAATAGTGCATCGCTCCCCGGGGAGAGCGCGCCATAAGCCGTAAAACCAGCCAGCCGGCGCCCGGCCTTCCCTGCGCCCTTTGTTCTCGACGAGGGCGAAACGGACAGCAAAGCTCGGGCGGAATACGCCGCGAGGAGGCGAAGGCGTGCTTAGCGGTACAAAGAGAAAGCCTCGTGCCCCGGACGCAGCGAGCGCGACGCGTCTTCGCGGCGTGGTGCGCTGCTGAGCCGGGGCCCAGAAGGCGGCAGGGACGGTGTGGCTTTTGGGGTCCCGGCTCTGCGCAGCAACGCTTGAGCGTTGCAGGCGCGTCCGGGACACGAGCGTGGCCGCCAGTTTGCACCGCCTCCAACTTCGTCTTGCACTGCGGTAGAAAAATATCGCACACTCCGCTGGGCCGAGGAGCCCAGGAAGCTCTTCAAGGGAGCTCTTGAAGAGGAGCGAGCCATGTCCCTCCAGACCATATCATCCGACAGCGCTGAACATCGCGCCAATCGCCCTGAGGACGCCCAGGCGCTGGAGGCCGATGCGCGGCTGCGGGACGACATCCGCCTGCTCGGGCGCATCCTCGGCGACACTGTGCGCGATCAGGAGGGCGCTGATGTGTTCGATCTGGTCGAGCGCATCCGGCAGACCTCGATCCGGTTCCACCGCGACGAGGACCGGCTCGCCCGCCGCGAGCTCGAGCAGATCCTCGACAGCATGTCGACCTCCGAGACGGTGCGGATCGTCCGCGCCTTCAGCTATTTCTCCCACCTCGCCAACATCGCCGAGGATCAGAACAACATCCGCCAGATGCGCGCCCGCAGCGCTGCGAAGAACGGCGGCTCCGGCGTGCTGGCGGAAACGCTCGCCCATGCCCGGGACGCCGGCATCAAGCCCGATCAACTCCGCAGCTTCTTCAAGTCCGCGCTTGTGAGCCCGGTGCTGACCGCGCATCCGACCGAGGTGCGCCGCAAGAGCACGATGGACCGCGAGATGGAGGTCGCAGGCCTGCTCGACCGCCGCGAGCGCGTGGCGCTGACCGCGGAGGAGGCCGATGCCAGCGACGAGCAGCTTCGCCGCGAGGTGCTGACGCTGTGGCAGACCAATCTGCTGCGCCGGACCAAGCTCAACGTGCTCGACGAGGTCGCCAACGGCCTGTCGTTCTATGACTACACCTTCCTGCGCGAGGTGCCGCGGCTGGTCAACGCGCTGGAGGACCGGCTGGAGGAGGGCGGCGAGCAGGCCGCTTCCGAGCTCGCCTCGTTCCTGCGCATGGGCAGCTGGATCGGCGGCGACCGCGACGGCAATCCCTTCGTCACTGCCGACGTGATGCGCGGCACGCTGCGTCTGCAGTCGAGCCGGGTGATGCAGTTTTATCTGAACGAGCTGCACGTGCTCGGCTCGGAATTGTCGATCGCGGCGCATCTTGCCGACGTCTCGGAAGAGCTGCGCAACCTGGCGGAGCGCTCGCCGGATACCTCGCCGCACCGGAGCGGCGAGCCTTATCGTCTGGCGGTCTCCGGCATCTACGCGCGCCTGACCGCGACGGCCGAAAAGCTCGCGGTCGAGATCACGCGCCGGCCGGTCGGAAAGGGGGCGCCATATGCGAGCGTGAAGGAGCTGCAGGCCGATCTCGACGTGCTGCACCGCTCGCTGATCTCCAACAATGCCCGCGTCATCGCCCGCGGCCGGCTGCGGCTGCTGCGGCGCGCGGTGGACTGCTTCGGCTTCCATCTCGCCCGGCTCGACATCCGTCAGAACTCGGCGGTGCACGAACGCACCATCGCCGAGCTGATGGACGCCGCCAATCCCGGCATGTCCTATCTCGCGCTCGGCGAAGAGGCGCGCATCTCGCTGCTCACCAATGAATTGCGCTCGACGCGCGCGCTGGTCTCGCCCTTCGTCAAGTACAGCGACGAGACCATGGGCGAGCTCAACGTCTTCCATGCCGCCGCTGAAGCGCATGCGATGTTCGGCTCGGACGCCATTCCCCAATGCATCATCTCGATGTGCAAGGGCATGTCCGACATGCTCGAGGTCGCGGTGCTGCTCAAGGAGGTCGGCCTCGTCCATCCCTCCGGGCGCAGCGCCATCAACATCGTGCCGCTGTTCGAGACCATCGAGGATCTGCAGGCCTCCAGCGGCATCATGGACCGCATGCTGTCGCTGCACGATTACCGCCGCCTCGTCGACAGCCGCGGCAGCGTGCAGGAGGTCATGCTCGGCTATTCCGACAGCAACAAGGACGGCGGCTTCGTCACCTCGGGCTGGGAACTCTACAAGGCCGAGATCGGTCTCGTCGACGTGTTCGAGCGGCATCACGTGCGGCTGCGCCTGTTCCACGGCCGCGGCGGCTCGGTCGGCCGCGGCGGCGGGCCGAGCTATGACGCCATCATCGCGCAGCCCGGCGGCGCGGTGAACGGCCAGATCCGCATCACCGAGCAGGGCGAGATCATCTCGTCGAAATATTCCAACTCCGAAGTCGGCCGCAACAATCTGGAGATCCTCGCCGCCGCAACGCTGGAGGCGAGCCTGCTCAATCCGCGCCAGAGCGCGCCGCGCCGCGAATATCTGACCGCGATGGATGAATTGTCGAACCTCGCGTTTAGAGCTTATCGCGGCCTCGTCTATGAGACCGACGGTTTCGTCGACTATTTCTGGGCCTCCACCGTCATCAACGAGATCGCGACGCTGAACATCGGAAGCCGTCCGGCCTCGCGCAAGAAGACGCGCGCGATCGAAGACCTGCGCGCGATCCCGTGGGTGTTCTCATGGGCGCAATGCCGCCTGATGCTGCCGGGCTGGTACGGTTTTGGCAGCGCGGTCGAGCAGTGGATCGCCGAGCATCCGCAACAGGGCATGCCGTTCCTGAAGGAGCTCTACAGGGAATGGCCGTTCTTCCGCATGCTGCTCTCGAACATGGACATGGTGCTCGCCAAAAGCTCGATCGCGATCGCCTCGCGCTATGCCGAGCTGGTGCCGGACGAAGCCCTGCGCGAGAAGATATTCGGCCGCATCCGCCGCGAATGGCATTCCTGCATCGAGACGCTGCTCGACATCATGGGGCAGGACCGCTTGCTGCAGGGCAATCCGCTGCTGGAGCGCTCCGTGCGCCACCGCTTCCCCTATCTCGATCCGCTCAACCACGTGCAGGTCGAGCTGTTGAAGGAGCACCGCGCGCAGAACCCGGACGAGCAGGTCCTGCGCGGGATTCAGCTGACCATCAATGGGATTTCGGCGGGGCTGCGGAATACGGGGTAAATGCGAATGGCGAATAGGGAGTAGCGAATGGATTCTATTCGCCATTCGCCACCCACCATTCGCCTATCTCAACAGAAATGCGCGCCCTGCGTCTCCACATAGACCGCGTACAGCGACTGGCTCGCGGTCATGAACAGGCGGTTGCGCTTCTTGCCGCCGAAGCAGACATTGGCGCAGGTCTCGGGCAGCAGGATCTGTCCGATGCGCGCGCCGTCGTTCGGCGCGAACACCTGCACGCCGTCATAGCCGGGACCGACCCAGCCGGCGCCGACCCAGATGTTGCCCTCGGTGTCGACGCGCAATCCGTCGGGGAAGCCCGACTTGCCGTCGAGCGTCATGTCGATCAGCTTCTTCGGGTTCGACAGTTTGGCGCCGTCGATGTCGTAGGACCACACCACGTTCTTGGCCTCAGGGTAATGCGTGATGCCGGTGTCGCAGACATAGAGCTTCTTGTAGTCGTGGCTGAAGGCGATGCCGTTCGGCTTGAACGGCTCGTCCGCGACCTTGGCCACCTGTCCGGTCTGGGCGTCTATGCGATAGACGGCTTCCTTCTGGTGCGGCTGCAGCGAACCGGTATTGGCCAGCTTGCCCTCGTAGATGCTGATCGCGCCGTAGCCGGGATCGGTGAACCAGATCGACTTGTCGTTGGGATGCACCACCATGTCGTTGGGGCCGTTGAGCGGCTTGCCACCGGCCTGCTCGGCCAGCGCCGTCACCGAGCCGTCGTGCTCGTAGCGGACGAGGCGCGTGCGCTCGGCGCTGAGCTGGCGTCCCTCGGTGTCGAACGAATTGCCATTGGCCTCGTTCGACGGCTTGTGGAACTGCTCGGAGATGTGGCCGTCGTCGTCGAGGTAGCGCAGCTGCCGGTTGGCGGGGATATCGCTCCAGACAAGATATTGTCCCTGCGCATTCCACGCCGGCCCCTCCGCCCACAGGCAACCGGTGAAGAGCCGCTTGATCGCGGTGTTGCCGACCTTGGCTTTGAAGCGCTTGGGGTCGATGGCGATGATGTCGGGGTCGGGATAGCGCTGCGGCTCGGCATTGGCGCCGAAGTCGCGGGCGTCGGCTCGCGAGGCGAGGACAGTGGATGCGGCGAGAGCCGCCGTGCCTTTGAGCAGCGTGCGGCGGCCGAGGCCGCCCGTTACAGAGCTGTCGTCGGAGTTGGTCAGTGTTCTTGTCATGGTTTCCTCCCAAAGTTTCGTTGGGAGGACAGCATTCGCCCGCAATCGGGCGTAAACCGGGGCGATCTCCGGCCGAGACAACCGGAGATCGCAGGGCAGGGATGCCGGAAATGCGGCTAGACGGGATCCCAGGTGAAAATGTCGGCGGAGCGGTCGAGCTCGTAGAACGAGCCCTTCAGCGCCGGCATGCCATGTTCCGCGATCGACTGCGGCGTCCAGCCTTCGCTCCGCTGCACCGAGCGGATCGGACGGTTCTGGCTGAACAGGAAGATCTCGTTCATGCGCACGCCAAAGATCTGCCCGGTGACGTCCTTGGCGGCATCGGAGATCAGATAGCCGCAGAGCGGGGCGATTTTCTCCGGGCCCATCTGCTTGATCTTCTCGACCCGCGCCTTCTCGGCCTCAGTCTCGGTCGGAATGGTGCCGATCATGCGCGTCCAGGCGAACGGCGAGACGCAGTTGGAGCGGACGTTGAAACGGCCCATGTCGAGTGCGATGGATTTGGAGAGGCCGACGATGCCGAGCTTGGCGGCGGCGTAGTTGGCCTGGCCGAAATTACCGATCAGGCCGGAGGTCGAGGTGAAGTGCACGAAGGAGCCCGACTCCTGCTCGCGGAAGATTCGCGCGGCGGCATGGCTGACGTAGAACGAGCCCATCAGATGCACCTTGATGACGGCCTCGAACGCCTCCACGCTCATCTTGTGGAAGATCATGTCACGCAGGATGCCGGCATTGTTGACGACGCCGTCGAGCCGGCCGAAATGATCGGTCGCGGTCTTCACGATCTTGCTGGCGGGGATGGCTTCGGCGACCGACTCGAAATTGGCAACCGCGGTGCCGCCGCGCTTCTTGATCTCCTCGACCACCTCCTCGGCGGGCGCCGCGTTCGAACCGGCGCCGTCCGAGGCTCCACCGGGATCGTTGACCACGACCTTGGCGCCTTCCGCCGCACAAAGCAGCGCGATCTCGCGACCGATGCCGCGGCCTGCGCCGGTGACGATGATGACTTTGTCCTGCAGTGATTTAGTCATGGGATGTCTCCTGTTGTGCCCGTCATTCCGGGATGGTGCGAAGCACCAGACCCGGAATCTCGAGATTCCGGGTCGCGCTGCGCGCGCCCGGAATGACGGTGCCTTACCTCTCGTTCGTAAACACGATCGTGCCACTTGCCGCGAACATGCCGCCGACGCCGTGGCACACCGAAATCTTCGCATTCGGCACCTGCGCCGGCGCGATCCCGCGCATCTGCCGCACGCTCTCCTGCAGCGCGTACATGCCGTACATGCCCGAATGCATGTAGCTCAATCCGCCGCCATTGGTGTTGAGCGGCAGCTTCCCGCCGGGCCGGGTGTTGCCGTCGGCAATGAACTTGCCGGTCTCCTCATGCGGCATAAAGCCGAGATCGCCGAGGCCGAACAGCGGCAGATGCGCGAACGCATCGTAGATCATGAGGTGGTCGACGTCCTTGTGGGCGATGCCGGCTTCCTTGAACGCGAGGGGGCCTGCGGTCTTGAACGCGCGCGAGGAGTTGAAGGTCTCCATCTGGCTGACCATCGGCGTCTCTACGCTCTCGCCGGTGCCCATGATGTAGACGGGCTTGCGCGGAAAATCCCTGGCGCGATCGGCCGAGGTCAGGATCAGCGCGCCGCCGCCGTCGGTGACGAGGCAGCATTGCAGCAGGCGGAACGGATAGGCGATCATGCGCGAATTGAGCACGTCGGCGACCGTGATCGGATCCTTCATC
Source organism: Bradyrhizobium sp. IAR9 (assembly GCF_013408065.1). Classification (NCBI taxonomy): domain Bacteria; kingdom Pseudomonadati; phylum Pseudomonadota; class Alphaproteobacteria; order Hyphomicrobiales; family Nitrobacteraceae; genus Bradyrhizobium; species Bradyrhizobium sp. IAR9. The sequence continues at coordinate 52,446 of NZ_JACBZW010000024.1, forward strand.
ATCGCGCGCGGATTCTTCGCCGCCCATTCCCGCTGCACGACCGCGACGGCGGCGAGCTGCTCGTGCGTGATGCCGTAGGTCGTCATGAAACGCAGCACGGGGATCGGGAACATGCTCGGCGGCCCGTAGACCCCGAACGGCGCCTCGAACTGGCCTTGCAGGCTGTCGGCGGGGATCGAGCGCGGCGCCTTGCCGATCATCGACTTGCCGCTCTCGGCGTGCGTGATCAGCACGGTCTTGCACAGGCCCGCCTCAATCGCCGCCGCGGCATGCCGAACGTGCAGCATGAAGGAGCAGCCGCCGACCGAGGTGCCGTCCACCCAGGTCGGCTTGATGCCGAGATAGTGGCAGACCTGCTGGGGCGTCTCGACCGCGGTGGCAAAACCGTCGATGTCGGAGAGCTTCAGTCCGGCATCGGCGATGGCGTTGAGCGCCGCATCCGCGTGCAGCTGGAGCTGCGAGGCGTTCGGGATGACACCGAGCTCGGTGGTCTCGGCCGCGCCGACGACGGCAACCTGGTTTCTGCGCATGGTCTACCCCTTCGCCGGACGAAACACGGGGAGGGTGATCTTGTCGTCGAGCGCCTGGAAGGCGACCTCGAGCTTCATGTCGAGCTCGAGCGCCTCGGGCGTCTGCGGACAGTCGATGATGTTGCTCATCATCCGCGGTCCCTCGGCAAGCTCCACCACCGCGATCGCATAAGGCGGCGTGAAGCCGGGCGCGGCTGGGCGGTGGTTGATCACGTAGCTGTAGAGGAAGCCTTTGCCGCTCGCCTTGAAGATGCTGACCTTGCGCGAGGCGCAGGATGGGCAGAACGGGCGCGGCGGGAAGTAGACATGCGCGCAGGCGTCGCAGCGCTGCAGGCGCAATTCGCCCGCCTTCGTGCCGTCCCAGAAATGCTGGGTCTCCGGCGTCGGTTTCGGTCGCGCGCGCTGCGGTTCGGCCATGTCGGAACGCCCTCCCAGAAAGCAAATCTTGATAGGGCAGGCTTCACGCCCGCCCGTTTCGATCTTGATGCGACAATCGACCATGGGGCGTCAACGGTCCAGCAATACGCATGCATGCCATCATGCGCACAATGCTTGTGTCGAACTGAGCCAGCGCTATAGATTGCGCGCGACAATATTCCGTGAGACAGACATGCCCGAATTTCCGACGCTGGCGAAGCTCGCCGAAGACCTCGAAAGCGGCCGCACCACCGCCCGCAAGCTGGTCGAAGCCTGCATCGCCAGGATCGCCGATCCCGCCGGGGAGGGCCAGCGCACCTTCCTCCATGTCGACAAGGACGCCGCGCTCGCCGCGGCCGACGCGATGGACGGCTTGCGCAAGGCCAAGGCGGCGCCGTCGCGCTATGCCGGCATCCCGATCTCGATCAAGGATTTGTTCGACATCAAGGGCCAGGTGACGCGAGCAGGCTCCCGCGCGCTCGACGATTCGCCGCCGGCCGAGCAGGATGCGGCGACGGTGGCGCGGCTGCGCAGGGCCGGCTTCGTCGTGATCGGGCGCACCAACATGACCGAGTTCGCCTATTCCGGCATCGGCATCAATCCGCATTACGGCACGCCGAAGGGGGCCTGGAACAGGGCCGAAGGCCACGTGCCGGGCGGCTCCTCCGCGGGCGCGGCGGTGTCAGTGCTCGACGGCATGGCACACGGCGCGCTCGGCACCGACACCGGCGGCTCCTGCCGGATTCCGGCCGCCTTCAACGGCATCGTCGGCTACAAGCCGACGCAGCGGCGCGTGCCGCTCGATGGCTCGGTGCCGCTGTCGTTCTCGCTCGATAGCATCGGGCCTCTGGCACGATCAGTCAGTTGCTGTGCCATACTCGACGCCGTGCTCGCGAACGAGCCGATCGCCCCGCTGAAGCCGCGTCCGATCCAGGGCATGCGACTGGCGGTGCCGACCACGATCGCGCTCGACGACCTCGACGCCGAAGTGGCCGAGACGTTCGAACGCGCCCTGAAAACGCTTTCCGATCACGGCGCCATCATCGAGCGCATCGAGATGGCGGAGTTTCATGACATCGGCCCGATGAACGCCAAGGGGGGCTTTGCCGCGTCCGAGAGCTACGCCTGGCACCGCTATCTCATCACCTCCAAGGGCGATGTTTATGATCCCCGTGTCTCTGTCCGCATCATGCGCGGCGAGGCGCAGAGCGCGGCCGACTACATCGATCTCCTCAACGAGCGTCGCTCGCTGATCGCCCGCGTCAACGCGCGCATTGCGCCCTATGATGCGCTGGTGCTGCCGACCACGCCCAACACGCCGCCGAAGATCGCCGACCTTGCCGATGATAAGGCATTCACGCGCGAGAACATCCGCGCACTGCGCAACTGCAGCCTGATCAACATGATCGACGGCTGCGCCATCTCGCTGCCGGCACATCGCCAGGGCGACGTCCCGGTCGGCCTGATGCTGGCGGGCGCGGGCGGAACGGACCATCGTGTTTTTGAACTTGCTGCCGGCATGGAGGCCGTCATTCGTGTTTGACCTCACTTTCACCGTCGATGCCCAGGACACCACCACGCCGCTGACGCTCGCGATCGACCAGATGGTCATCGCCGGCTGGACCGGCCGCGACCCCGTTGCGCGCGACAAGCACATCGCCGAGCTGCAGGAGATGGGCATCGCCCCGCCGGCCTCGACGCCGATCTACTACCGTGCCTCGGCGCGGCGGCTGACCCAGGAAGACAGCATCGAATGCACCGGCGGGGATTCCTCCGGCGAGGTCGAGTTCGTGCTGATCGGCTGGCAGGGCCGCATCTTCGTCGGCTGCGGCTCCGACCACACCGACCGCAAGGTCGAGGCCTACAACGTCACCGTGTCCAAGCAGATGTGCGACAAGCCGATCTCCTCCACGCTGTGGGAGCTCGAAGACGTCATCGGCCATTGGGACAAGATGATCCTGCGCTCCTATGCCACGATCAAGGGCGAGCGCGTGCTCTACCAGGAGGGCACGCTGGACGCGATGCTGCCGGTGAACGACCTGATCGCACGCGGCTTCGAAGGAGGAAAATTCCCCGACGGCTGCGCCATGTTCGGCGGCACGTTTGCAGCCAAGGGCGGCATCCGCCCGGCGGAGCGGTTCGATTTCGAGCTGGAAGATCCCGTGCTGAAGCGGACGATCAGGCATGGCTATGACGTGGTGACGTTGCCGGTGAGGGGCTAGCTCCACAAGCGATGGTCCCGTAGGGTGGGCAAAGCGACTTGTCCGCCATAGCTCGAAGAGCGAGGGCGGAAGCGTGCCCACGTCTTGCGATGACGTGGGCACGGCGCAAGAGCGCCTTTGCCCACCCCACGAGACTGGTCTGCTTGATTTCCGCTGTCGCTCTTCCCTTGCAATGACGGGGAGACATTCGTCGGAAATCGGGTGGCGGGGTGAACGTCGGACTGCGAAGGTGATTGTTATGACAATGACCGCACGAAAATCAGACCAACGATCCGCTCCCGATCCCACCGCCCACGTCGACGCCCTCGACTGGCCTCAGATCACGGCCGAACTCGACACCCAGGGCTGCGCCGTCCTGAAGGGCCTGTTGACGCCGGACCAGTGCCGCGCCGTTGCCGCGCTCTACCCGGACGACACGCAGTTTCGCAGCCGCATCGTCATGGGCCGGCACGGCTTCGGCCGCGGCGAGTACAAATATTTCTCCTATCCGCTGCCCGATCTGATCGCGCAGCTGCGCCCGGCGCTCTACACGCATCTGCAAGGCGTCGCCAATCGCTGGAACGAGGCGATGGGGATCGACATTCGCTATCCCGCCGCGCATGCGGCGTTCCTGAAACGCTGCCACGAGGCGGGGCAGGCGCGGCCGACGCCGCTGCTGCTGCAATATGAGGCCGGCGACTACAATTGCCTGCACCAGGACCTCTATGGCGAGCACGTGTTCCCGCTCCAGGTCGCGATCCTGCTCTCCGAGCCGGGCCGCGACTTCACCGGCGGCGAATTCGTGCTGACCGAGCAACGGCCGCGCATGCAGTCCCGCGCCGAGGTGGTTCCACTCGCGCGGGGCGACGCCGTCGCCTTCGCTGTGCATCACCGCCCGGTGCAGGGGACACGCGGCACTTACCGCGTTAATCTGCGCCATGGCGTCAGCCGCATCAGGTCCGGCCAGCGCCACACGTTGGGTGTAATTTTCCACGATGCCAAATGAGTGCTGCGATTGACGGCTGATCTGTTCGACAGCGTTGCCGAGGCGCAGCCGTCGCGCGAGGAGATCGCCGATGGTGCCGTGCTGCTGCGCGGCTTCGTCAAGCCGATCGAGACCGAGCTGATCGCCGCCGTGCGCGCGATCGTGGCGCAGTCGCCGTTCCGTCGCATGACCACGCCCGGTGGTCATCTGATGTCGGTGGCGATGACCAATTGCGGCGAGCGTGGCTGGATCACCGATCACACCGGCTATCGCTACGACCCCATCGATCCGCGCACCGGTGCGCCATGGCCCGAAATGCCGCCGGTGCTCCGCGATCTCGCCCGCCACGCCGCGGAGCAGGGCGGCTTCCAAAACTTCGCGCCCGATGCCTGCCTCGTCAACCGCTACGAGCCCGGCACGCGGCTGTCGCTACATCAGGACAAGGACGAGCTGGATTATTCGGCGCCGATCGTCTCGGTCTCGCTCGGATTGCCCGCGACCTTCCTGTTCGGCGGCCTGGCGCGCGCCGACAAGCCGCGCCGCTTCCGCCTGGTGCATGGCGATGTCGTGGTCTGGGGCGGACCTAGCCGGCTTGCCTATCACGGCGTCGCGCCGCTCGCGGAAGCTGAGCATGCGCTGCTCGGGCGCAAGCGGATCAATCTGACGTTTCGCAGGACGCGGTGACCTTCCTTCTCCCCTTGTGGGCCTGTTGCGTAATTCGCCAGTTGTGATTCCCTAGGGCAAAGCCTTGGGGGAATGACGATGGCGGTGAAGCGGACA
>NZ_JACBZW010000025.1:0-56245 GCF_013408065.1 Bradyrhizobium sp. IAR9
CATCCGACCCCCTCCGTCTTCCGGGAGTCGTCTTCAGAATCCGTCTTGCCTTCCAATGCAATAGCTAGACAAAACCCATATGCGATTCCCCTGCCCTGGAGGGGGAGGGTCGATCGCGCGAAGCGCGAGCGGGGTGGGGTGATCTCTCCGCTCGGGCACCGTTGGTTGGGGAGAGACTGTCACTCCACCCCGTCTCACATTTCGCTGCGCTCCATGTGAGCCGACCTACGGGCGAGCTACGCTCGTCCCGGACCCCTCCAGGGGAGGGTAAGCAACACGCCGTGCTAGCTCGCGAGCCCCTGCGCCCCGCGAATCAACTTCCCCGGCCGGCGGCCCGTGGCCTCTCCATGCCGCCGCGTCACCACGCCTGAGACGATCGTCGCCTCATAGCCGTCGACGTCCTGCAACAGCCGCCGCCCGCCGACCGGCAGATCGTAGTGCACCTTCGGCGGATGCAAATGCAGGCGGTCATAGTCGATCACGTTGACGTCGGCCTTGTAGCCGGGCGCAATCAGGCCGCGATCGGTGAGGCCGACCGAGAGCGCGGTCTTGCGCGACTGCGCCGCGACCACGAACGGGATCGACAGCTTCTCGCCGCGCGTGCGGTCGCGCGTCCAGTGCGTCAGCAGATAGGTTGGGAAGCTCGCATCGCAGATGATGCCGCAATGTGCGCCGCCGTCGGACAGGCCCGGCACCGATTGCGGGTCGATCAGCATCTCGCGCGTCGCGTCGAGATTGCCGTCGGCATAGTTGAGGAACGGCACGTAGAGCATGCCGCGGCCCTCGTCCGACAGCATCGCATCATAGGCGAGCTCTTCCGGCTGACGGCCCTGCTTGCGCGCCTGTGGCCCCAGTGCGTTCTCCGGCGGCTGCTCGTAATCGGGGGGATCGCCGAGCAGAAACATCTTGTCGTAGTTGGGCCGGAAGAACAGTGGATCGTCGGTGGCGGTTGCCGTCTCGCTCAGGATCGCCTTGCGCACATCGCTCTGATGCAGCCGTGCCAGCCGCTCCTTCAAGGGAAGATGCGCGATCGCCCTGTAGCTCGGATGGGTCTGGAACGGATTGCGCGACAGCTCGAGCCCGAGCAGCAGGCCGACCGGGCGCGCTGCGATCTGCGCGGTGATGGAGAGGCCGCGCTTCGCCGCTGCATTGATCTCGTCCAGCGTCTGGCGCCAGCGGTTTGGCGATCTGTCGTTCTGTGTGATCGAGAACGAGATCGGGCACTTCGTCGTGTCGGCGACCCGCAACATCATCGGCAAATCTTCGTGGATGGTGGAGAGATCGAGCACGAATTGCAGGACGCTGCGGCCCTGGCTGTGCATCGCCCCGGCGATCGCGGTGAGCTCGTCCTCGCCGGCCTTCAGCGTCGGTGTGAAGTCGCCGGTCGAGGTGCGGTGGTTGAGCGTGCGCGAGGTCGAGAAGCCGAGCGCGCCGGAGCGCACCGCCTCGCCCGCGAGCTTGGCCATCGCCGCATTATCCTCCGCGGTCGAGGGATCGCGGCGTGCGCCGCGCTCGCCCATGACATAGACGCGTAGCGCCGCATGCGGCAGCTGCGCGCCGACATCGATGTCGAAATCGCGCTTGGAGAGCCAGTTCATGTAGTCCGGAAAGCTCTCCCACGCCCACGGAATGCCGGCGCTCAGCACGGGCTCCGGAATGTCCTCGACGCCTTCCATCAACTGGATCAGGCGGGTCTGGTCGGCGGGCTTGCACGGCGCGAAGCCGACGCCGCAATTGCCCATGATCGCGGTGGTGACGCCGTTCTGCGAGGACGGCGTGATGTCCTGGCTCCAGGTGACCTGGCCGTCGTAATGGGTGTGCACGTCGACGAAACCCGGCGTCACCAGTTTTCCGCGGGCGTCGATTTCCTCGGCACCTTTGCCAGAGACCTTGCCGACCTCGCTGACCTTTCCGCCGGTGATGGCGACATCAGCCTCGAACAGCTCGCCGCCGCGACCGTCCGCGACGGTGCCGCCGCGGATCACCAGATCAGGATTGCTCATGTGTTTCTTCCCGTTTTGTTTCTTGTTTCTTGTCGTCGTCCCGGACAAGCGCGCCCTAAGCGCGCGCAGATCCGGGACCCATAACCACGGGGAGATGTTTTGCGACGACTCGGAGTGACCACCTCGTGCCGCAACTTCTCCCTGTGGTTATGGGTCCCCGCGTTCGCGGGGACGACAGCTCAATTTGTGGCGATACCGGCGACTCAATTTGCCTTGGCCCGCTTCCGCTCCGTGAACGGCGACAGCGCCACCGTCGCGACCATGAAGATCACCGACGCGCCGAATACCCAGTGCGGTGCGTTCTGGTCCATGATCCAGCCGAACAGCAGCGGGCTGATAATGCCGCCGAGATTGAATCCGGTGGAGACGATGCCGAAGGCGCGCCCGGCGGCGCCGGGAGGTGCTGCGTTGCGCACCAGCATGTCGCGCGAGGGGGCTATCACGCCGGAGAGGAAGCCTGCGAGCGTCATCGCGGCAGTCAGCGCCCAACCCGGCAGCGTCACGAGCGCGATCAGCAGCACGATTGCCGCGTTCACGGCAAAGCAGGCCGCGGCGACATAGCCGTGGCGTTCGGTGTGGTCGGCGAGAAAACCGCCGGCCAGCACGCCGGCGGCGCTGGCGCCAAGGAATGCCGTCAGCATGACGTTGGCGGCCGAATAGGACGTGCCATAGCCGCTCATCAGCGCGACGACGCCGAAATTGTTGATACCGGCGACCGACAGGCTGAGCAGCATGAACAGCGCCGTCAGCACGATCAGCGCCGGCGTGATGACAGCCTGCTTCGGTGCGTTCTCCGCGCCCGGCTTCTTCTTGCTGGCGCCGGCGTCGGGAATGTTCATGACGAGCAGCAGCATCGCCACCGCGATGCCGATCGCACCCGAGGCGATCAGCGCGCCGACGCCGCCGGACAGGGTGACGAGTGCAGCCACGATCGCCGGCGCCACCGCGCCGCCGAGAAACCCGGCAAAGGTGTGGATCGAGAAGGCGCGGCCCATCCGTGCCTCGTCCATGTGCTCGGCCAGGATCGCGTAGTCGGCGGGGTGGTAGACGCTGTTGGCGAGGCCCAGCAGCACGGCGCAGGCGACCAGTGAGGCGTAGCTGAGGTGCAGACCAAGCAGGATCAGCGCGAAGCCGCCGAGCGTGAGGCCGGTCAGCAGAATTCGCCGCGCGCCAAAATGGTCGACGAGATAGCCGGTCGGCGCCTGCGTCAGTCCGGACACCACCGCGAATACGGTGAGCGCGAAGCCAAGCTCGATATAGCCGACGCCGAGCTGCGCCTTGAGGAACGGGAACAGCATCGGCAGGACCAGCAGATGGAAATGGCTGACCCAATGCGCGATCGAGATTCCGGTCAGCGTGCGTAGCGCGCTGTCCGCCTTGCCTTGCTGCGGTGCGGCGAGAACGTCGACCATTGCAATTCCGGTTTCACTCCCTGGAAGGCGCGCAAACTATCGGGGAGAGCGGTTATTTGTCCATGAACGCAGGCGCATGGCAGGTAGTGCGGGTGGTCGAAGAGCGCGTTGAGGTGCCTCCACGCCGTCGTCCCTGCGAAAGCAGGGACCCCCATACCGCGTGATGTCTCGATTGTGATCGGTTGAAGTGCCGAACGACGATCTCCGCAAAACTCCTCCCTGTGGCTACGGGTCCCTGCGCCCCGTGCGCAATTGCGCACTAGGCAGGGACGACAGCGGAGTTTGGGGGCGCCCTCATAACGGGTCGTCATCCGGACCGTAGCGGTCGCGTTTGGGCGTCGCGATGTCGCCGTCCTCGTAGTCGTCGTCATCGAGAGGAGGCGGCGGTATCTTCACCTTGTCTTCCGCCCGCTTTTTGTCAGCGATTTTGGGCGGCTCGCTTGGCTTGCCGATCTTGGCCATGGCTGTTCCCGGATGGTGATGCTGCATCCGATCCTATACGGAACATATGTGTAGTTTCTGACCTATCGCAAGCAGGCCGTCAGTGCACCAGCGGCCCGCCCGCCTTCTTCCAGGCATCCACGCCGCCGGCGATATGGGCGGTGTTGGAAAGGCCGGCCGCCTTGGCGGCGGCCACCGCCATCGCCGAGCGCTCGCCGAAGGCGCAGAAGAACACGATGCGGCGGCCGGTGGCGGCGGCGACCTCGCGCAGCATACCGCCGGGCTTGAGGCTCTCCTCGACGGACGGATAGGGCGTATGCAGCGCGCCTTCGAGCATGCCGTGCTTCATCCGCTCGTTGGTCTCGCGCAGATCGACCAGCAGCATGTCGGGCCGGCCGAGAATGCGGATCGCCTCGACCGCGCTGAGCGCGCGGCCTTCCTTCTCCAGCTCCTCCTGATGCAGGCCGACATGCATGTTGGCGGGCACCGCCACGTCCATCATCTTCGGATTGGGCAGCTTCAGGTTGGCCATCAGCTCGATATATTCGTCGACCGAGCGCACCTGGAGCCGCGGGTTGTAGCGCTTCTCCTCGCCGATGGTGGAGACGGTGTCGCCCTTGTAGTCGTGCGCCGGGAATACCATCGTCTCGTCCGGCAGCTTGAGCAGCCGGTTGAAGATGGAATCGTACTGTGCGCGCGAAGAACCGTTCTGGAAATCGGTGCGGCCGGTGCCGCGGATCAGCAGCGTATCGCCGGTGAAGACGCGATCGCCCATCAAATAGGAATAGGAATCGTCGGTGTGGCCGGGCGTGTACATCACGTCAAGCGACAAGCCCTCGATCGTCACCTTGTCGCCGTCGGCGACCCGCATCGCCACCACGTCGGCCTTGGTCTGGTCGCCCATCACGGTCATGCAATGGGTGCGGTCGCGCAGCTCGCCGAGGCCGGTGACGTGGTCGGCATGCAGATGAGTGTCGACCGCCTTGACCAGCTTGAGGTCGAGCTCGCGCAGCAATTGGCAGTAGCGGTCGACTTTCTCAAGCACGGGATCGAGGATCAGCGCCTCGCCGCCGGGGCGGCTGGCGAGGACGTAACTGTAGGTGCCCGAAACGCTGTCGAAGAGCTGGCGGAAGATCATGGCGGGAAAGTCCGGCGGTGGAACTGGTTTCGAGGATTCTACTACGTTCCGGGCCGGAAAGAGAAGTAATTCACTGGGCGGATCGCAAGTTTTGGAAGATTTTTGCTTTGCAGGATCGAATCTCCGATTGAACGCGATGGCCGTCCCACAAGTTCAGTGTCGTCCCTGCGAACGCAGGGACCCATAACCCCAGGGTGGAGTTTGGCGAAGACCAGCCGTTCGGTGCGCCTGCCGCCGCGATCGAGAGATCACGCGGTATGGGTCCCTGCGTTCGCAGGGACGACAGCTGAGTGCGACGCGGGAGCGCAGCGCCCCCTCAGGGGCCTCACCACCGTATATCCATTCTCCGCCAAAAACAGGATCTGCCCGACGCCCACCTGCACCGGGTCGCGGCTGGATGAACTCCGGCCGCTTGCCGGTCTCGCGCTCGATCGTATCCACCGTGTTGAGGCAGATGTCGAAGCGCACGCCTTGCGCGATCAGGCTTTCGACCTGCTTGCGACGCTCGCTGCCGGACAACAGGAGATCGATGCCGGGGCCGAACGCGACGACCTCGATCGCGATCTTGTCGGGGTCGTACGCCTTCAGGAGATTATTGGCGACGCTGAGCACCAGCGCCTGCTTCCTGGCGTCGCCGTCGGAGAGTTGCAGCACGATCTTGTGCTCGGCGAACGGCTTGTCCTGCAGCGGTACCTGCTGTGCCGAGGCCGCTGGGATCGCGACCCGGACCAGCAGCGCCAGCATCAGCGCGCAAAAGATCGGACCCCGAATCATCCCTGTCCCGCAATGCCTGGATTGTCCTCGACGCCCTTCAGCGTGACACCGGGGCCAAGCCGCTTCTCGTCGGCTTATCAGGGTGGGCCGGACGTGAGCGGACGGCCGGTGGCGATGGGGCGGGCTTGAAAAACGCTGTCAGCGGCGGCAATCTCGGCCTGATTGAGACTTCGATCTGACGAATCTCGGCTTATGCCGATCGATGCGAGGATCGACGATGAAGCAGCGGCCGATAGTGTGGCTTGCCGTTGTTGCAGGCGTGGTCCTGGTGCTTGCTGTCGCCTGGGCCGCCATCCTCTGGACGCGCCCAGAGCCTATTCGCATCGCGTTCGCCAATTCGCTCTCTGGCCCGTCCGCCCCGATCGGGGCGGAAAGCCTGGTCGCTACGCAGCTTGCAATCGACGAGGTGAACGCCAAGGGGGGTGTCAACGGACGGCTGATTGAGCTCGTTCTGTTCGACGACGCAAGCAATCCAGCTGTGGCGCGCGCGAATGCGCAGGCGATTGCCGACAGCCCGTGCGTCGCTGTGCTCGGACATTATCTTAGTTCCGCGTCGCTCGCGGCGGCGCCGATATACAAGGATGCGCGGATACCGGCACTCACGGGAAGCTCGGCTGCCGACGATCTGACAAACAACAGTGAATATTATTTTCGTGCGCTGTCGCCGGTCTCCGTGCAGGCGCGCTCGATCGCGGAACATCTGCGCGCCGTGATGAGGGAGCCAAAAGTCCGTCTCGTTCACACGCGCGATTCCTACGGCAAGAGTTTCGAGCATGGATTTGCGACGGCCTATCCTGCGGAGCAGTTGCGTGTGTTCGGACTGGACGTCGCAGCCGGTCAGATCGGATCGACGGATGAGGCGCTGGACGCTGCCGCGCAGGAGCCCGGGCCCGGTGTTATTGTCGTCGGCGCGGCAACCGATTTTAGCGCAGACATCGTCAAGGCGCTCCGCCGCCGCGGTATCAAGGGAATGATCATTGCATCCCAAGCCGCGGCCCGCGAAAGCTATTTGCGGAATTTCGCCAATGAGCCCGAGGAAAAAGCGCAGCCGGGTTTCTTCAGCGAGAATCTGTATGCTGCTTCCTCGCTGATGTTCGACAGTGCCGGCGTGGCAGCGCAGGTCTTTGCCGCCGACTACAAAGCGAAAGCGGGAACCTTGCCAAGCTGGGTTGCCGGCGGCTCGTATGACGCTGCGCGCCTGATGATCGATGCGCTAAAACGAGCTGCCGTACATCCCCGGTTTATGGGGCAGGGAATTCAGAAACGATCCGACAGCAAGGTCGCAGATCGCGACCGTGTGCGCGTCGCGCTCGCCGCGATCGGCGATCCGAAATCGGCGGTCGTCGGGCTGACTGGGCGGCTCTATTTCAACGCGAACCGTGACATTCCGCGCCCGATTCGACTGGGTTTCTTCCGTTACGGTTTGTTCGTCACTGCGCCGCTGCAACTCGTGCGCATCGATCAGCCCAAAGGAATCGATCTCGCCGCGGAACGAGAGAAGGGCCATGTCGTCACGTTCGGCGACCGACACTACTGGATTCAGCGCGTCGTTTATACGGGCATCGACATCATTCGCGTCAGCCGGGTCGACGTGAAGCAAAATTCGTTCAACGTCGACTTCTATCTCTGGATGCGGTTCGCCGGGGACGATGAGGCGCAGACGCACGTCGAATTCCCGGCCTTGCTGGATCGCGGGGCGTTCGATCCGGCTCGGCCGATTCAGATTGGACAGGAAGACGGCCTGAGCTATCGGCTCTATCGAATCAACGGCGATTTCAAAGCCCGTTTCGATCTCCATGATTATCCGTTCGACACGCAGGAATTGCGTCTACGTTTCCAGAACACGGAGCAGCGGCGGGAACTCATCACCTATGTCATCGATCGGTTCGGCTTGCGCCTCGCCGGCGATGGAAGCTCGCGGGCCGAGGATGGGGCCTATTCCGGACTTCAGCTCTGGCGATTTCTCGGACTGAACTATTTCGTCGAATCTCAGTCCAGCGGATCGACGCTCGGAAAGGCGTCCTCGTTTGGTGCCGAGGCAATGACGGAATTCGCAGGCTTCGATGCGACCATCATGCTGCGCCGCAGCTCCGCCATCTACATGCTGAAGAACCTATTGCCGCTGTTTCTGCTCGTGCTCGTCGTGTTCGCGACGCTGTTCTTTCCCGAAACCATGTTTCGTGAACGCGTGACGATTCCAGTGACCTCGATCCTGGCGAGCGCGGTGCTGCTCGTGACGGTCGCCAGTCAGGTCGGCGATGTCGGATATACGGTGGTCGTCGAAGAGATGTTCTACATTTTCTTCATACTATGCCTGATGACGATATTGGCGGGCTACAAACATGAAAAACTTCGAGACGCCGGCCGAAAGCGCGCCGCTATTGTTTTGGATCACGCAGCGCGGATCATTTATGCCGGGACGGTACTCGCTGTAATCGTTGTGCTCTACCGGCGTTATGCCGTGTGAGGCAAGCGTGGATACCTCGCCGGGTCCGCCACACCTTCTTGAAATTCGCAGCATGAGTCCGGATCTGGTCCTTGGCCGACATGACCAAGCGCACCTCCTTTGTCTGTTTCCGACGGTCATGCGGACGTCGTCCGCCGGACGGATTGGGTACACGCGTGTTCGGCGGGACAACGCCCCCTACGGCCGCACCAGCGTGTAGCCATTCTCCGCCAGGAAGAGGATCTGCCCGACGCCCACCTGCACCGGGGTCGCGGCCTGGATGAACTCCGGCCGCTTGCCGGTCTCGCGCTCGATCGTATCCACCGTGTTGAGGCAGATGTCGAAGCGCACGCCTTGCGCGATCAGGCTTTCGACCTGCTTGCGGCGCTCGCTGCCGGACAGCAGGAGATTGACGCCGGGACCGAACGCGACGACCTCGATCGCGATCTTGTCGGGGTCGTAGGCCTTCAGGAGATTATTGGCGACGCTGAGCACCAGCGCCTGCTTCTTCGCATCACCGTCGGAAAGCTGCAGCACGATCTTGTGCTCGGCGAACGGCTTGTCCTGAAGCGGCACCTGCTGCGCAAATGCTGGCGGCACCGCGGCCCAGGCCAGCAGCGTCAGTAGCATCGCGCGAAACATTTGCGCCCGCATCATCCTTGTCCCGCAATGCCCGGATTGTCCTCGACGCCCTTCAGCGTCACGCCGGAGCCGAGCCGCTCCTGGAACATCCGACCCGAGCGCAGATATTTGCCGACGACGTCCCACACCGGCGCGCCTTGCTGGCCATTGACCGAAGCCCAGCCCGCGACCTTGTAGCGATGGCTGGCGCTGAGTGCCTTGCCGCCATGGAGCTTCAATTCGGAGATGCGGCCGCCGATCGCGGCGGTCGGCGTGCAGGTGTAGCTGAGCCCGCCGGCGCGCACCATGTCGCCGCCCTGCTGATAATAGGGATCGGCGTTGAAGAGATTGTCGCAGACGTCTTCCAGCACGTCCTTGATCTGGGCGCCCGTCATCTCCTGCACATAGGTCTCGGGATAGGTGATTGCCGTCTCCGTGAGCAGATCCTCCATGGTCAGCGCCTGGCCCGACAGCGCGGTGACGCCCCAGCGGAACCCCGGCGATAGCGCGATCTCGGCATCGAGCTCGGTGCGCAGCGCCGTGCAGATCAGCTCGTCGACGGGCCCGGAGAAATTGCCGCGCCGATAGAGCAGGCGGTCAGGCGTTGCGATCTTTGCCGACCAGTCGGTCACATGCGGCGCGCGCAGCCGGCCGATCAGCTCGGCCATTCCAGGATCGGGCTTCAGCAGTTCGGAATAAACAGGAAGCAGATGATAATGAATGTCGCTGACCTTGCCCTTGTCGATCGCAAGATCGAGCACGGCGAGGAATTTTCCGTTGGAGCCGGCATTGGTGACGAGCGTGATCCCACCGGCGTTCTTCACGGCAATCGGCTGCGGTACGGCGTCATGGGTATGGCCGCCGAGAATGACGTCGATGCCCGTGACGCGGCTTGCGAGCTTGAGGTCGACATCCATGCCGTTGTGCGACAGCAGGACGACGGCGTCGACCTTGTCGGTGCCGCGCAAGGCATCGACATGCTTTTGCAACTCCTCCTCGCGGATGCCGAAGGTCCAGTCCGGCGTGAACCGCTTGGGGTGCGCGATCGGCACGTAAGGGAAGGCCTGGCCGACGATCGCGACCCGGTGACCGCCGATCTCCTTGATCATCGAAGGCTTGAACACGCGTCCCGTGGCCTTGTCGAAGGCGGGAGCGTCGTTGAACGCGGCTTCCTCGGTCAGGAACACGTTCTGCGCCAGGAACTCGCCCTTGAAGCGTTCGAGATTGTCGCGCAGCGTCTGCTCGCCATAGGTGAATTCCCAATGCCCGGTCATCGCTTCGATGCCGAGCAGATTGGCGACCTCGACCATGTCGCGGCCCTGCATGACGTTGGCAAGCCCGGTGCCCTGCCAGAGATCGCCGCCGTCGACCAGCAGCGAACGCTTCTCGCCGACATCGCCACGCAAGCGATCGACCAGCGTCTTCAGATGGGCAAAGCCGCCGAGCTTGCCGAAGCGGCCTGCCGACTTCTCGAACTCGACGCAGGTGAAGGCATAGGCATCGGCGCTGTCGGGACGGATGCCGAAACGATCGAGGAAGGCGCGGCCGACCAGGTGCGGTGGTCGCCCGGCCATCTCACCGACGCCGATATTGATGCTGGGCTCGCGGAAATAAACCGGGTTGAGCTGCGCATGCGTGTCGGTGATGTGCAGGATGCGCGCGTTGCCGAAGCGCTCGAGGTCGTAAATGCTCGCGGACTCAGTGCCCCGCGCAAGCCGCGGCAGACCGAGCGATGCAGCAGCAAGGCCTGCGCTCTTCAGGAAATCGCGGCGGCGGATCGCCATACCAAAATTCTCCGCGCCCTCAATGTCGCAAGACTGTTTCAGTTCAGGCAGTCTAGCGGATTTCCATCGCCTTCCAGGCTTCTTTTTCGGACGCCGCCTGGAAGATCGACGCCTTTGCCAGCGCCTCGGCCTCCCTGGCCGCGGCGGTGGCGCGGTCGAAATCGCCGCCATCCGCCGCTTTCCTGGCCGCGGCCAGCGTCGAGACGGTCACGGTCCACTGGTTGCGCAAGCCGGCAGCCTCCTTCGATGCGGCTTCCGCGGTGGCATAGGCCGCCTTGTAGTCCGCTTCATTTGCCGCGCGCGCCGCGGTCGCGAGGCCGAACGCCAGCAGCATGGCGAGGGGAAGTGACCGCTTCATGGCCGCGCTCCCGGTCCTGATATCGGCAGGCCGTTGGCGACATAGGACAGGAAATATTCGACGTCGCGATATTCGTCCGATTGCGGCTCCAGCGGAACCGCGCGGGTCTGGCTGTTGCAGGTGACGAAGCGGCGGCTGGTGGTGCCCATGCCGCTCCATTCGGAGCGGTAGATCGGCATCGCGTTCAAAATGCCGAGCGCCGGCGCCAGGACCTCGGCGCGGATGCGCTCGCCCGGGCTCTGCACATGGCAGCTGGCGCAGGAGAAATTCATCTGGCCGCGCCGCGTATAGAAGTAGCGCTTGCCGTTCTCGAATGCCGCGAGCGCACGGGGATCGTCGGGAATCTTGATGTCCATCGGCTTGCCGCGCGAGGTGAAGGCCATGTAGGCGGTGAGCGAGGCCATCTCGTCCTTGACGTAGGAGTAGGGCGCCTCGCCATTGGCCTCGCGGCAGCGGTTGAGCGCGAGCTCCAGCGTGACGACCTTGCCTTCCTTCTCGTCGAAGTAGGGATAGTTCTGGCGGATGCCGACGCCCCCATTGGGGAAGCAATCGGCATAGGTCTTGCCGTTCTTGAACGGGGTGGCGAACATCTCCTTGCCGGCGTCGAGCGCGAACTCGTAAGGCGGGAATTCTTCCTTCTCCTGCCACTGCCGCTTCATGTCCGCGTTCATGGAATACGGACCGTTGACGAAGTCCTCGTGCTTTACGTCGGGAAACTTCTGGAAGAAGAAGTTCTGGAACGCCTTGGCGTCGGCAACGGGATCGACCTTGTCGGCCGCGACGACGCGCGGAGAGGTGAGGGCGAACGCAACGAGTGCGGCGCTGAGCGAACCAAGCAGCAATGCAGACCGGGTCTTCATCACGCGATCTTCGCGGTGGTCGTATCCGACGCACCCTTGTTGTCGGTCCAGGAGATCTTGAGGTCGTCGCCCTTCTTGGCGCCCTTGAAGCTGAACTTCACATAGGGATCCTTGGAGACCGCAGTGCCCCAATCGGCGACGAAGACGTCCTTGCCGTTACATTCGAATTTCAGCTGCTGGATGTAGTGCGCGGGGATCAGCTCCCCCTTGGGATCCTTGACCAGGCCGGTATCCATGGGGTGCTGGATCAGCGCCTGCACCTCGGTGACGTCGCCGTTGGATGTTGCGCGCACGCGAATGCTTGATGCCATCGGACCGATCCTCCTAGCCGCCGCAGCCGCCGACGGTGACCTTCACTTCCTTGGTCGCGCTGTAGAGCTTGCCGTCAGCCTCGACGATGGCGACCAGTTTGGTGGTCTTGGCCATTTTCAGCCGGTTGGCGACGTGCGGAATGGTGCCGTCGGCGACCTTGTAGGACGCTGCGAGCGCGTACGGGTTCTCGGTCACGAGGAACGAGATCGAGGTCACCTTGTCGAGCGTCGTCGTCACCGAGACCGGCACGACGCCGCCGTTCTCGGCGATCTCGGGCGCATCCAGCTTGACCTTGTCGGAGGGCTCGGCGGACTTGCCATAGAGCGCCTTGATCGCGTCGGCCTCGTTCTTCTGCTTGAAGGCCTCTTCCGGATATTTGTCGTTGGCCGCGGCGCGCGCGGGCGTGGCTGCGAACGGCAGATTGCCAAGGCCGAGCAGGGCGACAGAGGCAGCGCCCTGAAGGATCAGGCGCCTTGTCGCAAGCGAGCCGGTGGTCGTGGTCATCTCAAATCTCCTGGCAGCCGGCCGTTACAGCGTCTGCAGGAAATCAACGATCGCGCTGATCTCCTGTTCGGTCAAAATCCGGTTCCGGCCGAACGGCGGCATCATGGTCTGCGGATTGCGCTTGGTCTCGTCGAAGATGATCGCGGTGAGCTCGTTGCGATCAGGGTATTTGGCCTTGAGGTCCTTCAGTGCCGGCCCGATTGTTCCCGGCAGGTCGCCGCCTTTGATGACGTGGCAGGTCAGGCAATTGCCCTTGCCGCGATCGAAGGCGAGCTTCTGGCCGTCGGCGACAGCGGATTGTGCCCGCGCTGGAGCCACAGCCGCGCCGGCGGAGAGCACCAGCGCCACCAGGACGGCAAGCTTGCAAGGAAAGGCGGTCAAGGCATCGTCCCAGGCGTTATGTCGATGATCTCGTTTGCGGAAATATAAGCGTTCCAAAGCACAAAGGGCATCGCCTGACAATCAAGACTATGCACGCGGCAAAATGGAGTTAATATCCTGCGCATTGCAACCGATGAGATCGTTTGTTCATCCTAACAGGTTGGCACTAGTAAATTATTCTAGGGCGTTTGGCCCTTACGGGCCGTCTTTTCTGTTTCGCATTCATTGGGGACTGACTTGGCTGAATATGTCGTCGAATTTGGCAGGGATGGCGGACGGGTCGAGCCGGATGGACGGCTCGATGCACCGGCGTTCCATCGCAACCATGTGCCGATCTGGGCGGCGCTGGAAAAGCACCTCACCGGGCTGACCGGCAACGTGGTCGAGCTCGGCAGCGGAACCGGCCAGCACGTGGTCTATTTCGCCCGCCACACGCCCGGCCTGATCTGGTGGCCGAGCGACCTCAACCAGCGCCATCTCAGGAGCATCGAGGCCTGGCGTGTCCATACGGGCCTCGCGAACATCCGCAGCCCCCTGCGGATCGATCTCACCGATCCCGACTGGTGCGAGGAGATGAAAAGCGGACAGGCGCCGACGAGCCTTGCGGCGGTGTTCTGCGCCAATGTCATTCACATCGCGCCCTGGGCCGTGGCCGAGGGCCTGTTCGCCGGCGCCGGCCGCTACATACGCCCCGACGGCAAGCTGTTCCTCTATGGCCCGTTCAAGCGCGACGGCAAGCACACCGCGCTCAGCAATGCGGTGTTCGACACCTCCTTGCGTGAAGGCAATCCCGAATGGGGCGTGCGCGACATCAGCGATGTCGAGCTCCTCGCGCGCGGCGCGGGCCTTCGCCTCGTCGATACGATCGACATGCCCGCGAACAATCTGACGCTGGTGTTCGAGCGGTAAGCGACTCGGAAGGTGTGCTCCCTCCCCCGCCTGCGGGGGAGGGTTGGGGAGAGGGTGTCTCCGCAACGGGACATCCCCCAGAGGAGAAAACCCTCACCCGCCACGCTCTTCGAGCGCGTCGACCTCTCCCGCAAGCGGGAGAGGTAAGAGCCGGCCTTGGTCTGCACCGACCAAACGAGTCCCATCACCCTTCATCCCTCCACCCGATCTTCTCCTTCAAGAACCGGAAGCCGAGCACCTCGAAGCCGGCGCGTTCCCTGTTGTCCTTGCCGTAGCCGTGGCCGCCGGCTTCCGGCTCGTAGAACCAGGCCTCATAGCCCATGGCCTGCAGCTTGGCCGTCATCTTGCGGGCGTGGCCGGGATGAACGCGGTCATCGCGCCTTGTGGTGGCGATCAGGATCGGCGGATAGGTCTGGCCGGCTTTCACGTTGTGATAGGCCGAGTAGGTTTTCAGCCACTGCCATTCCTCGGACTTGTCGGGGTCGCCGTATTCCGCGATCCAGCTCGCGCCCGCGAGCAGTTTCGTGTAGCGGCGCATGTCGATCAGCGGGATGGTGCAGAACAGCGCGCCGAAGTGCTCGGGGTAGCGCACCAGCATGTTGGTGATGAGGATGCCGCCGTTCGAGCCGCCCTGTGCCGCAATGCGCTTCGGCTGCGTCACGCCGCGGCGGACGAGATCGGCCGCGACCGCGGCGAAATCGTCGTGCGAGAGTTTCTTGCCGGCGAGGCGGCCGGCGTCGTGCCAGCGCGTGCCGAACTCGCCGCCGCCGCGCAAATTCGCCTGCACGATGGTGCCGCCGCGCTCCAGCCACAGCTTGCCGAGCGAGGAATTGTAGTACGGCTTCACCGAATGGGCGAAGCCGCCATAGGCGCTCATATAGACCGGCGCGTCGCCGGTCTCGCCTGCCGGCCCGGTCTGGACATAGGGAATGCGCTCGCCGTCAACAGAGACCGCCTCGTGCTGCGTCACCACGAGCCCGTCGGCGGTGAACGTCTTCGGCGCCTGCTTCAGGACGATCGGGCTGGCGACGCCGCGCTCGATCAACAGCAGTGACGGCGGGGTGAGTGGATCCTGCACATTGGCGAGCAGATCGCCGTTGCTCTCGCTGGGATGACGATCGAGCGGCCAGACGTCGACGACGCCGATTTGCGGCAGGCCGGCAAGCGTCTCGCGGCTCCAGCCCGCGGCGGACGGCGCACAGATCTCGAAGCGCGGGCGCAGCTCGTCGAGGATCGACAGCACGAGCTTGCCCGCCGCCCAGAACAGGCCTTGCAACGCGCGCCGGGGCGCCGGCTCGAACAGCACCGCAAAATCGCGGCTGCCGTTCAGGAATGCCGACAGCGAGATGCCGAGCACGGTGTCGGTGGCGTAGGTCCGCCCGCCGGCCGTCCAGTCCTTGCGCAGCTTCATCGCGAACCAGTCGCCATGGGCCTGCAGCCAGATGCCGGTCGGCAGATCGAGCTTGGTCATGCGACCGGCGGCATCGCGCAGCCAGACCGCGTGATTGAAGAAGTCGATCTGCTCGACGATCCAGACCCGCGGCTCAGGTCCGGTGTCGTCGGCGCCGCCATAGATCATCATGTGATCGGCGGTGGTCTCGGCGATCATCTCGGCCTGATCGACCGGCTGGCCGCGCCGCCACAGGCGAACTGTCCGCGAGTATCCGGAGTCCGTCACCATACCCTCGCCATGCGCGCTCGACAGCAACAGCGTATCGGCATCGAGCCAGTCGGCGCCGCCCTTGGCTTCCGGCAGTGTAAAGCCGTCCGCCACGAAGCTCTTCGCAACGAGGTCGAATTCCCGCAAGGTCACGGCGTCGCTGCCACCGCGCGACAGGCTCAAGATGGCGCGCGAGCTTCCCGGCGTCGTGGCGATCCCGCTCAGCAGCCAATCCTCGCCTTCGCGCGCTGCGAGCTGGTCAATATCCAGCATGGTCTCCCACGCAGGAGAAGCTTTGCGAAATTCCGTCAGCGTGGTCCGCCGCCACAGGCCGCGCGGGTTGGTGGCGTCCTTCCAGAGATTGTGCAGGTCGCTGCCGCGCCGACTGACATAGGGGATGTTGTCCGGGCGATCGTAAATCGTCGCGAGGATGTCGCGGTCGTGCTCGAAGGCTTTGCCGCCGAACGCCGCGAGCGTCAGCTGGTTCTGCCGCTCGACGAAATCGAGCGCTTGGGTGCCCTCGATCTCCTCCAGCCAGAGCCAGGGATCGTCGTCGGGAGCGCTGAGCGTGGGCCTGTCGTCGACGGACATGAACGAACCTCCGAAAAATAGCGGCGGATAGGATTTGATCGAGCGCAAGCCGTCAAGTGCGCGGCCGGCTATGATCGCACCGATTGCGTCAGAGGCATGGCCAGCGCCCGTTTGCGCCGGTTGTCCGGCCACTCGCGTCCCTCCATAGTGCCGGGAATCAACCAGCCCTTGAGCCCGTTCGGGCAGAAAAAGCCGATGCTTGACGTGACTTCTGCCCATGCAATCGCCGACGACGCCCGCGTGCGCGCCAATGTGGTGCGCCTGGCTGCAGCCCAGGCGCTGACCGGTGCCAATTCGGCGGTGATCTTCGCTACCGGCGCGATCGTCGGCTCCACGCTCGCGCCCGACATGTCGTTCGCGACGGTGCCGATCTCGATGTATGTGGTCGGACTCGCCGCCGGCACGCTGCCGACCGGCGCGATCTCGCACCGCTTCGGCCGCCGCGCGGCCTTCGTCATCGGCACCGCTCTCGGCACGCTCACCGGCGTGCTCGGCTCGTTCGCGATCCTGCACGGCTCGTTCGCGCTGTTCTGCATCGCGACCTTCCTCGGCGGCCTCTACGGCTCCGTGGCGCAATCCTATCGCTTTGCGGCCGCCGACGGCGCCAGCGCGGCCTACCGGCCGAAAGCTGTGTCCTGGGTGATGGCGGGCGGCGTGTTCGCCGGTGTGCTCGGTCCGCAGCTCGTGCAATGGACCATGGACGTCTGGCAGCCTTATCTGTTCGCCTTCAGCTTCCTGGTGCAGGCCGCCGTGGCGCTGATCGCGATGGGCATCGTCGCCGGCGTCGATATGCCCAAGCCCGCACCGGCCGATCTGCATGGTGGCCGGCCGCTGCTCACCATCGTGACCCAGCCGCGCTTCATCGCCGCGGCGCTGTGCGGCATCATCTCCTATCCCATGATGAACCTCGTCATGACCTCGGCGCCGCTCGCCATGAAGATGTGCGGCCTGTCCGTCTCCGATTCCAATTTCGGCATTCAATGGCACATCGTCGCGATGTACGGGCCGAGCTTCTTCACGGGCACGCTGATCGCCCGCTTCGGCGCACCGAAAGTCGTGGCCGCCGGCCTGCTGCTGGAGGCCGGCGCTGCCGGCATCGGCCTCTCCGGTCTCACCGCGATGCATTTCTGGGCCACGCTGATCGTGCTCGGCGTCGGCTGGAATTTCTCCTTCGTCGGCGCCTCCGCCCTGGTGCTGGAGACGCACCGGCCGCAGGAGCGCAACAAGGTGCAGGCCTTCAACGATTTCCTGGTGTTCGGCATGATGGCGATCGGCTCGTTCTCCTCCGGGCAATTGCTCGCCAGCTACGGCTGGTCGGCGGTGAACCTGGTGGTGTTCCCGCCGGTGGTGCTGGGCCTTGCCGTGCTCTCGCTGGTCTCCTGGGCCCGCCGCCGCAAGGCGCGGCTGGAGGCGGCGATGGGCGAGTTCCCGGATGCGATCTGACTGGTAGGAGGCTGTCAGCAACCTTGATACTTCGATCCAGGTCGAAGTGATTTTAAGGTAAGGGCTATTTAGATGTCGTCGTGGCCGGGCTTGTCCCGGCCATCCACGTCTTAGGTGCTCGGATCGAACGTGGATGCCCGGGCATGACGGAGTAAGCGGCGATGCTCGACAATCCTCAGATCCCAGCGCTCGACGAATCCTCCCTCCGCTACGAAGGCTGGCGCATCGTCGCGGTCTGCTTCCTGCTCGCGACCTTCGGCTGGGGGCTCGGCTTCTACGGCCAGAGCGTCTATGTCGCCGAGCTGCAGCGCGCGCGGGGCTGGCCGACCACGCTGATCTCGTCAGGCACAACGTTCTTCTATCTGTTCGGCGCGCTGCTCGTCGTGTTCGTCGGCGAAGCCGTGAGGAGATACGGCCCGCGCCTCTGCCTGATCGCCGGCACGCTGGCGATGGCGGCAGCCGCGGTCGCGATCGGCGCGGTGCGCGAGCCCTGGCAGCTTTATCTCGCCAACGCCGTGCTCGCCTTCGGCTGGGCCGGCACCAGTCTCGCCATGATCACCAACACGATCAGCCTGTGGTTCGATCACAAGCGCGGCATGGCGATCAGCCTGGCGCTCAATGGTGCCAGCTTCGGCGGCATCGTCGGCGTGCCGCTGCTGGTGACCCTGATCGGCCATGTCGGCTTCGCCAGCGCGATGTACGCCGCCGCCGGCGCCATGCTGGTGCTGCTGTTGCCGGTGATTCTTCTTGTCGTGGGCCGGCCGCCCGATCACCATGGCTGGCACGCGGCGGCGAAGGCGAAGCCGCAATCATCGACGCAGATTCGCGCATGGGCGCTGCGCGACGTCGGCTTCCTCACGGTGACGATTGCGTTTGCGCTGGTGCTGTTCGCGCAGGTCGGCTTCATCGTGCATCTGATCTCGTTCCTCGATCCCGTGATCGGCCGCGAGCGCGCCGCGGTCGCCGTCGCGGTGCTGACCGCGATGGCGGTGGTCGGCCGCGTGCTGTTCTCGCTGGTGATCGATCGTCTCAACCAGCGGCTGGCCTCCGCGCTGTCGTTCCTCAGCCAGGCCGCGGCGCTTCTGGTCGTCATCAACCTGCACAGCGATTACGTGCTGATCGCGGCCTGCGCGGTGTTCGGCTTCTCCGTCGGCAACCTCATCACCCTGCCGTCGCTGATCGTGCAGCGGGAGTTCGATTCGGCCTCGTTCGGCGTGCTGATCAGCCTCAACACCGCGATCAACCAGGTGACGTATGCTTTCGGCCCCGGTGTCGTCGGGGCCTTGCGCGATTGGTCCGGCGGCTACGCGTTGCCGTTCTATCTCTGCATCGCGCTGGAAGTGGCGGCCGCCGCGTTGATCATGGTGCGCGGGACGCCGCGGACGAAGCTCGCGTAGGTTGGGCAAAGGCGCAAAGCGCCGTGCCCACGATTCTTCGATGAGTCGGCAGGGTTTCGTGGGCACGCTTCGCTTTGCCCACCCTACGAGACTATCCTTGCCGATCGCTCAACAACCCCTCCACATCCAGCCGTTTGGTAAACATCGCGAGCTTGCCATCCGGCCCGAACGGCCATTGCTCCCTCGGCTTGTCCCAGTACAGCTCGACACCATTCTCGTCGGGATCGCGCAAATACAGCGCCTCGCTGACGCCGTGGTCGCTGGCGCCATCCAGCGCAATGCCGGCCGAGCGCACGCGGTGCAGCGCATCGGCGAGAGCGGCGCGCGTCGGATAGAGGATCGCGGTGTGATAGAGCCCGGTCGTGCCCGGCGGCGGCGGCGAGCCGCCCTTGCTTTCCCAGGTGTTGAGCCCGATGTGGTGATGATAGCCGCCGGCCGCGATGAAGGCGGCGCCCGAGCCCATCCGCTGCATCAGCTCGAAGCCGAGCACGCCGCAATAGAAGCCGAGCGCGCGATCGAGATCGGCGACCTTGAGGTGAACGTGGCCGATCCTGGTGCCGGCGGCGACGGCTGGGCTTTGCGACATGGGAATGCTCCGTTGAAAGCATGCACATAGGGCGGGCTCCGGGGCTGTGCTACGGCCGTTCCCGAAACCCAGCGTTTCCTGATGCGCAATTGCGCATCGGAAACAGAAACTAAGCCAGCTCCGGCACCTCACCCTCGGGCAGGCCGAACTCGAACGTGTTCAGCGTCATCGACACCAGCGTGTAATAGCCGCACAGTCCGATCACCTCGACCACGCCGCGCTCACCGAGAAGCTTCACCGCCTCATCATAGAGGCCCTTCTCGACGCCGTGGCCCTCGTGCAGCGATTTCGCCACGTCGTAGATCATCTTGCCCTTGGGATCGTCGAACTCGGGCGTGCGGCGATCGCGGATCGCTTCGATGATCTCAGGCTTCATGCCGCCCGCAAGCGCCAGGCGCTTGTGCGCATACCATTCGTAATGCGCGGTCCAGTGCCGCGCCGTCACCAGGATCGCGATCTCCGAGAGCTTTGCGGGGAAGATCGTGTCGTAACGCAGCACCTCGCCGAGCCGCGTGGCGTGACGGGCCATGTCGGGGCTGTTGAGCCAGGCCATCATCGGCGCCGGCGGCTTGCCGCGCTTGCCGGCGATCGACTCGTCGTAGGTCTGCCGCTGGCTATCGTTCATTTCGCCAGGCGAAAGAAGTTTCAGGCGCATCGTCGTTTCCTCTTTGTTTTCAAGCACCGTCTTGGTCGCGACTATAGCGGAATGCGGGCTCGCGGAAGTGGTTGAATTCCGCGGGAGCTTGGCCCAGAGTCGCGCCCAACAAGTCGATTGATTGATGGAAACGACCAATGACTGACTCCAAAACCAGCGAATCTGAGACCGCCGATCTCGAATCATTCCGCAACGAGACGCGCGCCTGGCTGGAAGCCAATTGCCCGCCGGAGATGCGCAAGCCCGCAACGTCGGATGCCGACGTGTTCTGGGGCGGACGTAACGCAAAGTTCTCGTCCGAGCCGCAGCGCATCTGGTTCGAGCGCATGCGCGACAAGGGCTGGACCGTGCCGGACTGGCCTAGGGAATATGGCGGTGGTGGCCTCAGCGCTGCCGAGCACAAGGTGTTGCGCGCCGAGATGGCGCGGATCGGCGCGCGCCCGCCGTTGTCGAGCTTCGGCATCTGGATGCTCGGGCCGGCGCTGCTCAAATACGGCAACGAGGCCCAGAAGAAGGAGCACCTGCCGAAAATCGCGGCGGGCGAGATTCGCTGGTGCCAGGGTTATTCCGAGCCGAACGCCGGCTCTGACCTGGCTTCGCTGCAGACCCGCGCCGAAAGCGATGGCGACGATTTCGTCATCACGGGATCGAAGATCTGGACCTCCTACGCCAACTACGCCGACTGGATCTTCTGCCTCGTCCGCACCGATCCCGCCGCGAAGAAACATGACGGCATCAGCTTCATCCTGTTCGACATGACCTCGAAGGGCGTGACGACCAAGCCGATCCTCTTGATCTCCGGCTATTCGCCGTTCTGCGAGACCTTCTTCGACGGCGTCCGCGTGCCGAAATCGCATGTGGTCGGCACCGTCAACCGCGGCTGGGACGTCGCGAAATACCTGCTGCAGCACGAGCGCGCTATGATCTCCGGCATGGGCGAGCGCGGCGTCGGCCGTCCGCTCGGCCAGATCGCGGCCGATTCCGTCGGTACCGATGCGCAGGGGCGGCTCGATGATTCCATGCTGCGCGGCAAGATCGCCAGCTTCGACGTCGATGAAGCCGCGCTTGCGGCTTGCGCCGAGCGCGCGGTCGATCTCGCCAAGGCGGGACAGGCGCATCCGGCGTTCTCCTCCGCGATGAAATATTACGGCACCGAGCTCAACAAGCGCCGCTACGAGATCCTGATGTCGGCCGGCGGCGTCGATGCGCTGGAATGGGAGAGCGAGCGCTCCAAGCAGGGCGCCCGCCCGCGCGCCTGGCTGCGCACCAAGGCCAACTCGATCGAGGGCGGCACCACCGAGGTGATGCTCGGCATCGTCGCCAAGCGCATCCTGGATTTGCCGGGGGCTTAGGGCGCACGTTCTCACCACCCGTCATTCCGGGGCGCGCGCAGCGCGAGCCCGGAATCCATACTCCCGATCGAAATCGGAAACACACCATGGCCCTCGTCCTCACCGAAGAACAATCAATGCTCCGCGATAGCGCGCGCGGGCTGATCAGCGACAAGGCGCCGGTGTCGCACCTGCGCCATTTGCGCGACAGCAAAGACCCCACCGGCTTCTCCAAGGAATTTTGGCATTCCTTCGCCGAAATGGGCTTCGCCGGCCTTTTGGTGCCGGAAGAGTTCGGCGGCAGCGGGCTCGGCTATGTCGAGGCCGGTGTCGTGATGGAGGAGATCGGCCGCACCTTGATGCCGTCGCCGTTTCTCGCCACCAGCGTGGTCGCGGCCTCGGCGCTGAACCGCGGCGGCAATGCTGCACAGAAAGCGGAATATCTGCCGAAGATCGCGAGCGGCTCGCTGCTCGCGACGCTGGCGATCGACGAAGGCACCAAGCATCGTCCGCTGCAGACCAGTCTGCAGGCCGTGCGCGCCGGCAACGGCTTCAAGCTCTCCGGCGCCAAGGCGCTGGTCGTCGATGGCCATGTTGCTGATTTGCTCATCGTGGCCGCGCGCACTGCCGGCTCCGCCGGCGAGCGCGAAGGCTTGACGCTGTTCCTGGTCAACCCCAAAGCCAAGGGCGTCGCAATCGAGCGCACCATCATGGTCGATTCGCACAACGCGGCGCGGATCGAGCTCACCAATGTCGAGGTCACCGCCGACAGCGTGCTCGGCGAGGTCGACCAGGGCGCTGCGCTGCTCGAGGGCGTGCTCGACATCGGCCGCGGCGCGGTCGCCGCCGAAATGGTCGGCCTCAGCGAGGAGGTCTTCAATCGTACCGTCGAGTACCTCAAGAACAGAAAGCAGTTCGGCAAGCTGATCGGCGAATTCCAGGCGCTGCAGCATCGCGCCGCCGAGCTCTATGTCGACATCGAGATCACCCGCGCCGCCACCATGAAGGCGCTGCAGGCGCTGGACGGCGATGTCGCGAAGGCGGCCTCAGCCGTCGCCGTGGCAAAGGCGCGCGCGGGCACCACCGCCACCCGCGCAGTGCAGGAAGGCGTGCAGATGCATGGCGGCATGGGCATGACCGACCAGTTCGACATCGGCTTCTTCATGAAGCGCGCGCGGGTGTGCGAGGAATTGTTCGGCGACGCCAATTACCACACCGAGCAGCTGGCGCGGGCGCGGGGGTATTGAGGCGGTAGACGTGAGACGCGAAGCGCGCGCCTCACCCCTCGGTGTCGTCCCGGCGAACGCCGGGATCCATAACCCCAGGGAGTACTTTGACGAAGGCTCGGAGTTTAAAGAGTCTCTCCGCGGTACTGTCACCTGTGCTTATCGATAGATCACGCGGTACGGGTCCCGGCGTTCGCCGGGACGACAGCGGAGAGAGCTGCCTCTTCCTTACCTCATCGGCGGCGCGTACTGCACGCCACCCGCGTTCCACAGCTGGTTCATGCCGCGCGGGATCTTCAGCTTGGACTTCTCGCCGATGTTGCGTTCGTACATCTCGCCGTAATTGCCGACGTGGCGGATGATGCGGACGGCCCAGTCCTTGGTGAGGCCGAGCTGCTCGCCGTAATTGCCTTCGGTGCCGACGAGGCGCATCACTTCCGGCTTCTTCGACTTCAGGGCCTCGTCGATGTTCTCCGAGGTGACGCCGAGCTCTTCGGCGTTGATCATCGCATAGAGCGTCCACTTCACGATCATCATCCAGTCGTCGTCGCGCTGGCGCACCACGGGGGCGAGCGGCTCCTTGGAGATCATGTCCGGCAGGATCATGTGGTCGCCGGGCTTCGCCAGGTTGATCCGCAGCGCGTAAAGCTGGGAAACGTCGGCGGAGAGCGTGTCGCACTTGCCGGTGTCGTAGGCCTTCACGACGTCGTCGAGCTTGTCGAACTTCACCTCGTCATACTTCATGTTGTTGGCACGGAAGTAATCGGTGACGTTGAGTGCCGTCGTGGTGCCGGCCTGGACGCAGACCTTGCTGCCGGTCAGGTCCAGCGAGGTCTCCTTGTTGCGCGAACGCGGCAGCATGAAGCCCGCACCGTCGTAATAGGCGACCGCGGGGAAATAGAGGTCGTAGTCGAGCTCGCGCGCCATGCTCCAGGTCGAGTTGCGCGAGAGGATGTCCACCTTCCGGCTCTGCAATTCCTTGAAGCGCTCGCCGGCATCGAGCGGGATGAACTTCGCCTTGCCCGGGTCGTTGAAGATCGCCGCGGCCACCGCGCGGCAGAAATCGACGTCGAAGCCGGTCCAGTTCTTGTTGTCCTCGGAGTACGAGAAGCCCGGCAGGCCCTTGTTGACGCCGCACAGCACCTCGCCGCGGCGAACGGTGCGCTTCAGCGTACGGGTGTCGTAGAATTCATAGATGATGGCCAGAACGGCGACCAGCACGGCGACCGCGAGCCCGATCAGCAGGCCGCCTCGAAAAGTGCGCATCATGTTGCTCTCTCGAAAAATCGGGAAAAGGAATCAGGAGGGAAGGCGACGAGCATGGTCCGGAGGACCATGCCCGGATAAAAAACCTCAGAGCTCGGGCTTCTGCCGGATCACCACTTTGGTGCCGACGGGGACGCGCTCATAGAGATCGGCGACGTCGTTGTTGACGAGACGGAAGCAGCCCGAGGACACCTTGGTGCCGATCGTGTCGGGGCGGTTGGTGCCGTGGATGCGGTAGACGGTGGTGCCGAGATACATGGCGCGGGCCCCGAGCGGATTGCCGGGGCCGCCGGCCATGAAGCGCGGCAGATAGGGCTGGCGCTGGATCATTTCCGGCGGCGGCGTCCAGTCCGGCCATTCCTTCTTGTTGGTGATGGTCACGAGGCCTTGCCACTGGAAGCCGTCGCGGCCGACGCCGATGCCGTAGCGGATCGCACGCCCGCCCGGCTGCACCAGATAGAGGTGCCGTTCGGCGGTCGAGACGATGATGGTGCCCGGTGCCTCGGTGGTGCGGAAGTAGACGACCTGCTTCTGCCATTCCGGCTCGAGCTGGTAGCCGTCGTCGGCGACCAGGCCCGGCTCGTCGCCGCGGTCGGGCTGCTGCGCGATGGCCTGTGGTGCGGACAGGATCAGGCCGATCGCGGCCACGAACATCCCGGTCAGGCGACGAAAATCCGTCATTTCAAGCTCTCCCCACTGCCACGGCGCAAATCATTCGGAACCATCAAACCTGAGGGGCATGTTCATGGCAAGTTGATGGCGCGCCGTCCTGATATGTCACGAGAATGCTTTGGTTTTTTGACGCCCGCCCGGCAATGCCACAAACAGGGGATGGCGCGAAAAGCCTAGGATGTTGCGGCTGGGCGGGGTGCGCTCCCTCCCCCGCTTGCGGGGGAGGGTTGGGGAGAGGGTGTCTCCTCTAGGGAGACTCCCCAGAGGAGAGAGCCCCCACCCGGCGCTACGCGCCGACCTCCCCCGCAAGCGGGAGAGGTTGCAGCGAGCCCGCAGCTAGATCACCTGAGCCAACAGGCATCGATGTCAGATCTTGTTGCTCTCCGGCGCGATCCCCAGCCGCCGCACAATCTCAGTCCCCACCGCGCGCGCTTCCACCCGCGAGCCGATCCGCGGGCTGCGAAACCTTCGCCCCGAGTGCAACCGGATCGTGACGATGCAGTGCTCGTCCTCGGACCGGCCGCGGCGCTCGACGGTGATCGTCTTCACGTCGTGCCCCTCGATATGATCGGCGCGCGGCGTGCCGTCGCCCCACAGGCGTTCGACGCGGATGTCGTGCTCGCGGATGATCCAGAACGCGCCGGTGACGAGGTTGGCATAGCGATGCACGGCGAACGCCGCGATCACGCCAAGCGGAAGCAGCAGGATATCGACATGGGTGGGCGGCCACCCGCGCCACAGCTTGTAGGCATAGGGCAGGGCGGACAATGCGACGGCGATCAGGGACACGATGCGGATGTCCCGCGCGGAAAATGCCTCGAGCGGCTCGCCGAGATGCATCTCGGGATTGCTGGCATCGAGCGGGTTGACGGGCTCCTCGACATTGGGAACCTCGAACTGCGTCGCGATCCGGGCCACGGTATCGCGAACATGGGTGACGTCGGAGATCGGCGGGGACGTCAGGCGCTCTCCCGAGGCCAGCGTGAAGACGAGCTGAAAGCGGGCCTTCACCCGCTTGCTGCCGGGAACCTGCAGCCTCGTGATGACGTCTTTTGCGACGATCCGCGTGCGCAGCTTGCCGAACGGACTTTGCCGCCCGATCAGGATCTCGTTCGCCGTGATGATCCACACCACCGCCGGCGCCATCATGATGCCGACGACGAACCCCGCACCCACCAGCAGCGCCACCACCGAGATGATGATCTCCAGCGTGTCATGCGTGAACAGTCCGGGCGTGAAGCACAGCGCAACAGCCGCCGCAAAAGCGGACATCACCAGCCGCTGCGCGATCGAGGAGCCTTCACGAAGGCGGATGTCGGGAGCGGTCGTTGTATCGTCCATCGCGGGCGGCTGATTCCGTCGCGTTGGAAACTCCACGGACGGGTCCGTGGAGTCAAGCAACAAGGGCGAGACTCGCGCCGGTCATGTGACTCAGCGGCACACCCCTTCAGGAGCGATCCCCAGCCGTCGGGCAATCTCGTCGCTCACCGCCTGCGTCTCTTCCTTCGTTCCGATGCTCTGGCTGAGGAACTTCTGCCCACTCAAAAGGTCGATCCTGACGACGTAGAGCTCCCCCTCGGCCCTGCTGTCGGGCGCCAGCCCAATCGTGGCAACGTCGCTGCCTGTGATCGTATCAACAATTGGCTTGCCGTCACGTGTCAGCCGTTCGACGCGCAGTTCGCCGTGGTGGACAATCCAGAATGCGCCGGCGGACGTGTGCGCATATCGAAAAGAGAGGAGGGCAATGACGGCGACGGCCACCCCGAATATGATTTCGGCAGTCGTGAGAGGCGCGCCGTTCCAGAATCTGTACGCATAGCGAATGGCGCAGAGGCCCGCGATGATCAGGGCGACGATTCGCCGCTCCGTGCCGGCGGCCTTTCGGACAGGTTCGCCGATCCGCATCTCCAAATTGGTGGCGTCAAGCGGGTTCACCGGAGGGTCGATATCGACGAAGCTTAGCTGTTCGGCGATCCGCGCTGTGGTCTCACGGACGTGCGTGACCTCCGGAAGCTGCGGCGAGATCAGGCGCTCACCTGACGTCAGCTGCAAAGCGAGGCGGAAGCACGTTGGGTTGGCCTTGTCGCGATTGATCCGAATTCCAGATATCTCCTCTCTCCGGATGAATCGGGTGTTAGGCTGGCCGAATGGTCGCGTCTTTTCGACGACGATCATGTCTAGGGCGATGGTCCAAAGCTCATCGGCGCCGAAGGCTGCTTCGTAGAGCATTGCAACGCCGATCACCAGGCCGACCAACGCTGCAACGATTTCTGCGTATCCGTTCCAGGTCGCGAGGTTGCAAACAGAAATAAACAATACGAAGGTCGCCAAGCCAGCCCCAACAAGGCGACCTTCGGAAGATGTATTCTTGCGGAGACGAACTTCGCTTCCGGTCGTTACGTCGGTCATTGCGTGCGTCAAACTCCCCCGTCGCGGCGGAAGCTCCGCGAACGGCTCGGGGGAGTCAAGCAAGAAGAGTGTCTGATCCCTGCGGCAACCTCAGGATTGGCCGCCGCACTCAGCCATTGGCGTTCAGCAGCTTCGCCACGGTGCGGTCGATCACGTCGTAGCTGCCTTCGCCGGCGTGCTGGAACACGATCTTGCCGCTCTGGTCGATGATGTACTGCGCCGGCCAGTACTGGTTGCGGTAGGCGTTCCAGGTCTTCGAATCGTTATCCTGCGCCACCGGATAGGTGATGCCGTGGCGCTTGAGCGCGGCCTGCACGTTGGAGGCGGAGCGCTCGAACGGGAATTCCGGCGTGTGCACGCCGACCACGACCAGGCCTTTGTCCTTGTACTTGGCGTAGAGATCGGTGACGTGCGGCAGCGTGTTGACGCAGTTGACGCAGCCATAGGTCCAGAAATCGACCAGCACGACCTTGCCGCGCAGGTCGGCCATGCTCAGTGGTTTCGAGTTGAACCAGTTGTTGATGCCGGTGAAGTCGGGCGCGGTCTGCTGGCCTGCGGCGGCGGTGACGATTGGCGCGGCGCGCGCGGCCTCCTCGCAGATGCCGGGAATGACGGCGCCGGTAACGGTGAAGCCGATCAGGGCGGCCGAGACGGCGAGCAGCTTGAAAGTCATGGAAGCGTCCTCCGGTGAAGATGAGGGATGATCACAGGCCGATCTGGCCGGTGGGATAGAAGCCGGTGAGCCACGCCACGATCAGCGTGTCGTATTGGAAATAGGCGGCGACCGCGAAGCCGATCACGACGATGCCAAAGCCCTGCTGCAGCCGCGGCGAGATCCGCGCCAGGCTGCGCACCCGCGTGGTCGCGGCCTGCCCGCCATAGGCTATTCCCAGCATCGGGATCGCGGCGCCGATGGCATAGGCGATCAGCAGTGTGCCGGCCCAGCTGAGGTTCTTGGAGGTCGCAACCAGCGTCAGGATCGAGCCGAGCACCGGGCCGGCACAGGGCGTCCACACCAGGCCCAGTGTGGTGCCGAGGATGAGCCCGCCGAGCGCACCCTCGCGCTGGGTAGCGCCGGTGTTGCCGAGATCGAGCCAGCCGTTGAGCCGGATCGACAACCATTCGAACGGCGCCGGCCACAGCATCAGCAGGCCAAAGCCGAGCAGCAGGATCGCGGCGGCTTCGCGCAGCACGTTCGGATCGAAATCGAACAGGCGGGTGATTGCGCCGAGCAGCAGCGCGGTCGCGGAGAAGGAAAGCACAAAGCCGAGCGCGATCATCGCAGGGCGCAGATGTCCCGCGCGCCCGATCGAGGCGCCAAGCAGGATCGGCAGCATCGGCAGCGTGCAGGGCGCGGCGATGGTGAGGATGCCGGCAAGGACGGCGAAGACAAGTTCGAGCATGGGGCACTCGTGAAGGAGGTCACGAGGATGGTTCGGGCGGCATGGAGCGGTCGTTACGGAGCGTCACGGCTTCGTGACGGGAGCTGCCAATCGCACGGCCGGTGCGCTCCCTCTCCCGCTTGCGGGGGAGGGCTGGGGTGGGGGTCTCTCCGCGACGGGACATCCCCCCAGAGGAAAGAACCCTCACCCGCCGCGCGCGGGACGATGCTTCGCATCGCCCGGGGCGCGTCGGCCTCTCCCGCAGGCGGGAGAGGCGGGAGCCCGCGGCTGCCACTTCAAGCCCAAACACAAAACGACCCGGAGGGGGGCATCCCGTCCGGGTCGCTGGAAGTCTTGGGAGGTTTAAGCAAAACCGTATGTGAGCTTTATAGGAGGGAAGTTTTTCCGCCTGATGTTGTGCTTTGTTTCAATTGTTTCGTCGGCGGTAACACTTCCGTGTCCCGGGAGAGGGCCAGATCGGCGGCCCTATCCCTTTGAATTCATTTAGCTTAGGCGGCGAAGCGCTCGACGCCGCAGCCCTTAAGCAATTCGGCCAGCTGCTTGCGGGCGTAGAACATCCGCGTCTTCACGGTGCTCTGGGGGATGCCGATGATCTGCCCGACCTCCTCCACCGACTTCTCGTGGTAGTAGACGAGGGTGATGATCTCGCGATGCGCGGGCGACAGCTTCTGCACGCAGGCGCGCAGGATGGCGCTGGTGTCGCTGCGGTCGAGCGAAGTCTCCGGCGTATCGGAATCGTCGGGGATCTGGCGCACGTCCTCCTGGTCGATGTCCTCGAAGCGGCGCTGTCGCATCGCGGTCAGCGCCTTGAAGCGGGCGATCGAGAGCAGCCAGGTCGAAACCTGCGAGCGGCCCTGAAATTGGCCGGCGGTCCGCCACACGTCCAGGAACACCTGGCTGACGAGGTCTTCGGCCGCGGTGGCGTCGCGCACGATGCGCAGGATGAAGCGGTACACCCGCACGCTGTGCCGGCAATAAAGGATGTGCATCGACGTCCGGTTGCCGTCGGCAATGCTTTCGAGAAGCATGTCGTCCGAAGTCGCCTGAGCGGCGATGATGCTCTGGCTGGCCTGGGCGTTGATGGCGATGACGTTCCGCATTGACTTGGCTCCCCGTAGCGCCGCGACCGAGCGGCGTTTCCTTGGACCAAAGTGTTAATGAGCCAACGTTTCGGGACGTCTGCACGAAAAGCGGAAAATGGTTTCGTGCGCCGCCAAATTGTTTCGTCGGAGAAGGGATGACGAAACATTCGGGACGAAAAAGCGTGGAATTTCAATGTACGGAAAATACGGGGGTAGGGTTTTGAGCCGGACGGAGGCGCCACGGAACGAATCTCGGTGACTTGCGTTCGGTCGCGCCCACCGCTGGGACGGTGATCTCGTAGGGTGGGCAAAGGCGCGCTCTTGCGCGCCGTGCCCACGATCTTTCCGATATGGCGACAGACGCGTGGGCACGCTTCGCTTTGCCCACCCTACGGCACCTGGCGTGCCGCGCGACTTACGCCTTCTCGCCGGCCGGCGAGAACAGGTAGCCGCCGCCGCGGATGGTGCGGATCACGGCGGGCTTGGCCGGATCGGGCTCGATCTTGCGGCGGATGCGCATGATGCGCAGGTCGACGGCGCGGTCGAAGGCTTCGGCGTCGCGCGCGTTAGCCAATTCCAGCAGGCGCTCGCGCGACAGCACGCGCTTCGGGTTGGCCGCGAACACTTTGAGCAGCCCGAACTCGGAGGCGGTCAGCGGATGCTCGTTGCCCTCGTCGTCGCGCAAGGCCTGGGCTTCGAGGTCGAGCCACTTTGTCCCGAACCGTACCAGCTGCTCCTTGTCGGATTTCGCCGCCGCCGCATCAGGCGCGGCGGCCTTGGCCGGCCCGCTCCGCCGCAGCACCGAGCGGATGCGCGCCATCAGCTCGCGCAGCTCGCAGGGCTTGGCTACGTAATCGTCGGCGCCGAGCTCGAGCCCCACCACGCGGTCGATCGGGCTCGCGGTTGCCGTCAGCATGATGACGGGCACGTTGATGCGGCTCTTGAGATCGCGGATGATCGAGAGGCCGTCTTCCTCGGGCATGTTGAGGTCGAGCACGACGAGATCAGGCATGCTGCCCTGGATCGCGGCGCGCAAACTCTTGCCGCCGTCGCACAGCGTCACGGTGAAGCCGTGCATCTTGAGATAATCGCCGACCATCTCCCGGGCCGGGGCTTCATCGTCGACGATCATGATGTGCTGGCTTTGGGTCATGGTCTTGAGATCACGGCATTTCGGTCGCGGGGAGGGTGATGGTGAAGGTCGAGCCTTTGCCGGGCCCTTCGCTATCGGCGGTCACCTCGCCGCCGTGCATGTCGACAATACGCTTGACGATGGAGAGCCCAAGCCCCGTCGAGCTCTCGCCTGCGGTCGGCTTGGCCGACAGCCGCTGGAACCGGCCGAACAGGCGGCCGAGATCTTCCGGCGACAGGCCGGCGCCCTCGTCGCTGACGCGGACGACGGTGTCGCTGCCCTCGTGGCTGACGACCACGTCGATCCTGCCGCCGATTGGTGAGTATTTGATGGCGTTGCTGATGAGATTGTCGATGGCTTCGCGGATGCGGTCGGTGTCGCACATGGTGACGATGTTGGCCGGCGCGGCGACGCTGATCGCCTGCTGCTTGTTGACGGCGAGCGGCTGGTTGGCCTCGGCGACCTCCTTGACCAGGGCGGCGACGTCGACCGGCTCGCGGCGGATGGTGATGTCGAAGGCATCGGCCATCGCATCCGAGATCAGATGGTCGACCATCGTGGTCAGGCGCTTGGTGGCGTCGCGGATGTGGTCGACCTGGGCGACCACGCCGTTTTCCGAGGCGCCGGTCGAGATCAGCTCCTTCAGCATCTCGGTGCGGCCGAGGATGACGCCGAGCGGGTTCTTCAGATCGTGCGCGACCGTGCCCAAAATCTCGTTCTTGAAGCCGTTCGCGCGCTGCAGCCGCAGCCATTGCGCCGAGAGGCGGCGGTTGGCCTGCATCAGCGCGCGGGTGCGCTGGGCGACACGGTCCTCCAGCTGGGTGTTGGCGGCCTGCAGCTGCTGGTAGAGGATGACGTTGTCGAAGGCGATCGAGAGCCTTGAGGAGAAGATCTCGACCAGCGAGCGGTCGGTCTCGGACAATTCGCGCTCGGCCTGCAGCAGCACCACCACCTCGCGGCCGGATCCGGTGCGCAAATAGATCACGCTGCGGTGGTCGGCGAATTCGTTCTTGCGGCGCTGGAACGCGGCCTCCACCATCTCGCGCAGCTCGGGGTCGAGCGCCTTCGACGTCGTGGTGCCGATGAAGCGGCTGTAGCAGCCGCTGCCGGCGAGCACCGAGAGCTCGGGGTCGATGCCGCCATTGTCGCGCAAGACCAGTATACCGGCGCAATCGACGTTGAGCAGCGAGGCGAGCTGGGTCAGCACGCCCTCGGCGAGCCGCTGCATCGACTTGAAGTCGTACAGCGTCGAGGCCGCGTCGATGATGATCTCGAGCCCGCGCCTTGTCTGCACCATGCGCTCGAGCTGCTGATAGGAGCGCAGCGCCGCGGTCAGCGAGGTGAACAGCTTGTCGGCGGTGAGCTCGGTCTTGGCCTTGTAGTCGTTGATGTCGTACTGCACGATCACGCGCCGCTCGGGCGCCTGGCCGGGCTGTCCCGTGCGCAGGATGATGCGCACCGTCTCGTTCCGGATCTCGTTGCGGATGAACTCGACCAGCTCGAGGCCGGCGACGTCGGTCTCCATGATGACGTCGAGCAGCACGGCGGCGATGTCGCTGTGCTCGGCCATCAGCTTGCGGCCTTCCGCCGCGGAATAGGCCGACAGGATCTCCAGGCTCTGGCCGTTGAGGCTATAGTCGGACAGCGCAAAACGGGTGCCGTCATGCACGGCCGGATCGTCGTCGATGACGGCGATCTTCCATTTCCGGGCGTTGGCATCCTCCGACGCGGTACCGGTATCGTCGATCAGGTGGAGGACATCGTCCTGTTCGGCCATTGAGAAGTCCCGTCACTTTCTGTGCTTTGCGCGCCGCCCTTGGCGACCCGGGGCATGATAATGCGAAAAGTGGTGCCTTGTCCCAGCTTGGATTCCAGCATCATGCGCCCGCCGAGCTGCTGGGTGACGAGGTTATAGACGATATGAAGCCCGAGTCCCGTGCCGCCTTCATTGCGCCGGGTGGTAAAGAAAGGGTCAAAGGCCTGGCGCTGCACGTCGGGGGTCATGCCGGCCCCGTCGTCGGTGAAGATAAGCTCGACGTCCTCGGTCCCGCGCGGCCGCGCCTGGATGATGATCGTGCCGGCACGCCCGTCGGCGAAGGCGTGATTGGCGGCGTTGAGGAAGAGGTTGGTCAGGATCTGGCCATAGGAGCCGGGATAGCCGTCGAGCAGCAGCCCCTCCGGCACGTCGACCTGCAGCGTGATCGGCGAGCGCTTCAGCACCGGGCGCAGGCTGGCGATGATCTGGTCGGTGGCCTCGCTGAGCGAGAACTGCCGCCGCTCGGCATGGGAGCGGTCGACCGCGACCTGCTTGAACGACTGGATCAGCTCGCCGGCGCGCTGCAGATTGGCGACCAGCTGCTGCGAGGCGTCGCGCGAGGATTGCACGAACTCCTCCAGCTGCGAGCGGCGCAGGCCGCCGTCGCCCTTGAGCTGGGCCTCGAAGATCTCGGTGCGCCGGGCAAAGCTCGAGGCAACGGTGAGGCTGATGCCGATCGGGTTGTTGACCTCATGCGCGACGCCGGCGACGAGACCGCCAAGCGCCGCCAGCCGCTCGGCATCGATCAAATTCTGCTGCGCGGTATTGAGCTCGAGCAGCGCGCTCTCGGCCTTCTCCTTCGACGCGCGCAGCTCGTCCTCGGTCTCGCGCTTCGCGATCGCGTTCTCGCGGAACACCTCCACCGCGCGCGCCATGGCGCCGACCTCGTCGCGGGCCTTGGTGCCCTGCACCTCGCGGTCGAGATCGCCGAGCGTGATCGCGCGCATCGCCGCCATGATCTGCTGCAGCGGCAGCCGGATCGACAGCGCGATCATCACGCCGGCGGTGAGGATGATGCCGAGGAAGATCACCGCGATGGAAAGGACACGGCGGGAAATATCCGCCAGCGTGCGGTCGAAGGTCTCCTGCGCCTTCTGCTCGCGCTTGCGCATCTTGGTGGAGAGGTCGTCGATGGCGCCGATCGCCTCGGCCTGGCTGGCGTCGATGCTGTTGCGGAGCAGCTCGGTGCGGCTGGCAAGCTGCTCGGAGAGCTTTGCAAAGCCCTCGCGCAGTGCGGCGGTGCGGGCCCCGAGCCTTCGCAAGGCCATCTTCTGCAGATCGTTGTCGGCGAGATCGATCATCACGGGGATGGTCTTCTCGATCGTCTCGGTATTGCGGCGCGCGTCGTCGGCCGCGCCCGATGACAGCGACAGATAATAGGAATTGGCCGCCACCAGCATCGCGGTGAAGGCCTCGCGGGATTTTCCGAGCGAGGGCCAGATCAGCGCGTCGCGATGGCCGGTGGCGCCTTCGATGATGGAATAGAGGCCGGCCATGTCCCTGGCCGGGCCCTGCACCTGATCCTCATAGGTCTTGGCGATGGTGGCCTGCACGCTGCGCAGCTCGCCGAAACCGTTGAGGAAGCGGTCGGTGGTGCGCTCCAGCTCCTCGACCGAGCCCGACAGCATCGGGTCCTTGGCGGCGCGGTTGGTCAGCGTGCCCAGCACCGCCTCGCGCAGCAGCAGGATCTCGGCGAACAGGTCGGGGCTCGGCTGGTTGATGTAGCGGTGGATCAGATTGTGCAGGCGCCCGGTCTCGCTTTCGAGCAGCGCCAGGATCCGGTCGGACTCGCGCACCTGGCGGACGTCGCCCCAGGCCGAGCCCAGCACCTGCGCGCCGTTCCAGATCATCCCCACCAGCACCACCACCACGGCGGAGTTCAGCGCCGCGATCGACAGGATGCGCCAGCGGATCGGCACCGCGCGCAGCACGCCGACCAGGCGTGCGCGCAGCCGTCCGATCGGGCCGGACGGCCGGTCTGGGTGCTCGGTATGTCCAAGTGCAGCCAACGCGGCTCACTCCACCTTGCGAATACGTTCGATCAGCGCGGCCGCGGCGGGATCGCGCCCGGCCTTGGCGTAGATCGGGGCCATCGCGTCCTCGAACGGCTTGCGGTCGATATCCTTGATGATGGTGACGCCGGCCTCCTGCGCCTTGCGCTGCGACTGCTCCTCGAGGTCGCGCCATTTCTCGCGCATGAACCGGCTGGAGCGCTGCGCAGCCTCCCGGAAGATTTTCTGGTCGTCCGGCGACAGGCTCTGCCAGGCCTTCAGCGAGATCACCAGCACTTCGGGGCTCATCGTATGCTCGGTGAGCGTATAATGCCCGGCGTGCGTGTAATGATCCGTCGTCACGAAAGATGGCCAATTGTTTTCGGCGCCGTCGATCAGATGGTTGGCGAGCCCGGTGAGCACCTGCCCATAGGGCATCTCGACCGGCTCGGCGCCGAGCGAGCGGATCATCTGGCTCATCAACTCCGATTGCTGCACCCGGATCCGCAATCCCTTGAGATCCGCGATGGTCTTCACCGGGCGGGCGCCGTTGTAGATCGACCGCGCCCCGGAATCGTAGAAGGCGAGCCCGACGAAGCCATAGGGCTCGAAGCTGTTCAGAATCTCGCTGCCAATCGGGCCGTCCAGCACCTTCTGCATGTGCTCGATGGACCGGAACAGGAACGGCATGGCGAGCACGTTCATCGCCGGAACGAAGTTGCCGATCAGCGCGACATTGGTCCGGTTCAGGTCGATCGCGCCGGCCCGAGTCTGCTCGATCGTCTCCTTTTCCTCGCCGAGCTGGCGGGAATGGAACACCTTGATCTCGTGGCGGCCGCCGCTGCGCTCGGCAATCAGCGCGCCCATGTAGCGCAGCGCCTGGACGGTCGGGTAATCCTCGGTCTGGGTATCGGCGGCGCGAAATTCGCGTGCGACGGCACCCGTCGCACAGACGGCAAGCAGAAGCGCGACGACGATCACTCCGGTCCGCGAGAGTTCGGCACGGCTCAACACTGGCACACTCAACCCCTCAGTGGTGGAGTCTATGGCGGGGGCAAAAGGTTCAATGCAATCTAGCAGATGGTCGGGGGAAGGCCATCCCGCCCGGCGCGGCCGTGTAATTGTGCGGCGCGGCCGGCGCTCATTCCCGGTTGAAACCGCAAATGCCGCGCCTTAAGCAGGGCAGCCGCCTTTGTCGCGCGGCATGGGAAGCGCCATCGTGACTTCAGCATTGCGCCTTTTGCAGCTCGTCGCCGCCATGGCGGCTCTCTCATTGGCCGCGCCCGTGCGCGCCGCCACCGACATCGCGTGGTGGCACGCCATGTCCGGCGAGCTTGGGCGGCAATTGGAAAAGCTCGCCTCGGACTTCAACGCCTCGCAGTCCGATTACCGCATCGTGCCCGCTTACAAGGGCAACTACACCGAGACGGTGACGGCGGCGATCTTCGCCTTCCGCTCGCGCAGCCAGCCCGCGATCGTCCAGGTCAACGAGGTCGCCACCGCCACCATGACCGCGGCCAAGGGCGCGATCTATCCGGTGTTCAGCCTGATGCGGGACCAGGGCGAGCCGTTCTCGCTCAATGACTACCTGCCCGCCGTCTCCGGCTACTACACCGATGCGGCCGGCAACCTGCTGTCGTTCCCGTTCAACTCCTCGACGCCGATCCTCTACTACAACAAGACCATGTTCCGCGACGCGGGCCTCGATCCGGAGACGCCGCCGAAGACCTGGCCGGAATTGGGGGCCGCTGCAAAGCGCCTGCGCGACCGCGGCGCTGCTTGCGGCTTCACCACATCAT
Organism: Bradyrhizobium sp. IAR9; assembly: GCF_013408065.1. Lineage (NCBI taxonomy): Bacteria > Pseudomonadati > Pseudomonadota > Alphaproteobacteria > Hyphomicrobiales > Nitrobacteraceae > Bradyrhizobium > Bradyrhizobium sp. IAR9. The sequence continues at coordinate 36,403 of NZ_JACBZW010000025.1, forward strand.
GGCCGTCCTGGATCCATGTCGAGAATTTTTCCGCCTTCCACAATCTGCCGCTGGCGACGCGCGGGAACGGCTTTGCCGGGCTCGATGCCGAGCTGACCATCAACAATCCGGTCGTGGTCAAACACATCGCCCAGCTCGCCGAATGGCAAAAGACAAAACTGTTCGACTATGGCGGCCGCGGCCAAGCGGCCGAGCCGCGCTTCCAGAGCGGCGAATGCGGCATCTTCATCGGCTCCTCGGCGACGCGCGCCGACATCAAGGCGAATTCGAAATTCGAGATCGGCTACGGCATGATGCCGTATTGGCCCGACGTGAAGGGCGCGCCGCAGAACTCGATCATAGGCGGCGCCACGCTCTGGGTGCTGCGCGACCGGCCGCGCGAGGAATACAAGGGCGTGGCGCGGTTCTTCGCCTATCTGTCACAGCCCGGCGTGCAGGCCGCCTGGCATCAGAACACGGGGTACTTGCCGATCACCCGCGCCGCCTCCGAGTTGACGCGCGCGCAGGGCTTTTACGAGCGCAACCCGGGCTCGTCGATCTCGTTCGAGGAGATCACGCTCAATCCGCCGACGGAGAATTCGAAGGGCATCCGGCTCGGCTCCTTCGTCCTGATCCGCGGCGCGATCGAGGACGAGCTGGAGCAGGCCTTTTCCGGCCAGAAGAGCGCGCAATCCGCCCTGGATTCCGCCGTCGAGCGCGGCAACAAGCTGCTGCGCCAGTTCGAGCGCGCAAGCCCGGAACGGTAGTGCATGTTGCGATTGGGCTTCGCTGTGGCCGCGCGGGAGGCGCGCTCCCTCCCCCGCTCGCGGGGGAGGGTTGGGGAGAGGGCTCTCTCCACGCTGGGATGGCCTGACGTCTGCGGAGAGTGTCCCCGCGGGGAGAGAGCCCCCACCCGACGCTTCGCGCCGACCTCCCCCGCAAGCGGGAGAGGTGCACCGTCTCCTCGGCTCGCACTGACGAATCAATCAAGCTCGTAACGACGATGACTAACGCTCCATCGCAAACACTGCCGGCCTTCGCCGACGAGGAAAGCTTCCGCGCCTTTCGCTCCGCTTCCTCGCAATGGCTTCCGATCGCACTCGACATTGCGCGCCGCCACGGTCTCGATATCAGCGCGCCGCATGTGTTCGCGACCGGCACCAACCTCGTCGTCGGCCTCGGCGAGGGGCCGATCCTCAAAATCTTCCCGCCGATGCTGTACGCACAATTCGTCTCCGAGCGCGGCTCGCTGATGCAGCTCAAAGGCCATCTCGATCTGCCGATCCCCGAGATCGTCGCGGAAGGGATACGCGACGGCTGGCCCTATCTCGTCATCACGCGGCTATCAGGCACGCTCGGCTCGGAGGTGTGGCCACACCTGCCGGAATCGCAGAAGGAACGCCTGCTGCGCCAGATCGGCGAGACCATCGCGAGCGTCCAGCGCGCCCCGCTCGGGCCGCTTGCGGCGATCGAGCCGCGCTGGGACGATTTCATGCGTGCCCAGATGCGGGGCTGCAGGGCGCGGCACACGCGTCTCGGCCTCGCGCCGAAATTCCTCAAAGGCCTCGACGATCTCCTGTGCGATGCGGACAAGCTCATCCCGCTGGATGCGCCGCCGGTCTTTCTGGTCGGCGAATACATTCCGGAGAACTTCCTGCTCGCCTGCGACGACGGCCAGTGGTCGCTTGCCGGCCTGTTCGACTTCGGCGACGTGCTGGCGGGATGGCGCGATTACGACCTGCTCGGCCCCGGCGCGTTCATGGCGGCGGGCCGGCCGGGGAGGGTGAAGAGCCTGCTGGAAGGCTTCGGCTATGCGAAGCTCGACTACGCGCTCAAACGCCGGCTGATGGCCCTGATGCTGCTGCACCGCGCCAGCGACCTCAACAGCCACATCTGTATTGCGGGCTGGCAGGAGCAGGCGGACGATCTGGTCGAGCTGCAGGAGCTGATCTGGGCGGGGTGAGCGCGGGCCCCACCTCTCTCCATCATTCCGGGGTGATGCGCAGCATCGAGCCCGGAATCCATGGTCCTGCGCGTGCTGCCGCCCCGACGGATTCCGGGCTCGATTCTGCGCATCGCCCCGGAATGACAGCTGTGCTTATTGGGCGGGCGCAGATCAAATTAAGCTCATGAAATAGGCAAATCTGTATCTTTGTATGCAATTCCGGGAGATCGAGACGAAGGCCGCGACGCGCGAAAATAAACATTTCCTAAGCGATATCAGTTCATTAAATTGATCGTAACTGCTCGTTAAGCTCTGGCACAAACCTTGCGAATCCGGTTCCAACCAAAAACGTTGTGTTGGAGCGATGTCATGAAGCGCCGCGATTTCCTCAAGTCCGTTTCCGGATTGGCCGCCGGAGCGGCGCTTCCGGCGATGCCACAGGTGATTTCCTCAGCCTATGCCGACGCCCGTTCGGAGACGCTGCTGATCGTCTCGGAAGGCGGCCCCAACAATCTCGATATCCACGGCGTCGGCACCAACGTGCCCGGCTATGAGGTGTCCTGGAATTGCTACGACCGCCTGATCAGCCACGAGATGAAGAGCGGCCCGGGCGGCGTGCCCTATTACGACCGCGACAAGTTCAAGGGCGAGCTCGCCGAGGAGTTCAGGATCGACGACATGTCGGTCACCTTCAAGCTGAAGAAGAACGCCAAATTCCACGACGGCGCGCCGGTGACCGCCAAGGACGTGAAATGGTCGCTCGACCGCGCCGTCAGCGTCGGCGGCTTCCCGACCTTCCAGATGAGCGCGGGCTCGCTGACCAAGCCGGAGCAGTTCGTCGTGATCGACGACTACACCGTGCGCGTCGACTTCCTGAAGAAGGACAAGCTCACGATCCCCGACCTCGCCGTGATCGTGCCCTGCATCGTCAACTCCGAGCTGGTGAAGAAGAATGCCAGCGAGAAGGACCCCTGGGGTCTCGAGTTCACGAAACAGCAGACCGCGGGCTCCGGCGCCTACAAGGTGACGAAATGGACCGCGGGCACCGAAGTCATCATGGAGCGCAACGAGGATTGGGTCGGCGGCCCCTTGCCGAAGATCAAGCGCGTGATCTGGCGCATGGTGCCGCAGGCCGGCAACCGCCGCGCGCTCTTGGAACGCGGCGATGCCGACATCTCCTACGAACTGCCGAACAAGGACTTTCAGGAGATGAAGGCCAACGGCAAGCTCAACGTGGTGTCGCTGCCGTTCTCCAACGGCATCCAGTATATCGGCATGAACGTCACCAAGCCGCCCTTCGACAATCCGAAGGTGCGTCAGGCGGTCGCCTATGCGCTGCCCTATCAGAAGATCATGGACGCCGTGATGTTCGGCCTTGCCAACCCGATGTTCGGCGCACCTGCGGACAAGGCCACCGAAGTCGCCTGGCCGCAGCCGCATAAATACAACACCGACATGGAGAAGGCGAAGGCACTGCTCACCGAGGCCGGCTACGCAGGCGGCTTCGAGACCACGATCTCGTTCGATCTCAACTTCGCCGGCGTCAACGAGCCGCTCTGCGTGCTGGTGCAGGAGAGCCTGGCGCAGATCGGCATCAAGACCACCATCAACAAGGTGCCCGGCGCCAACTGGCGCACCGAATTGAACAAGAAGGAGATGCCGCTCTTCACCAACGTGTTCTCGGGCTGGCTCGATTACCCCGAATACTTCTTCTACTGGTGCTATCACGGCAACAATTCCGTCTTCAACACCATGAGCTACAAGTCGGCGGAGATGGACAGACTGATCGACGGCGCGCGCACTGCCGCTGCGGCCGGCGATACCGCGGCCTACGACAAGGACGTGAAGGGCTTCGTCGATCTCGCCTACACCGACATCCCGCGCATCCCGCTGTACCAACCCTTCGTCAACGTCGCGATGCAGAAGAACATCAGCGGCTATCAGTACTGGTTCCATCGGCGGCTCGATTATCGCGCGATGGCGAAGGGGTGAGATCAGCCGATTGGCGATTAGGGCGAGGCAATCGGATATGGCGTTCGGAGGCTTATCGGCTGGCTCGGTTCGCCTCTCCCGCTTGCGGGGGAGGCCGACGCGCTCGAAGAGCGCGGCGGGTGGGGGCTCTCTCCACACGGAGAACCCCAATGCGGAAGCACCCCCACCCCAACCCTCCCCCGCAAGCGGGAGAGGGGGCGCAGTTGTGCCCGTTGCGTCATCTTCTCTTTCCACGGGAAGTCGCCCATGCTGACCATGATCGGCAAGCGTCTGATGTTCGCGATTCCCTCGCTGATCGGCGTGGTCATCGTCACCTTCCTGCTGACACGCGCGCTGCCCGGTGATCCCGCCGCTTATTTCGCCGGGCCCGCCGCGACCAAGGAAGCCGTCGAGCAGATCCGCAAGAAGCTCGGCCTCGACAAGCCGCTGATCGAGCAGTTCTTCCGCTACACCAATGATCTCGCCCACGGCGATTTCGGCAACTCGCTGACGACAGGACAGCCGGTCGCGGCCGAGATCCGCAACCGCCTGCCGGCCTCGGCTGAACTCACGCTGCTCGGCCTCATCGTGTCCGTCGTCATCGCCATTCCGCTCGGCGTCCTCGCGGCGACGCGGCCAGGGTCATGGGTCGATCACTTATGCCGCGTCACGACGACAGCCGGCGTCTCGCTGCCGGTGTTCTTCACTGGCCTCGTGCTGGTCTATGTCTTCTATTTCCGGCTCGGCTGGTCGCCGGCGCCGCTCGGCCGTCTCGACGTGTTCACCAGCGCGCCGCCGACGGTGACCGGCTTCTATCTGATCGACACCCTGATCGCGCGCGATCTCGAAGCGTTCCGCTCGGCGCTGAGCCAGCTCATCTTGCCGGCGACCACGCTGGCGATCTTCTCGCTGGCGCCGATCGCGCGCATGACGCGCGCCTCGATGCTGGCGGTGCTCGCGTCCGAATTCGTCCGCACCGCGCGCGCCAGTGGCCTGTCGCCGTCGACCGTCATCGTCACCTACGCGTTTCGGAACGCGATGCTGCCCGTGATCACCACGCTCAGCATGGTGTTCTCGTTCCTGCTCGGCGCCAACGTGCTGGTGGAGAAAGTGTTCGCCTGGCCGGGCATCGGCTCCTATGCGGTGGAAGCGCTGATCTCGTCGGACTTCGCGCCGGTGCAGGGTTTTGTGCTCACCATGGCGGTCATGTACGTGCTGCTCAATCTCGTGATCGACATTTTGTACGGCGTGATCGATCCGCGCGTGCGGTTGGAAGGGTAGACCGTCATGATCTCGCCCAATACGAGCCACGCGAGCGGTCCGCTCCCTCTCCCGCTTGCGGGGGAGGGCTGGGGAGGGGGGGCTCCGCGGGCGAGAGCCCCCAAGAGGAGAGAGCCCTCACCCGCGCCTTTGGCGCGACCTCTCCCGCAAGCGGGAGAGGTGAAGCGCGCTCGCCGCTTGGCCGTTCGTCCCCACGCTCAGAAGCTCCAGGAGTAAAGCCATGAGCTCCGTTGCGCCTGCTGTTGAACCCGTCGGTCCCGCGCGCACCTCCGGCCTCGTCGCGGTGCTCGAACAGACCCGCTATGTCCTCAGCGAAAACAAGGTCACCGGTTTTGCCTTCGCATTGCTGATCCTGATCCTCGCCGCCGCGATCGTCGGCCCTTATCTCGTGCCGTACGATCCGCTCGCCTCCGACACCGCCGCGGCGCTGAAGCCGCCGTCGGCCGCGCACTGGTTCGGCACCGACCAGCTGGGGCGCGACATCTTCAGCCGCGTCGTCGTCGCGACACGGCTCGATACGTTCATCGCGGTCGCCTCGGTCGCGCTGGTGTTCCTGATGGGCGGGCTCGCCGGTATCGCGGCCGGCTATTTCGGCGGCTGGACCGATCGCATCGTCGGCCGCATCGCCGACACCATCATGGCCTTCCCGCTATTCGTGCTGGCGATGGGCATCGTCGCGGCGCTCGGCAACACCGTGCAGAACATCATCCTGGCCACCGCCATCGTGAACTTCCCGCTTTATGCCCGCGTCGCGCGCGCCGAGGCCAATGTCCGCCGCAACGCCGGCTTCGTGCAGGCCGCGCGCCTCTCCGGCAACGGCGAATTACGCATCCTCCTGGTGCATATCCTGCCGAACATCATGCCGATCATGATCGTGCAAATGTCGCTGACCATGGGCTACGCCATCCTCAACGCCGCGGGCCTGTCCTTCATCGGCCTCGGCGTCCGTCCGCCCACCGCCGAATGGGGCATCATGGTCGCCGAGGGCGCCGGCTTCATGGTGTCAGGCGAATGGTGGATCGCGCTGTTCCCCGGCCTCGCGCTGATGATCGCCGTGTTCTGCTTCAATCTCCTCGGCGACGGCCTGCGCGACATCGTCGACCCCCAGCGGAGGACGTGATGATGGTTGGGGGCAGAGAGAAGATCGGGACGCTTGGGAGTGTGGTTGCCACGGCTCTCTCATTCCCTCCCCCCTTGTGGGGGAGGGGAAGGGAGGGGGGTAGCCACGAACTCCGACTTCGCTTGGAGCCACCCCTCTCCCCAACCCTCCCCCACAAGGGGGGAGGGAGCGAGAGGCCGGTGCCTGCCTCACGCGTAAATCTACGTCAAAAATTCCCCAACGAATCCAACCTCTTTCTACTGTGCATGGGGTTGTTTTCGCGTTTTTTGATCGGCAGGCGCGCATGACCGCCCAGCCGCTGCTCGATGTCCAGGACCTCACCGTCGAATTCACCACCCGCCGCGGCATCGTCAAGGCCGTACAGCACGTCAATATTTCCGTCGCCAAGGGCGAGACGCTCGCCATCGTCGGTGAATCAGGCTCCGGCAAGTCGGTGACGTCCTATGCGGTGATGCGCATCCTCGACCGCGCGGGGCGGATCGCCGAGGGCTCGGTGATGTTCTCCGGCATCGACGTGAAGGCTGCGACCGAAGACCAGATGCGCGACCTGCGCGGCCGCGAAGTCTCGATGATCTTCCAGAACCCACGCGCGGCGCTGAACCCGATCCGGAAAGTCGGCGACCAGATCGAGGACGTGCTGCGCACTCATGTGCAGCAGGCCCAGGTCAAGGATCACGGCGAGAAGGCGATCGAGGCGCTGGAGCAGGTCAAGATCGCCCGTCCGCGCGAGCGCTACCACGCCTATCCATTCGAGCTCTCGGGCGGCATGTGCCAGCGCGTCGTCATCGCGCTCGCGCTCGCCTGCAATCCGCAGCTGCTGATCGCGGACGAGCCGACCACCGGCCTTGATGTGACCACGCAGAAGACGGTGATGGATCTGATCGTGGAGCTGACCAAGCGCCGCGCGATGTCGACCATCCTGATCACCCACGATCTCGGCCTCGCCGCCGCCTATTGCGACCGCGTCGTGGTGATGGAGAAGGGCCGCGTGGTCGAGACCGCCAAGGCCGCCGACATTTTTGCGAACCCACAACACCCCTACACCAAGAAGCTGATGCGCGCGACGCCGCGGCTGGGTGTGTCGTTGCGTGATCTGCTGCCTGAAGAGGACGCCGCTTCCTTCGCCTCTCCCCGCACGCGGGGAGAGGCCGACGCGCACAGCGCGGCGGGTGAGGGGGACTCTCCCAGCACCGTGCTCGCGGAAGCAGCCCCTCACCCCAACCCTCTCCCCGTGAAGGACGGGGAGAGGGAGCAGACCAGCGCAAGTGGCAAACCCCTCCTCCTCGTCGAAAAGCTCGTCAAGGAATACCCGGGCCAGGGTGCCACCGCGACGCTCGGAAAGCTGTTCGGCCGCAAGCCGCCGCTGGAGCCTGACGTGTTCCGCGCCGTCGACGGCATCAGCTTTTCGATCGGCCATGGCGAGAGCGTCGGCCTCGTCGGCGAGTCCGGCTGCGGCAAGTCGACCACGTCGATGATGGTGATGCGGCTCCTGGACCAGACCTCCGGCCTGATCCAGTTCGACGGCGAGGACATCGGCGCCATCCAGCCTGCGTCCTTCGCCCGACTGCCGCAGCGCAGCCGCATCCAGATGGTGTTCCAGGATCCGACCGACAGCCTCAACCCGCGCTTCACCGCAGCGCGCGCCATCGCCGACCCGATCATGCAATTGAGCGACATCAGGGGCCGCGATGCGCTTCGCGCCCGCTGCGAGGAGCTGGCGACCATGGTCGGCCTGCCGCACAACCTGCTCGACCGCTTCCCGCATCAATTGTCCGGCGGCCAGAAGGCGCGCGTCGGCATCGCCCGCGCCATTGCGCTGCATCCAAAACTGGTCATCCTGGATGAGCCGACGGCGGCGCTGGACGTCTCTGTGCAGGCTGTCGTTCTGAACCTGCTTCAGGATCTCAAGGCGCGGCTAGGTATGAGCTATCTGTTCGTCTCGCATGATTTGAACGTAGTGCGCTTGCTGTGCGATCGTGTCATTGTGATGCGGACCGGTCGAATCGTCGAAGAGGGCTCTTCCGAGCAGGTCCTCAGCGATCCGCAGGACGACTACACCAAGGAGCTGCTGACGGCGATTCCGCATCCGCCGTTGCAGGTACACTAGAGCATGATCCGGAAAAGTGCGCAGCGGTTTTCCGAAAAGATCATGCTCAAATAACAACCTAGAGAGATAGTTTGGGAGCGTGATGGCCGAGCCGCTGGACGACTATATCGACGCCGTATCGAAAGCGCTGGCGCTGCCGGTCGAGGAGGCCTGGAGGCCGGCGGTGCGCGCCAACCTCGAAGTCTCGCTGCGGCTCGCCCGCCTGGTCGACGAATTCGCGTTGCCGGACGAGACCGAGCCGGCACCGATTTTCACGGCGTGATGCTGCCATGACCAGCAAGCCAGAGATGACGGCCGCCGAAATCGCGAGTGCAGTCGCGGGCCGCAGGATGTCCGCGCTCGATGCCACGGAAGCCGCGCTGTCGCGCATCAAGCAGCACGACGGCATCCTCAATTCCTTCACCGACGTCACCGCCGATCGCGCTCGTGCGAAGGCGCGTGCCATCGACGCCGACATCGCCGCCGGCAAGGAAGTCGGCCCGCTCGCCGGCGTGCCCTTCGCGGTGAAGAACCTGTTTGACGTCGCCGGCCTTTCGACGCGCGCGGGCTCGAAGATCAACCGGGACCTCGCGCCCGCTAAACGCGACGCCACGCTGATCGAGCGCATGGAAGCGGCCGGCGCCGTGCTGGTCGGTGCGCTCAACATGGGCGAATACGCCTACGACTTCACCGGCGAGAACGTCCATGACGGTCCCTCGCGCAATCCGCATGACACCACGCGAATGACCGGCGGCTCCTCCGGCGGCTCGGGCAGCGCCGTCGGCGGCGCGCTGGTGCCGATCGCGCTCGGCTCGGACACCAACGGCTCGATCCGCGTGCCGTCCTCGTTTTGCGGCATTTTTGGTTTGAAGCCGACCTATGGCCGGCTGTCGCGGGCGCGCTCGTTCCCGTTCGTCGCGAGCCTCGATCATCTCGGCCCGTTCGCGCGCTCGGCCGCCGATCTCGCGCTCGCCTATGACGCGATGCAGGGCCCGGACGCGGAGGACAGCGCCTGCACGACGCGCGGTCTGGAGCCGACGCTGCCGCTGATCGCCAACCCGGTCTCGGATCTGCGCATCGCCATCGCCGGCGGGTATTTCCAGAAGAACGTGTTTCCGGAAGCGGTCGAGGCCGTCAGCCGCGTCGCCAAGGCGCTTGGCGCAACGAAGGTGATCGATATCCCGGAAGCCGCGCGCGCCCGCGCGGCAGCCTATGTCATCACCACCACCGAAGGCGCTTCGCTGCATCTCGACCGCCTGCGCAAGCGGCCGGACGATTTCGATCCGGCCGTACGCGACCGGCTGATCGCGGGCGCGATGGTGCCGGCGCCGATGGTCGATCGGGCGCAAAAATTCCGCCGCTGGTATCGAGCCCAGCTCGCCGAGATCTTCAAGTCGGTCGACGTGCTGCTCGCGCCGGCGACGCCTTGCACCGCGCCAAAGCTCGGCCAGGTGAATTTCAACCTAGACGGCGTCGAGCTGCCGGTGCGCGCCAATATCGGCATCCACACCCAGCCGATCTCCTTCATCGGCCTGCCGGTGGTCGCCGTCCCGGTGCCGCTCGAGCCGCTGCCGATCGGCGTGCAGATCATCGCGGCGCCCTGGCGCGAGGACATTGCGCTCCGCGTCGCCTACGCCCTGGAAAAGATGGGCGTCGCCGCAGCGCCCGCGCCGAGAGGACTCTGACATGGAGATCGATCTCCCCGATGTGATCGCGGAAGTCAAAGCCGCGTTCGATCGCTATGAGCAGGCCCTCGTCAGCAACGATGTCGCCGTGCTCGGCGAGCTCTTCCGCAACGATCCCCGCACGCTGCGTTACGGCATCGGCGAGAATCTCTATGGTTATGAGGCGATCAGCGGTTTCCGCGCCGGCCGCTCGCCGGTCGGCCTGAACCGCCGCACCGCAAAGACCGTCATCTCCAGCTACGGCCGCGACACGGCCGTGGCCTCCACTTTGTTCTATCGCGACACCGCGCCCGGCAAGGTCGGCCGGCAGATGCAGACCTGGATTCGCTTCCCGGAGGGCTGGCGCGTCGTCGCTGCCCATGTCAGCATCATCGACGAGCCGAAAGAGACCTGACCGTATGACGCTTGAGGATCTTCCGCAGGGAGCACTGCCGGCCGAGCCGGTGGTGCCGCGCGTCGACCGCGCCTCGCCATCGGTGCTGAAGGTCACGCGCGCAGAGGAGTTGCGGCTGCAGCTCGCCGACGAGATCGTGCGCGGCACCCTGGCCCCCGGTGCACCCTTGGACGAGACCGACATCGCGCGCCGCTTCAGCGTCTCGCGCACGCCGGTGCGCGAAGCCTTGCGTCAGCTCGTGGCCAGCGGCCTCGTCGAAGCGCGTGCCCATCGCGGCGCGGTGGTGGCGCAGCCCTCGATCGAGCGTCTGACGAGCATGTTCGAGGCGATGGCCGAGCTCGAGGCGCTGTGCGCCGGGCTCGCCGCCGAGCGCATGTCCGCGGCCGAGCGCCATGGCCTGGAGGCCATCCACGAGGAGCTGCGGGTGCTGAGCTACACCGGCAATCCCGATCGCTTCCACGAGGTCAACGAACGCTTCCACAACGCGATCTATGCGGGATCGCAGAACGGCTACATCGCCGAGATCACGCTGGCGACGCGCGTGCGGGTGCAGCCGTTCCGCCGCGCCCAGTTCCGCAACCTCGGCCGTCTCGCCAAATCGCAAGCCGAGCACGACCGCGTCGTCGTCGCCATCATGCGCGGCGACAAGCAGGGCGCTGCCGCCGCGATGCGCGCGCATATCGAATTGGTGCGCGGGGAGTACGAGATTTACGCGGTGTCGGTGTAGCGCCGCACGATCGGTGCCGTAGGGTGGGCAAAGGCGCAAAGCGCCGTGCCCACGGTTTTTCAGGAAGGTCGGGATCGTGGGCACGCTTCGCTTTGCCCACCCTACGAGACCTACTTTGTCGCAGCTTCCTTCATATACGCGCGCCATCCCCCATACGCGGTGATGTCGCGCGCGTCACCCAGCACTTCGGGCTCGACGAGAAACCCTTTTACGCTGCGCCCGTCCGCCAGCCGCACCGTGCCGATCGCCATCGGCGAAGGAATCGCATTGACGAACTTGCCGAAGGCGGATGGCGACAGCGACCAGATCTCCAGCGCGATCGATGCGCCCTTGCCGGCTTCCACGCGCAGCATGCCGGGCTTCGGCGGCGTGGTCTTGAGCGCGTAGAGCTTGTAGTCGGGCGCGGTTCTTGTCGCCTCGATCAGCTTTGCATCCAGCGCCTTCAATTCGCCGTTGAGCACCATGCCGGATAGATGTGCGCCGACCACGGCGATGGGGATCTCGTCGCCGCTGCTTGCCGGCAGCGACGGCAGCGGCGCTGGCGCCGCGCCCTTCGCGCCGAGGCTCAGCTTGGTATCGGCATGGAAGACGCGGCCGATGCTCGCGAGCCGCGCGTCATGTCCCGCGGGCGCCAGCAGCGTGATGCCGAACGGAATGCCGTCAGCGCGCATCGATGCCGGCACGGCGAGGCCGCAGAGGTCGAGCAGATTGACGAAATTGGTATAAGTGCCGAGCCGGCTGTTGAGCTCGATCGGATTGGCCAGCACCTGCGCGGTCGTATAGGCCGTCGGCGCCGTCGGCAGCACCAGCGCGTCGATATTGGCAAACGTGCGCTCGGCGATCTTGCGCAGGCCCTGCAAGCGATAGAGCGCCGAGAACGTCTCCGCAGCGGTGAGCCGCGCGCCGGCCGCGGTGATCTCGCGCGTTACGGGATGGATCGCATCCGGCGCGGACGCCAGCAGATCCTTGATCACGAGATAACGCTCGGCGACCCAGGGGCCCTCGTAGAGCAGCCGCGCCGTCTCGTAGAACGGCTCGAGATCGAACTCGACGAGCCTGGCTCCAAGCGCAGTCCAGCGCTTCAGCGCATCGGCGTAGGCGGTTTCCGCCTTCTTGTCGCCGAAGAAGATCAGTTGTCCGTTGCGCGGCACGCCGAGGCGCAAGCCTGCCGGGAACGGCGTGAGCGCGCCCAGTGGCCGGTCGCGCGAGAACGGATCGGCCGGGTCCGGCCCCGCCATCACGGAGAGCGCGAGCGCAGCATCATCCACCGTCAAGGCGAACACTGAGATGCAGTCCAGCGTGCGGCAGGCCGGCACGAGGCCCGCGTTCGAGATCATGCCGAGGCTCGGCTTCAGCCCGACGATGTTGTTGAGCATCGCCGGCACGCGGCCGGAGCCGGCCGTGTCGGTCCCCAGCGACAGCGGTACGAGCCCCGCGCCGACCGCCACAGCGGAGCCCGAACTGGAGCCGCCGGGAATGAGATCGTCGCGGATCGAATTTTTGGGAATGCCGTAAGGCGAGCGCACGCCGACGAGGCCGGTGGCGAACTGGTCGAGATTGGTCTTGCCGATGATGATCGCGCCGGCCGCACGCAGCCGCGCCACCGCAGTCGAGTCATGCGTCGGCGTGGTGGAGAAGGCCGGGCAGGCCGCCGTGGTCGGAAAGCCCAGCGCGTCGATATTGTCCTTCACCGCAACGGGCACGCCGTAGAGTGGCAGGTTGGCGGCGTCCTTCGGAGCAAGCCCCTCGGCCTCGGCGATCGCATCCTTCTCGTCGCGCAGGCTGATGAAGATGGCGGGGTCATTGTGGTCGCGGATGCGCTGATAGGTCCGCGCGATCGTCTGCGCCGGCGTCAGCGTGCCCGCGCGATGCGCGGCCACAATCGCGGCGATCGTTTCAGGCTGCTCAGCCCCCATTTCAGCCCTCATGGCGACAAAAACTCCGGCAACTGCTTCATCCGGAGTGAAGCAAGCGATGTGCCATTGTGTACATTAACCGGGCAGGAATGCTGCTGCGGATATTATCCGTGTGATCAGTGGCTTGGGGGATATTTCGACAGGCGAGCGGGCAGCGATGTCAGCGCCCTGTGACGGGCATCTGCTCAAATCATGGGCAGTCGAGATCAGGTGAAGCCGGCGAGGATCCGCAGCAGCTGCGCCCGGTTTTCCTTGCCGATCTTCTCTTCGACATGTCGCTCGTGCTCGGCCGCAAGCCGCTTGAATTTCGCCAGCGCCGTCTCGCCCTGGGTCGTCAGATGCAGCGCGTGGGAGCGACGGTCCGCCTTCGATTTGACCCGCTTCACCAGCTTGCGCTGCTCGAGGCTGTCGAGCAGGTGCACCAGCCGGGCGCGCTCGATGCCGAGGCGCTTTGCCACCGCCATCTGCGACAGGCCCGGATTGGCGCCGATCACCGTCAGCACCGAATATTGCGTCGGCCGGATGTCGACATCGCCGAGCGTCCTGATGAAGTCCTGAAAGATCCAGATCTGGAAGCGCCGCACCGCATAGCCGGCGTGCCCGACCAGCGCGTCGAGGCCGACATCGTCGGCGATATCGCGCGGCGCCGCGCCGTTGCCGGCGCGCTTGCGTGCGGAAGTCTGGGCTGCGGTGGCTGTCAATCGCGTCTCCTGCCGCACCTGTTGTAGCGTCTCTGTTGCCCGGGCGAAAGATTGTTGTTGACGACAACAATTGTCATGCCAAACATTATGGCCAAGGCAGCCCGGAACGAGGCTGCGGCCGATCCCGGGGGCCGGGCGGAGGAGGAAACACATGACAGTCGCGCCACACGGCGACGCTGCGAGCCTGTTCGCAACACCCAGAACCGTCGCCAAGCATCGCGCCGACGGCAGCATCGTGCTGCGCTCGCCCGAACCGTTGCGCGATGGCGCGCGCTGTATCGGCGACTGGCTGGAGCAATGGGCGCGGCAAACGCCTGACACGATCTTCCTTGCCGAGCGCGGCCACGTCGATGCACCCTGGACCACCGTCACCTATGGGCAGGCGCTGCGACAGGTGCGTGCGGCGGCGTCCTGGATTCTGGCGCAGGGCCTCAGCGCAGAGCGCCCGCTCGCGATCCTCTCCGACAACAGCATCGACCACGCGCTGCTCGCGTTGGCCGCCCAGCATGTCGGCGTGCCCTCGGCCGCGATCTCGCCGGCCTATTCGCTGATGTCGAAAGACTTTGACAAGCTCAAGAGCATGATCGCGCTGCTCGAGCCGGGCGCGATCTATGTCTCCGCCACGAAACCATTTGCGGCAGCGCTGGCGGCGATCAAGCCGCTGCACAAGGCGCAGATCATCAGCGGGAACGCTGACGATGTCGGTGCGCTCGCGTTCCACACCATCGCCGCGACGCCCGAAACGCCCGACGTCGCAACGGCGTTCGCCGCGGTGACGCCGGATACGATCGCAAAACTCCTGTTCACCTCGGGGTCAACAGGTGCGCCCAAGGCCGTCATCAATACCCAACGCATGCTGACCTCGAGCCAGCAGGCCAAGGCGCAGACCTGGACCTTCCTCGAACAAAGCCGCGGCGACCTCGTCATCCTCGACTGGCTACCCTGGAGCCACACTTTCGGCGCCAACCACAATTTCAATCTCGTGCTGCGCAATGGCGGCTCGCTCTATATCGACGGCGGCAAGCCGGCGCCGGGGCTGTTTGCGACGTCGCTCGCCAATCTGAAAAGCGTGATGCCGACGGTCTATTTCAACGTGCCGCGCGGCTTCGACATGCTGATCGCGGCACTGCGCGGCGACGAGGAATTGCGCCGCCGCTTCTTCAGCGAGGTGAAGTTCGCCTTCTATGCCGGCGCGGCACTGCCGCAGAATCTCTGGGATGCGCTCGAAGACCTCTCGATCAGGACCGTGGGCCGCGCGATGCCGATGGTTTCGGCCTGGGGCTCGACCGAGACGTCGCCGCTGGCGGCCGACTGCCATTTCCTCGCGGAGCGCTCCGGCAATATCGGTGTCCCCATTCCCGGCACCGAGCTGAAGCTCGTCCCTTCCGGCGACAAGCTGGAGGTGCGGGTGCGCGGTCCCAACGTCACGCCGGGCTATTGGAAGGCGCCGGAGCTGACGAAGCAGGCCTTTGATGAAGAGGGTTTTTATCTCATCGGCGATGCGGTGAAGCTTGCCGATCACGCGCGGCCGGAGCGCGGACTGTTCTTCGACGGCCGCGTCGCCGAGGATTTCAAGCTCAATTCCGGCACCTGGGTCAGCGTCGGCACCCTGCGTGTCGCCGGCATCGCCGCGCTGGCACCGCTGGCGCAGGACATCGTCGTCGCAGGTCATGGCGGCGACGAGGTGCGCTTTCTGGTGTTCCCGAACATCGCGGCCTGCCGTGCCCATGCCGGCTTGGGCGAGACGGCGGATCTGCACGAGGTGCTCGCGCATGACAAGGTCAGGAGCGCGATCGCACACGGCCTGGCGAAACTCAGGCAGCAGGGCCCCAACTCCTCCGGCCACGCCACGCGCGCGCTGCTTCTCGCCGAGACGCCATCGGTCGATGGCGGCGAGATCACCGATAAGGGCTACATCAACCAGCGCGCCGTGCTGACGCGCCGCGCCGATGCGGTGGCGCGGTTGAATGATGATGCGTCGGCGGAGTGGATCGGGCTGTAGCTGGCCGCGTTTCCCTCTCCCTTGTGGGAGAGGGTGGCACGCCGCGCAGCGGCGAGACGGGTGAGGGGTTCTCTCCGGGTCTCACACTGCCACGTGTAGTCGCGGAGACAACCCCTCATCCGGCGCTTCGCGCCACCTTCTCCCACAAGCAAGGGGAGAAGGAAGCAAGCGAGACCTCTCACCCATAGGCCAGTGACCCTGCCGCAATATATTGCTGATTCTTTTGTTGCCTAAGCAACTAATTTATGCGAACCGTTCCAGAGAGCGATGACGGCGGGAAACCTGCCGCGTCTGATCCTGGAGGAAACGATGCTCGGCCCGAACGGTGCCGTCGGCAAAGGCTGGCGCATGCCTGGACGTGACGGAGGAGGGTGCCGGAAGCGCGCCCCGTCAGGTCTCGGTGCCGCCGGTGACCGCGCCGAGATTCTCGTGCAGCCGGCGGAGCAGGCCGATCAGCACCTCGCGCTCGTCCTTGTTGAGGCAGGACAACAGTCGCCGCTCGCGTTCGAGCGCCGCGGCGATCACCTTGTCATGGGTGGCGCGGCCCCTCGCCGTCAGGGAAATCGAATGGGTGCGGCCGTCGTTCGGGTCGGTGCGGATCGAGATCAGCCCGCGCTTCTCGAGGCCCGCCAGCGTCCGGCTCACGGGCCCCTTGTCGAAGCCGATGACGTGACAGATGCGCGAGGCCGGAATGCCGGGCTCGATCGCCAGCAGCGACATGACCCGCCATTCCGTGACGTTGACGCCGAACTCGCGCTGATAGAATGCGGTCGCGCTGTTCGAGAGCTTGTTGGCGATGAAGGTGACGAAGGCCGGGACGTAACGCTCGAGATCGAGCGTCGGTCCCGACTCTGCGGGCGTAGGCTTGTGGCGGGGTCTGGTCGAAGGCGCAGGCATGTCGGCGTTCTGTCTCGCGGTGAGGCCACCGACCTAAAGGCATGCGCCGCGCTTTCACAAGATCAAAATGAGAGAGGTCTCCCATGACCGCATCCGGCACCCCTGCATCGACAGGCTCTGTGGCCGTCCCGCATCTCGACGTCGATCCCTTCGACATGAATTTTTTCGCCGACCCGTATCCGACGCATCACCGGCTGCGGGAGGCCGGTCCGGTGGTCTATCTCGACAAGTGGAACGTCTATGGCGTGGCGCGCTATGCCGAGGTCCATGCGGTACTGAACGATCCCGCGACCTTCTGCTCCAGCCGCGGCGTCGGCCTGTCCGACTTCAAGAAGGAGACGCCGTGGCGGCCGCCGAGCCTGATCCTCGAGGCCGATCCGCCTGCGCACACCCGCACCCGCGCCGTGCTGTCGAAGGTGCTGTCGCCGACCGTGATGAAGCAGGTGCGCGATCGCTTTGCCGCCGCGGCGGAGGAGCGCGTGAACGCACTGCTGGACAAGCGCAGCTTCGATGCGATCACCGATCTCGCCGAGGCTTATCCGCTCTCGATCTTTCCGGATGCGCTGGGCCTGAAGGCGGAGGGGCGCGAGCATCTGATTCCCTACGCGAGCGTCGTGTTCAACGCGTTCGGCCCGCCCAACCAGTTGCGCCAGGAGGCGATCGCGCGCTCGACGCCGCACCAGGCCTATGTCGCCGAGCAATGCCAGCGCGACAACCTCGCGCCCGGTGGCTTCGGTGCCTGTATCCACGCCCGCGTCGACGCCGGCGAGATCACGGCGACCGAGGCGCCGTTGCTGGTGCGTTCGCTGCTGTCGGCCGGTCTCGATACCACCGTCAACGGCATCGGTGCTGCCGTCTATTGCCTCGCGCGCTTCCCCGACCAGTGGCAGCGCCTGCGCGCTGATCTGACGCTGGCGCGCAACGCCTTCGAGGAGGCTGTGCGGTTCGAAAGCCCGGTGCAGACCTTCTTCCGCACCACCACGCGGGAGGTCGAGCTCTCAGGTGCGACGATCGGCGAGGGCGAGAAAGTGCTGATGTTCCTCGCCGCCGCCAATCGCGATCCCAGACGCTGGGACGAGCCTGATAGTTACGACATCACCCGCCGCACCTCCGGTCATGTCGGCTTCGGCTCGGGCATCCACATGTGCGTCGGCCAACTCGTTGCCCGCCTCGAAGGTGAGGTGATGCTGACGGCGCTGGCCCGGCGCATCGCGAAGATCGAGATCACGGGCGAGCCGAAGCGTCGCTTCAACAACACGCTGCGCGGGCTCGACAGCCTGCCCGTCACCATCACCCCGGCTTGACCAGGAGCTTTGATGCCCGCCATCACTTTCATCCATCCCGACGGCAAGTCCGACCGCCTCGAGACCGCGGACGGCGAGAGCGCCATGCAGGCGGCGACCCGACACGGTCTCGACGGCATTCTGGCCGAGTGCGGCGGCAACGCCATGTGCGCGACCTGTCACGTCTATGTCGACGAGAGCTGGCTCGTGCGGCTTCCCGCGGTGGCTGACGACGAGGACGCGCTGCTCGACGGCACAGCGAGCGAGCGGCTGCCCAACAGCCGGCTGTCATGCCAGATCAAGATCACTCCGGAGCTCGACGGGCTCGTGGTGAAGCTGCCGGAGCGGCAGGTCTGAGTCTCGACGCGCCGGCAACGACCGGCGCGGCAAACTATCAAACAGGGGAGGGAACGATGAAACATCTGAAATGGACGCTTGCGCTGGCCGCGAGCCTGGTGACGGGCGCGGCGAGCGCCGAGATCTCGGACAATGTCGTGCGCGTCGGCGTGCTCAACGACATCTCCGGCATCTTCCAGGATACCAACGGCATGGGCTCGGTGGAAGCGGCGCGCATGGCCGCGGAGGATTTCAACGGGGGTGGCAAGAACATCAAGGTCGAGATCGTCTATGCCGACCACCAGAACAAGGCCGATGTCGGCAATGCCATTGCGCGCAAATGGCTCGATGTCGAGGGCGTCGATGCCATTGTCGACGTGCCGAACTCGGCCGTAGGCCTCTCCATCAACACGCTGCTGCGCGACAGCCGCATGACCTTTCTGGCGTCGTCGACCGCAAGCTCGGATCTCACCGGCAAGGCCTGCTCGCCCAACACCATTCAGTGGGTCAACGACACCTGGGCCACCGGCAACACCACCGCGGCCGCGATGATGTCGCGCGGCGGCAAGGACTGGTATTTCCTGACCGTCGACTACGCGCTCGGCAAGGGCATCGAGGCGGAGGCGCAGAAATATATCGAGGCCCATGGCGGGAAGGTGACCGGCTCTTCCAAGCACCCGCTCGGCACCTCCGACTTCGCCTCCTTCCTGTTGCAGGCGCAGAGCTCGAAGGCTCAGGTGATCGGCCTTGCCAATGCCGGTGGTGACACCATCAACGCGGTGAAGCAGGCCGCCGAGTTCGGCATCCAGCAGAGCGGCCAGAAGCTCGTCGCCTTCCTGCTCTTCATCAACGACGTCCACGGCATGGGCATCAAGGTCGCGCAGGGCCTGCAGCTCATAGAAGCCTTCTACTGGGACATGAACGATGACACCCGCGCCTTTGCCAAACGTTTCGCCGCGCGGCCGGGCATGAACGGCAAGATGCCGAGCGGCAACCAGGCCGGCGTCTATGCCTCGACGCTCGCTTATCTCAACGCGGTTGCCGCGACCGGCAGCGACAATGCCAAGGACGCCGTGCCCGAGATGAAGAAGTTCAGGGGCAAGGACAAACTGTTCGGCGACACCACCATCCGCCAGGACGGCCGCGTCGTGCACCCGATGTACTTGTTTGAGGTGAAGAAGCCGGAGGAGTCGAAATACCCGTACGATTATTACAAGCTGGTCTCGACGATTCCCGCGGAGCAGGCGTTTCGGCCGCTGGCGGAGGGTGGATGCGAGCTGGTGAAGTGAATTTAGCGAAGGGCACCGCTGCACCCTCTCCCCTTGTGGGAGAGGGTGGCTTCGCAAAGCGAAGCCGGGTGAGGGGTCTCTCTCTTCACGAGCGGCCGTGCGAGTGGACACATACCCCTCATCCGGCGCTTCGCGCCACCTTCTCCCACAAGGGGCCTGTTGCGTTATCGGTCTTGGAGGCTGAGGACATGAGGAGAGAGGGGCGCGGTCACGGCAATTGCCAGCGAGGTC
>NZ_JACBZW010000026.1:0-45082 GCF_013408065.1 Bradyrhizobium sp. IAR9
CGTGAACCGCGCAAACAGGCCGAACACATGGCCGCTCCGACCAACGCCGCAAAGTGAAGATTCTCCTTGCCAACCAGGAGCCGTCCACACATGGCCCATAGCTGACCAACCTCGGCATGGTGCGTGATGGCAGCTTCTGACCCTAAGCGGCCTTCGCGGCCGTGGCCTACGGGTAGGCGGCAGTCAAGCCCGTCAAAAGTCCCACTAGCCTGACGCGGAATGTGATACGACACTCGCGCAGCGTGGTTTGTCGCGCAGTAGGCCAACATGGCTGACATCCCGACCACTCACTACGTCAAAAGTGATGACGTCCATATTGCCTATCAGGTGATTGGCGACGGTCCACGCGACCTGCTGTTCGTCCCCGGTTTTGTCTCCAATGTTGAAGCGCTTTGGCAATCGCCGGGCCGCGCCTATTTTTTCCGCAGGCTTGCAACGTTTGCGCGAGTCATCATTTTCGACAAGCGCGGCACCGGAATGTCTGATCGCGGTTCCCAGGTCTTCACACTTGAACAGCGGATGCACGATGTGCAGGCGGTGCTGGACCAAGTCGGTTCCCAGCGGGCCACCTTGTTTGGCGTATCCGAGGGCGGTCCGATGTCGCTGCTCTATGCCGCGACGTATCCCGAACGCACGTCCGCTCTGGTTCTTTGTGGCACTTATGCGCGACGCGCGTGGGCTCCTGACTACACATTCGGATGGACTGATGCGCAGTGGAGCACTTTCCTCGATGACATTGAGCACCACTGGGGCACGACAGATGCAATGAGTTTGCTGATGTGGGCGCCCAGCCTTGCGGGCGATACGCAGGCACTTGAGCAAGTCGCCGCCTACTTCAGGGCCTCAGCAAGCCCAGGCGCGGCATCCGCGATCATGCGCATGAACCGGGAGATTGATGTCAGAAATATCCTCCCCGTCACGCGTGTACCGACCTTAATTTTGCATCGCACCGATGAGCGCGTCATCGACGTGAAGCATGCGCGCTACATGGCGCAGATGATTCCTTCCGCCAAACTGATTGAGCTCAGTGGTCAGGACCATGTGGTCTGGGTAGGCAGTCAGGACGCAATCCTTGATGAGGTCGAAGAATTCGTCACTGGGCATCGGCAGGCAGCCCAGCCAGATAGAGTGCTTGCGACTGTGCTGTTTGTCGACATTGCGGGATCGACGGAACGCGCCGCCATGCTCGGCGACGGCGCCTGGCACGTACTGCTCGACGCGTTCTATTCCAAAGCGCGGGGCGTGCTCGGCCAGTATCGCGGGCGCGAAATCAACACCGCCGGCGACGGTTTCCTTGCCACGTTCGACGGACCTGCGCGCGCCGTACGCTGCGCCAGCGCAATCCGCGATGCGGTGCGCTCGCTCGATCTGAAGGTCCGTTGCGGTTTGCATACCGGTGAGTGCGAATTCGTCGCGCACGATATCGTTGGCATTGCCGTGCATATTGGCGCGCGCGTGGCGGCGCTAGCTGCGCCGGGTGAAGTTCTGGTCTCACAGACGGTTCGCGACCTCGTAGCAGGCTCCGGATTGACGTTTGAAGAGCGCGGCCGTCACACTCTCAAAGGCGTGCCTGACGAATGGCGTCTGTTCCGTGCGGTGATTACCTAGCCCGCTTTCACCCCGCCATGTGGTCAGAGCACCGAAGGACCGCTTTTGGCCCTTCAGCGACATTGGAAGATTGCGGCTTCTCCGCCGCTGTTCGGGCTTAAGCGGACATTAGCGGCGGCCAGCCGCTTAATGAGTACACGGACTAGTCATCGAGCTTTTCGGACGTGATCGCGCCGGTCTTGGCGTCGGCGTGAAATTCCATTCTCTGGCAGCAGCAAGCATCCATGAACGCCAAGAACGTGGCATAGTCCCCCCAGTTGCGATTCCATCCCATGCTATCGCTTCGAGTTTTAGTGTCGCAATACACGCTGGAAGAAGTCCCTGATATTCTCTTCCGATTCTTCGCCCGCGAACTATGCCGGAGGTAGCGGCTCGAGCTCTTCCTTGCCGTAATAGCCAATCACGCGGTAGGAGACGACTTTGCCCGATGACCGCGATACAACAACATCCACAAAATAGATTGCTTGATAAGGATTTTCTTCGTCCCCGATCATTTGCATTTTTAGATGGCTCATCTCGTCAGTGAAAAACACTGCATGCGGCTTTTCATCTATTTCCTCTATCAAAGCACGGTCTGGAGTTGTTTTGGCTTCCGACTTCACGGAGTCTCTGTCCAACCTTTTCCAAACCATAGGTACGCGCTGCAAAACCTCCGCCTTCGGATTCTGAAGTAGCGTCTTTTCGAGCGCAGCGGTTTCAATAATCGATGACGCTTCCTGAGCTGTGACAGTCAACAATTGAACGGTAACCGGACCGTTGATCACATTGAATGTCTGCGATCCGCCGTGACTTGCGATCGGTTTCACTATGTTCGTTGCATCGTCGCAGTCTTTAATGGAGATATTGTCGGCTGCTGTCGCCTCTCGCTTCTTAGCAAAAAGGTCGATCAGAGACTTAAGATGCTTGCCGAACTTTTCGATCAGCTCGACCTTGTCGATCAGTGGTGCCAGCAAGGGGCCGGCCATTGCCACGGTTGAGACGAGGTCGGGTACTAAGTTGATGTCGATACTGCCGGGTTTGACAACCGACACCAGAAGGCGCGCCTCTGAGTTCTTAGTGGCTAACTCGTTCTCAACAGCATACGTTTGGTACTGCCGCGCAATTGCAGCCAGCGCCCCCGTGAGCTCAGAAATTTCAATCGGCTCTTCAGGCTCTAAGTAGAACTGAAGGCTCGGCTCGGCGAGCACCATTGACCACCACCCCAACCCTGCTCGGTTATATTGAACCGACGAGTTTGAGCTTTGGCTATCGGATTAGTTGAATTTCTCTAAGTGCGTTGCCCTAATGGGCAAAGGGTTTCTTTAGGACGCGTCCTAAATGCTGCTCCCCTATGCACGACTGAAGAACAGCGCCAGAACGATTATTGTAAACTGCCTGTAAAGCGGCGGCTCTTTGATAACCGGCCGGCCCACGGGACCATTGAAATATTTGAAGAATTTGGTCGGAGCGAGAGGATTTGAACCTCCGACCCCTAGTCTCCCAGACTAGTGCGCTAACCGGGCTGCGCCACGCTCCGAACGTCGTTCCATTAGCTAGGATCGGCGCGATGCGCAAGGCGAGGCCGCAGCATTTTGCCGTCCCGGCCACAGTCCCCGGAACTGGCAGCAAGCCGGCGAAGCCCGCCCCTAGCCGTCCTTCAGTGCCTGATCCAGCATCTCGCGGCAGGCGACGAGGTCGGCGAGGACGCGCCCTAACCGTTCCCGGTCGATGGCGCTGGGGCCGGCCGGGGCCGCGGCAGCCGTGCCGCCCTTGCGGAAGGTGGTGAGGATTTCCTCGTCGTCGACCTCGGTGAAGCGGAAGTCGATGCCCTCCTCCTCATCACCCTGGTAGTCGTCATCGTCGGTGTCGGTGACGCCATTGATGGGCGCCTCCTCGTCGTCGGGCTCCATCAAGCTGGCGCCGATGGCGTCCTCGATGGCGCCGAACGAGACCGCGGCGGCGCTGTCGGCAAGGCCCTGCACCGATTTGACGCCGTGCTCCTTCAGGATCCGCTGCACCCCGCGGATGGTGTAGCCCTCCCCGTAGAGCAGACGGCGGATGCCCTTGAGCAGGTCGACGTCGTCGGGGCGGTAATAGCGGCGGCCGCCGCTGCGCTTCATCGGCTTGATCTGGGAGAATCGGGTCTCCCAGAACCGCAGCACGTGCTGCGGAATGTCGAGCTCCTGCGCTACTTCGCTGATGGTTCGGAACGCATCCGGCGCCTTGTCCAAATGCCAAATCCTTTGCGAGAGGCGTTATGCCTCTTGTGGAGCCTTGCTGGCGTCACCGTTGGCGCGGTGCTGGCCGTTGATCCGCTGCTTCAGGATCGCCGACGGCTTGAACACCATGACGCGGCGCGGCGAGATGGGCACCTCGGTGCCGGTCTTAGGGTTACGGCCGATGCGCTGACCCTTCTTGCGGACCATGAAGGACCCGAACGAGGACAGTTTCACCGTCTCGCCCTTTTCCAGGCAGTCGGTGATCTCTTTCAGCACGAGTTCCACGAAGGCGGACGATTCCGTGCGCGACAGGCCCACCTTCTGGTAGACGGCTTCGCACAGATCGACACGCGTTACGGTTTTACTTTGATCGGTCATCGCCCTGCCCCACATCACGGCGAACAATTGTTGTCTGAAATTATGAGGTTACGATACGGCGGTCAACAGCGCTCATCAATGCACACGCATCGATAATCGGCGCTGATTCCGGCAAAATTTTATCGACTGTGGCCCTACCAGCGCACGAGCGCGGAGCCCCAGGTGAAGCCGCCGCCCATGGCCTCCAGCAGGACCATGTCGCCCTTCTTGATGCGGCCGTCCTTGCGGGCCACCGACAGCGCCAGCGGAATCGAGGCGGCCGAGGTGTTGCCGTGATGGTCCACCGTCAGCACCACCTTCTCCGGCGCGATGTGGAGCTTGTGGGCGGAAGCGTCGATGATTCGCTTGTTGGCCTGGTGCGGCACGAACCAGTCGATGGTCTCGGCATTGAGCCCGGTCGCCTGGAAGGCATCGACGATGACGTCGGTGATCATGCCGACCGCGTGCTTGAAGACCTCGCGGCCCTCCATGCGCAGATGGCCGACGGTCTGGGTCGAGGACGGCCCGCCGTCGACGAACAGCTTTGCCTTGTGGCGGCCGTCGGAGCGCAGATGCGTGGTGACAATGCCGCGGTCGGTCGCGGCCTTGCCCGGCTGCTCCTGCGCCTCCAGCACGACCGCGCCGGCGCCGTCGCCGAACAGCACACAGGTGCCGCGGTCGTTCCAGTCGAGGATGCGCGAGAAGGTCTCGGCGCCGATCACCAGCGCGCGCTTGAAGGCGCCGGTGCGCAGGAAATTGTCGGCGGTGGCGAGCGCGAACACGAAGCCAGAGCATACCGCCTGGAGGTCGAAGGCCGCGCCGTGGGTGATGCCGAGCCCGTGCTGCACGGCAACGGCCGTCGCCGGGAAGGTGTTGTCCGGCGTCGAGGTCGCGAGCACGATCAGGTCGATCGACTGCGCGTCCATGCCGGCATCGGTGAGCGCGGCCTGCGCCGCCTTGATCGCCAAATGCGAGGTGAACTCGCCCTCGGCCGCGATGTGGCGCTCGCGAATGCCGGTGCGCTGCACGATCCACTCGTCGGAGGTGTCGATACGCGCCGCCAATTGGGCGTTGGTCACCACCTGCTCCGGCAGATAGGAGCCGCAGCCCAGCACGACCGAACGAATTTGAGTCACGAAACAGCCTCCTGCGCGGCCTGCACGGAATTGAGTGCACCGCCCTCGCGGTTGAGCATCTGATTGATCTTGTTCAGGAGATCGTAGTGAGCCATCTCATAGCCAACATCGATCGCATAGGCAAAGCCTTCGGCGCTGGTTCCGCCGTGGCTCTTGACCACTAATCCGTTCAAACCCAGGAACACGCCGCCATTGGACTTGTTCGGGTCCATCTTGTCGCGCAGGGCCTGGAAGGCGCTGCGCGCAAAGAGATATCCGAGCTTCGACAACCAGCTCCGCCGCATCTCGTTGCGGAGTAAGTCCGCCATCTGCCGGGCGGTTCCCTCGGCGGCCTTGAGCGCGATGTTGCCGCTGAAACCTTCGGTCACAATGACGTCGGCCAGCCCCTTGCCGATACCGTCGCCCTCGACGAAGCCGATATAGTCGAGCTCCGGCAGGTTCCTCGCACGCAGGATCTCGCTGGCCTCGCGGATCTCCTCGTGCCCCTTGATCTCTTCGGCCCCGATATTGAGCAGCCCGACCGTGGGGCGCTTCTTGTCGAACAGCACGCTCGCCATCGCTGCGCCCATCACCGCGAGCGACACCAGATGGTGCGCGTCACCGCCGATGGTGGCCCCGAGGTCGAGCACGACGGACTCGCCGCGCCTGGTCGGCCATATCCCCGTGATCGCGGGACGGTCGATCCCGGGCAGCGTGCGCAGGTGGAAGCGCGACATCGCCATCAGCGCGCCGGTATTGCCGGCGGAGACCGCGACATCCGCCTCGCCCTTCTTCACGGCGTCGATGGCAAGCCACATCGAGGAGGTCTTGCGGCCGCGCCGCAGCGCCTGGCTCGGCTTGTCCGAGCCGCTGACGGCCACGTCGGTGTGGATGATCTTCGAAGCCGCTTTGAGGGCGGGATGCTTCTCGAGCTCGGGCTCAATCCTGGCGCGGTCCCCGACCAGCAGGAACTCGGTCTCGCGATGCCTCTGAAGCGAGATGGCGGCGCCGGGAATGACCACGGCGGCGCCGGCGTCGCCCCCCATGGCGTCCAGCGCGATGCGAACCTTGCTTGGCATAAAAGTCCTGGAAACCTGGTCTGGTGCGGTCTTGGATCAGCGGGACCGCAAAATGAGTTCGCCACGGACATGGCGGCCGGCCAAGCGCCACGCCGCACCCGGGCCGGGGCGCGACAATAGCGTTTTGTACCCCCGAAACAACCTCTTGCCCCCAGCCTTTTGCATCCGGGGCGATCCGGCCGCTAACTCCTGAATCTGCAAGAAATGCACTGAAATCAGCCAGATAAAGAAGGCTTTGAAACCATCCCGGCAAATGCCTCGCACACCGCCGCAAGACGATCCCTGGGGGAAATGCCCGGCTATTGGCCCTTCTTGTTGTCCTGCAGCGCCTTCAGGGCCGCGAATGGATGGTCCTCCGGATCGGGGGCGGTGACCTCCGGCTCGAACACGACCCCCTCCTTGCGCGGATAGGGATCGATTGCCAGGAACAGGGCGTCGGTGGCGAGCCGGCCAAGGTCAATGATGCCACCCACGATCGCCTCGGGCGGGTCGGCGACCTCAGGCGGCGCGTCCTCGTCCTGCCCCTCCGCGATCAGGTCGGCCAGGCGGCGCGCCTCGGCCTCGGGGGCGAACACCAGGTCCACCTCCTCCTCGATCTCGCTTTCGATCGGATCGAGCGTGACCACGCAGGTCTGGCCGATTCGGGCCCGGACGCTGCCGGTCACCTGGACCCGGCCGCCGCTCCTCGGCACCACGTCGAAGTCGGCCTGGGCGGACAGGACCTCGCGGAGGCCTGCGACCTCCGCCATCGCCTGCCGCTCGGCGACCGAGGCCTCGAGCTTGCGATGCAGACCGGTGTCGGGGATTTGCGCGACGATGACGGGGGCCCGCCAGGGATCGGGCTCGGATCCGGTATTGGGTCGGCTCATGGCGTGTCGCCCTCGAGAAGCGCTGGAGGAAACCTGAAGGAGGCGCGCAGCAGCGCAGCCTCGTCTGCCCGGCCGAGATCGGCCTCGGTGGCCCGGGCATAGGCCGCGAGCCGCCTCGCCTGGTCCGGGCCGGTCCCATTCAAGATATTCTTGCAGATCGCCTCTGCCAGGGCCTCGCCGCCGGCCTCGATGGCCTGGTCATAGGCCTGCACGCGGCCGTAAAACGCCTCGCCGAACGCCCGCATCCGCTTCGGCACGGTCTGGTCGCCGACCCCCATCTCGCGCAGATTGTCGTCCATGTCCTCGCAGAAGCGGTCGAACAGCGCCTGCGACAGCTCCGAGGCTCCTGCGGTGGCGCCCTGGACCGTACGCAGGCGCCGCAGCAGCAGCCACAGATGCAGCAGCAACAGGTCGAAACGCCCGTTAACCGTATCGGGCACGCCCAACTCGCGGTAAAATATGGGTTCTCGCGCCTGCGTCACGATCATGCCATAGATGGCTTCAATGGTGCCCGACGGGGTTAGCCGGGGTTTCCTGAAGTGATTGAACGGCCAAAGCATTGTGGTTTCCGCAAGCGGGCGCGCGCGAGTTGCATTCAGACGCCCAGCCCGGTACTTCAGCGCCTCGCGCGACGCAAGGGGACGGAATCAGTTCCGCTATGACGACAACGAACCAGATCAGCCTGCGCGCGGGTACGCGGCGCGGCCTTCACGCACGCTGGCGCGGCTTGCGCATGCTCGCCGCCGTCGCCCTGGTCGGCGCCGCGCTCACGGGCTGCACCGGCGAGCAATTCCAGAAGGGTTATATCCTGCCGCCCGGTGCGCTGGAGCAGATTCCGATCGGCGCGAGCCAGGACCAGGTGCTGATCGTGATGGGCACGCCCTCCACGGTGGCGACCCTCGACGGCGAAGTGTTCTACTACATCTCCCAGCGCTCGGAGCGCATGGTCGCCTTCATGAACCAGAAGGTGGTCGACCAGCGCGTCATCGCGATCTATTTCGACAAGAACCGGCGCGTGCGGCGCCTCGCGAATTACGGCCTGCAGGACGGCAAGATTTTCGACTTCATCAGCCGCACCACGCCGACGTCGGGCCAGGAGATGAGCTACCTCACGCCGCTGTTCAAGCTGCTCAGCTTTAACTGAGTCCCGGAGCGTTTTCGGGCGAAGCCGGCGACCGGCTCGCTTCAGGAAAACCTTCAAGACAAGCATCCAGAACGCCTTCCAATTCCGCCGGAAGGTATATGCCCTCGCCTGCGGCGTCGTGCCGCCCTCCGCGCGGCACTGACCGCCGCGCGCGACTTGCCGTCGCATCTGCGGTTTCCTACGCTCCCTGCAAAGAAAGAAGCAGGGAGTGGATTCGTGCCTAAGACTTTGTCCCGACGTCGCGTGCTCACCGGTGTGGCCGGCCTTTCGGCCGCAGCGATCCTGCCGCGATCGAGCCTTGCCGACTGGAAGCCGACCGAAAACGTCCGCCTCGTGGTGCCGGCTGCGGCCGGCGGTTCGACCGACGTGTTGGGCCGGCTCCTGGCCGCGCATCTGCAAACCGCCTGGGGTCAGTCGGCCGTCGTGGAAAACCGCTCGGGCGGCGGCGGCACCATCGGCACCGCCGAGGTGGTTCGTGCCAAGCCCGATGGCCACACCATCCTGGTCGGCAATCCCGGTCCGAACGCGATCGCCTATAGCATCTTCAAGAATCTGACCTACAAGCCGGACCAGCTCCAGCCGGTCTCCAACATGATCCGGATCCCGAACATCGTGTCGGCGCATCCGAAGACCGGCATCAAGTCGATCGCCGAGCTGATCGCCTATCTCAAGGCCAATCCGGACAAGCTCAGCTACGCCTCCTCCGGCGTCGGCCAGAGCCCCCACCTCACCGGCGCCTGGTTCCTCCAGCTCACCGGCCTCAAGATGACGCACATCCCGTTCCGTGGCGCCGGACCCGCGCTCCAGGCGGCGCTGGCGGGCGACATCCAGATCCTGTTCGACAACCTCTATCCGAGCCTGCCGCAGGTGCAGAACGGCACGCTCAACGGCCTCTGCGTCACCACCACCGAGCGCAGCGACCTTGCGAAAGACCTGCCGACCATGCGCGAGAGCGCGCCGGAGCTGGCGAATTTCGACGTCTCGTCGTGGTTCTCGGTCTTCCTGCCGAAGGGCGTCTCGCCCGAGGTGCTGAGCGCGCTCAATCTCCAGGTCAAGGCGATGCTGGAGCGCGACGACATCAAGAAGCAGATCGCGGCCATGGGCGCCCGCGCCGACTACGGCACGCCCGAGCAGTTCGCCGCCTTCGTGGATGCCGAGACGAAGAAGTTCGCCGGCATCATCCAGAAGGAAGGGCTGCAGATGGACGTGCAGTGACGCACGGCCGCGATCTGTAGGGCGGATTAGCGAAAGCGTAATCCGCCTTCGATGCGGTTCGGGCGAATTACGCTTCGCTAATCTAATCCGCCCTACGCACTGTCACTACAAACAAAAACCCCGCGGCTCGCGCCGCGGGGTTTTGTCTTGTCTCGTCTCCCGCCGCTCAGTGCGCCAGGATCGCCAGCAGCAGCAGGGCCACGATGTTGGTGATCTTGATCATCGGGTTCACCGCGGGACCCGCCGTGTCCTTGTAGGGATCGCCGACGGTATCGCCGGTCACCGCCGACTTGTGGGCGTCAGAGCCCTTGCCGCCGAAATGACCGTCCTCGATGTACTTCTTGGCGTTGTCCCAGGCACCGCCGCCCGAGGTCATGGAGATCGCGACGAACAAGCCCGTCACGATGACGCCGAGCAGCATGGCACCGACGGCGGAGAACGCCGCCGACTTGCCGGCCACGCCGCCGCCCGCGATCGCGTAGATCAGGAAGTAGACGACGATCGGTGACAGCACCGGAAGCAGCGAGGGGATGATCATCTCCTTGATCGCCGCCCGGGTCAGCAGGTCGACCGCCTTGCCGTAATCCGGCTTGTCGGTGCCCTGCATGATGCCCGGCTTCTCGCGGAACTGACGCCGAACCTCCTCGACGATCGCGCCGGCGGCACGGCCCACCGCGGTCATGCCCATCGCGCCGAACAGATACGGAAGCAGGCCGCCGAACAGCAGGCCCACCACCACATACGGGTTGTTGAGCGAGAAGTCCGGATTGACGCCGGCGAAGTAGGGATGGCGCGCGGAGTCTGCAACGAAGAACTTGAGGTCCTGGTTGTAGGCCGCAAACAGCACGAGCGCACCGAGACCGGCCGAGCCGATCGCGTAGCCCTTGGTGACCGCCTTGGTGGTGTTGCCGACCGCGTCGAGCGCGTCGGTCGACTTGCGCACCTCCTTCGGCAGGCCCGCCATCTCGGCGATGCCGCCCGCGTTGTCGGTGACGGGGCCGAACGCGTCGAGCGCGACGACCATGCCGGCCAGCGCCAGCATGGTGGCAGTCGCGATCGCGATGCCGAACAGGCCGGCGAGGCTATAGGTGACCAGGATGCCGGCGATGATCACGATCGCGGGGAGCGCGGTCGCTTCCATCGAGACGGCAAGGCCCTGGATCACGTTGGTACCGTGGCCGGTCACCGAGGCCTGGGCGATCGACTTCACCGGCCGATAGTCGGTGCCGGTGTAGTATTCGGTGATCCAGATGATCAGCGCGGTGACGACGAGGCCGACCACGCCGCATTGGAACAGCGCCATGCCGGTATAGTCGACGCCATCGAGCTTGCCGAAGCCGATCAGGTAGTAGATCACCAGCGCGATGCCGATCAGCGACAGGACGCCGGTTGCGATCAGGCCCTTGTAGAGCGCACCCATGATCGACTGGCTCGGCCCGAGCTTGACGAAGAAGGTGCCGATGATCGAGGTGATGATGCAGATGCCGCCGATCGCGAGCGGCAGCGTCATCATGTTGGCGAGGATCGGCGTCTTGGCGAAGAAGATCGCGGCGAGCACCATGGTGGCGACCGCGGTCACCGCATAGGTCTCGAACAAATCGGCAGCCATGCCGGCGCAATCGCCGACATTGTCGCCGACGTTGTCGGCGATGGTGGCCGGGTTGCGCGGATCGTCCTCGGGAATGCCGGCCTCGACCTTGCCGACGAGGTCGCCGCCGA
This sequence comes from Bradyrhizobium sp. IAR9, assembly GCF_013408065.1. Taxonomy (NCBI): domain Bacteria; kingdom Pseudomonadati; phylum Pseudomonadota; class Alphaproteobacteria; order Hyphomicrobiales; family Nitrobacteraceae; genus Bradyrhizobium; species Bradyrhizobium sp. IAR9. The sequence continues at coordinate 11,305 of NZ_JACBZW010000026.1, forward strand.
CGTCCGCACCCTTGGTGAAGATGCCGCCGCCGAGACGGGCGAAGATCGAGATCAGCGAGGCGCCGAAGCCGAGCGCCACCATGGCGTCGATGACGGTACGGCTGTCAGGCGCAAGCTTCAGCGAATGCACCAGGAAGCCGAAATAGAGCGTCACGCCGAGCAATGCCAGACCCGCGACCAGCAAGCCGGTGATCGCGCCGGCCTTGAAGGCCAGCTCGAGCCCGCCGGCGAGCGAGGTGGTCGCGGCTTGCGCGGTGCGCACGTTGGCGCGGACCGAGACGTTCATGCCGATGAAGCCGGCCGCCCCCGACAGGACGGCGCCGATCAGAAAGCCGATGGCGACGTAGATTCCGAGGAAATAGACAAGCAAGAGGAAGATGACCACGCCGACGATGCCGATCGTCGTGTACTGGCGCCGCAGATACGCCTGTGCACCCTCAGCGACCGCTCCCGCGATCTCCTGCATGCGCGGCGACCCCGCATCCGCGCTTAACACCGAAGACGTCGCCCAAATCGCGTAGACGACGGAAAGCACTCCGCAGAGCACTATCAACCATAATGCTGTCATGTGATTTTTGCCTCAGATCCTTGATGTACCCCCGGCGCCTTTTGTTGTCCGTCGAGCGGTGCGGCGCCTTGATTTCGAACAAAGCCGCCCCTTGCCCAAAAGCGGCGGCCTTAGTCGGTAGCAAGCTTGCCAAAATCAAATTGAGGGTGCAACGCCGGATAAGGCCGAAAACGCCGATCTCGGCAGGTATTTAGGCCAAGTGCAGCGAACTAAGATGCCGGTTTGGAGCAATTCCTAGAAGTGGCTGTAGGACAGCCGCTTCAAAAGCAATTCCTGGCCCTGCCCGTCCAGGAAGCGCGGCCCCTGCTTGCCCGCAACGATCGTGCCGATCGCGGTGACGGCAAGGCCGGCCGCCCGCCCCGCGACCATCAGCGCATCGCCCTGCGCCGGCGAGACGGTGCACAGCACCTCGTAGTCGTCGCCCCCCGCAAGCAGCGTCTCGACGCAAACCACGTTGCGGGCAACCAGGCTTGCTGCCGCGGCCGAAAGCGGCACGCTCGTCACGTCGACCGTGGCCGAGACCCCGGACGCCGCGCAGAGTTTGGTCAGATCGCCGGCGAGGCCGTCGGAGACGTCCATCGCTGCGGTCGCATGATCGCGCACGGCCCGTGCCAAGGGGTTGCGCGGCTGCGGCACGCGATAGCGTGAGATCAGGGCTTCCCTTGCAGCGGGATCGGTCGTGAGCGCAGCCGCAGCGGCACCGCCCGTGAGCACGTCGAGGCCGAGCGCAGCGTCGCCGATCGTGCCGGTCACCAGGATGCGATCGCCTGGCCTCGCGCCGGTCCGGCCGACCATCCGCCCCTGCGGCACGCGGCCAAAGGCCGTGATCGAGATCATCTGCGGGCCCGGCGTCGAGACCGTGTCGCCGCCGAGCAGCGGACAAGCGAATTCCTTTGCATCTTCGCCCAGCGCGTCCGCAAAGGGCCGGAGCCAGGCATCCTCCTTGCTCCGCAGCGCCAGTGTCAGCACGAATCCCGCCGGCGTCGCGCCCTTGGCGGCGAGATCGGACAGGTTCACCCGCAGCGCCTTGCGCGCGATGGTGTCAGGGGGATCGGTGGCAAGATAGTGCACGCCTTCGACGACGGCGTCAGTGGTGACGACGATGTCGTCGCCGGACGACGACAGCACCGCCGCGTCATCTACCAGACCGAACGCACCGGGATCAGTCGCCAGCGGCTTGAAATAGCGCGCGATGAGGGAGTCTTCGGGGGAGGGCTGTGTTCGGTCCTGTGTCACGATAGCAGACCCGTCATCCCTGCGCGATGGCGAAGCCATCGTCGATGGAGGTGCGAGCCCTTGCGAGCCTCGAAGGATGGACGGCCGAGGTGCACCTTCAGTGCCACGCCGTCGTCCTTCGAGGCCTCCGCTTCGCTACGGCACCTCAGGATGACGGCTACTGCAGGGGCCATCGACTGTTCCTACCCCCGCCCGAACTCGTCGCCGCGAAACTGGCGGCCGATCTGGTCGAGCACGGCGTTGACCATGCCGGTCTCCTCGCGGTCGACGAAGGCGTTGGCGACGTCGACATATTCGGAGACGACGACCCGGCCCGGCACGTCCTTGCGGTGCTCCAGCTCATAGGCCCCTGCCCGCAGCACCGCGCGCAGGATCGCCTCGATCCGCTTCAAGGGCCAGCCCTTCGACAGCGCCTCGTCGATCAGCGGATCGAGCTTCTTCTGGTCGCGCACGACGCCCGAGACGACGTCGCGGAAGAAAGCCGCTTCGGCCGGCAGGTACGTGTCGCCCTCGACCTCGTTGCCGAGCCAATGGCTTTCGAACTCGGCAAAGATGTCGTTGATGCCGGCGCCGGCGATATCCATCTGGTACAGCGCCTGCACGGCCGCGAGCCGCGCCGCGCCGCGCCGGTTTGCCTTCTTCTCGTTAAGCCCTGCCGGCTTCTTGGTGGGATCAGCCATGGCTCAGGCCCGCGCCATACGGCGTTTGATGCGCAGCATCGCAAGCGCCGCACGCGCGGCATCGCCGCCCTTGTTGAGCTCGCTGGCGCGCGCCCGCGCCCAGGCCTGCGCCTCATTATTGACGGTGAGGATGCCGTTGCCGAGCGGCAGCTTTCGCGCCACGGCAAGATCCATCAGCGCGCGCGAGGATTCCTGCGACACGATCTCGAAGTGAATGGTGTCGCCGCGGATCACGCAGCCGAGCGCGATCACAGCGTCATACGGCTTGCCGTTCGCCGCCGCCGCGTCGATGGCGATGGCCACCGCGGCCGGAATCTCCAGCGCGCCGGGAACCGTGATGACGTCGTGGGTCAGGCCCGCCGCCTTCAGCTCGGCGATCGCGCCGTCCAGAAGCGCGTCCTGGAGATCGTCATAGAACCGCGCCTCGACAATCAGCGCGCGCGCGCCGGAAATGTCAGTCTGGTCCTTCAGGGGTGCGCGCCGCGCGTCTGCCATCGTCTCAATCCGTTTACTGGGGTCGGCGCGTTATGTAGTCGCCGCAGGCACGTAAGCCAAGTTTTAAAGACACTGTCATTCCGGGGCGATGCGAAGCATCGAACCCGGAATCTCGAGATTCCGGGCCTGGTCCTGCGGACCATCCCGGAATGACGGCTCTGCCGTCACTTCATTTCCGTCAACCGCGCCGCATAGCGGGCCATCAAGTCGACCTCGATATTGACCTCGTCCCCCGCCTTCCAGCCACCGATCGTCGTGACCGAGAGCGTGTGCGGGATGATCAGAACCGAAAAAGTCACGTCCTTGACCGTATTGACCGTGAGCGAGACGCCGTCGAGCGTGATCGAGCCCTTGGTCGCGATGAACCGCGCCAGCTCCCGCGTGGTCGAGAGCTCGAACCGCGCCATGTCGGGCAGATCCTCGCGGCTGACGAGGGTCGCGATACCGTCGGCGTGGCCGGCGACGATATGCCCGCCGAGCTCGTCACCGATCTTGAGCGCGCGCTCGAGGTTGAGCCTGGTGCCGACCTTCCAGTGCTTGGCCGTCGTGAGTGCCAGCGTCTCCGCCGCAGCATCGACGTCATACCAGGTCCTTTGCTGGGAGTCCTTGCCGCCTGCGACGCCGGACGCAACCACAGTCAGGCACACGCCGTTGCTGGCGATCGAGGCACCGTCGGCGATGGTGGTCTGATCGTAGCGGCAGGCGATGCGCAGCCGGTGCAGCTGGCCCTGTGCCACGGGCGTGAAGCTGATGATCTCGCCGATATCGGTGACAATGCCGGTGAACATTACGCGCGCTCGTAGATGGTGAGAGTATCCTTGTCGAATGTTTCGCTAGCATGAACCTTGTAGGCCTGCGACTGCGTGATTTTCGACAGGGGCAATGCATCGAGCGCATCGACGCCGCCACTGCCCACCGCTTCCGCGCCGCGGAACAGCCAGATCTCGTCGACGAGGTCGGCGGCGACGAACGAGGACGCCACCCGGCTGCCGCCCTCGACCATCAGGCGGGTGATGCCCTTCCCGGCCAGCGCCTGCAGCACGGCCGGCAAATCGAGCCCGGAGGCGCTTGCCGGCGGGACGCGGATCACTTGCGCGCCGGTCGCGCCGAGACGTGTTGCTGCTGCGGCTTCCGCAAGGTCGCAGCCCATCACCCAGAGCGGCGTCTCGCGCGCGGAGGCCACAAGCTTGCTCGCCCCGGGAATACGCAGGCTCTGGTCGAGCACCACGCGCACCGGCGAGCGCGCCGCCATGCCCGGCAGCCGGCAGGTGAGAAGCGGATCGTCCGCCAGCACCGTGCCGATGCCGACCAGGATGGCATCACTCTGCGCGCGCAGGAGATGCACGCGATTGCGCGCCCCCTCCCCCGTGATCGCGACCGGCTTGCCGCCGGCGGCGCCGATCTTGCCGTCGGGCGAGACCGCGAGCTTCAGGATCACATGCGGACGGTTGTCCCGGATGCGGCGGAAATGCCCGGCATGGTCGAAGGCGGCTTCCGCCGCGCACAGGCCCACGTCCACATTGATGCCGGCGGCGCGCAGCCGCGCATGGCCCTGCCCCGCGACCTCAGGATTGGGATCCTCGATCGCCGCCACCACCCGCTTGATGCCGGCCGCGATCACCGCGTCGGCGCAAGGCGGCGACTTGCCGAAATGCGAGCAAGGTTCGAGCGTGACGTAGAGCGTGGCGCCGCGTGCGGCTTCGCCGGCCCGCTGCAAAGCCTCGGGCTCGCCATGCGGCCGTCCGCCCGGCTGGGTCCAGCCGCGGCCGACGATGACACCGTCCTTGACGATGACGGCGCCGACGGCCGGGTTGGGCCAGGTGCGTCCCTGCCCGCGCCGGCCCAGCGCCAGCGCCAGCTGCATGAAACGAAGGTCGGCGTCCTTGGCCTCGCGGGCTTTCTGCGCGAACTGATCCTCCAGGATGCGGAAGATCATTTGCGGATCGCGGCGAGCCGCGCTTCCTCCTCACCGGAGAGCTCGCCGAGCACGTCGGCGAAATCCTTGGCCTCGCGGAAATTGCGGTAGACCGAGGCGAAGCGCACATAGGCGACGTCGTCGAGCGTGCGCAGATGCTCCATCACGGTCTCGCCGATCACCTCGGAGGAGATCTCGGCCTCGCCTCCGGTCTCGAGCTCGCGCACGATGGTGGAGACCATCTTCTCCACCCGCTCCGGCTCGACCTGCCGCTTGCGCAAAGAGATCTGCACCGAGCGCATCAGCTTGTCGCGGTCGAACGGCACGCGGCGGCCGTTGCGCTTGATCACCGTGAGCTCGCGCAATTGCACGCGCTCGAAGGTGGTGAAGCGGAAATTGCAGGCGACGCACACGCGCCGCCTGCGGATCACGGAAGAGTCCTCGGTCGGACGCGAGTCCTTTACCTGCGTATCGAGACTGTTGCAGTTCGGACAGCGCATCCGCGTGACCCAGCCTTACTGATAGATCGGGAACCGATCGGTGAGCGCCTTGACGCGTTCCTTGATCGCGGCTTCCACCAGCGGCGCCTTGCCGTCGTCCGACTGCGCGATCGCGTTGAGGACCTCGGCGATCATGCCGCCGACCTGCTGGAATTCCGCGACGCCGAAGCCGCGGGTGGTCGCCGCCGGCGTGCCCAGACGAATACCGGAGGTCACAAACGGCGACTCGGGGTCGAACGGAATGCCGTTCTTGTTGCAGGTGATGGCGGCGCGAACCAGCGCCTTCTCCGAGGCGTTGCCCTTCAGGCCCTTCGGCCTGAGATCGACCAGCATCAGATGGTTGTCGGTGCCGCCGGAGACGATGTCGAAGCCGTGGCTCTTCATCGCCTCGGCCAGCGCCTTGGCGTTCTCGACGACGTTCTTGGCGTAGACCTTGAAGTCCGGACGCAGCGCCTCGCCGAAGGCGACCGCCTTGGCCGCGATCACGTGCATCAGGGGGCCGCCCTGCAGCCCCGGGAAGATCGCCGAGTTGAACTTCTTGGTCAGCGTCTCGTCATTCCACAACATCAGGCCGCCGCGCGGACCGCGCAGCGATTTGTGCGTCGTCGTCGTGGTGATGTGGGCGTGCGGCACCGGCGAGGCATGCACGCCGCCGGCGACGAGGCCCGCGAAGTGCGCCATGTCGACCAGGAGGTACGCGCCGACGCTGTCCGCGATCTCGCGGAAGCGCTTGAAGTCCCATGCGCGCGAATAGGCCGAGCCGCCGGCGACGATCAGCTTCGGCTTGACCTGTTCGGCCTGCTTGGCAACCGCATCCATGTCGATGATCTGGTCCTCGCGGCGCACGGTGTAGTGCGCGGCCTTGAACCACTTGCCGCTCATGTTGACGGGCGAGCCGTGGGTGAGATGGCCGCCCGCCGCGAGGTCAAGACCCATAAAGGTGTCGCCGGGCTGCAGCAGCGCCAGGAACACCGCCTGGTTCATCTGGCTGCCGGAGTTCGGCTGCACGTTGGCGAATTTGGCGCCGAACAGCTTCTTGGCGCGGTCGATCGCGAGGTTCTCGGCGACGTCGACCCACTCACAACCGCCATAGTAGCGCGCGCCCGGATAGCCTTCCGCGTATTTGTTGGTCATGACCGAACCCTGCGCTTCCAGCACGGCCCGGCTGACGATGTTCTCGGAGGCGATCAGCTCGACCTCGTGGCGCTGCCGGCCGAGCTCGCCCTTGATGGCGGCGGCGATTTCCGGGTCGGCCTGCTCGAGCGGAGCGGTGAAAAACGAATCGGGCGCGGAGGCGGTTTTGGGTGCGGTCATCTTGCGAATATCTCCACCGCCGCAGCCTTTTGGCGGGCTACGGGCGGTCTGGTGTGGCGATCGGAAGCGGCGAGCGCGATCTACCACATCGCCCGCAACAGGCCAAGCATTTGCGGGTCGGGCCTGATATTTATGCAAGATATGGTGGAGGGTGGCGGTTTTCGGCACTTGGGCCGGCTCTGGGGAGCCGCCCGTCCACCCCCTCCCGAATGGGGCCGCTTTGGGCCCTAACTCCTCATCCGTGGAGCCGCCGGCTGCCTGTCACAGCCCGGTATACCCCGCCTTCACCGGGTCCACGCTGCCGTCGAGCTGGCGCAGATACGTCAGGCCGCAGACCGTCAATCGGTGGGTGTCCTTCTCGCCCGCTTCCATCAGGATGTTGAGATAGTTCGTGACCTTCTCCCTCGCCTCCTCGCTGGCTGCGGCGGTGCGGTTGGCGAGCAGGTCATAGGTCTGCATGATGCGGTCGATGGCGGCTTCCATGGCACCCTCTGGTTCGTGCGATATTCTGGGTTCGTCGGTATTTTGGGACTGTTGATCAGGCAACCGCGCGGGCCTCGGCCTGCGCCTGGAACCGGGCGATCGCCGTGTTGGCGAGCCGGATCTTGTTGAACTCCCCGTTCTGGAGCAGCTTGATGATGATCCCGAGCAGGCGTTCGTCGGTGACGAGCGTATCGGGGATCGCGCCGGAACGGCGAAGGTAGTTCGCGGCAATGGCGTAGGCCTCGCTCACGAGTTCCACGTTCATCGCCTGCAGCCCGCGCTCGACCAGCATCGACCTTTCTCCGATCCGAAGGAGATAAGCGCCAGGCCCGGAACTGGTTCCTCGGGTCGCAAAATTTTCTTCGCAGGTGCAAAATGCAAAACGCACCGGTCCGGGGCAACTCCGGGCCGGCGCGCTGGGGAAGTTGAGGCACGTTCGGGCGGCTTGCCGGTCTTGTTGCGGGCCGGCTTGGCCTTATCCCTTGGAAACTCAGAGCCGATACAGGATCTGGTCGGTCCAGAACCGCTCGAGGCGGTGCAGTGACTTGTTGAGGGTCGAGAATTCCTCGCCCGAGATGCCGCCGACCTGCTCCACCGTCTTGACGTGCTTCTGGTAGAGCGCATCGACGATGCGGCGGACTTCCTGGCCCTGCGGGGTCAGGCGAATGCGCACCGAGCGGCGATCAACGCGCGAGCGCTGATGGTCGAGGAAGCCGAGCTCGACGAGCTTCTTCAGATTGTAGGAGACGTTGGAGCCGAGATAGTAACCGCGCGTGCGCAGCTCGCCCGCGGTCAGCTCCTTGTCGCCGATGTTGTAGAGCAGGAGAGCCTGCACCGAGTTGATGTCCGCGCGGCCGCGGCGATCGAATTCGTCCTTGATCACGTCGAGGAGCCGGCGATGCAGCCGCTCCACCAGAGTCAAAGCTTCCAGATAGAGCGCCTGCACCGAACCCTGCTGGCCGGAGACGCGCTCTGCGGTATCTGCCGCAGTTGCGACGGCTTTCATCATGACACTTCCCCTGTTGTCGTTTTTATCGACACTTATTCGACGAAACTTGTGTCCCGTCTGATAGGTGCAACTTAAGGGGCTCGTTTGAAGATCGGCTTAAATAAGAGAATAAAGAGATCATGAATTTAAGACAGTGAATTGCGGATTAAGCCTGTGCCACAAGCACTTTTCGAAAGCCTCTGTTGACCTTCGCAAGGTCCTGTTCACCCTCCGTCCGCTGCAACTGTCGCATTCCAGAACAGCCCCGCTCCGTTTCGAAACGGGCGCGTAACGGCTGTGGCGGAACCGGCTGGTCAACGAAAACTTACCGCAAATTTTAGGCAACCAACGGTCAACCAATCCGGCACAACTCCGCTAACGCCACTCTCGTGTCCCGGACAAGCGAAGCGCAGATCCGGGACCCAGAGGGCCACAAATGAGATCGCGGAGAGATAGGCCCCGGACGCAACGCATCACGCCGCAAGCGCGGCGCGCTGCGTCGCGTCCGGGGCACGAGAGCGCGCGTTGTCCGCGCGCTACGGCGGCCGTTCGCGCGCGGCCATCCAGGCGAGCGCGAGATATGCGGCGAGCATGAAGGCTTCGACGCCGACGACGATCAGGCTGCCGCCGTAGATGCCCGGGAACATCAGCTCGATCACCGCCATCGACACCACGGTGGTGAGCCACACCACCGCGCCCCACGGCGTTGCCAGCCACAGGCCGACAGCGGCGACGAGTTCGATCACCGCGAAATAGACGGTCGCGGCCTGCCAGGCCATCGACTGGTTCTCGAACGCCTCGTCCTCGCCGCCGACGAAGCCCGTCACCTGCGCCCAGTGATAGAGGCCCTTCAGGATCGAGAGCAGCGCCATCACCCGCAGGAACAGCACGAGGCGGCGCGTCCAGACATTGTCGTCGGACTCCGAGCGCTCCGACGAGATCGCAGCCACCGACATCGCGCTGTCTCTGGCGCTGTCTCTGACGGCGTCCCTGGGGCTGCCGTCACGGGCCGCATCGCGGGTGGAAATCTCGGACATGGCCCCCTTCTGGCTGCTTCGGACTGCAAAATCAATCGGCGCCCAAGCTCGACTGCCAAGGTCAGCTCAATTCTGCCTTGCGGCAGGTCAAGCTGCGGTGGCGGGAACCATGCGAGCTGGTATAAGAATAATTCCAGCCGGAGGAAGAGTGATGGCGATCAAATACGGACGTCCGATCGAATTGCGCGAGGTTTCGCGCCGCGAGGGAGCGGCGGTGCCCCATGCCCTCGATCTGACCGTCCGCCCGCGCCGCAACCGCAAGGCCGAATGGGCCCGGCGGATGGTGCGCGAGAACGTCCTCACCACCGACGATCTGATCTGGCCGCTGTTCCTGATCGACGGCACCAACAAGCGTGAGCAGGTCGCCTCGATGCCCGGCGTCGAGCGCCTCAGCGTCGACCAGGCCGTGCGCGAGGCCGAGCGCGCCATGAAGCTCACCATCCCCTGCCTTGCGCTGTTTCCCTACACCGAGCCGTCCTTGCGCGACGAGGAAGGCTCCGAAGCGACCAACCCGAACAATCTGGTCTGCCAGGCGGTGCGCGCGATCAAGAAGGAGTTTCCGGAGATCGGCATCCTCTGCGACGTCGCGCTCGACCCCTTCACCAGCCACGGCCATGACGGCCTGATCTCGGACGGCAGGATCCTCAACGACGAGACGGTCGCCGTGCTGGTGCGTCAGGCGCTGGTGCAGGCCGAAGCCGGCTGCGACATCATCGCGCCCTCCGACATGATGGACGGCCGCGTCGCCGCGATCCGCGAAGGCCTGGACCGCACCGGCCTGCTTGACGTGCAGATCATGGCCTATGCCGCGAAATACGCCTCCGCCTTTTACGGCCCGTTCCGCGACGCCATCGGTTCGGCCAAGACGCTGACCGGCGACAAGCGCACCTATCAGATGGACAGCGCCAACACCGACGAGGCGCTGCGCGAGGTCGAGCTCGACATCACCGAAGGCGCCGACATGGTGATGGTGAAGCCCGGCATGCCCTATCTCGATGTCGTCCGCCGCGTGAAGGACACGTTTGCGATGCCGACCTTCGCCTACCAGGTCTCGGGCGAATACGCGATGATCGCAGCCGCCGCCAACAACGGCTGGCTCGACGGCGAGCGCGCCATGATGGAAAGCCTGCTCGCCTTCAAGCGCGCCGGCGCCGACGGCGTGCTGAGCTACTTTGCGCCGAAGGCGGCGGAGAAGCTGCGCGCGCAGGGATAAGGTGCCGTAGGGTGGGCAAAGCGAAGCGTGCCCACCAATCCATCCATCGCGCAAGATAGCGGGCAATGGTGGGCACGGCGCTACGCGCCTTTGCCCACCTTCCGGCACCGGTGTCCTGCGCGCGAGCGCCGCGCCCCATCCGCCCCCGAATCGCCGGAATATTTCGGCTTGTTAACGTCCCTGCGCCCTTGGCAGGGGAAGAGCCTGTTCCCATGTCCTGCCTTGAGGGTTTTCCTTCTGTTTCCCTCTGGGAGGACGGATCATGTCGTACGACTCGGGCAATTCGGGCGCCTGGCGCAATGACGGCGGCGCGCAGCCGCACGCCTACGACCCTGACCTGCATCCGGAATTGTTTCGCGGTGTCGCGACGCGGCGAGCGTTCGCCTTCCTGATCGACATGGTCATCGTCTCAGTGCCGGTGATCCTCGGCTATGTCTTCATCTTCGTATTCGGCGTGGTCACCCTCGGCTTTGGCTTTCTCCTGTTCGGGATCGCCTGGCCGGCCTCCGTGGTCTGGGCGATCGTCTATTACGGCGCCTGCATTGGCGGCCCCTCCTCCGCGACGATCGGCATGCGGGTGATGGATCTGGAGCTACGCACCTGGTACGGCGCACCCGGTTACTTCGTGCTCGGCGCCACCCATGCCGTGCTGTTCTATGTGACGGTCTGCTTCCTGACGCCTTTCGTCGTGCTGCTCGGCCTGTTCAACGGCCGCCGGCGCTTACTGCACGATTTCGTGCTGGGAACGGTCGTGATCAACAATTCCGTCCGCGCGCCGGTGCCGCAGGCGGCAAGGACCTGGTGATCAACCGCCTACTAACCGGGATCCACTAAGGTGACTGCTGACCTGACCTGCCGAGCTGACCAATTGACCGGGGGCTTCCGTAGCGCGATGCTGATACTCACTTTGGAGGCCCACGACGTCCCTTGACCCAGCACTCGCGCGATACCCCCCAATTTTACCTTACGGCGCCGTCCCCCTGCCCGTATCTGCCGGGTCGGCATGAGCGCAAGGTGTTCACGCACCTCGTGGGAGAGCGCGCCGGTGACCTCAACGACCTCCTGACCCATGGCGGCTTCCGCCGCAGCCAGTCGATCGCCTACCGCCCGGCCTGCGACCAGTGCCGCGCCTGCGTCTCGGTCCGGGTCATCGCCAACGAGTTCCGCCCCTCCCGCAACTTCCGCAAGGTGATGGCGCGCAACGCGGACATCATCGGCGAGCAGCGCAGCGCGGTGCCGACCTCCGAGCAATATTCGGTGTTCCGTGCCTATCTCGACGCCCGCCACCGCCATGGCGGCATGGCCGACATGACCGTGCTCGACTACGCCATGATGGTCGAGGACAGCCATGTCGAGACCCGCATCATCGAATACCGCAAGCGCGGCCCCGACAGCGGCATCACCGGCCGTGGCGAGGAGCTGATCGCGGTCGCACTCACCGATGTGCTCAGCGACGGCCTGTCGATGGTCTATTCATTCTTCGAGCCGGGCCAGGTCAGCCGCTCGATGGGCACCTTCATGATCCTCGACCACATCGCCCGCGCCCGCCGGCAAGGGTTGCCCTACGTCTATCTCGGCTACTGGATCGAGGGCTCCAAGAAGATGGACTACAAGGCCCGCTTCCTGCCGCAGCAGCGCCTCGCGCCCTCGGGCTGGCTGCGCATCGATGCACAGGGCGATGCGGCGTCCGAGCCGCAGGATTAACCCTCACGGTTGCCCCTTCCGACCTCGCGCCGGCTTTCAACGCGCCAGAGCTACGACTGCCTCCGGGCCGGCCGCTTTGGAAATGCCCTCGCGGCCGAGGATGAATTTGAGCGCAGAGATTCCGGGAAGGAAGAAATAGCCTCCCCCCAGCGTCCGCGTAAAAGCAGCCAGCGACACTTCCTCGCCGCTTGCCAATCCCGGCATGGAGAAGCTCCTGGTGGCAGCGGGCTTGCCGACGAGAGGGTCGTCCTGGTCGTTGAGGCAGACGAACCGGGGATTTCGCAACCAGCGCTGGTAGATGAACTCGAACTGCCGCTCGAGATCGGCGTTGCACGCGATGAAGAAGATGCCCTTGCGCGGCTTATCGTTCGCAACCTCCTCGCGATAGGGCCGACCTCGGCGCAGCAGCCGGTGCAGCTTGACCGACTTGATGCTCGATTGCACGTCGATGCCGAGCGTATCCCTCGGATTGACCCGGCGGATATGGGCTCCCTTCGGACAGCCAAAGCCGTTCGCGTCGTCGACACGAAAGCGAAATGCATCGGCTTTCGAATCCGAAATCGAAACGTCGGGATCGCCCTGCCACGACAATGGCTTTCCATTCTTTCGACGGCCCATCACCTTCTCGCAGACGGCCTGGCCGTAGACCGCTTCAAATTTCGCGAACGCGTCGACATCCTGCTCGATCTGGCGAACCGCGAGATAGGTTCCGTTCAGCGCGAAGCGGCCGCTCGTATACGTGGCATCGCCCGGCCATCGCTTGACGTTGGGGCAATAGGTCAGCTCGTCGTATTCGTTGCGATAGCCCAGAATGAATTCCCCCGGGGCGACGACGCGATCCTCGTACAGGATGCCGGCATCCCGCCTGATCTTCCTGCGCTCGGCGCCGCGCTCTTCCCTGAGCTCGCTGATCACGGGCTGCGCGAGGCCATCGCGAAACCCGAAGGACTCGTACAATCTCTCTTCTTCGTCGCCTGCCTTCTGCTGGAAGGCGCAGGGATCGTTGTCGATCTTGATGACATCGAACACGCTGGGATCAGGATCCAGTTCTGCTGACTTCTCCGGCGCGCTCGCCATCTCGGCAGCGCTCCGTCGCATTCTCCATTCGCCAACCAGGACATGCACGGGGTCGCCGGCACCGCCTTCAACATCGGACCAGCGCCATTCTCGCGGGCTGTCCCTCAACAGCAACGCGCGCAGGTCGCAGCCCATGCCGCTGCTGAACGGGGACGGGAACGGATGCGCAGCAGTCTCGTCGCATCCGAGCTTTGCCAGCCCCAAATAGCTGAAAGCGATCGCGACGGCATCGTCGACGGGGTGGGTCCTCGATTTCCTGACATCGGCGGCACTGACGACCAGCTTCTTGTCGACGAGCCCTGCGAGCCACGCCCGGGCATCGTCCTCGCGGCCCGCCTTGATCGTCAGCAGCCAGAAGCGGCTGGTCTTCAACCAGCCAAAGCCGCTTCCGAGCATTCCCTGAATGTCCTCGAGCTGTTCGGAGAGATGCGAAGCCTTCATGTTTCGATCGCCCTCATGATGAAGTCGTCGTTCCTGTCGTTGCGCTCGCCGAACAGGGCATCACGCAGCCCGGTCGCGAGGTCGATCTCCTCGATCGTCGCTTTGCACGCGTCGAAGCGATACATGTGCGGAAGCATGCTGTCGCGGGCGTAGGACTTGAATTTCAACTCGCACTTCACACCGCGAAAAAGCACGAAACGCGTCGGCGGAAAATCGCGCGGCACCTTGATGTCCGGCTGCCCGACCGCCGCCGATCCCCGCGGCCTCAGCGTCGTCCATCGCCAGGCCAACGTGGTCCCGATCGTCGCGCCGTTGATGAAATCGTCGAGGTAACCGCCGAAATTGCCGTCATAGTTCGAGCAGAATAGAAAGCGCCGGCCGCCCTCGATAATGTGCCAATGGCCGAAATGGATACCCGGTGCATCACCGAGCCGCCCCTCGGTGAAGAATACCCGCCCAAAGAAGGTCACGACACGCAGGGACACACGGATCCACCAGGCACTCCAGCCGTTCGGGCGGCGGATATCAGTCAGGCTGACCATGTGCGCGGTCCCACTGGCCAACAGCGCTTCGCACTGGTCGATTGACGGATGAACCTGCTGGGCCCGGGCAACATCGTCTTCGTAGGGATGGAAGAACCACTTGCTCAAGGCCTCAAACCGGCGATTGATCCAGGAGAAGAAGGTCCCGATGCAGAGCAGCGCCACGATCGCGAGCACGCCGAAGAGGGCGAGCTCCCATCCCGGAACCCGCGCAGTAAAAGCCGTGATCCCTTCCATGATCGGCTTGGGATAGAAGACGAAGACCACCGCGCACACCAAAATGGCAACGAGCAACGGCACGACCACGATCCAGCCGACCACACGGGTGGAGAATGACGACCACGTCTCGGTCGGCCGTTCGAGTTCGCGGCGGACGCTGTCCACCCATCGCCGCCAGGGCGCGAACAGGGCCGGCAGCGCGACCAGGAGCAGCCACCCCAGGAACAGCAGCGCGACAAACGCGAGAAGCGCCCTGACGCTCGCCCACACGATCCACATGCTCACACTGCTGATGACGTCCACCACGGACTGCACGTCGGGCCAGGATGCGCCGACGAACCAGGTGATCGCGCCGAACAATCCTTTCGGCAGCGCACCCACGAGCCAGACCAAGGCCAGCCACAAGCCGAAAACAACGAGCCCATAGCCTACCTTTGCCGAGATGCTCGCACCCTTCCCGCGCCAATAGGACCGCGGTGCAGGCTGCATCGCCCAGTCGAAGCGCGGGTCCTGGAATGCCCGCTGCGCCAGCGCAAGCGCGAACGATGCACGGTCATCGCCGTACATGGCTCTCAACTTGCGTCCCTCGTCCCGGGTCCATATCAGGAGGTCGTGCTCCTTCCTGATCTGGCGGGCCGTTCGGTCGCGAGGACCGACGAAACCGCCATCGGCGAGACTGAGCCACCCGATCAGCTTGTCGAACAATTGTCCGTTGCGCGCGCTCACCAGCGCAGGCCCGCCGCCGGGCCAGTAAGAGCTGAAGAGCGACCACATCGCGCCGCTGGGATGATGGACCAGCCGGTACAGCATGTCCTTGGGATCGATGCCTTCCTCGACGGCAAGCTCGAGCATCAGCAGCGGCGCCTGGTCCTCTGCGTCCGTGCGCGCCGGCAACAGTGCGATGGACGCGAACTGAATGACCGCAACATCGTCAAACAGTGCATTCAGCGCGGACTGCATGTCTCCCGAGTCGGAAAAATCCACCGCGCCGCGCCAGCCTGGCGCAATGATGCAGATCATCTGCTGCCGGACCATTTTGAGCATGGACTGTCCTTCCACGATCCGTCAGACGAAGTTCACGCGCATGCGAGACATCAATGGGCCGTCATAGGCGATGGCCTTGCCCTCGCCCCGCGTCAGTCGCAGCTCGGGCAGGATCAGCAGACCGATCAGCGCGCTGGTCAGGATTTCGACCGCGTAATCCTTGGCAGGACATTGGCGGGTGCCGTACCCGAACATCAGCCAGCGCAAATCCTGATGCGGCCCCCAATTGCGGGCGGGACAGAACTGACGGCTCTTCTTGACCACCCTGGAATCGAACAGGGCGGCAATCGACCAGATCGCCATCTTGCCACCAGCGGAGCACGGCGCGTTGTGCCGCGCCCCGGTCTCGAATTCCGTATCGCGCGGCACGTCGCGCGCGAGCAGCGGAAAGATGGGCCGAAAGCGCATCAGCTCGAGCACGTGCTCGCGCACCAGATCGCGGAACTTGGCGTCTTGCCAAACGCGGGCCGGCCCGAGCCGCTCGGCTTCCGCCCGCAAGGCCCGGTGAACCCCGGAACGCCCGAGCAACTCCTGCACGGCCAGTGCCCCCGACTGCACCGTGACCGGATGCGAAATCCAGGCAAGACCGGCGGCATTCCGCGTGATCTCGCTGGCAGTGCTCTGGACACCCCAAGCCTGTTCGATGTCGCGGCTCACGGCGGCGATACGTGCCCGCAACGCATCCGAGCAAAGTTCTGCCCGACGCTGGACCCTCAGCGTCGCAGTGCTTCCGGCAAGGAGCTGGCCTGCGACATATCTGATTTCCAGGAGATATTGCCGTTGCAGCCCGGGGTCGTTGAAATTGCCATGCGCGCCCGCGACCACCTTGCCCGTTGCCGCCCCGAACAGCGGATCCATCGCTCGAAACACGATCCACATCAGGTAGTCGTCAATGAGGTCGAACGACTTGTTCGTGCCGAGTTGCCCAAGCTGCTCGACGCGTCGCTGAACCTCCTGATCGGCCGCGGCCGGCAAGCTCGCAGCCAGCAAAGCCAACCGGGCATCGAGCAGACGCCGGTCGTCGTGGTAGGTAGGGCCCGGATCCATGCCAATCAGGTAATCGCCGGCGGCCAGATTGGCCGCATGGGCAGAGTTCGAGAAACTCTGCGGCCTGGTCAGGACACCCTTGACCGCACTGGCGCGCGCCGCCATGCCGAACCAGCCGCCCGCAAACGGCCAAAGCCGAAACAGGGCACCGACGGCTCGCAACGCCCTCGGACGGCGATTGGCCCAACAGAAGATCCCATAGGAGAGGCTGCGGAGCCCCGGCGGCATTGCATCAGGAGTGCCAGCTGAGATTTTCATGCTGCGTACCCGTCCTTCCGCCAATCTGCGAGCGCCGCGGCGGCCCGCATCCGGTAGTGAGGCATGCCCAGACGCTCCGCCGCCTCGGCGGTTCGCTTGAAATGCGCTTCGGCCCCGGCCTGATCGCCGGCTTGCCGCAGCGTTTCGGCGAGCTCGTACAGGGCTTCGGTCTGGTGTCCGTATTCCTCGGCGGCCTGCTCGACCGCCTTGCGTCCGACGGCGATCGCATCGTCCAGTCGTCCGAGCTTGCGATAGGCGACACCCAGGCTCACACGCATGAACGTCCTGCCATAGGGGCCGGCCGCCTCGTAGATGCGATCGGCGAACCCCTTCTCCAGCATGGGCACCGCTTCGGCGGCCTTGCCATTGCGCGCCAGCGCGCTGCCGAGAACGCCGGTGCAGACGGACAGCATGGTCGGCACGTTGTGCGTCATGCATTGCTGCACACCCGTGCGCATCAGGGACTCGGCACGGTCGAGCTCCTCGCGTTCGACCCAGATCTGCGATTGGACCGTGTCGATCAACAGACGGGAATATGGGTGATCGATGTTGGATAGAATCTCATAGCTCTTGGCGAAGAAATCGTCCGCCGCGCCGCCATCCCCGAGGCGCCACAGCGTGCTGGCATGAAATGCGTACAGGTTGATGATCGGAATCGCCGCCCAGCCCGGCTGGACATAATGCGCCGACAATTCCGGTTCGTAGTCCGACAGCAGGATCCGGCCCTCGGCCGCCGCGTCCGCGTAACGCCCGAGCGCATGCAGATGCATGAGGCGGGTCTGATGCGCCGCCATCATCATGTGACGACGCTGTGCGAGGCGAGCCGCTTCCAGTCCCTGCGAAGCGTAGCCCAGACCTTGCTCGAAACGTCCGCGCATCCACAGAAACACTGCCGTCTCGGTCGAAACCGCCGCTCGTGCACGCTGATCGTTCAGTTGCACGGCGATGGCTTCAGCCCGCTCCATGTTGTCGAAGATCTCGTCGATCTGCCCGAGAGCCAGCATTGCGCCAATGGCCTCCAGCCGGAGCGCGAGCTCCAGGGTCTGGGCGGTCGTCGCGCCCTCGACGCGCCGTGCCGCCTGGATG
This sequence comes from Bradyrhizobium sp. IAR9, assembly GCF_013408065.1. Classification (NCBI taxonomy): domain Bacteria; kingdom Pseudomonadati; phylum Pseudomonadota; class Alphaproteobacteria; order Hyphomicrobiales; family Nitrobacteraceae; genus Bradyrhizobium; species Bradyrhizobium sp. IAR9. The sequence continues at coordinate 29,152 of NZ_JACBZW010000026.1, forward strand.
CCCTTCTCCAGCAATTGGACGGCCTCCCGATTGGCCGAGCGCGAGATGGCACGCGCCATCGACTTGACGGCGAATCTTGCCGCCTGCTCCCATTCCTCGCCCCCGAAGGCATGATGCGCCAGTGCCGGCGCGGCATCGACATCGGCGGCCCCGGGCTGGGCGTGCAGCGCCAGGAAGGCTTGGCGATGCAGCGCCTTGAGCCTGGCGCGCGTGAGCACCCCGAGCACGACGTCACGGACCAAGGCATGGCGGAACGCGAAGGCGTGCGATCCGTGCGAGCCCCTCGCCTGGTCCGGACTCGTCAGCAATCCGGATGCGACACAAAGGCCTAACAATTCTTCGGCGCGATCGAGGTCCACGGCCTGCATCGCGGCAACCAGATCGCGCGTGATGGGATCACCAAGGATGGCCGCAGCCTCTAGCGCCGACTTTGCGGCTTCGGGCAGCCTGTCGACCCGCGCCCCGATCACCGCCGCGATGGAGCCCGGCACCCGCAGCTCTCCGAGAGGCCTCTGCAAACGGTAGGCGCCGGGGGTGCCTTCCAGCGACCCGTCATCGATCAGCGTGAAAACCAGTTGCTCCAGGAAGAAGGGATTGCCGTCGGCACGCGCGACCAGTTCGGTCATGACGCCAAGCACGGACGGATCATCGCCGAGACAGGCGCGCGCGAGCTGGAGCATTTCTCCGTCGCCCAGCGGCTCGATCACGCGCTCGGAAAACCAGGACGCCCGACGCCATTGATGGTCGAAATCCGGGCGATAGGTGACGCAAATCAGGACCGGCAGCGCCTGAAGTTTTGGAAGCAGGCCCTCGAACAGCCGCCGGCTCTCGCGGTCGGCCAGGAAGACGTCCTCGAGCACGAGCAGGAAAGCGCCGGACCGCACGCGTCTGCGCACGAGCCAGAGCAACGCCTCGCCGATCCGGCGCCGTCGTTGCGCCGGGTTCAGCGCCAGCCAGGCCTCATCCGGCGCCGCAAGTCCCAAGAGATCATTGACCGCCGCCAGATGCTCGGCGCCGTCATCGGGCCATTTCGCAATCAACGCCTGCTTGGCGGAATGCCGAATGTCTGCCGCGCTGGTTTGCGCAAGCCCGACCAAACTTGCGGTCAGATCGGTGGCGGTGCTGTAGGCCCGCGTGCTCGCATACCCTCTCGCCTGCGAAAAGCAGACGTCCACGCCCTCTTGCGCGAGGCTGTCCATCCAGTCGACGATCAGGCGCGACTTGCCGATCCCGGCATCGCCACACAACCCGATGGTCCGCATTCCGGACTTTTGAACGGTCTCCAGGGTCCCTTCCAGGATCCTCAAGGTGTCTTTGCGTCCGATCAGAGGCGCCCAGCGCGGCTTCCGCGTCAATGGCGCGGCCGCCGAACTTTCGGTCTCCACCACGACTTCATGCACTTCGATCGGAACATCCAGTCCGCGCACGATCCGCACGCCCGCCGTACGCGTGTCGATCTGCTGCGCGACCAGCCGCTGCGTCGCGGCGCTGATCAGGATGCCGCCGGGCGGCGCCATCTTCTCAAGTCGCGAAGCGAGATGGATTGTCTTTCCGTCCGCGCCGTAGTGCGACCACCGGTATTGTCCGACGATACCGACCAGCACCTCGCCCGAATTGATACCGATGCGTAGCGTCGGGCTGACAACGCCTCCGATATCTTGGGCTGGAATGGATGCTCTCTGCATCTTGAGAGCGGCAAGGCACGCCCGCAGGGCGTGGTCTTCCTGCGCCACGGGCGCGCCGAACAAGGCGACGAGGCCATCGCCGAGCAACTGGCTCACCGTGCCGCCATAGGTCTCGACCGCGTCAGCCAACCGGTCCAATGCCCTGCCGAGATAGGCGCGGGCTTCCTCGGGGTCGACATGCTGCAAAAGGGAGGTCGAATTGCAGACGTCGACGAACAGCACGCTGACCTGCTTGTTTTCAGTCAACATCTGCGAGCGAACGGGAAGATGATGGTGCAGCTGGACGACGTGCGCATCGCGGTCCGGGGCGCCCGGCTCCTCCGCGTTACGATTGAGACTCGCACCACATTGAGAGCAGAAGCGATGCTCGCGGGAAATACGGGCTGAACAAGCGGGACACCTGGTCACGGCAGCACACACTCATCAATGATTTGTACGAAATTACCAACGCGTTCTGGCTTGAACATCGCCCCTTCGGGGCGTGAACCCGCTCAGCAGAAAAACAAGCTGTCGATCAATCCAAACGATCAAATCAAAAATTTCGTGCGCCAACTCTATTCGCGCACAACCGATAGATGAGTCCGGAGAATTGCAGTGGTCGCTCTTGGTCCGGCGCAGGACCCGCCGATCATCCCGCCGGAAGCAAATCAATGCTAAACAGGGGTTATTATTGTACGCCCGGTCAGCAATTGCAACTAGTATACGCGCGCCGCGCAAATTGAAAAGTGACAGTTTGCCAAATCGAGTTCCGACGCCAGGTTTTGCAACCCCTGCGCGCGAAATCGGAAGCAACTTCGCCAGCCAAGACATCTATCCGGGCAGACGCTCGCTTTCGGGAAGGTCACGCTCGCTGCCTGATCGGGGGCCGTCCGAGCAAGGCCCACTTCAACGAGCCGGATAGATAGCCGCCGCCCTCACCCGAACAGCGTATCCACCAGCAGCTTCACGTTCAAAATCACGATGACACCCGCGACGATCCACGCGATCGTCGCGACATATCCCGGAATCGCGAACTGCCCCATCTTGCGACGGTCGGAGACGAAGCGGACCAGCGGGATCACCGCAAAGGGCAGCTGCATCGACAGCACCACCTGGCTGAACACCAGCAGATCAGCGGTGCCGCGCTCGCCATAGATCGCCGTCACCACGATCACGGGAACGATGGCGATGCCGCGCGTGAGCAGGCGGCGCGCCCAGCTCGGCAGGCGCAGGTCGAGAAAGCCTTCCATCACGATCTGGCCGGCGAGCGTCGCCGTCACCGTCGAGTTCAGGCCGGAGGCGAGCAACGCCACCGCGAACAGCGTCGAGGCGATGCCGAGGCCGAGCAGCGGCGAGAGCAGCTCGAAGGCCTGGCCGATCTCGGCAACGTCGGAATGGCCGCTCTTGTGGAAGGTTGCGGCTGCGACCACCAGGATCGCGGCGTTGATGAACAGCGCCAGCATCAGGGCGATGGTCGAGTCCGTCGTCGCCCATTTGATGGCCTCGCGCCGGCCGGCGTCGTTGCGCTCATAGGCGCGCGTCTGCACGATCGAGGAATGCAAATAGAGATTATGCGGCATCACCGTCGCGCCGATGATCCCGATCGCGATGTAGAGCATTTCAGGGTTGGTGAAGATCTCGCTCTTCGGCATGAAGCCGTGCAGGACCTCCGCCACCGGCGGCGCCGCAGCCACGATCTGGACCGCGAAGCAGACCGCGATCACCGCCAGCAGCGCGATGACGAAGGCCTCGAGGAAACGGAAGCCGCGGTTCATCAGCAGCAGCAGCAGGAAGGCATCGAGGGCCGTGAGCAGCGCGCCGCCGATCAGGGGAATGCCGAACAGCAGCTTCAGCGCGATCGCGGTGCCGATGACCTCGGCGAGATCGCAGGCGATGATCGCCGCCTCGCAGGCGAGCCAGAGCAGGAAATTCACCCCGGGCGAATAGGTGGCGCGGCAGGCCTGCGCGAGGTCACGGTCGGTGACGATGCCGAGCCGTGCCGCCAGCGACTGCAGCAGGATCGCCATCAAATTCGAAAGCAGGATGACCGACAGCAGCGTGTAGCCAAACTTGGAGCCACCGGCGAGGTCGGTCGCCCAATTGCCGGGGTCCATGTAGCCGACCGAGACCAGATAGCCCGGGCCGACAAAGGCGAGCAGCCGGCGCCACCAGCGGCCCGCGGCCGGAATGGCGACCGTGGCGTTGACCTCGGCGAGACTTTTGGTGACGGGCGCATCAGCGCGCCAGCCGGCGGCGTCGGGACTCAAATCAGGCGATCGGGCATCCATGCGGCGAGAATACCGAAATCGAGTCTTATTGCAACTCATTTGCAACTGCATCTAGCGGCATGGGTTCCCGCTCTGGCCGTTATTCGCCGCCGTGTCGGGAAGCGGGTGGGTTTGGCGGCCGTTGGCGCCGGATACTGGCGCCAACCCGACTTTGCAGGAAATGAGCCATGTCAAACCCGCCTCGCCTCCCCGACACCTTTGGCCGCCTCGCCTGGTCCAACCTCGCGGCGCAGTCGGCCGAGCAGATCGCGCTGGCCGCAGCTCCCATCGTCGCCGTGCTCACGCTCGGGGTCGCGGAAGGCCAGACCGGCCTGCTGCAGACCGCACTGACCCTGCCCTTCGTGCTGTTCGCGATTCCGGCCGGCCTGCTCGCCGACCGCATCTCGCGTCGCTCCCTGATGGCCGGGGCCGAGGCGCTGCGGGCGGTGGCCCTCGGGATAATCGTGCTGCTGCTCGCGCTCGGCGCCCTCAATCTTCCGCTGCTGGCGCTGCTCGGCTTCGCAGCCGTGTGCGGCACCGTCGTCTACAGCGTGGCCGCGCCGGCGCTGGTGCCATCGTTGGTGAGCTCCGACCTCCTGCCGGCGGCGAATGCCCGGATCGAGCTGGCGCGCACCGTCGCCTTCGCCAGCGGACCCGCCCTCGGCGGCGCACTGGTGGGATGGTGGGGCGCGAGCCCGGCGTTCGGCTTCGCCGCGGCGCTCTCGGCGATTGCGGTGGTGCTGCTCTCGGGCATCTTCGAACCGGCGCGCGCGCCCGCCCCGCGGCGACATCCGTTCCAGGATATCCGCGAAGGCGCGGCCTTCGTATTCCATCATCCGCTGCTGCGGCCGGTGTTCATCACCCAGTTCATCTTCAACACCGGCTGGTTCCTGCAGATCGCGGTGTTCGTGCCCTATGCCGTGCGCCATCTCGGCCTCACCGCCGCCGGCGTCGGCACGGTGCTGACCATGTACGGCGTCGGCATGGTGATCGGCGCGCTGTTCGCGACGCGCGTGATGCAGCGCGTGGCTTTCGGCACCGTCGTCGGTCTCGGCCCGGTGACGGGCTTCGTTGCAGCTGTGGTGATGGCGCTGACGGTGCTGGTCCCCTCGCCCTGGCTCGCGGCGTTGAGCTTCTTCCTGCTCGGCGTCGGGCCGATCCTCTGGGTGATCTCGACCACGACGCTGCGCCAGTCGGTGACGCCGCCGCGCCTCTTGGGCCGCGTCTCCGCCATCAACATCATGAGCTACGGCGCGCGCCCGCTCGGCTCGGCGCTGGGCGCGGTCGTCGGCGGCCTCTGGAGCGCCGAAGCCTGCCTTTATCTCGCGGCGGCCGTGTTCGGCGCGCAGGCGCTGGTGATCTGGCTGTCGCCCGCGGTGGCACTGGATCGGCAGCCGGACATGGTGGGGGATGAAGTCGCGGCGCGGTGCTAATTCGCCAGATACCGCTCGTAGCTCCCCGTCACCGGCTCGCTGGCGTCGACCTCCGGATCGAGCGTGTAGAGATCCTGCGCACGGCCGATGCCACGCAGCGCGTAGCGGCCGGTGGAGACCAGATAGCGCCGGCCGGCGGCATCCAGGCCCTTGTAGAATTCCGCCGATGCCAACAGCTCGCGGTCGACCGAGCGGCTCATCGAGGCGATGCGGCTGACCTCGTTGACGGTCGGCCCGACCACCGTGAAGTCGAGCCGGTCCTCGCTGCCGATATTGCCATAGAAGACCTCGCCGACATGCAGGCCGATATAGGCCGAGGTGGTCGGACGGCCGTCGGCCTCGCGCCGCTTGTTCAACGCCGCGACGTTCTTGCGGAACAGATGCTCGGCGCGGAGCGCAGCGCGCCGCGCATCCGCCATGTCCTCACCCCAGAACATCGCGAGCACGCCGTCCCCGATCAGCTTGAGCACGTCGCCGCCGGCCTCGTGGATCGCGTCGATCACGGCCTGCGCGTAGTCGTTGAGGAACGGGATGATCTCGTCGGGGCCGATGCTCTCGCTGATTCCGGTCGAGCCGCGCAGATCCGAGTACCAGAGCACGGCGTTGATGCGCTCGGTGACGCCGCGCGAGATGCGGCCGCGCAGCACCTGCTCGGAGGCGTCGCGGCCGAGATAGACGCGCCCGAGCGTGCGGGCGATGTCGACCTGCTGGGCCGATTTGATCGCGAGCCCCAGCACCGGCACGAGATCGCGTAGCGCCTCGAGCTCGCCGCCGGAGAAGCCGCTGTCGCGGCGCGTGGTCCAGCAGGAATAGAGGCAGTCCATCAGGCCGAGCGCGCCGTTCTCGCCGAAGCGATGCACGAAGGCGAGATAGTGCTTGTGGCCTTTTTCGGCGAGCTCGCCGATCTGGGAGAAATCCATCGACGGCGCGTCGGCCAGATCGATCACCATCTCGTCGTGGCCATGCTCCAGCATGTGGAAGAACACCGAGCGGCGCCAGCTTGCGGCGGCGTCGCCCTCGGCGGTCGAGCGGTATTCGAACGCGTCGCTCTCGTTGCTGGGACGATCGCTCCAGCGGAAGCCGCGGCCCTCATAGATCGGATGCAGCGTGTCGATCACGACCAGCGCACGCGACAGCTCCAGCCCCTCGGCGCGGCAGCGCTCGCAGAAGCCGCGGAGCAGTTCGTTTTCGGGAAGGCCCGTGAGCCCCTGGCCGGTCAGCCAGTTCATCAGCGCAAGGCGCGAGGTCAATTGCATGCGCCATTATGGCGTGCATTCGTGACGGGCGAAAGGCCGCGCGCGAACGTGCGCAACGAGGCTCCCGCCCGCAGCAGGTCGAATATGCCACAGGCGCGGTTGACGCGCTGTCGTGCCGGCTGCAAATGGAACCGATGTCACTGCCGACCAGAAATACGGGAATATGAGCCAGCGCCAGCTTCCGATCATCCTGGCGCTCGGCACCACGCAGACCCTGGCCTGGGCGTCCAGCTATTATCTGCCGGCGCTAATCGCCGATCCCATGGCGCGTGACCTCGGCGTCTCCTCCAACTGGATCTTTGGCGCGTTCTCGGCCTCGCTGGTGATCTCGGCGATGCTCGGCCCGCGCATCGGCCGTCAGATCGATCTCGTCGGCGGCCGGCAGGTGCTGTCGGCTTCGAACCTGACCATTGCCGCCGGCCTCGCGCTGCTTGGCTTCGCACATTCCGTCCCGGTGATGGTGTTCGCCTGGCTCGTGCTCGGCATCGGCATGGCGATGGGGCTCTACGACGCCGCCTTCGCCGCGCTGGGGCGCATCTACGGCACCGAGGCGCGCAGGCCCATCACCGGCATCACGCTGATGGCGGGCTTCGCCTCCACCGTCGGCTGGCCGCTCACGGCCTGGGGCCTGTCCCATATCGGCTGGCGCGAGACCTGCTTTGCCTGGGCCGCTGCCAACATCCTGATCGGCCTGCCGCTCAACTTCTTCATGCTGCCGACGATCAAGGGCGCCAGGCAGGCGGCGGCGGCCGAGAAGCCGCATCTGCCGCTCGACCGCACCATGGTCCTGCTCGCCTTCATCTTCGCGGCGGTGTGGACCGTCACCGGCGCCATGGCCGCGCATTTCCCGCGCATCCTCGAGACGACAGGCGCAACCCCGGTCGAGGCGATCGCCGCCGGCGCGCTGATCGGCCCGGCCCAGGTCGGCGCGCGCATCCTGGAAGCCGGCTTCCTCAGCCGCTTCCATCCGCTGTGGTCGACCCGGCTTGCCTGCCTCACCCACCCGATCGGCGCGGTGATCGTGGCGATCTTCGGCGGCGCGGCGGCGAGCGCGTTCGCGCTGTTCCACGGCTCGGGCAACGGCATTCTGACGATCGCGCGCGGCACGCTGCCGCTGTCGATCTTCGGCCCGAAGGATTTCGGCTATCGCCTCGGCATCATCGGCGCCCCGGCACGCATGGCGCAGGCGGTGGCGCCGCTGACCTTCGGCCTGCTGATCGACCTCATGGGCGCCAAGGTGCTGATCGTCTCGTCCGCGCTCAGCCTCTCGGCGCTGGCGGCGTTGTTCCTGATCCGCACCAAGCCGCGGCCGGATTGACCATGCCCGAGGTTTCGCGCACAAGCGGGCCATGACCGAGGACGCTGGCCCGCCCCGCACATTCAAAAGCCTCCTGCGCTGGGCCACCACCCCGCCGCAGGCCTGGGGTGTCTACCTCCTCGCCGTTCTCTTGATCTGGCTGGTCTCATTCTACGCCGGCACCCTCAAGCCGAAGAAGACGCCGGACGCGAGCCCGCCCATAGTGACGGCACCGAAAGGCTGATCCGCCTTAGTCGTAAAACTCCGGCGCCAGCTTCTGGCTGTCGCGCTGGGCCTTGTCGTGGTTGATCCAGAGCTGCGCCTTCTCCTTGGCCAGCGTGTCGGCGATCTTCTGCATCGAGGCCGCGGTCTGGTCCTTGTCGACGTTCATGCTGGGCACGCGGCGGTTGTCCCAATTATCCCTAAAATGGACGGCGTCGCCCGACAGCACCACCGCGCCGGTCTTCGGCAGTTTCACCAGCAGCGACTGGTGCCCGGGCGTGTGGCCGGGCGTCGACAGGATGGTCACGCTGCCATCGCCGAACACGTCCTTGTCGCCGTTGAGCAGCTCGACCGGGTGCGATGGCTTGAAGCGCGGCTCGTTGTTGGCGCCGGGCCAATCATATTCGGCCTTCTGCACGTAGAGCGTGGCCTGCGGGAACAGCTCGACATTGCCGGTGTGGTCGGGATGCGTGTGCGAGACCGCCATCGCCTTGACGTCATCGGGCTTCAGCCCAAGCTGTTCGAGCTGGGCGGCAAGCGTCTTCGGCCGGCGCCAGGTGGTAGCCTTGGGATCGGCGGGCACGAGACCATTCGGCATGCTCGCGACGGAATCGGCGATGCCGGTGTCCCACAGGAACCAGCCCTTGCTGTGCTTGACGAGGTAGCAGGTGTCGACGAAGTCCATCGACTTGCCTTCGTTCAGGCCGGGCGTCCAGCGCGAGATATCACCTGCGGTGCCCTCGCCGCAGTTGAGCACATAGAGCTTCTCGACGCCGGCCTTTTCCGATTGCGCCAGCGCCGCGGGGCCGGACAGAGCGAGCGCAGCGAGGGCGACGGCGAACGTGATCCTGGGCATCATTGTTCCTCCGATACAGCCATGCGGGCTGCGACCGAGGATCAACCCCGGCCGCATCGCAGAATTCCGCTCGCGTGGTTCACGTCAATGCAGGCAGGTCTCGACCTCCACCGTGACGTGACTGAGGCCCTTCAGCCCGGCGAGCCGCCGCTTGTAGACGGCCGGCTGCTTCGGCTTGTCGGACACCACCGAGAGCAGCACGGCGCAATGGCCGGGACCGACCTGCCACAGATGCAGATCAGTGACGCGGTCGTCGCCGACCTCCATGCGCGCCCGGATCACCCGCTCCAGCTTCTCATCGGCGCGTACGTCGAGCAGCACCGCGCCTGACGACTTGATCAGGCCGAACGCCCAGGCCGCGATCACCACGCTGCCGATCAGGCCGACCGCCGGATCGGCCCAGACCCAGCCCGAATACATGGCGACGGCAAGAGCTGCGATCGCCAGCACCGAGGTCGCGGCATCGGCCATGACATGGACGTAGGCCGCGCGAAGGTTGTTGTCGTGATGGTGGTGATGGCCGTGATGATCATGGTCGTGATCCCCGTCGGCATCATGCGCATGGCTGTGGCCGTGATCATGGCCGCGATGGTGATGATCGTGGCTGCCCTGCAGCAGCCACGCGCTGCCGAGGTTGACGCAAAGTCCGAGGACGGCCACCGCGATCGCCTCGCCATACACGATCGGCACCGGATTGATCAGCCGCAGCACGCTCTCATAGGCGATCTCGACCGCGATCAATCCCAAAATGATCGCGCTGGCGAAGGCGGCGAGATCGCCGAACTTGCCGGTGCCGAAGGTGAAATGCGCATTGCCCAGATGCCGCCGCGCGAAACGATAGGCGAAGGCGGCGATGCCGAGCGCGGCCGCATGCGTGCCCATGTGCCAGCCGTCGGCGAGCAGCGCCATCGAACCGAACAGCGAGCCGGCGACAATCTCACCGACCATCATGACCAGCGTCAGGACGACCACGAACCAGGTGCGCCGCTCGTTCTCGTCGTGCTTCTGGCCGAGAAAGGCGTGGTCATGGGTCCATTGTTCGATGGAATGGGAATGCATCGAATTCTCCAGGGGATTCAGGTCTGCTGGGGTTCAGTATAGACCGGCGGGCAGCACTTTTCGAAGGTCCAATCGTCCTGCGGATTGACAGTGCTTCTTAGTTTCGATGTAATCTGCGCCATGGGGATTTGAGCGATCTCCCCACGAGGCGACACGCCCAAGCATCGCGTCCCGTTCGGTTCTTGCGAGGACGCATCATGTCTACATTCACGACCATATCGTCTGACAAATTGGCACGGTTGATCGGCACGGCGAACATGCCTGTCCTGATCGACGTGCGGACTGAAGAGGATTTTGCCGCCGACCGGCGGCTGATCCCCGGCTCTATCAAGCTCAGCCACGAGAATGTGACCGACTGGGGCGGCGACTTCGCCGGCCGCCGGGCTGTCGTCTCGTGCTTCCGCGGCGAGAAGCTCGCGCAGGGCACGGCGGCCTGGCTCCGCCAGCTCGGCGTGGAGGCCGAGACTCTCGAGGGCGGCTTCGAGGGCTGGAAGGCGGCCAAGCTGCCGCTGGTCGACGCCCGCAAGCTGCCGCCGCGCGATGCCAAGGGCCGCACCGTCTGGGTCACGCGGGCGCGGCCGAAGGTCGACCGCATCGCCTGCCCCTGGCTGATCCGCCGCTTCGTCGATCCCAATGCGGTGTTCCTTTATGTGGCGCCGTCCGAGGTGGTCGCGGTCGGCGAGCGGTTCAATGCTGCCCCCTTCGACATCGAGAACGTGTTCTGGAGCCACCGCGGCGAGCTCTGCACCTTCGACGTGATGGTCGAGGAGTTCGGCATTGCGACGCCGCCTTTGCTACGGCTGGCCACGCTGGTGCGCGGCGCCGACACCGCGCGGCCCGACCTCGCCCCGGAGGCGCCCGGCCTGCTCGCGGCCTCGCTCGGGCTGTCGCGGATGTATGACGACGACCTCGCGCAGCTCGAGGCCGGCATGACGCTCTACGATGCCTTCTACCGCTGGTGCCGCGACGCCACCACCGAGACCCACAACTGGCCGACCAACAAGGTGAAGGCGTAATGGACACGCGGAATGTTCAAGCAGGAGCTGATGCCGGTCACGGCATCAGCTTCAGCGAAGCGTTCCGCGTCTGGCTTCGCGTCGCCTGCCTGAGCTTCGGCGGGCCCGCGGGCCAGATCGCGGTGATGCACCGCATCCTGGTCGAGGAGAAGAAATGGATCTCCGAAGGCCGTTTCCTGCATGCGCTGAATTACTGCATGCTGTTGCCGGGACCGGAGGCGCAGCAGCTCGCCACCTATGTCGGCTGGCTGATGCATCGCACTGCCGGCGGGCTGATGGCGGGGGGGCTGTTCATCCTGCCCGGCATCATCGCCATCATGGGCCTCAGCTACATCTACGCGGCTTTCGGCAACGTCAGCTTCGTCGAGGCGCTGTTCTTCGGGCTCAAGGCCGCCGTGCTCGCCATCGTCATCGAGGCCGTGGTACGCGTCGGCAAGCGCGCGCTGAAGAACCGCATCATGATCGCACTCGCCGCTGCGGCCTTCGTCGCGATCTTCTTCTTCGCAGTGCCCTTCCCGATCATCATCATCGCGGCAGGCCTTATCGGTTATGCCGGCGCGCGAAGCGGCCGCGCCGAATTCGCGCCGGCCGGTCACGGCCATGGCGCTAGCGGCGCCGCGATCGACAGCATGCTCGGCGAAGCCGTGCCCGACCACGTCAAACCCAACATCGCGCGCGCGATCCGCGTCGGCGCACTGTGGCTGGCGCTCTGGCTGGTGCCTGTCATCGCACTGCTCCTGGTGCTCGGGCAAGGCAACGTCTTCAGCCAGATCGCGCTGTTCTTCTCGAAGATGTCGCTGGTCACCTTCGGCGGCGCCTATGCGGTGCTGGCCTATGTCGCCCAGCAGGCCGTCGAGCACTATCACTGGCTGAAGCCGCACGAGATGCTGGACGGTCTCGGCATGGCCGAGACCACGCCGGGCCCGCTGATCATGGTGCTGCAGTTCGTCGGCTTCATGGCGGCCTATCGCGACCCCAGCGGGCTGTCGCCGATGCTGGCGGCGACGCTCGGCGGATTGCTCGCGACCTGGGTCACCTTCACGCCGTGCTTCCTCTGGATCTTCGTCGGCGCGCCCTATATCGAGCGCCTGCGCGGCAACACCGGCCTCGCCGGCGCGCTCAGTGCGATCACCGCCGCCGTCGTCGGCGTGATCCTCAACCTCTCGATCTGGTTCGCGCTCCACACGCTGTTCCGCGAGACCGTGCCGGTGCATGCGTTTCCGCTGAACTTCGATATGCCGGTGCTGAGAAGCGTCGATGTGCCGGCGCTGCTGCTGGCGATCGCAGCAGCAACGGCGATCTTCCGGCTCAAGCTGGGCATGCTGACGGTGCTGGCGTGCAGCTGCACGGCGGGCGTGGCGCTAAGGCTGGCGGGGGTGATTTGAGGCACGTACTCGTCGGTTCGTTGGTCCGGTTTGCTGTTGGAAGGCGACATCGAAGCCGACGCGGCTGCATGGCGGCTTTGGGCCAACAAGAGACTCGTGCATCGCACTCGGCCGTGGTCGCCTGAACTATCGGTAGAGCCACGCCGAGGTTGCGCGCCGTATTGGGCACCTCATCGGCTACCAACAGCTTATGCATCGGGTTGTCGGGATTGACCAGGATCGCGATTTGCGAGGCCCCGGGCACCAATTCCCGGAGGATTTCTATTCGCTTTGCTACGAAATATTGCGTCGCGAAGCGGCGCGAAGCGACCCGGCCGGTCGTCGCCAGATCTGCGCCTCATCGTCGTCCCTCTGTTTGAGCTCTTAAAGTCCATGTCAGCGTCGCTAGGCTGGTCATCGGCGCTACGACCGTTACGCCTAACGCAGGAACACCCTCGGAGCGGCAGAGTTAAGCCGACAAACCACCTACCCCATGAAGGAGAAAAAGTCATGGCCCGCGCAACAGCCCATCCGGATCATCACTGCATCTCAAGCGAAGACATTCAAGGAACCGAGGTGTATGGAGCAGATGGAAAGAATATCGGTGAGATTGATCACCTAATTATCGACAAGGTGTCAGGTCGCGTGGCTTATGCCGTTATGAGCTTCGGCGGATTTGTCGGCTTGGGTCACAGCCATTACCCCATTCCCTGGGGCGCTCTGACGTATGATACGTCACTTGAAGGCTTCCGAACCAATATCACGGAGCAACAGCTGAGGGACGCGCCTGAGTTTAGCGATGACTCCTGGGAAGATCGAAATTGGGAAACCCGAACCCACCGGTATTACGGGACGCCCACCTACTGGGAAGGGCGAGGTGGCCTATAACGCCGACTAGATCAGCGAAATCCGATCGTGAGTGCCAGCTGAACTGATCGGCCGGCCCCCACGCGGTCGGATCAGATCTGGCAGGTTTTGATTTCGTCCCAAGGTTAGGAACCCCAATCCGGTCGCCAATGGCGGCGAGGTCTCAAGCTTGGATGACGTTCGCTGCCGCATTGTCGAGCGAAGCTCTGGCCTGTTCCTGATCCATTGGCGCTGCCTTGCCAGCCGCACTGTGGGCCCCCCGATGTCCCGTTCGGGCCACGAGTGCCATTTGGAATGGTAGGCTGGTTGCTTTCGGTCTCCCCAATGAGCCTCCTAGCTTTCGCCCTACCGACTCGGCGCGAGAGCGTACGTACGCCTAAGGACGAGGGATGACTGTTTCAGAGGAAGTCCGAGTTTGGCGGTTACGAGCGCGAGTCTTTGCGGTTTCTGGAGCCCTATGTCTCGCCTTGATTTTCTTGCTGAAGATTCTCGATCCAACCGAGTTCGCGAAAGGCTTGATTGGTCCGCTTGTTCTGGTGCTCGTTTTCCTTTGGCTGTACGGGCTGTTTTGCACCTATCGGTATTGGAAAGATTTTAGAGAAGATGAAGTACGGCGCGGCGGATCAGCGGAAACCGCGCGTGAAAAATGGCATAAACTGCACCCGCCCGCAGGCTAGATGCTGGTGGGACGCAACGGGCCAAAAGCAGCAATAAACGCCATCCTGGATTGCTGTCGGGATTGCCTCTGAAAGCCGAACTGACACGGGTTCGAGCCATCAGCTGCTAAGGGCCATATCCGGACTCATGCAGCGCAGCAAACTCTATTCAATCACTTCATCCGCGCGAAGGAGCAACGAGGTCGGCACGGTGACGCCGAGCGCTTTGGCAGTCTTCATGTTGATCACTAGCTGGAATTTGGTCGGCTGCTCGACCGGCAGATCGGAAGGCTTCGTGCCTTTGAGGATCTTATTGACGTAACCGCCTGCACGGCGGAACAGATCGGCTATATCGGGGCCATAAACGACCAATCCGCCATTCGCGAATTCTCGTGAGAGATGAATAGCGGGCAAACGATGTTTCGCCGCGAGCGCAACAATTCGGGGGCCCTGGACTACAGTCAGAGGGTCGCCAAGAACGATCATTGCATCGGGGCGCTGGGCGGCGGCCGAGGCAAAGGCGGTATCGAGCTGCTCAGCCGAGGTCGCCTCCACTATCGGCAGAGCCACGCCCAGGTTCCGGGCTGTGGGAGGAACCTCCTCGACTAATATCAGCCTGTGCATTGGATTGCCCGGATTGACTAAGAGCGCGATTTTCGAAGCGCCGGGCACTAGTTCGCGGAGGATCTCGATTTGCTTTCCGATTGTTACCCCTGCGGAGGTCGCGAGACCCGTTATATTGCCGCCTGGACGCGATAGGCTTTGCACGAGGCCAAGCCCCACGGGATCGAACACTGCCACGAATACGATTGGGATGGTGGCAGTTGCGGATTTCAGGGCTGTGGTTGCCCGCGGCGCCGCAGCGACGAGCACATCGGGACTGAGAGCAATCAGGTCGGCAACTGAAGCTGGCAGTCGGTCTGGGGGTTGGGAAAAACGATACTCGACAATCAGGTTTCTTCCATCGATCCAGCCGTGCTTTTGCAGCCCATCAAATAACGCAAGCTCGGCTTGATTGAGGGCCCGCCCGCTCCCATCACCTATAGCAAGGAAGCCAAGTCGATGGTGTCTACCCTGCGCCCACGAACGTCTCGGCGAAACGAGCAGCGCCGCAGTACCCGCTATGAACTCCCGCCGCTTCATTCGATCCTCATCGCAGCTTGAGGACGAGGTGACGCAGCGTATCACGCATCGATGGTCGTCGCACCTGCTGAGGCGGCAATTGCTGCGTCGCAATTGCGGGGCATCGTGCAAGACGGCTACGGGTCAAAGGCCGAAAGTCTCGCTGAGAGCAAATCTGGTCTGAACTACCACGGATGGCAGACATCGATTCGGCCGTGAGGATTTCTCAGTCGAGCCAGGAGCCGAAGTGTCGCTTGTCGCCTTCGTATGTTCTATTCGTCGTAGTTGCGCCGTTGACCGCGGCAAAAAACAAGGAGCCCCAATGACCCGATCCGTCCATGTTGCTGCGGGACTCTTTGATAGCCGGCCGTATGGTTTTGCTCAGGTTACAGTCATTCGGACGCCGTTCGGTGACGTGGTAAATGTGTCCGGCCAGGTCGCTTGGGATGCCGATCGAAACATCGTCGGTGCCGGTGACATCGGGCGTCAACTTGAAAAGAGCCTAGAAAACCTGGCTGTCGCATTGGCATCGGTTGGCGCGACGCTCGATGACGTCGGCTCACTCCGACTCTACATCAAGCTAAGTCACATGCATGAAAGTGGAGCGATCACCACCGCTCTCAGGGCGGCGTTCGGCGAGAACCCGCCCTGCGCAACCTGGATCGGGGTGCCGAGCCTCGCCAACGACGCTTTCCTGATCGAGGTCGAACCCTCTAACGTTTTTCTTGCGCGCAAGTAGATGGCTGACGGCAGCAATGGGTCTTGGTCGTGTAAAAACAGCCTTACAGGACCGCGAGTCTTGAAGCCAAAACTGGGCCGGCCTCAGGCCGCGATCGCGGCGATCAGCGGCCT
>NZ_JACBZW010000027.1:0-27299 GCF_013408065.1 Bradyrhizobium sp. IAR9
CTTCTGCATCCGACCCCCTCCGTCTTCCGGGAGTCGTCTTCAGAATCCGTCTTGCCTTCCAATGCAATAGCTAGACAAAACCCATATGCGATTCCGCTGCCACTTGCGGGGAGAGGTCGGATCGCATCGGAGATGCGATCCGGGTGAGGGGGAGTCTCCGCGACTCCCACTCTCACCGAACGGGCAGAGGCTCCCCCTCATCCCGACCTTCTCCCCGCAAGCGGGGAGAAGGAGAAGTGGCGTCGCCCCCCTCCATTGTCGCGCCCGCATCAAACGCGCTATGCCTCGGGCATGGCGCATCCGTTGTCCCGCATCATCGACCAGCTCAAGCGTGAACCGTCGCGCACCGGCTCCATCGTCATCACCGTGTTCGGCGACGCCATCGTGCCGCGCGGCAGCTCAGTGTGGCTCGGCACGCTGCTGGAATTCTTTCAAGGGCTCGACATCGACAGCGGCGTGGTGCGCACGGCGATGTCGCGGCTTGCGGCCGATGGCTGGCTCACGCGGGAAAAGGTCGGCCGCAACAGCTTCTATCGGCTTGCCGAGAAAGGCCGCCAGACCTTCGAGGCTGCGACGCGCCACATCTACGATCCGCCGCCATCGGATTGGACCGGCCGCTTCGAGCTGCTGCTGATCGGCAATGGCGAGCACCGCGACGCCTCGCGTGAGGCGCTGCGCAACGCCGGCTTCGGCAGTCCGCTGCCGGGCGTCTGGGTCGCGCCGTCGGGGGTGCCAGTCCCGGATGAAGCTTCGGGCGCGATCCGTCTCGAGGTCTCGGCGGAGGATGACAGCGGGCGTCGACTGCTCAGCGCAAGTTGGCCGCTGGATCGCACCGCGGATGCCTATCTGAAATTCATGAAGACGTTCGAGCCGCTGCGCGCCGCGATCGGCCGCGGCACGGACCTGTCCGAGGCCGACGCCTTCACCGCGCGCATCCTCTTGATCCACCACTACCGCCGCGTCGTGCTGCGCGATCCGCTGCTGCCCGAAAGCCTGCTGCCGACGAACTGGCCGGGCAGGGCCGCACGGGACCTGTGCGGCGAAATCTATCGTGCGCTGCTTGCCCCCTCCGAACAATGGCTTGATGGACATGGAACCAACGAAAAGGGGCCATTGCCGCCAGCGCGGAAGCTGCTGGAAAGGAGGTTCGAGGCCTGAGTTTTATGTTACAGAAATATCTTGCATGACGTAATTATTGTTATATATTCCCTCCCAATAAATCGGGAGGATGCGCATGTATACCCAGGCGCTGAATACGGCCGAGACCAACGACCGCAGTCTTGAGGACGCAGGCCTAGCTGCGCAGTTCCAGGCCCGCATCGATGCCGAGGAGCGCATCGAGCCGAACGACTGGATGCCGGCGGCCTATCGCAAGACGCTCACACGCCAGATTTCCCAGCACGCCCATTCCGAAATCGTCGGCATGCTGCCCGAAGGCAACTGGATCACCCGCGCGCCGACCCTGCGCCGCAAGGCCGCGCTCCTCGCCAAGGTGCAGGACGAGTGCGGCCACGGCCTCTATCTCTACGCCGCGGCCGAGACGCTCGGCACCTCGCGCGAAGAGCTGGTCGACGCCATGCTCGCGGGCAAAGCCAAGTATTCCTCGATCTTCAACTATCCGACGCTGACCTGGGCCGACATCGGCACCATTGGTTGGCTGGTCGACGGCGCTGCGATCATGAACCAGATCCCGCTGTGCCGCTGCTCCTATGGACCCTATGCGCGCGCGATGATCCGCGTCTGCAAGGAAGAATCCTTCCATCAGCGCCAGGGCTACGAGATCATGCTGACGCTGTGCCGCGGCTCGGACGAGCAGAAGGCGATGGCGCAGGATGCGCTGAATAGATGGTGGTGGCCGGTGCTGATGATGTTCGGCCCGCCAGATAGCACGAGCCAGCATAGCGACACTTCGACGAAGTGGAAGATCAAGCGCTTCTCCAACGACGAGCTGCGCCAGAAGTTCGTCGATGCTACCGTACCGCAGGCGCAATATCTCGGCCTCACCATTCCCGATCCCGGCATGATTCAGGATGCCGACGGGCACTGGCGTTACAGCGAGATCGACTGGACCGAGTTCAAGCAGGTCCTCGCCGGCAACGGTCCGTGCAATCGCGATCGCATGGCTGCGCGCCGCAAGGCGCACGAAGACGGCGCCTGGGTGCGCGAGGCCGCAGCTAGCTATGCCGCCAAACGTGCGCATCGCCAGACTGCGCAAGCTGCCGAGTAGGGAGATCAATATGGCCACGCCGAACACGCCGCTGTGGGAAGTCTTCATTCGCAGCCGCAACGGGCTCGCGCACAAGCATGTGGGATCGCTGCATGCGAGCGACGCGACGATGGCTCTGCAGGCCGCCCGCGACGTCTACACCCGCCGCGGCGAGGGCCTCTCGATCTGGGTCGTGCCGTCCACCGCGATCACCGCGAGCGATCCCGCCGAAAAAGGCATGATGTTCGAGCCGGCGGAATCGAAGATCTACCGGCATCCGACGTTCTATGAAGTGCCGGAAGAAGTGGGGCACATGTGATGGCGATCGCCAACATCGAGGTCTCCGAAACGCCGCTGGTTCTCTACGCGCTGCGCCGCGCCGACGATGCGCTGATCCTCGGCCATCGGCTGTCGGAATGGTGCGGGCACGCACCGATGCTGGAAGAGGACATGGCGCTCTCCAACATCGCGCTCGACCTCATCGGTCAGGCGCGCGAGCTCTACAGCTACGCAGCCAAGGCCGAAGGCAAGGACAACGACGAGGACAAGCTCGCTTATCTGCGCGACGTCAGGCAGTATCGCAACCTGCTGCTGGTCGAGCAGCCGAACGGCGATTTTGCCCAGACGCTGGTGCGACAGTTCTTCTATTCCGCGTTCGCCGACCTCTACTGGCGCGCGATGATGAATTCGCGCGACACGACGCTGGCCGCGATTGCCGCCAAGTCGGAGAAGGAGAGCGCCTATCATTTGCGCCACGCCTCGGAGTGGCTCATCCGGCTCGGCGACGGCACCGATGAGAGCCACGCCCGCGCGCAGGCCGCGATCGACCAGCTCTGGGCCTTCACCGGCGAGATGTTTGCCGTCGATGATGGCGAGCGCGCGCTGATCCACGCCGGTATCGCGATTGATCCCGGCACCTTGCGTGGTCGCTGGTTGCAAACGCTTTCCGATGTCGCCAGTGAAGCCACGCTGGTCCTGCCGCAGAACGACTGGATGCAGCAGGGCGGCCGCATGGGCCGGCACAGCGAACATCTCGGCCATCTCCTGTCCGAGCTGCAATCGATGCAGCGCACCTTTCCGGGGCTGACATGGTGAGCGTGCTCGACCGTGACAGCGAACTGCGCCGGCGCGCCTGGGACGCCGCGGCGAGCGTGGTCGATCCCGAAATTCCAGTGCTGACCATCGCCGACCTCGGCGTGCTGCGCGAGGTTGCGCTCGACGGCGATCACGTCGAGGTCGCGATCACCCCGACCTATTCCGGCTGTCCGGCGATGAACATGATCGCGCTGGAAATCGAGGTCGCGCTGGAGCGCGCCGGTTTTCGCCGGTCAAAAGTCCGCACCGTGCTGTCGCCGGCCTGGACCACCGACTGGATGAGCGAGGAGGGTCGCCACAAGCTGCGCGCCTACGGCATCGCGCCGCCGCAGGCTTCAAGCTCGCGCCGGGCACTGTTCGGTGAACAGGCGGTGTCCTGCCCGCAATGCGGCTCGGAAAACACCGAGCTGCTGTCTGAATTCGGCTCGACCTCCTGCAAAGCGCTGTGGCGCTGCAAGTCCTGCCGCGAACCGTTCGATTACTTCAAGTGTCATTGACCATGTCAGCCACCGCACCGCGCTTCCATCGCCTGGCCGTCAACGATCTCCGCCGCGAGGCGTCCGACGCCATCTCGATGACTTTCACCATCCCCGGCGAACTCGCCGGCGATTACGCTTTCACGCCTGGCCAATACCTCACGCTCCGCACCACGCTGGACGGTGAGGAAGTGCGCCGCTCCTATTCGATCTGTTCCGGCCCCGACGACGGCGAGATCCGCATCGCCGTGAAGAAGGTCGACGGCGGTGCGTTTTCGAACTGGGCAGCCGAAGATCTCAAATGCGGCGACGAGCTCGATGTGATGACGCCGACGGGCCGCTTCGGTGCGATTCCTCACGCGGATGCCGGACGCATCCATGTCGGGTTCGCCGCAGGCTCCGGCATCACGCCGATCCTGTCGATCGTCAAGGGCACGCTCGCGCGTGAGCCGGACAGCCGCTTCTTCCTGTTCTACGGCAACCGCACCACCGACAACATCATGTTCCTTGAAGCGCTCGAGGAACTGAAGGACCGCTTCATCGACCGCCTCTCGATCTTCCACGTCATCTCCGGCGAGGAGCAGGACATCCCGATCTTGCACGGCCGGCTCGACGGCGACAAGGTGAGGGTGCTGCTGCGCTCGCTGGTGCCTGCGGCCAGCGTCGATCACGTCTACATTTGCGGGCCCCTCGGCATGAGCGAGGATATCGAGGCGACCTGCCGCGAGCGCGGCATCGCCGAAGAGCGTATCCACGTCGAGCGCTTCGTCTCCGAGTTCGGCGGCAAGCCGCGGCCGAAGAAGGTGGTCGCGCCCGACGCGCCGCCGA
The DNA here is from genome assembly GCF_013408065.1 of Bradyrhizobium sp. IAR9. Lineage (NCBI taxonomy): Bacteria > Pseudomonadati > Pseudomonadota > Alphaproteobacteria > Hyphomicrobiales > Nitrobacteraceae > Bradyrhizobium > Bradyrhizobium sp. IAR9. The sequence continues at coordinate 4,606 of NZ_JACBZW010000027.1, forward strand.
AGGCGATCGCCTCGCTGATCATCGACGGCAAACGCCGCGACGTGCCGGTCGCGGAGGACGAGGCGATCCTCGATGCCGCGCTGCGCGCCGGCGTCGATCTGCCCTTCGCCTGCAAGGGCGGCATGTGCTCGACCTGCCGCGCCAAGCTGGTCGAGGGTGAAGCGCCGATGGACATCAACTATTCGCTGGAGCCCTGGGAGCTGAAGGCCGGGTTCGTCCTGACCTGCCAGGCCAAGCCGTCGTCGGAGCGGGTCGTGGTCGATTATGACCATGTCTGACCGGGCGCATCAGAACCCGACAATGCAAATGCGTCGCATTATTTGACAGTTTTCGCCAACCAGCAGAACATCATGGGCCAACATCTGGCCGGGAGAAGCGCGTGAACGTCAAAGCCGCCCTGTCGCCTGAGGATATTGCCCGCGCCTGCGCTGAGGCGATGTGGACGGAGGACGATGCCTCCAAGGGGCTCGGCATGGAGATCGTCGAGATTGGCCCCGGCTTCGCGACGCTCGCAATGACGGTGCGGCCAGACATGGTCAACGGCCAACGCATTGCCCATGGCGGCGTCATCTTCACGCTCGCCGATTCCGCCTTCGCGTTTGCCTGCAACTCGCACAACGAACGCGTGGTCGCAGCGCAAGGGCAGATCACCTTCATCAAGCCGGGCAGGCTCGGCGACCGCCTCGTCGCAAAGGCGCGCGAGATCACCCGCAGCGGCCGCTCCGGCATCTACGACGTGCGCGTCACCGCCGGTGACGTCGTCGTCGCCGAATTCCGCGGGCACTCGCGTGTCATTCCCGGCACGTGGCTGCCGACGCAGGACCAATAATCAAGCAAGAAAAAACTAATCAATGATGGGAAACGAGGATGGCTCTGACGAGACTCAAGGAAGGCGGCAGCGCCTATAGCGCCGAGATGGACGCGCATGAGCGTGCCTCGCGCGACGAGATCATGGCGCTGCAGAAGCAGCGGCTGGCCTGGTCGCTGAAGCACGCCTATGACAACGTCGCGCATTATCGCAAGGCCTTCGACGAGGCCGGCGTGCATCCGTCCGATTTTCGCGAGCTCTCCGATCTCGCGAAATTCCCGTTCACGGTGAAAACGGATCTGCGCGACAATTATCCCTTCAACATGTTTGCCGTGCCGCGCGAAAAGCTGGTGCGCGTGCATGCGTCCTCCGGCACGACCGGCAAGCCGATTGTGGTGGGATATACGCAAGGAGACATCGACACCTGGTCCGGGGTGATGGCGCGCTCGATCCGCGCCGCCGGCGGGCGTACCGGCATGATCATCCATAATGCCTATGGCTATGGCCTCTTCACCGGCGGCCTCGGCGTGCACTACGGCGCCGAAAAGCTCGGCTGCACCGTGGTGCCGATCTCGGGCGGCATGACCGAGCGGCAGGTGCAGCTGATCAACGACTTCCGGCCCGACATCATCACGGTGACGCCGAGCTACATGCTGGCAATCCTCGACGAGTTCAAGCGTCAGAAGCTCGACCCGCGCCAGTGCTCGCTCAAGGTCGGCATCTTCGGCGCCGAGCCCTGGACCAATGCGATGCGCGGCGAGATCGAGGACGCCTTCGATATGGATGCGACCGACGTCTATGGCCTGTCCGAGGTGATCGGTCCCGGCGTTGCGCAGGAGTGTATCGAGACCAAGGATGGCCTGCACATCTGGGAGGATCATTTCTATCCCGAAGTGATCGATCCTGAAACGGGTGCGGTGCTGCCGGACGGTGAGAAGGGCGAACTGGTCTTCACCTCACTCACCAAGGAAGCTTTTCCCGTGATCCGCTATCGCACCCGCGACCTGACGCGGCTGTTGCCGGGCACGGCGCGGCCGGGCATGCGGCGGATGGAGAAGGTGACGGGCCGCTCGGACGACATGATCATCCTGCGCGGTGTCAACCTGTTCCCGACCCAGATCGAGGAGGTGCTGCTCGCGACCGACTGGTGCGGCGGCCACTTCATCCTGGAACTGACCCGCGAAGGCCGTATGGACGAGCTGACCATCATCGCGGAGGCGCGGTCCGAGAGCTGGGACGGCCGCGGTCTCCTCGACCATGCCGACCGGATTGCGACCCACATCAAGAACACCATCGGCATTAGCTCCAGGGTGCAGGTGGTCGCGCCCGCCACGCTGGAGCGCTCGCTGGGCAAGGCCAAACGCCTCTACGACAAGCGGCCCAAGGATTGACTTTACGGATTGACTTGACGGATTGACTTGACCGGCCCCAGAGGCGACAAGGCCCGCGAGAAATCGCGGGTCTTTCATGTCGCCAGCCGATACCAAAACCGTCGAAGCGCGCTGCGTGCGCCTCAATGCCAAGGCCGAGAATGCTGCCGCGGTTGCGCCGGTGGTCGAGCGTCACACGCTGACGCGCGGTCCGAACGATGTCCTGATCGAGGTCAAGGCCGCCGCCGTCAATCCCTCCGACGTCAAGGCCGCGACCGGCTTGATGCCCTATGCTGTGTTCCCGCGCACGCCGGGCCGCGACTATTCCGGCGTGGTGACCGACGGGCCGGCCGGCACGGTCGGCCGCGAGGTGTTCGGCTCCTCCGGCGATCTCGGCATCCGCCGCGACGGTACCCACGCAACCCATCTCGTCGTCGAGGCTGATGCGGTGGTGGAGAAGCCGAGCACGGTGTCGTGGGAGGAGGCAGCGGGCATCGGCGTGCCCTTCGTCACCGCGATGGAAGGCTTTCGCCGCGCCGGCGTGCCGAAGAGCGGGGAGACCGTTTTGGTGTTGGGCGTCAATGGCAAGGTCGGCCAGGCCGCGGTGCAGATCGCGACATGGCAGGGCGCGCGCGTCATCGGCGTGGTGCGCAAAGCGGAAGCTTACGAAGGCCACACCAACGCCCCCATCGAGGTGGTTGACGCCTCCGCGACCGACGTCGCCACGCGCGTGCGCGAATTGACCGGCGGCAAGGGGGTCGATGTCGTCTTCAACACGGTCGGCGATCCCTATTTCCAGGCCGCGCACAAGTCGCTCGCATTGCGTGGCCGTCAGATCCTGATCGCCGCGATCGACCGCATCGTGCAGTTCAACATCCTCGAATTCTACCGGGGCCAGCACACCTATGTCGGCATCGATACGCTCGGCCTGTCGTCGGCCGCGACAGGCGCAGTGCTGCGCGATCTCGGCCCGGGCTTTGCGAGCGGCCAGCTGAAGCCGTTCCCGATCAAGGCGAATGCCGTCTATCCGCTGGAGCGCGCCAAGGAGGCGTATGTCGCGGTTGCCGGCTCCTCGCGGGATCGCGTGGTCCTGAAGCCGTAATCATGGACTCGTCCGCAGCAATCGTCATCTTCGCCGGCCTCGCCATCGGCCTTGTCTACGGCGCCGTCGGTCTGCTCAGCGGCTTCTGCCTGATGAGCAGCATGCGCGGCTGGCTTGCGGAGGGAGACGGACGGCTGGTGCGGACCTATGCGCTGGCGATCGCCGTCGCGATCGCCGCCAGCCAGTTCCTTGCCGGCAACGGCATGGCTGATTTGAGCAAGTCGATCTACCTGCAGCAGACGTTCTCGGTGCCGGTGCTGTTCCTCGGCGGAGTGCTGTTTGGTTACGGCATGGTGCTGTCGAACGGCTGCGGCTCGCGCGCCCTGGTGCTGCTCGGCCGCGGCAATCTCCGCTCCTTCGTCGTCGTGATCGTGCTCGCCATCGCTGCGCAGATGACGCTCAAGGGGCTGGTCGCGCCGGCTCGCATCGCGCTGGTTCAGGCCTCGCAAACCACCGTCAATGTCAATTCGCTGCCTTCGTTGCTGGCATCGCTTGGCCCCGGTGAAGCGCTCTCGCGTGCGCTGGCGGCGGCCGTGATCGTCGTCGCGCTGATCCTGTTTGCCTTCGCGCATCCGATGTTCCGGCGCTCGCCGGGCCAGATCGCGGCGGGCGTCGTCGTCGGCCTGCTCGTCGCCGCCGGCTGGCTTGTCACCGGCTATCTCGGTGCCGACGATTTCAATCCGGTGCCGGTGACCTCGCTCACCTTCATCGCGCCGATCGCGGACGCGCTGCAATACGCCATGCTCTCGACCGGCCTGACGCTCAATTTCGGTATTGCGACGGTCGCTGGCGTCTTCGCCGGCAGCCTGATCACCGCACTCGCCACAGGCCGCTTCAAGCTCGAAGGCTATTCCTCACCGCGCCACATGCTGCGCTCAGGCAGCGGCGCCGCGCTGATGGGCATCGGCGGCGTGATGGCGTTCGGCTGCTCGATCGGGCAGGGGCTCACGGGCGTGTCGACGCTGGCGCTGGGCTCGTTCGTCGCGCTCGCCGGCATCCTGCTCGGCACGACCGCAGGTTTGCGTGGCGTGCTGCGGGTTCAACCGCTCGCGGTGGCCTGACCGCGCAACAGCCGGTCGCCGAGCGTCGCAAGTCCGATGCCGGTGACGATCAATCCGGCGGCGACAGCGAGGCTCAAGTCGAGGGGCTCGTCCAGCAGGATCGCAGCACTGGCGATACCGACGAGCGGTGTTCCGGTGGTGCCAAGCGACGTCGTCAGCGCCGAAACGCTCTTGTTGACCATCGACATCGCCCAATAGGCCAGCGCGCTTCCGATCAGGCCAGAGTACAGGAACAGCATAGCCAGCCGCCACGACCATTCCACGTGCGGCAGCCCGTCGATGACCATCGCAAGGGTCGAGAGCACGCCCGTGGCCACGAGCAGCTGCCAGAACAGGAGCTGGAGCGGGGAGGCGATCCAGCGATGCGCGCGGATATAGATGATATTCGCTGCCCAGGAGATCGCGGCCAGGATGACCATGCCGGCACCGAGCACGACGTTGGCATTGCTCCAGTCGATTGAAGACGGATTCAGGATCACGGCAAGGCCGATCAGTCCGAGCAGGGCGCCGGCAAGCTTGGGTGCGGTCAGGGTGTCCTTTCCGAGCAGGGGTGCCGCAATCGCGACCCAGAGCGGTGTGGTGTAACCGAGCACGATGCCCTTGCTTGCGGGCAGGAAGCGCAGGCCGGCCGCGACTAGAATGGAGAAGAGCGTCATGTGCAGCAGCGCGACGCTGAGGACCACCGGCACGTCGCGCCGCTCCGGAATCACGAGATTGTTGCTCAGCCCGAGGATCACAAACAATCCTGCCAGCGCGATCCAGCTCCGGATCGCCGAGCTCCACAGCGGCGGGACGAGCTGCACCAATTGCTTCGTCACCGACCAGTTCACGCCCCAGGCCAGCACGACGATGAGGAACAGGCCGACGGCCGCGCGGGGTGACAGGGAGTTCATCGCAAGATCCTTGAACCAGTCCGGCCCGGCAGATAGCATCCGCTCTGGTACCCACAAAAGCGCCAGATCAGAAAGGAACAAGGTGCCAGTTTCGGATGATATGATCTCGTCCATGATCGACCTGAAGCGGGCCGGCGACGACGGGCTGGTGGCTCAACTGACGAGTCAGCTCCGTGGCTTGATTGCGACCGGCCGCCTCGGCAAAGGTCGCGCGCTGCCATCGAGCCGCCGGCTCGCGAGCGATCTCGGCGTTTCCCGCAACACCATCACCTATGCGTTCGAGCAGCTCGCCGCGGAAGGATACCTCGAGGCCTCGCACGGCCGCCGTCCGGTGGTCACCGTCGACGGCGGCGAACGACGTCAAGGAGCAGATGCAGTTGCGGCGCGCGTGCGCTCCGGCAAGCCGCGGCTTTCACCCTGGGCCTCGCAGCTCAAGCAGACCGACTGGCCGATGTCCTATCAGGTGCCGCTCAGACCGTTGCGGCCAGGGCTTGGAGATGCGCGGGAGTTTCCGAACGAGATCTGGGCTCGCTGCCTGCGCCGCAGCGCCGTGCGTGCGGCCAAACGCGAGCTCGGACCGGTCAACCGAACGCGCCTGCGCGAGGCGCTCGCGCATTATCTGGCCGCGAGCAGAGGCGTTCGCGCCACGCCAGAGCAGATCATGATCCTGCCGAGCGCGCAGGCCGCGCTGACCTTGATCGCGGTTGTTCTCATCTCGCCCGGTGACGAGGTCTGGGTCGAGGATCCCGGCTATCCCGGCGCGGCCGCAGCCCTCCGCGCCTCCGGCGCGCGCGTGACCGGCATGAGGCTGGACGCGCAGGGAATGCAGCGGATGCCGGGTCTTGCGGCCCCGAAATTGATCTTCATGACGCCATCGCACCAGCATCCCACCGGACGGCTGATGTCGCTGGCGCGCCGCACCGAATTCCTCGGTGTCTGCATGCCCGGCAAGAGCTGGATCGTGGAGGACGATTACGACGGCGAATTCCACTATGACAGCCGGCCGGTGCCGGCCTTGCAAGGGCTCGATGCCCATGGTCGCGTGTTCTATGTCGGTACCTTCTCGAAGGTGATGACGTCGGATATCCGGCTCGGCTATCTCGTTGTGCCGCCGGCGCTGGTCAGCACCTTCGAGATCGCACAGCGGCACATCGGGCTGATCGCATCCAGCCACATCCAGGAAGCGCTGGCCGAGTTCATCGCCGACGGGCATTTCCTTGCGCATCTGCGCCGGATGCGCCGGCTCTATCACGCGCGCCGCGACCACATCGTTGCAGGACTGGAGCGCCATCTGGGCGAGATGCTCTCGGTCGAAGTGCCCGCGGGCGGCATCCAGCTCGTCACTCGCCTCAAACGCGGTAGCGCCGATCGGGCCGCGGTCAAGCGACTGGCGGCGGCGGGCGTTGAAACGCGGGCGCTGTCCAGCCTGGCGCTGGATCGACCCCGCGATCACGGCCTGCTGCTCGGTTTTGCGGCTTGGCGCGAGAACGAGATCGGCGCGGCATTGCGGACGATGGCATCGTGCTTCTAGCGCAGTGGCGCTAGTCCACGGCCTTCGTCACGATGCGGATCTCCGACGTCAATGTCCGGTGCACCGGGCACTTGTCGGCGATCTCCATCAATTTCTTGCGCTGCTCGGCATCGAGCGCCCCGTCGATTACGATGTCGCGCTCGATCTGGTCGAGCATGCCGTCGCGTGTCTCGCACTCCGCGCAGTCTTTGGCGTAGATCTTGGAATGCTTCAATCTGACCGTGACGCGGTCGAGCGGCAGCGATTTGCGGTCGGCATAAAGACGCATGGTCATGGAGGTGCAGGCCCCTAAGCCAGCGAGCAGGAAATCATAGGGCCCAGGACCGGCATCCTCGCCGCCGGCGGCGATGGGTTCGTCCGCCACCAGACGATGTGGTCCGACCGTGACGAGCTGGTTGAACTTGCTCTTGCGCGTCTCCTGCACCACGACCTGACGCGGCGCCTCGGGAAGATCCATCGCCTTCGCGGGCTTTGCGCTGTCGATGTAGCGGCTGGCCCATGCCGTGATCACGTCGGCTGCGTAGAGGGCGTCGGCAGGCTTGGCAAGCAGATGATCGGCATGGTCGAGCGAGACGAAGCTCTTGGGGTGCCTGGCCGCAACGAAGATCTTTGTCGCATTGTCGATGCTGACGGTGTCGTCGACCGGCGAGTGCATCACCAGCAGCGCCTTGTGCAGCCCTGTGATGTCCTTCATCAGCTCGTGCTCGGCGATGTCCTCGAGGAACTCGCGCTTGATCCGGAACGGCCGTCCTGCGAGCGAGACCTCGACCTCGCCCTGCGCGCGGATGTTGTCGAGATGCTCCCTGAAGAGGCCGGTCACGTGCGCCGGATCGGATGGCGCCGCGACGGTCACAACTGCCCTGGCTTCCGGGATACGTCCGGCTGCCGCGAGGATCGCGGCGCCGCCGAGGCTGTGGCCGATCAGGATCGACGGCGCCTTGCGGGCATTGCGCAGATGGTCGGCCGCGCGGACCAGATCGGCGACGTTGGAAGAAAACGTCGAATTGGCGAAATCGCCTTCGCTCGAGCCGAGCCCGGTGAAGTCGAAGCGCAGGACCGCGATGCCCTTGGCTGCCAGCGCGACCGAGATGCGCTTGGCGGCGAGCGTATCCTTGCCGCAAGTGAAGCAGTGCGCAAACAGCGCGTAGGCCGCGGGCTCGCCGTCCGGCAACTCCAGTGCGGCCGCAAGCTGATGTCCGCCTTCGCCGGTGAATTGAAAGCGTTCTGTCGGCATGGGCTTCCCCTCGTTCCTGCTTGAATTCTAATCGTCGGAATAGCGTTGCTCGGCCCAGGGGTCGCCGCGGTTATGATAGCCGCGGACTTCCCAGAAGCCCGGTGCGTCCTCGGTCAGGAATTCGATGGCCTGGAGCCATTTCGCGCTCTTCCAGAAATAGAGATGCGGCACGACCAACCGTACCGGGCCACCATGCTCCTCCGTCAGCGGCTGGCCGGACCAGCTATGGGCGAGCAGCGCATCCTCGGCGGCAAAGTCTTCCAGCGCGAGGTTGGTGGTGTAGCCGTCATGGGAATGCAGCGTCACAAAGCGTGCGTCCTCGCGCGGCTGGCAGGCCGCGAGCAGCTCGCGCGTGGCAAGCCCTTCCCACTCATTGTCGTAGCGCGACCAGGTGGTGACGCAATGGATGTCGGAGGTGAACCGGGCCTGCTTCTGCGCGATGAATTCGGCGAATGTCCAGAACACGGGGCTCTCGATCGCGCCATAGACGTCGAGCCGCCAGCGCTCGCGTGACACCGGCGGCACGACTCCGAGATCGAGCACAGGCCAGTCCTTGGTGAGGTGCTGGCCGGGCGGCAGCCGTTGGTCCTCCGGCCGCGTGATCTTCCCCGTGAGAAAGCGGCCCTCGCGCGCCCATTTCTCCTTGGTGCGCGTCAGCTTGCTGTCGGATGGCGTCTCGTCAGCCATGGTCTACTCGTGCCGATGCATTGCCGAAGTGTGCTTGGTGTCGCGCATGGTAGCATAGATCACCAGGGACAGGCAGATGATGCCGCTGAGGTAGAAGTAGAACCATTCCTCGTGCCCGATGCTCTTGAAATAGAGCGCGATCGCCGGCGCTGTGCCGCCGAAGACCGACACCGTGATGGCATAGGGCAGGCCGACGCCGAGCGCGCGGACGTTGGTCGGGAACAACTCGGCCTTCACCACCGCGTTGATCGAAGTATAGCCGGCGACGAACAGCCAGGCGCAGCAGATCAGGATGAACGCGACGAAGGGCGACTTGGTCTCCTTCAGGGTCATCAAAAGCGGCACGGTCGCGAGCGTGCCGGCGACACCGAAGAAGATCAAGAGCGGCTTGCGTCCGATCTTGTCGGAGATTGCGCCGTAGATCGGCTGGAGGATGGTCGCGAAGACCAGGGTGCCGAAGATCACGAAAGTGGTCTGGTCCTCGGTCAGCCCGACCGAAAGCTTGACGAAGGTCTGCATGTAGGTGGTGAAGGTATAGAACGCCGCGGTGCCGCCGGCGGTGAGGCCGACCACCAGCAACAGCTCGCGCGGATAACGCAGCAAATTGGTGATCGAGCCGGTCGGCTTGACTACCTTCTTGGCTTCCTCGAACGCCTCCGTCTCGTGCAGGCCGCGCCGCATCACCGCGGCGAAGATCGCGAGCGCTGCGCCGATCGCGAAGGGGATACGCCACCCCCAGTCCTTCAGCTCCTGTGGGGTGAGGAAGACCTTTTGCAGGAGCAGCAGCACGATGATCGCGGTGAGCTGGCCACCGATCAGGGTGACGTATTGAAAGCTCGAATAGAAGCCGCGGTGCTTGGGGTCGGCGACCTCGCTGAGATAGGTGGCACTTGCGCCATATTCGCCGCCGAGGCTCAGGCCCTCGATGACGCGGGCGAGCGCGAGGATGACCGGCGCGGCGAATCCGATCGTGGCATAGGTCGGCGTCAGCGCGATGATCAGCGAACCAAAGCACATGAAGATGACAGAGAGCGTGAGCGAGATGCGCCGTCCGAAATGGTCGGCGAGATAGCCGAAGAACCAGCCGCCGAGGGGCCGCATCAGGAATGTCGCCGCGAAGACGACGGCGACGTTCAATTGCTGTACGATGGGGTCGTTGCCGGGGAAGAAGGCGGGAGCGAAATAGAGTGCGAACGCCGTATAGGCGTAGAAATCGTACCACTCGACCAGATTGCCGATGGAGCCGATGAAGATCGCCTTGATTCGCCGCTTGGCGTCGGCGATGTCGATGTGGTCGGAGGCCGGCTTGATTGCTTGTTCAGTCACGTCCGGCCTCTCCGTTGTCTGGAAAGGCCTACATCGCCTTTCCGAGCAAGAATGGCAACTGGCGGGGGCCCCGCACCGTGCCCTGTGACCAGGTCACCGCGCCTGCCGGATCGAGCCGGAAATCTGGAATGCGTTTCAGCCATTCCTCCAGCGCAACCTGCATCTCCATGCGTGCCAGGTTGGAACCGACGCAGCGGTGAATGCCGAGGCCGAAGGCGGCGTGCCGGTTTTCGCGACGGTCGATCACGACTTTGTCAGCGTCCGGAAACATCTTTGGATCGCGGTTGGCGGCCGGGAACGACAGCAGCACCATGTTGCCCGCCTTGACCGGGCAGCCCGAGATCGTGGTCTCCTTGACCACCTCGCGGGCCATCGTCACCGGAGAATAGGCGCGCAGCAGTTCCTCAACTGCGGTCGGGATCAGTCCCGGCTCGGCGATCAGTCGCTCGCGGTCCCCCGGCGTCTTCGCGAGGTGCCAGAGCGAGGAACCGATCGCGCTCCAGGTGGTGTCGATGCCGGCGATCAGGAGCAGGCGCAGCGAGCCAAGAACGTGCGAGTCTTCGAGCGGGTTGCCCTCCTTGTCCTTGGCGTTCATCAGGTAGGAGATGAGATCGTCGGTCGGCTTGTCCTTGCGCGCCTCGATATGCGCGCTGAAATAGGCGCTCATCTCCTGCACGGCCTGGAGCAGCTTGCTCTCGTCCTTGATGCCGAGCTCGAGGATCATGTGGATCCAGTTGATGAAGAGATCGCTGTCGCTCTCGGGGATGCCGAGCATGTGGGCGATGGCCCGAACCGGGATATATTTAGCGTAGCGTCCGGCGGCGTCGACCTTGCCATCGGCGATGAAGCCGTCGATCAGCTCGTTGCAGATCGCGCGCATCCGCGGTTCCAGCTTCTTCATCGCGTCCGGCGTGAAGGGCGGCAGCAACAGCTGCTTGGCCGGCTTGTGCACGGGCGGATCTGAGGTGATCGGCGGTGCGGCGTTCCTCGCGATCTCGGGACGGACGTCGCGCACGATGATGCGGCGCGAAGAAAAATGCTCGGTGTCGTTGGCGATCTCGCGCACCGCCTCATAGGTCGTCGGCATGTAGCAGCCGAGGAAACGCTCGGTGTGCACGACCGGGCTCGCTGCGCGCAGCTCGTCCCAGATCGGGAAGGGATCCTTCGTCCATTGCGGATCGGTATGGTCGAAATCATGGACCCAGTCGGTGACGGGCGGATGGGCGGCGGGCGGACTGGCGTCGGACATGGCAGGGAATCCCTTGGCTCGTGTTCGCTGGAAGGACGCGGGGGCGGCCGCGCGCTACTCCTCGATCACATCGATCGCGATTTCCGGGCAGTTGGATTTGGCAAGCCACGCCTTGTCCTCGAGCACCGGCGGGACCGTGCCGTCGCCGGCTTCGTGGGCGTTGCCGTATTCGTCCAGCTCGAAAAGTTCCGGCGCGAGGGCCTTGCAGCGCGCGTGGCCCTGGCATTTGTCGGGATCGACGTGAACCCTCAGTCGCTCTGTCATGGCGGCATCCTCGGTCGTATCCGCGCGTAGCCCGATGGCGGCGCGTTCCTCATGTCAATTTTATCCGCGGCATTCGCCACCGGCTTTAAGTTATATGCTATTACATTCGCGACAGGCTTTCCCTGTCAAGCGCAAACTTATAGGTTCGCCCCACCATGCGCTCACAACTCGCCCGCAAGCCCGCGAACACCTACCATCATGGCGATCTTCGCGATGCCTTGGTCAAGGCCGCTTTGCGCGAGGCGGAGCAGGGCGGCGCCGAGGCCATCAGCATCAAGGCGCTGGCAAAGCAGCTCGGTGTGTCGCAGCCGGCGCCGTACCGACATTTCGCCGACCGCGAGGCGCTGCTTGCAGCGGTGACGGCGGAGGCGTTCAGGCAGCTCAGCGCGATCTTGCGAGAGGCCATGGCTGGGACGTCGAAGCAATCAAAGCTGTCGCGGCTGGCGCAGGCGACGCTCGAGTTTGGCCTGCGCCGAAACGGCATCTACCGCTTGATGTTCGCGTCCCGCACCGTGGCATGCGCCGACAAGGGCAGCGAGCTGCACGAGGCCACGCGCGAGACCTTCTCGCTCGTGATCGAAGCCCTGGAAGCGCCCGCCGTCGGCTATTTGCGCGAACGTCAGGCGCTCAAGATCTGGGCGGCGTTGCACGGCGTGGTGATGTTGGCCGAGCAGGGCCTGTTCACCGGCGAGGCCGCGCACGCCACGCGCGAGGAACTGGTCGAGGATTTCGTCAGCGAAACGAAGGCCGCGCTCGCCGCTGCCATCAAGGGCGCGCGGCGTCGAAAAGCGACAGGTGCCTAAGCCTTCGCTTTCAGCAGCTTCATCAGCTTGTCGACCGCGCTCTCAGGCGTGGTTACGACGGGACGGCCGGTTGCTTCCGTCACCAGAGGCGCCGTCGAGGCGATGCTGAACTGTGCCAGCGCGATGACGTCGCAATCGCGCAAATCGCGCGAAGCTTCAACAATCAGCCGGTCGTGCGTAGCGCGGTCGCCGCGGTCGAGCGCCGCCAGCGCGCCCTCGGCAAGCTTCGGCACGATTTGGACGGAGGCCGGAAACTCCGGCGGCATCGAGGCGAGGGTCGGCGGAAAGGTGGACAGCAGGCCGATCCGCCTGCCCATCGTCACTGCGCGCTCGATCATGGCTTCGTTGGGTTTGAGCACCGGCATCGGCGCCTGCGCGCGCGCGACCGCCTCGATACAGGGGCCGAAGGCCGAGCAGGTGAACAGGATCCCGTTCGCCCCGGTCGCCGCCGCATAGTCGCCGAGCGCGAGGAAGCGCTCGGTCATGGCATCGTTGAGCGCGCCGTCGCGGGCCAGATCCGCCGACAGGCTGTCGTCGAGCAGGTTCATCAGCCGCGCCTCTGGCCAGGCCTTGGCGAACGCCGCCTCGATCGGGGCGATGGAATGCTTGAGGGCGTGGATCAGGGCGATGCGAGGGGACGTCGTCATCTCAGGTGGCTATCCATGGGTCTCGTGCCCCGTACGCAGCGCAATGCGCAGTATTGCGCTGCAGAGCCGGGGCCCATTGTGGCCGCTGGGTCCCGGCTCTGCGCAGCGGCGTTGCACGCCGCAGCGCGTCCGGAAGACGATCACGGTTTACTTGAACGGCACCGCGTACATCAAGCCGCCCTTGCTCCAGAGGCCGTTGAGGCCGCGATCGAGCTTGAGCGGGCTCGCCTTGCCGACATTGCGCTCGTAGATCTCGCCGTAATTGCCGGTGGCCTTGATCGCGGTGACCAGCCATTTGTTGTCGAGCCCAAGCCGGGAGCCGAGATCGCCGGATGCGCCGAGCAGCCGCTGGATCGCGGGCGTCTGCGACTTCGCCATCTCCTCGACATTGCCTTGCGTGACGCCGAGCTCCTCGGCCTCGATCAGGCCGTAATGCAGCCAGGTGATGATGTCGCTCCAGACCTCGTCGCCGTTGCGGGTGAAGGGCCCGAGGGGCTCCTTGCTGATGGTCTGCGGCAGCACGACGTAATCGGCCGGGTTCGGCGCGGCGGTGGTCACGGCGCCGGCGAGTGCGGAGGCGTCCTGGGTCATGGCATCGCAGCGGCCGCCGAAGAATGTCTGGTACATGGTGTCGACGCGGTCGAACACCAGCGGCTTCCAGTCGATGCCGTTGGCGCGGCCGTAATCGCCGAGCGTCACCTCATGCGTGGTGCCCTGCGCGACGCAGACGGTGGCGCCCTTGAGGTCCTTGATGTCCTTGACGCCCAGATCCTTCTTCACGACAAAGCCCTGGCCGTCGTAGAAGTTGATCGGACCTTGCCGCAAGCCCAGCGTCACGCCGCGCAGATAGGTCTGCGTCGAGTTGCGGTAGAGCACGTCGATCTCGCCCGACTGCAGGGCGGTGAAGCGGTTCTGCGCGGTCAGAGAGACGTAGCGCACCTTGCTGGCATCGCCCAGCACGCCGGCCGCGAGCGCGCGGCAATAATCGACGTCGAGACCTTTGTAATTGCCCTGCGAGTCGGGCGCGGAGAAACCGGCAAAGCCGGCGCTGACGCCGCACACCAGCGTGCCGCGGCTCTTCACCGTGTCGAGCGTCGCGGCGGATGCGACAATTGTCGATGCAGCGAGCACGCTCGCTGCGATAACCACTTTCCTCATCATGCTACTCCCCTCAGTGATTGACACTACGCAATACGTTGTCGACGGCCGTGCCGAGCTTGTCGACGATCAGATCGATCTCGTCCGCCGAGGCGATATAGGGCGGCGCCAGCAACACGTGGTCGCCGCGAACGCCATCCACAGTGCCGCCGCCGGGATAGCAGCCGAGCCCATTGGCGAAGGCCTCCGCCTTGATCTTCTGATTGAGCTTGAGCGCAGGATCGAACGAGGTGCGGCTGGCGCGATCAGAGACCAGCTCGATCGCCCAGAACAGGCCACGGCCCCTGATATCGCCGACATGGCGGTGATTGCCGAAGCGCTCGGTCAGGCGCTGTTCGAGCTGCTTGCCGCGCTCCTTGACGCGCTCGAGCAGGCCGTCCTCGCGGATCACCTGCTGCACCGCCAGTGCGGCGGCGCAGGCGAGGGGATGTGCAAGATAAGTGTGGCCGTGCTGAAAGGCGCCCGAGCCGGCGCGGATGGTCTCGATGATCTTGCCACTCGCGAGCATCGCCCCAATCGGCTGGTAGCCGCCGCCGAGCCCCTTTGCGATCGCCTGGATGTCCGGCGCGATGCCTTCCTGCTCCCAGGCATGCGTGGTGCCGGTGCGGCCCATGCCGCACATGACCTCGTCGAGGATGAGCAGCGCGCCGTGCCGGTCGCAGATCTCGCGCACCGCCCTGAAGTAGCCGTCCGGTGCCGTTACCGCGCCGGCGGTGGCGCCGACGACCGGCTCGGCGAGGAACGCCGCGACCGTGTTGGGACCGAGCCGCTGAAATTCCGCTTCGAGCTCCGCCGCCAGCCGCGCCACGAACTGCGCATCGGATTCGCCGTCGCGCTTCTCGTGATAGTTGAAGGCCGGCGTCACGTGACTGAAGGCTGTTGAGAGCAGCGGCGCATAGGGCGCGCGCCGCCAGGCGTTGCCGCCGGCCGCGAGGGCGCCCAGCGTGTTGCCGTGGTAGCTCTGTCGCCGCGCGATGAAATGTTGCCGCTGCGGCTCGCCGCGCTCGATGAAATATTGGCGCGCGAGCTTGATGCTCGCTTCGATCGCTTCGGACCCGCCGCTGACGAAATAGGCGTAGGCAAGACCACCCGGCTCATGGCCGACCAGCGTCTCGGCGAGAGCCTCGGCGGGCTCGGAGGAGAAGAAAGCAGTATGCGCGTAGGCCAGCGTTGAGGCCTGCTTTGCCATCGCCGCGATCACGCGTGGATGCTGATGGCCGAGGCAGGAGACTGCCGCACCGCCGGAGGCGTCGATGATGCGCCGCCCGTCCTCGGCAAAGAGATAGATGCCTTCGCCGCCGATCGCCTTGGGCGGCGTCTCGCGGAGTGAGCGGTGCAGCACGCGGCTGGTGCGAGCGGCCATGGGTCAACCTTTCTCTGAGACGTAGATGGAGGCAGCGGTGAGCCGCGCCTCGGTATTCTCCAGGCGCTTCTTCGCGGCGGCGCCGCCGAGCGAGAACGTCACGGCAGCCAGCGACTGCGCGATCGCGATCGCGCCGGTGAGACTCGGGAAGAAGCCGGGAGAGGAGGCCGCCTCGAACAGCAGCAAATGGTCGGCGCCCTCGGCCATCGGCGCAGAGAGGGTGTCCGCGATGGCAATCAGCGTCGCGCCGCTGTGATGAGCGGCTTGCGCGACGCGGACGCTCGCATGGGTGTACGGCAGGAAGCCGATGACGATGACGGCTTCGCCCGGCCGGAAGGCGCCGAGGTCGAGATCGTCGGGGCCGGACACGCCGACGAGTTGCACCTGCTCGGGGCGGAACAGCCGAAGCTCGTAGTTCAGGAGCTCGGCAACGCTGCGGCAGCTGCGATAGCCGGCAATCCAGATCCGCTTGGCCTCATGCAGGGAGCGCGCGGCCTCCGCGATCGGTTGCGCCGGAATGCGCGGTAGGCCGGCGGCCTCAGCCTCGAGCTTGTCGGTGACGAGCGCGACATCGGCATTCGGACCGGGCCGGCGGCTTCTGGCGCGGCCGGAGAAGGGCGAGGTCTGCGATGGTCGCCGCGCCTCGGTCAGCGCCGCGCGCAATTCGTCCCAGCCCGAATAACCGATCGCCTTGGCGAGCCGCGTGAACGCGGCGGGATCGGCGCCGGCTTCGGCCGCGAGGTCGCGCATCGAACGGGTGGTGGCGTCATAATCGTTGGCGGCGACGAAGCGCCCGACTTCCTGCAGCCGCATCGGCAGCGATGGCAATGCAATGCGCAGTTCGCTCAGCGGCGAGGATTTAGCGGGCTCGGCCATGAAACATTTGTTGCACGAAATATAGATTGGTGCAACAGTTGACGTGCGCCGCCGGAAATCGCTGCCTCTCGAGAAGGATTTTTGTGCCGTGACATCGGACACGCCGAGACCGCCACCGCGCCGCCGCCTGTTTGGCGCATGGGGACGCCGCGAGCTGCAGGGCCTGTTCTGGCAGGTGCTGGTGGTCGGGATCGCGCTCGCGGTCATCGGCTTTCTCTGGTCCAACACTGTCACCAACCTTTCGGCGCGCCGCATCACGACCGGTTTTGCCTTCCTCGGACGCGAGGCCGGCATGCCCATCGCCGACAGCTTGCTCGCCTATAATCCGAGAGACACGTATCTCTGGGCCTTCGTCGTCGGCATCGGCAACACCTTGCGCGTCGCCGTGATCGGCATCGTGCTCGCGACTATCCTGGGCACCCTGATCGGCATCTCGCGACTGTCGGCCAACTGGCTGCTGTCACGACTTGCCGCCGTCTATGTCGAAACGCTCCGCGACATCCCGCTGCTGCTTCAACTCCTGTTCTGGTATGTGCTGATGCAGGCGCTGCCGGCCGCGCGCGCGGCATGGCGGCCGGTCGAGGGCGTGTTCCTGTCCAATCGCGGCTTGATCCTGCCGGCCATTCCGCTTGGCCCGCCGCAGCTTTGGGTGCTCGGCACGGCGGTGTTCGGCCTTGCCGTGGTCTATCTCATCCGGCGATGGCTGATCGTGCAGCAGATGCGCGACGGCAAACCGCGGCCGGTATGGCCCTTTGCGGTGAGCTTCATCCTCGCATTGCCCGTGCTGGTGTCCGTACTGCTTCGCGTGTCCTGGAAGATCGAATGGCCCGAGCTGCGCGGCTTCAACTTCGTCGGCGGGCTGACGCTCGCGCCGGAATATTTCGCGCTGCTGATCGCGCTCGTCACCTACACTTCGGCCTTCATTGCCGAGATCGTGCGCAGCGGCATCCAGTCGGTGCCGCGCGGACAGTGGGACGCCGCCAACGCGCTTGGCCTGCGCCGCAGCTTCATGCTGCGGCAGATCATCCTGCCGCAGGCGCTACGCGTCATCGTGCCGCCGATGACGAGCCAGTATCTCAATTTGACCAAGAATTCCTCGCTCGCGGTCGCGATCGGCTACCAGGACGTGGTCTCGATCGCCAACACCACGTTGAACCAGACCGGGCAGGCGATCGAGGCGATCGCGCTGATCATGGCGGTGTTCCTGACCATCAGCCTTTCCATCAGCTTCTTCATGAACTGGTACAATGCGCGCATTGCGCTGGTGGAGCGCTGAGCATGACGGCGATCACCGACATGCCGGAAGTGCCGCGCGCCGCCCGCCGTCCGCAGATGGGAAATCCGGTGTTGCGCTGGCTGCGCAAGAATCTGTTCTCGTCGATCCCGAACGGCATCCTCTCGGTGGTGCTGCTGGCGGTGCTGGCCAAGGGCGTCTTCAGCTTCGTCCAATGGGGCATTGCCAATGCCGTGTGGCTGACGCCCGCGAACGATTCCAGCGCCTGCCGCGCTGTGCGCGGCGTCGGCGCCTGCTGGGCCATCATCCCGGAGAAGTACCGCTTCATCCTGTTCGGCACCTATCCGTTCGACGAGCAGTGGCGGCCGGCGCTGTCGGTCGTGCTGTTCATCGCGCTCTATTACCTCTCGACCCGCCGGGCCTTATGGCGGCGCGAGCTCGTCTTCCTCTGGATCGGCGCGCTCGCTTTGATCAGCGTGCTGATGTGGGGCGGAGTATTCGGGCTCTCCTTCGTGTCGCAGGATCGCTGGGGCGGCCTGCCGGTGACGCTGATCCTGGCGACGTTCGGCCTCGCGTTCGGGTTTCCGCTCGGCATTCTCGTCGCGCTCGGCCGGCGCTCGAAGCTGCCGGCGATCCGCTCGCTCAGCGTGCTCTATGTCGAGCTGATCCGCGGCGTGCCGCTGGTGAGCCTGTTGTTCATGGCGAGCGTGATGTTTCCGCTGTTCATGCCCAGCGGATTCAACATCGACAAGCTGCTCCGCGCGCAGATCGCGATCATCCTGTTCGCGGGCGCCTATCTCGCCGAGGTCATCCGCGGCGGCCTTCAGGCCGTGCCGCGCGGACAATATGAAGCGGCGGACGCGCTCGGGCTGTCCTACTGGCGCAAGAACCGGCTGATCATCCTGCCGCAGGCGATCCGCCATGTCATCCCGCCGCTGGTCAACACCTTCATCGCATTCTTCAAGGACACCAGCCTCGTCCTGATCATCGGCATTTTCGATCTGCTCACGACGGCGAAGACGGCGATCATCGATCCTGCGTGGCAACAGTTTTCGGTCGAGGTCTATATCTTCGTCGCTGCAATCTACTTTGTGTTCTGCTTCGCGATGTCGCGG
This sequence comes from Bradyrhizobium sp. IAR9, assembly GCF_013408065.1. Lineage (NCBI taxonomy): Bacteria > Pseudomonadati > Pseudomonadota > Alphaproteobacteria > Hyphomicrobiales > Nitrobacteraceae > Bradyrhizobium > Bradyrhizobium sp. IAR9. The sequence goes on from NZ_JACBZW010000027.1 coordinate 23,327, forward strand.
TACAGCCGTAGCCTGGAAGCGACGGGCGGGAGGTGATCTTCCTTCTCCCCTTGTGGGAGAAGGTGGCGCGAAGCGCCGGATGAGGGGTTCTATCGTCGAATTCAGACGGCGAGGGAGTCCCTTGTGGAGAGATACCCCTCACCCGTCTCGCCGCTATGCGGCGAGCCACCCTCTCCCACAACAAGGGGAGAGGGTGTTACGGAGCGCGCGGTGTAGAGTGGAATTACTTCCTCACCTTCGGATCGATCGGCGTGGTGCCGCGCAGACCCAGAATATCCTCCAGCACCTTCGCGCCCGCGAGCACCTGCGCATCGCCCCTTGGTGCACCGACCACCTGCACCCCGACCGGCAGGCCCGACGCCGTGAAACCGCATGGCAGCGACAGCGAGGGGCAGCAGGCGAGCGTGATGGCGTAGACGATGCCGAGCCACTCGACGTAATTGTCGAACCTTTTGCCGGCGCATTCGGCGACATAGCGGTGTTCGATCGGGAAGGGCGGCACGATCGTGGTCGGCGTCAGCAGCAAATCGTAGGTCTTGAAGAACTCGACCGCGCGCGCCGTCATGCCGACGCGCTGGGCCTCGGCGCGTTCGAGCTGCTCGACCGTCAGCTTGAGGCCTTCCTCGATGTTCCAGATCACCTCGGGCTTGAGCAGGTCGCGCTTGGTGCGCAGCAGATTGGCCTTGGTGATCGCGAAATCGAAGGCGCGCAGAACGTGGAAGCATTCATGCGCCTCGCGCCAGTCCGGATGCGCCTCCTCGACGATGGCGCCAGCCTCGGCAAAGCGTTCCGCCGCCTTGCGCGTGATCGCCTTCACCTCGGGATCGACAGGCGTGATGCCGAGATCGGGCGAATAGGCGATGCGCTTCGGCTTCTTGCCGGACTGAGCCGCCGACAGGAACGAGGTCGTGGGCGCCGGCAGCGACAGCGGATCGTCCGCATAATCGCCGCTCATCGCATCCAGCAGCAGCGCGAGATCCTCGACGCTGCGCGCCATCGGGCCGACCACGCCGAGATTGCGATCGATGCCGGATTTGGGGGTATGTGCGACGCGGCCGATGCTCGGGCGCATGCCGACGACGCCGCAGAAAGCCGCGGGGCTGCGCAAGCTGCCGCCCATGTCGGAGCCCTGCGCCAGCCAGGCCATGCCCGTGGCGAGCGCCACGGCCGCGCCGCCGGAAGAGCCCGCCGCGGATTTTGAAGTATCCCAGGGGTTGAGGGTCGCGCCGAACACCTCGTTGAAGGTGTTGGCGCCAGCGCCGAATTCAGGCGTGTTGGATTTGGCGTAGACCACCGCGCCGTTGGCCTCGAGATTCTCGACCATGAGGTCGGACTTGGCGGGGATATTGTCCTTGAAGATCGGCGAGCCCTGCGTGTTCAACACGCCCGCAACGTCGGTCAGATCCTTGATCGGCACCGGCAGGCCCGCGAGCAGCCCCCGCGCGCCGGCGGGTTTCCGCATCAAGGCCTTGGCGTTGTCCCGCGCCCGATCGAAACACAGGGTCGGCAGTGCATTGACCTTGCCGTCGACCTCACTGATGCGCTTCTCCGCAACATCCAGCAGCTCGAGCGGCGATACATCGCCGGACCGCAGCTTGTCGACGACGGCGCAGGCGGTTTCACGGATCAGGTCTTGAGACAATTACTTTACTCCTGTGCTTATTGTGTTCGTCATTGCGAGGAGCGAAGCGACGAAGCAGTCCAGAGTCCCTCCGCGGCAACAATCTGGATTGCTTCGCTTCGCTCGCAATGATGCGGATAGAGTTAGCCCCAGCCAGCGCTGATGCCGCCGTCCACCGTGTAGATCACGCCCGACGTATAGCCGGCGCGGTCCGATGCCAGGAACGCCATGAGATCGCCGATCTCGCGCGCATGCGCGGGACGGCCGAGCGGCAGGCTCTTCTGGAATTCCTTGTAGCGGTTCTCGTCGCCGAACTGGTGCTTGGCCCGCGTCTTGAGCAGGGTGACGTGGCGATCGGTGCCGACGGGGCCGGGATTGATGCCGACCACGCGGATGTTGTCGGCGAGACTTTTTCCGCCGAGCGCGCGGGTGAAGGCCATCAACGCGGCATTGCCGGCGCTGCCGCAGATGTAATTGGCGTCAAACTTTTCGCCGGCTGCGCCGATATCGTTGACGATCACGCCGCCGCCCTTCGCCTTCATCTGCGCGTAGATCTGCCGCGTCAGGTTGATATAGCCGAACACCTTCAATTCCCAGGCGTGACGCCAGGTCGCCTCGTCGATCTTGTCGATCGAGCCGCCGGGGATGTCGCCCGCATTGTTGACGAGCACGTCGATGTCGGCGGCTTCCTTCGCAAGCCGCGCCAGATCCTCGGCCTTGCGAAGATCGACGATGCTCGTTGCGGCATCGATCTGGTGGGCGGAACGCAGGCGCTCGGCCAGCGCCTTGAGCTGGTCGCCGTTGCGGGCGGCGAGCAGGAGGTGCGCGCCTTCCTCGGCAAACGCTTCGGCGGCGGCGGCGCCAATGCCCTTGGACGCGCCGGTGATCAGGACGCGCTTGCCGCGCAGATGCAGATCCATGAGGGTACTCGCAGGATAGGAACAGGATGAAATCAGTAGGCGCTTGGCCGCGCCATGGTCAACATTGCAGTGCAGCGTTGCACTGCCGCTGCGTTTGGTCCATTGCAATGCGGTCAAAAGGCGGCGACTGCCGGACCAACCAAGGACGTTCTCGATGAGCAAGAAACAATACCGGATCGCGGTCATTCCCGGCGACGGCATCGGCAAGGAAGTGATGCCCGAGGGCCTGCGCGTCCTGGAGGCCGCGGCGAAGAAGCATGGGGTCTCCCTGCAATTCGACCATTTCGACTTCTCGTCCTGGGACTATTACGAGAAGCACGGCCAGATGATGCCTGACGACTGGAAGGAGAAGATCGGCAAGCACGATGCGATCTATTTCGGCGCGGTCGGCTGGCCGGCCAAGATCCCGGACCACGTCTCGCTATGGGGCTCGCTGATCAAGTTCCGCAGGGAGTTCGACCAGTACGTGAATTTGCGCCCGGTGCGGCTGATGCCCGGCGTGCCGTCGCCGCTAGCGGGCCGCAAGCCCGGCGATATCGATTTCTGGGTGGTGCGCGAGAACACCGAGGGTGAATATTCCTCCGTCGGTGGCCGCATGTTCCCCGACACCGACCGCGAGTTCGTCACCCAGCAGACGGTGATGACCCGCACCGGCGTCGACCGCATCCTGAAGTTCGCCTTCGAGCTCGCGCAGTCGCGGCCGAAGAAGCATTTGACCTCGGCGACCAAGTCCAACGGCATCTCCATCACCATGCCCTATTGGGACGAGCGCGTTGAAGCGATGGCGAAGAAGTTTCCGGGCGTGAAGTGGGACAAGTACCACATCGATATTCTCACCGCGAACTTCGTGCTGCATCCGGATTGGTTCGACGTCGTGGTCGGCTCCAATTTGTTCGGCGACATCCTTTCCGACCTCGGCCCGGCCTGCACCGGGACGATCGGCATCGCGCCGTCAGGAAATATCAACCCCGAGGGCGATTTCCCCTCGGTGTTCGAGCCGGTGCACGGCTCGGCGCCTGATATCGCCGGCCAAGGCGTCGCCAACCCGATCGGCGCGATCTGGTCGGGCGCCATGATGCTCGAGCATCTCGGCGAGAAGGAAGCCGGCCAATCGATCGTCGAGGCGATCGAGCGCACGCTGGCCGAGCGGACGCTCCGCACCAAGGACCTCGGCGGCAACGCCGACACCACGGCCTGCGGCAAGGCTGTCGCGGATATGGTGGATTGAGGCTCTTTACCCTCTCCCTTGTGGGAGAGGGTGGCTCGCCGCGTAGCGGCGAGACGGGTGAGGGGTATCTCTCCGCGGAGTTAAACCTCTCAAAAATTTTTCGCGGCACGAACCCCTCATCCGGCGCTTCGCGCCACCTTCTCCCACAAGGGGCCTGTTGCGTAATTCGCCAGTTGTGATTCCCTAGGGCAAAGCCTTGGGGGA
>NZ_JACBZW010000028.1:0-21162 GCF_013408065.1 Bradyrhizobium sp. IAR9
CGTGAACCGCGCAAACAGGCCGAACACATGGCCGCTCCGACCAACGCCGCAAAGTGAAGATTCTCCTTGCCAACCAGGAGCCGTCCACACATGGCGCCATCGCGGACTAAGGGCTATTGCGGCAGTGTTTGTCCTGCTGCGCTTTCAGTTTGGCTGACGAACTCCCCTGTCTTAGTGTTGCTTCATGGCGATTTGGCAATTCGACTTTTATCTCCTTCCCCGCGAAGCCGCCGAGCGGGTTCATGGATCGTCACCCGTAGTGCTCGGAGCGCTTCGAAGCAGCCGTGCTCAAGACATGGATGGCGATCCAAATCCACATAGCTATTGGGTACGGCGACGGGATTGATCCGAAGCAAATCAGGCTGAGTGGCGTGGTCGGTCAGCGACCGACATATGTCATAACTTTCAATACGCGAATCACCAGAACAGCTAGATTGCCTCGCCGTACGACCTGATTAAGGGAACGAGTCCACAACCCATCTCGCCTTGAGGCCGGATTGTCGCCAATGAGCCAAATGCAGAAATCGGCGGGCTGCGCGAGAGGTCTAAGGGTCAGAAGCGGACTTTGCTTAGAAAGTCGCTCTTTGCGCAAACCGGACGTCAGCAAGGCGACGGCGGACCGATTTAAGATTGCCAATCCCCCAACTGCGAAGCCTTAGCGCTTTGCCAACGATGCTGAACGAAGATAGCCATTGCGGCGACTACCGCGGCCGACAGAAGTCCGAAGGTTGGAGAGAGCAAGCTGGGCGCGACGAGATCTTCGGCCCCTTGCAGCCTATTCTGGCAACCGGGCCAGCGGCGGGCGCACACGATCCATGTGCACCCCTCGTCGCTTGTTACCAATCAAAGCTGTTGGTCGGAGAAGCCTACCGTCGCATCAGCCGTACGGGATGTGACTACTTGTCCTTGTCGCCCATGTGATGCGGGTTCGATGTCGATGGCCCCCCGGTGTAGTGGTGACCTCCGGAGGTCTTCTTCTTGGAGGAACCGACGGTCTCCTTCGGACCCATATGGTGGGGAACCTCGGTTTTCGGACCGCCACTGTAGTGGTGACCGTTCTTTTCCTTGTCGGCCGTCTGAGCCATGGCCGGGGCTGCCAGCAGGGCAACCACGCCAAGGGCGGCCAAAAGCTTCTTCGTGATCATGTCTGTTCTCCCGGATGGTGGAAGCTCATCATGAGCTGCAGTGAGAGGATCCGCTTTGAGGAATCTCAAGGGAGGGAGTTCCGTTTGTTGGACTTGCAGAACCACTAGTTTGTTTGACCTGGTCACTCCCATCGTTTGGCCTGTCGCCACGATCACGGCAATCGTCGATGCGGGTCGCGAAGGCCAAGACCCTCGGGGATCTGCGCACCTCGATGATGTCTCAGGGGGCCGGATCGGAGGATCCTGGTGGATCTGCTGAGCTGAAGTCCACCCGAGCGATGAAGTCGGCGCTGAATAACCTCGTCGGCAGCTTTCCGACGAGCAGAAGGCCGCCGACGAGCTGCTCGCGCCACAGATGGGTATGATGCCCATGACGCAGCGCGGGCGGATGCGCATGCCGATGTAAGGCAGGTGAGAAACCGCCGGATTTTTGACCTGCCTCAACAATGACGGCAACGGCGGCGGTACGCTTGTCAGAACCATAGGAGCGTGGCTATGTCGGTGCAGGATCATTCCGGGTATCGAGATCGCCCCCAAGAGGGCATGTCCACCAAGGCCAAAGCCGGCCTTGTCCTGATGGGATTCCTCACCATCGCCGGCGCGCTCCTGTTCACCGAGCACCGAGCCCATGTCCTAGGGCTCCTGGTCTGGCTGCCTCTGCTCGCTTGCCCGCTGATGCACTTCTTCATGCACGGAGGACACGGCCACCATCATGGCGGCGATCGGCCGAACGACTCAAGGAGCGTGTGATGCACGACACCGCGCCCGCTTACGGCCTCTGGAGCCTCGTCATCGTCAATTCGGCGGTGTTCATCCTGTTCGCCTACAGTTTCTTCAAGCCGCAGACCTCCCGCGACTGGCGCTCCTTCAGCGCCTTCAGCGCGTTTCTGGTCGCGCTGTTCGTCGAGATGTACGGCTTCCCGCTCACCATCTTCTTCCTGTCCGGCTGGCTGCAGTCGCACTACCCGAACGTCGACTGGTTCTCCCATGACGCCGGGCACTTGCTCGAGATGATGTTCGGCTGGAAGGCCAACCCGCACGCCGGTCCGTTCCACATCCTGAGCTTCATCTTCATCGGCGCCGGGTACATCCTGATCTCCGCCGCCTGGAAGGTGCTGTACGACGCGCAGCAGACTCGAAGCTTGGCGACCATCGGCCCCTACAGCTACGTCCGGCATCCGCAGTACGTCGGCTTCGTGCTGGTGATGTTCGGCTTCCTACTGCAGTGGCCGACGATCCTCACGCTGGCGATGTTTCCGGTGCTGACGATCATGTACGTGAAGCTCGCCCGCGACGAGGAACGGGACGCCAGGTCGGAATTCGGCGAAGCCTACGCGAGGTACGCCGCCGAAGTCCCCGGCTTGATGCCGCGCCTGAGCCGGATTCTCGGTACGGGCTCGTCGGGCAGCAGCCTCCACCACGGCTGATCGGGGGTGGCCACGATGCCCGAGATACGCTGGCGTCCATCCTCGGTGCTCCTAGCCATATCCGGCATCCTGCTGGTGGGCGTCGGCATCTACTTCCTTGTCCTTCGGCCACCGTTGCTGCCGGAGGACATCCGGTACATGAGTCTCACCCCGGCCGAATTGCAGTCGATCGGGCCGCAGCTGTCAGCGTGGCTCACCCACGTACTCCGCGTCATGGGAGGCTACGTGGCGGCCACCGGAGTGCTCGCGCTCACGCTGGCGTGGACATCGTTCCGGGACCATCGGTCGGTCGTTGCGGCCGGCGCCGGAATCGCCGGCGGGCTCTCCATCGGCCTGATGGCCGCCGTCAATTTCATGATCCATTCCGATTTCAAGTGGGTGCTGCTCGGCATGGCCCTGGTCTGGGCCGCAAGCATCGTGATGTTCATCCGCGAAGCCGCGGAGCGTCCCAACGCGGCGATTGCGGAGGGCGCCGCACCCTGACCTGCGTCAATACCGGAATTCCGGGCCGGCCCACAATCGCCCGACGCGTGGGGAGCCATGAGCGAAGCCGTTTTTTCAGCGAAGGCACTGACCAAGACCTACGTCTCGGGCGAGGTGAAGGTGCATGCCCTCAACGAGGTAGACCTCGAAATCACGGAAAAGGAAGTGGTCGTACTGCTCGGACCGTCCGGCAGCGGCAAGACGACGCTGCTCAACATCATGGGCGGTCTGGACCGGCCGACCAGCGGCAGTCTGTTCTTCCGTGATCTCGATCTGACCGAGCTTGAGGACCGTGAACTGACCAAGTACCGCCGCGACCACGTCGGCTTCGTGTTCCAGTTCTACAATCTGGTGCCGAGTCTCACGGCCTATGAAAACGTCGCGCTGGTCACCGAAGTCGCCAAGAGCCCGATGCGCCCGGCCGACGCACTCGCGCTGGTCGGCCTCGAAGAGCGGATGCACCACTTTCCAGCCCAGCTATCCGGCGGCGAGCAGCAGCGGGTCGCCATCGCCCGCGCCATCGCGAAGCGCCCGGCGGTGCTGCTCTGCGACGAGCCAACCGGAGCGCTGGATTCCAAGACAGGCATTCGCGTCATCGAGGCGCTGCTGGGCGTCAACCGGCAGCTAGGGACCACCACCGTCATCATCACCCACAACGCCAGCATCCAGGGAGTCGCCGACAGGGTGCTGTTCTTCGCCGACGGCCGGATCGCCCGCGTCCGGACGAACGAGGTCCGCCGGGAAGCGGCCGAACTCACCTGGTGAGGGCATGAGCGCGCTCGACATCAAGCTGTTCCGAGACGTCAGGCGGCTCTGGGCGCAGGTTCTCGCCGTCGCGCTCGTCGTCGGAGGCGGCGTCGCGACGCTGGTGCTCGCGGTCGGCTCGCATCGCTCCTTGGAGGAGACCCGGATCGCGTACTACGAACGCTGCGGCTTCGGCAATGTGTTCGCCGAGGCCAAGCGGGCGCCCAAGGCGCTCGCCGACAGGATCGGCGAGATACCGGGCGTCGCCGCGGTCGACGCCCGCATCGCCAAACCGGCGCTACTCGACATTCCCGGGTTTTCCGAGCCCGCCAGCGCACGGTTCGTCTCGCTACCCGACAACGGCGAGCCGCATCTCAATCGGCTCAACGTGCGTTCCGGACGGCTTCCGGAGCCGGGGCGGGCCGAGGAGGTCGTCGTCAACGAGCCGTTCGCTCGAGCTCACGGTTTCTCGGAAGGGGCGCGGTTCTCGGCCATCCTGAACGGCAAGAAGCGCGAGCTCGTCATCGTCGGCACCGCGCTGTCCCCGGAGTTCGTCTACACCGTCGGGCCCGGCGATCTGATGCCAGACGACCGCCGCTACGCCATCGTCTGGATGTCGGAGAAGGCGCTCGCCGGCGTCTACGATCTCGACGGCGCCTTCTCCGCGGTGTCCGTCAAGCTGCAGCCAGGCGCGTCCGAGCGCGAGGTGATCGCGCGGCTTGACGCCTTGCTAGACCCGTATGGCGGCCAGGCCGCGCACGGCCGGAAGGACCAGACCTCGCACGCCTGGCTCGACCATGAGCTCGACATGCTCAACAACATGAGCCGCACGCTCCCTCCGATCTTTCTGCTGGTGGCCGCCTTCCTGGTCAATCTCACCCTGACCCGGCTGGTCGCGCTGGAGCGCGAGCAGATCGGGCTCTTGAAGGCACTCGGCTACGCCGACAGCAGCATCGTGCTGCACTACTTCAAGTTTGTGGCGCTGATCGTGGTGATCGGGGTCATCCTGGGCGGCGTCGCCGGCACGTGGCTTGGATATCGCGTCACCGCGCTGTTCGGTGACTTCTTCCATTTCCCATTCCTGGTGTTCGCGAAGGCTCCGGATCTGTACCTCATTGCTGGCGCCCTCAGCGCGGCCGCCGCCGCCGTCGGCGCGTTTCGGGCGCTGCGTGAAGTGGTGAAGCTGCCTCCCGCGGTCGCCATGCAGCCGCCAGCCCCACCGGTCTATCGGCGGCTGCTGCCGTCGAACATCCAGCTCGACCAGATCGTGTCGCAGCCGACTCTCATGATGATCCGCAACATCGCGCGGCACCCGGTCCGCGCCGCGTTCACGACGCTCGGCATGGCGCTAGCGACGGCCATCCTGGTCGTCTCCTTGTTCACACGGGACACCATGGAGCAACTGATCGACGTGACGTACTTCCTCGCCGATCGGCAGGATGCGACCATCGGCTTTGCCGAGAGGCGAATCGAGAACGTCGTGCAGCAGGTGAACCGGCTGCCGGGCGTTCTGACCGCCGAGCCGTTCCGCGAGGTGCCCGTCCGGATCCGCCATGGCAACGTCGAACGCAGGATCACGATCAGCGGTCGGCCAGCCGGTGCCGATCTGCGGCGCATCATCGACGCCGACCTCCGGCCCGCCGCGCTTCCGGAGACCGGCCTCGCCATCTCGGCCATGCTCGGTCACATTCTCGGTGTCGGGGCCGGCGATACCGTCGAGCTCGATCTGCTGGAAGGCGCCCGCCGCACGGTGACGATGCCGATCGTGGCGACCGTCGAGGACTATTTCGGCATCAGGGGCGTGATGGACATCGAGGCGCTCCGCAAGCTGATGCGCGAGGCGCCTGTCGTGAACAGCGTGAACCTCAGCCTCGACGAGAACCGCAAGGAAGACTTCTACGCGGCGGTGAAGGCCATGCCGACGGTCGGCGGCGTGGCGCTGCAGCGCGTCTCGCTGGCGAACTTCCGCAAGACCCTCGCCCTGCTCGTCACTACGATGGCGAGCATCTACACCGGGCTCGCCGCCGTGATCGCGTTCGGCGTCGTCTACAACAATGCTCGGATCTCGCTCTCCGAACGCGCCCGCGAGCTGGCCAGCTTGCGCGTGCTCGGCTTCACGCGCGGCGAAGTCCTCCGGATCCTGCTGCTCGAGCTGGCGATCCTGACGCTGGTCGCGCAACCGCCAGGCTGGCTAATGGGCTACGGGCTCGCTTGGGTCATGAAGACCAACCTCGCTGGCGAACTGATGCGCGTCCGCCTGGTCGTCGAGTACTCCACCTACGTGGTCGCCACATCGGTCGTGGTGCTGGCCGCGATCGCATCCGCGGCGGTCATCCGCCAACGCATCGACAACCTGGACCTCGTCGCGGTCCTCAAGACGCGAGACTAGCCATGCCGGCTAACTGGACCAAACGCATCATCGGCGCAGCGGCCTTGGCCGCGATCGCGGGAGGGCTGGCCTGGTTCGCCTGGGCGCGGCCCGTTCTGGTGGACCTCACGACGGTCGCGAAGGGACCCATCGAAGTTACGGCGGACGACGCCGGCAAGACCCACGTGCGCCACGTCTACACGGTCTCGGCGCCCATCGCAGGCAAGGTCCTCAGGATTTCGCATCCGCTCGGCGAGCAGGGGCCTTCGCTTCACGTCGGGGACGAGGTCGTCGCGAACCAGACCGTCATCGCCTTGATGCAGCCGGCGCTGCCGGGCTTCATTGACGTGCGCTCGCGCGACCAGCTTCAGGCCGAGGTGCTGGCCGCCGACGCTGCGATCCAGCAGCAGGAAGCCGAGGTGAAGCGGATCGAAGCGGCACTGGAGTTCTCGCGGACCGAATTCCAGCGAGCGCAGACGCTGCTGCGGACGCAGTCGACCTCGGCCCAGTCCTTCGACAAGGCGAAATTCGAGGTGGCGACGAGCGAGGCCAACTTGGCGAGCGCCAAGGCCCAAGTCGAGATGCGCCGCGCGGTGCGTACCAGCCTAGCCGCTCGATTGACGGACCCGGCCAACGCGGCGCCCTCCGCGGAGCCGACCTGCTGCATCCGGGTGCTGGCGCCGGCGAGCGGACGCGTGTTGGCGATCCTTCAGGACAGCGAGGCGACGGTCCTTCCCGGGACGCGCCTCGTCGACATCGGCAACCCGCTCGATCTGGAGATCGTGGCCGACCTGCTCTCCACCGATGCCGTCCAGATCAAGGTCGGCGCCCCCGTCCGGATCGACGGCTGGGGCGGTCAGCCGATCAAGGGAAAGGTGGTCCGGGTGGACCCCGCCGGCTTCCTGAAGGTCTCGGCCCTCGGCATCGAGGAGCAGCGGGTCCGGGTGACCATCGACTTCGCGGATCCGCCCGAGGCCTGGGCCTCGCTTGGCCACGACTATCGGGTCGTCGTCCACGTGACCACCTGGAGCGCTCCGGACGCCCTGACCGTGCCGGTGAGCGCCTTGTTCAGGAAAGGCGACCAGTGGGCTATTTTCGCCGACGAGAACGGCCGCGCCAAGACCCTCCCTGTCCAGATCGGGCACCGGAACAACCGGTCAGCAGAAGTTCTCTCCGGCCTCGCTCCGGGGGACCGGGTGGTGCTGCACCCCAGCGATCGAGTTACCGATGGGAGCAGGATTGCGCAGCGAGATGGCCGCTGAACGTCCAGTGGGTTCAAGTGGACTTTTCCGCGGCGAGGCGATCCAGACGCAGCCGATGTCGATGGTCAGTGAGCAGGCGGGCGCCGCCAAGGACGGCAGCCAACGTTCCGAGCCCAGTCCCACCTGCGATAAGGAACATGATCAGCAATTGATATTTGACCGCATCCACAGGCTCGACGCCCGCAAGGATCTGGCCGGTCATCATCCCTGGCAAGGAAACGAGCCCGATCGCCGCCATGCTGTTTATGATCGGCATGAAGCCGCTTCTCAAGGCGTCGCGTATGACAGGCAGCAGAGCTTGGTGCCGAGTGCCGCCCAGCGCAAGACAAGCTTCCACAGCGGCTCGTTCGCGCACCAGGCTGTTCGTCAGCACGTCCAGGCCCAGGCCTATCCCGGTCATGGTGTTGCCCAGCATCATGCCCAGCAAGGGCAGGGCATAGCGCGGATGATACCAAGGATCGGGCCGTAGCTCCGTCAGGAGTGCGAACATCGTGACGGTACCGGCAGCGAGCAGCGTGCATCCCGCGCCCAGACCATACTTCCAAACGCCCTGAAGGCGCCGCTTCTGCCGCGCGACGATCTCCCGCGAGGCGAAGAGGACCATGATCAGGGCGGCGAGACCGGTCCAGAGCGGCGACACCGCGGCAAAAAGGAACGTCAGCACGTATCCGACGAGGACGAGCTGGACCACCATGCGCACGGTCGCAATAGCCAGTTGCTTCTCGAGCTTTAGGCGGAGAACGAGCGAGAAGACGCCATCCATGACGACGAGGAGTGCCGGTAGGACCAGATTGCCGTACGAAAGCTGGATGTAGGTCACGGCTGCCTTTCCTCGATGCTGCCGTCGGGCCTCATTGCAAGAATCCTTGACCCGACGCGGCGGGCTTGGGCGTCGTCGTGGGTACTCCAGACGACACTCGTTCCATCCGAGATGCGTTCGGCAATCACGCCTTCCACGGCCGCAGCGGCTGCCGGGTCGAGGGCAGAAGTCGGCTCGTCCAGCAGAAGTACCCGCGATCGCAGCATGAGCGCTCGCGCAAGTCCCAACCGCAGTCTCTCGCCGGTCGAAAGTCTTTGGATGGACCAAGCTCCGCAGTCGTCCGGCAAGCCCAGTCGCGCGACCAGCGGAAGGGCATCCTCCCAGGCCACGAAGTGCTCTTGCACGGTGTCGGACCACCAGCCGGGTTCGGCGGCGAGGTAGGTCACTCGCCTCCGCCAGGCAGGGGCGGGCATCGCTTCTCTGAGTGTGCCGTCCAGCTTGACCGTTCCTTCGTTGGGATCGAGATCCGCGATGGAGCGGAGCAGCAAGGTCTTCCCGACCCCTGAAGGCCCCTGCAGGGCGACGCATTCGCCGTCCTGCAGGTCGAATGATACGGAGAGGTGGAGGCGCTTGAGCCCTGTCACCGTCAGCATGCATCAGAGCTTTAGCTGCAGCCGGTCGGCAACCCGTCTGGCAATCTCGGCCGGCGCTTCGCTCGGGTAGGGATGCACCGAGCTGACATTGATCTCTCCCAGCACGTAGCTATCGCTTCCATCAGCCTTGATGGGGCCGAGCATGAAGTCGGCGTCCCAGATCGCGGGCAGGTCATCGCGCGCGATGTCGAGCAACGAGGTGAGCTGCGGCGTCCACTCGTCTTCCATCAGCCGCCGCAGCCGCTGGAAGCGGGGGTCTGCGTTCGAACTGTAGAGCCGCGGTCCCGCCTCCGAACGTGCGGCCGGCGAGTCGACCAGGGCTTTGACCTTGTGTTGGCCGAAACCGGCGCAGCGGTCACCTGCCATGTAGCAGCGCACCACGCCCTCGCTCAGGCGAGGCTGGAACGCCTGGTCGATGACGCTGCCATTCTCGAAATACTCGGCACAGCGACGGAGAAAATCATCTAGCGTCAGTTCCTCGGGCGTGTCCTTGGTCGCATCCAGGACCTTGATCATGGAGGAGGTCGGCAGCTTCTCGACCTTCCAGACGCCTTGGCCACCGTTGCCTCGGTTGCGCTTGATCACTCGCGGACCGGCGGCGAGCCGCGCCGGCAGCTCGGCGCGCATCGTCGCCGCGGTTTGATACAGCGCCGTGTCCGATCCCCACCCCATCGAACGGGTGCGATAGAGGACCTCCTTGGTGCCCATCTTGAGGATGACGTCCGGATGTGCGCTTACCCATACACCCTGCGCGGCGAGGTCGCGCAGCAGGGCGTCGAGGCCAGTGCGGTTTCGGCCGTCCTGGATCGGATTGACCCAGACGAGCACGCCGTCCACCGCGAGTAGCTGCTCGCGGACCTCGTCAGCGAAGCTTTCGTCGTAGATCGCGGGGTGCCCGTCGACGTCGACGGCTGCGAGTGCTTCGAAGACGTCGACGAATCGACCGCTTTTCGAGGTGGCTTGCCGACGTGCGACGGCATCTCCTCGCGAGAGAATGGCGACAGTGCGTCTGGGAGAGGGTTGTCGTTCGGTATCCATGCGCAAGCTCCACGTGTTGCGTGCTGCGCAGAGCTTGGACCGAAGTCTCGCCGGGAGTCTGCTTGATCCCGCGCCTGCAGTCTACGTGAGGTCGCTAGGTGCCAGCAAGTGGTCAATCTTATCCTCGTAAGCTAGGTCGGGAAGCCAGCGCCGAGGTCAACTTCGTTCCATCCGATAAAAATCTTCGTGACGTCGGGCCGGTAATTATTGGAAGGCCTTGGCTCACTCGGGTTGACAGCCCCGTCGTCTGGGCATCTATTCGCGCCACGGGGATGTGCGATCTCCCCGCGAGGCGTCATGCCCAAGAATCGCGTCCTGATCACCAAGGGCGCAGCATGTCAGCTATCTACACCTCCTTTTCACCCGACAAACTATCTCGATTGATAGGCACGGCGGCCGCGCCGATGCTCATCGATGTGCGCATCGATGAGGACTTCTCGGCCGATCCACGCCCGATTCCCGGCGCGGTGCGGCCGACCAACAAGGCTAAGTGAGCCCGGCGGCAGGAACGACTTCTGGGGCAGGACAACCAGGAGATCAGACATGCGAACGTCGACGATCTATCGGGCAGCGCTCTTCGTAGTGCTTGCGGTGGGGCTCTCGCCCGCCCACGCCCTGACCCAGGAAGAGCTGGTCGCCAAGATTCAGGCGGCCGGCTACTCGCAGGTGAAAGACGTCAAGTCGACAGCCGAAGGCATCAGCGCCAAAGCGATGAAGGACGGCAAGCCGGTGACGCTCGTCGTCGACAGCAGCGGCCAGATCAAAGAACGCAACTGAGTTCGAGGAGATGAGGAGAAGTACGATGAAGCGGACAATCCACACGCTGATCGCGCTCGGCGCATGCATCCTCGCACCTGCTTTCGGTTCCTTCGTGACGACGGCGCGTGCGCAGAGTATCGACTGGCAGAAGGTCGACGAGACGCTGGGGCGGAAGGCTGCCGTCTCGGACGACGTCCATCGGTACGGCTTTCCCCGTACCGATCTGGCTGTGACGCTGGACGGCGTTGCGATCAAGCCGGCGCTGGCGCTCGGCGGCTGGGTCGCGTTCAAGCCAGGCCACGGCGGCGCCATGGTCATGGGCGATCTTGTGCTGCTCGAGACCGAGATCAATCCCGTGATGGCGAAGATGATCGCGAGCGGTCTCGAGATCACTGCCGTGCACAATCATCTGCTGCGCGCGAGCCCGGCGACCTTCTACATGCACGTCGCCGGCCACGGCGATGCCGTCAAGCTGGCTTCGGCAATCCACGATGCGCTGGCCGAGAGCAAGACGCCACTGACCGTCGTGGCGCCGGCGAACCCGCCGCCCTCCGTCGATCTCGACACCGCGAAGCTCGACCAGATCGTCGGCATAAAGGGCCAGGCGAACGGCGGCGTCTACCAATTCAACGTCAAGCGGCGAGACCCGATCACGCAGGACGGCATGCCCTTGACCCCCGTCGGCCCGATGGGCGTCGCGACCGGTATCAACTTCCAGCCGACGGGAGGCGGGAAGGCCGCCATCACGGGTGATTTCGTGCTGACCGGCGACGAGGTCAACCCGGTCATCCTGGCGCTGCGAGCACACGGCATTGAGGTGACCGCTCTTCACAGCCACATGCTCGACGAGCAGCCGCGACTTTTCTTCATGCACTTCTGGGCGAACGACGACGCCGACAAGCTCGCCGAGGGCCTGCGTGCGGCGCTCGACAAGACGGCCAGTTCGAAGAGTTGAGCCAAGCTTGAACGAAGGAGTCGCTTGATGCCCTACCTGGCTGTGGAGCGACTTGCGGCAATCGCTTCTACCGCCGCACGTCCGATATCTCGAGTCTGGCCGGGTTGCCTATTGTCGATCCTTATCGTCCGGGCGCGCGCGCCAGTCGCGGCCGACGGTCTGATGGTCGTCGTTTGGCGCAGCCTGGCCGGCCTGATCGGTCTCGCCGCCCTGAGCCTTCCAGTCGCGTCCTATCGTGACGTCTTCCGCGCGGCTGCGATCTTGCTCACGAGACTGTTCGGACTGCTGCGGCGGCTGAGGTTGCTGGACAGGGGTGGACTGCGCTTGTGCCGCGCCTCCGCCGAACACGAAGGCCAGTACGACAGTGGACAAAAGGGCAGCCTGTGCAGAGTTTCTCATGATGGTCTCCCTTCCTCGCTGGAGGTGTGCACCAACTCGCACAGATCGGCTTTGTTCGTAGAGCCCGCCCGTGAAAAGCAGGATAGCGGCGACGCGAAGATCGATAAGCCCAGTCGTCCCCCCGCTGGACGCTTTGCGCGGGTGGGGCTTGCCTCGGCTCTTTTGCTCGTTTTGCTGATGGGAGGTAACGCCGTGGCCAACACGCTGAACTTTGACAGCACTCCTGCCGGAATGCCGCCGGAAGGATGGACTTTGACGAAGACCGGCCGGGGACAATCGAAATGGACCGTTGAGGCCGACGGCACGGCGCCGAGCAAGCCGAACGTGCTCAAGCAATCCGGGCGGGCGACCTTCCCGGTAGCCATCAAGAACGATTCCAAGGTCCGTGACGGCTTCGTGGAGGTCAAATTCAAGGCTATCGCCGGCTCAGAGGATCGCGCCGCAGGCATCATCTGGCGCGCGAAAGACGCGGACAACTACTATGTCGTCCGCGCCAACGCGCTGGAGGACAACGTGGTGCTCTACAAGACCATCAAAGGCGTACGAACCTCGCTCGACGTTGTCGGACGCAAGGGGGGCTATGGCGTCAGCACGCCGGTGGCGTCCGGGCAATGGCACGCGCTGCGTTGCGACTTCACGGGAAACCGGTTCAAGGTGACCTATGACGGTAAGCAGATATTCGAGGTGGAGGACGGTACGATTCCTGACGCTGGCATGATTGGCTTGTGGACCAAGGCGGACAGTGTGACCCTGTTCGATGATCTGGCATATGGCGAGATCAATTAGACCGCCGCTCAGCTCTGCCGGAGATAGTCATGGATATACGAGGTCTGTTAGTCGCGACCGCCCTGCTGACTTTGTTCGGCAGTCCCGCCCGGGCGACAGAGGCCATCGTCGTCTACAAATCTCTTAGTCCCGAGCTGGCCCTCGATCTCGCGCGCGCTGCTTTGGATGGCTGCCGTGGCCGTGGCTACCAAGTTGCGGTCGCAGTCGTCGATCGCTTCGGCGTCACCCAAGTGATGCTCCGCGATCGCTTTGCGGGACCTCACACGCCCGTGACTGCTTCCGGCAAGGCATGGACGGCCGTGTCCTTCAAGACGAGCACGACCGAGCTGAATGCGGCCAGCCAGCCGGGCATGATGCAGGCAGGCATTCGCAATCTGCCAGGAGCGGTCATCATCGGAGGAGGACTGATCGTCGAAGCTGGCGGCTCTCTGGTCGGCGCGGTCGGAGTATCCGGCGCCCCCGGCGGCGACGCGGACGAAGCGTGCGCGAAAGCGGGGATCGACGCGGTACGCGACCAACTGGAGTTCTGACAGGCCAGTCCGGCCCCCGTCGAGCCAAGCTAATTCGCGCTTTGCGTGTGAACCGGCTCATATAGCGGGAAGCACGCTTCTCATATTTTGGCCCCGCACGCGCACCAGGTCTTTGCCGCCGGTCCTGTGCGAACGTCTACGCTGCGGCAACAACGCCCCGAAAGGAGCTCTCCGATGCTGACCTTTCTGCGAAATGACCCCTCCACTCCAGTCGACATTCAAGACACCGAATTCACGCGTGATCTGCTCGGTAGGTACGTGTGCAGCACATATGACGAAGCTGTGAACAATGGCGGCAGGCCATTCGATGTCGTCGTCATCGGCGCCGGGATGTTCGGCGCGTACGCTGCCAGCAAAATCTATCGCGCAGGCGCCGACCAGAACTTACGGGTGCTGCTCCTGGACGCGGGCGGCTATCTCGCGCCCACCCACGTGCAGAACATGCCGCATCTCGGCCTGAATGCGCCGGATAGCGCGCTGGTCACGGCCAACAATCAGGATCCAGGCGCGCGTAACGGCGTGTGGGGCATTCCTTGGCACAGCAACGTGCCGTTCACGGGGCTTGCTTACTGCCCGGGTGGACGCTCGCTCTTCTGGGGAGGTTGGTCGCCGCGGCTAATGCCGGCGGACCTAAATGCGTGGCCGAAAGGCGCGCGCGATTTTCTGAACGCGAACTACCCGGATGTCGAGCGCGAGATCGGCGTACAGGACAAGGCAGATTACCTGTCCGGTCCCCTCAACACGGCGGTCAATGCCGAGTTGGGAGCCGTTGCTGCAGGTACGAACGTAATTCTGCCTGACGTGAGCTTGGATCTCGTCGAAGAAGCTCCGATCGCGGTGCAGGCGAACTCGCCGGGCCCGGGGCTGTTTTCGTTCGACAAGTTCAGCAGCGGACCCATGCTGCTCGAAAGCATCCGGGACGACATCGCCAAGCGCTGGAACTTGAACGACAATTCGCGGCGCCGCTTCTTCCTCGTTCCCAGGTGTCACGTCATACGCCTGCAGACCAGCGGAGGCAGGGTCAGCGGAATCGATCTAACCTATAATGGTCAAGTCCGGTCGCTTTCCGCTCTGAACAATCTCAGTACCGATTGTCAGGTGGTCCTGGCGGCGGGCACCATCGAGTCGACGCGGTTGGCCCTTGAGTCGTTTCCGGTTACCCGCGGCCCGTTCAGCATGGGCGCCAATTTCATGGCCCATCTGCGCACCAATCTCACGGTGCGCGTCAAGCGCAGCGCCCTCGGGCTGGGCGCGTCCACAACCCTCGAACAGGGCGGCGCGATCGTCCGTGGCGAGATCACCAATCCCGACGGAAGCAAGCGCCGCTATCATTTTCAGGTGCTCGCATCGGCGGAGAAGGGACAGAACCCGGAAGCGACGATGTGGACAATGGTGCCCGACATCGATCTCTTGCGGAACCTGCTTGCAAACGAAGACCCGGATTGGGTGGCAATCGTCTTCCGGGGACTCGGAGAAATGGACGGGGACAAGCACAGCGGCCCAGGCAGCACGACGAGCTTCGTGAACCTCACGAACGGAGCCGATCCGCTTCAGAACGATGGTCTGAGCGCGCGCGCTTGGGTCAATCTCACGCCCACGCCGAACGACTACGCCGCATGGAGAAAGATCGCCGCAGCGGCTGTCGAGTTGGCTGGTCGCCTCGGCAAGAGCGCCGGCGACGTCCAGTATTTATACAACGGCGGCTGGCAGAGCGCTCCGCCAGCCGATCCGTTTGCCGTCACGAAGGACCAGTTGGGCAATACCCACCATGAGGCGGGTACCCTGTGGATGGGCGATGATCCGGCTATGTCGATTACTGACCCCACCGGACGCTTCCATCACATCTCGAATTCCTACGTTGCGGGTCCTGCCTTGTTCCCAACTGTCGGGTCGGCGAATCCTTCTTTGACTGGCCTAGCGCTCGCCCGTGAGACAAGCGCTGCCGTCGTTGCCGCACTGACGCCGGCCCCGTCGGTGCAGTTCAAATCGCTCTACTCCGGGAGTTTGGCCGATTGGCAGATGTCGGGCGTCGGGAGCTTCCTCCAGGTGTTCGACATTCTCGAGTCCGTCGGCGGATCCGGGCTGCTGTGGTATACGCGCGAAAGCTTCTCCGATTTCGTGCTCGAGCTCGAATGGCAGAACGCGAGCCGCACCGACAACTCCGGTGTTTTCATCCGCGTGCCGAACTTGAACAGCTCGAATCCGAACGATTGGATGGCGGCGATCGACCAGAGCTACGAAATTCAGATCGATCCTCGCGGGTACAATTCCGAGGCGCAAAAGGAGAACGATCCCTTACGGAGCACCGGCGCAATTTACAACATCAGTGCCCCGACCCGCACAGATGTCGCGAAGGGCCCGTGGCAGTGGAACACGTTGATGATCGAAGCCATCGGCAACCGCATCAAGGTGAACCTAAATGATGTGCTTGTGAACGACTATACGGACCCCAAGCCGCGGTCACTTCGCGGCCATATCGCACTGCAGAACCATCATGATGGCTCGAAGGTGCAATTCCGCAATATCCGCATCAAGGAAGTGGTGCCGGGCGTCGCCGAACTGCCTCTCCCGAGGGTCGCGTAGGGTTCACCTCGCCCGCTGTTGGCGGGACCAGCGCCGCCGTGCCTGGAGTTCTCTAGCCGACCTCCATAGTCGGCGAGCCTCCGGTTGACGAACTGGCTTCTGTGGTTAGCGCCACGCACGCTGTGTGTCGACGCGCCTTTCTAACCCTGCACGACGTGCGGTTACTCCGCGGCGCGATCGTGAACAACGAGCGGGGCGGCATTGCGCCGCCGGCCCTGGTCAGCGGGGATCGCGAATCTGGCGTAGAGCGCTGGCAGCACGACGAGCGTCAGAAGCGTCGCGGTGAGCAGCCCACCGATGACGACGGTCGCTAGCGGTTTCTGGACCTCGGCGCCGGTCCCGGTCGCCAGCGCCATCGGGACGAAGCCGAGCGAGGCCACCAGGGCGGTCATTGCGACGGGGCGGAAGCGTGTCAACGCGCCCTCGGCGATTGCGTGGCGGGGATCGTCGCCCCCGGCGATCGACGAGCGGATCTGGGTCAGCATGACCAGGCCGTTCAGGACCGCGACTCCGGACAGTGCGATGAAGCCGACCGCGGCCGAGATCGAGAACGGCATGCCACGGAGCCAGAGCGCCGCGATCCCGCCCGTCAGCGCGAGCGGCACGGCACTGAAGACGAGCGCGGCATCGCGGACCGAGCCGAGCGCGCCGAACAGCAGCATGAAGATCAGCGCGAACACCCCCGGTACGACGAAGGCGAGACGCTGGCGCGCGACCGCGAAATTCTCGAACTGGCCTCCCCAGGCAAGATAGCTGCCGGACGGAAGCTTCACCTGCTCCGACACCTTAGTTTGCGCCTCCGCAACCAGCGAACCGATGTCCCGGCCGCGGACCTCGGCAGTGGCCACTACGCGGCGCTTGCCGTTCTCGCGGCTGATTTGGTTGTAACCGGTGGTCTGCTCGAACGAAGCGATGCTCCGCAGGGGGATCGTTGCGGCGGGTGTGTTCGGATTCCCGTGGGGGAGGGGGACCGGTAGTTCCTCTAGCGCAGGGATATCGTCCCGCAACGCGTCCGAGAGCCGAACCACGATCTTGAACCGCCGATCGCCTTCGAACACCAGACCGGCATCGGTGCCTCCGATTGCGGTAGCTATGAGGTCCTGCACCGCGGCAAGGCTAAGGCCGCGCCGCGCGATCTCGCCTTTGTCGATTTTGATCTCGAGGAAGGGCAGGCCTGACGTCTCCTCGGTCTTCACGCTTTCGGCCCCATCGATCTTTCGAATGACCTCGGCGATCTGGCCGGCGGTTTTCTGCATCTGCCCGAAGTCGTCGCCGAACACCTTCACCGCCAGATCCTCGCGGACGCCCGCGATGAGTTCGTTGAAACGCATCTCGATCGGCTGCGAGAACCCGACCTTGTTGCCGGGGAGCTTGGCGGTCACGGCCTCGATCTTCTTGATCAGGTCCTCCTTGGTCGCCGAAGGATCTGGCCATTCCTCCTGAGGCTTGACGATGATGTAGGTGTCGGACGAGGACGGTGGCATCGGGTCGGCAGCCAGGTCCGGAGTGCCGGTGCGGGAGAACACGAACGAGACCTCGTCGAGCGTGCTGATCTGCCTTTCGATGAGAAGCTGCATCCGCTGCGACTGTGCGAGCGCCGTCGATGGCACCCGCTTCACCTCCATGACGATGTTCTTCTCGTCGAGGGTCGGCGTGAACTCCTGCCCCAAACGGCTAAACAGCAGGGCGGCCCCCAAAAAGAGCAGGGCGGCGGCCGCGATGGCAGGAAGAGGCCGGGCAATGGAAGTCCGGAGGATGGGCGCGTACCACCGCTTGAGCGTCCGGACGAGCACGTTCTCGTTTTCGGTGACCCGGCCGCGGATCGCGATGGCGACCGCCGCCGGAACGAAAGTCAGAGAAAGGACGAATGCGACGGCGAGCGCGATCATCACCGTGAGCGCCATCGGCTCGAACGTCTTGCCCTCGACTCCGGTGAAGGCCAGGAGCGGCGTATAGACGAGGATGATGATGACTTGGCCGAACACGGACGGTCGGATCATCTCGGCGGTCGACGCGGTCACCGTGTCCAGACGTTCCTGCTGCGACAGCACACGCCCGAGTTCGCGCTGGCGCTCGGCCAGGTGACGCAAGCTGTTCTCCGCGATGATGACGGCGCCATCGACTATCAGGCCAAAGTCGAGGGCGCCGAGGCTCATGAGGTTGGCGCTGATCTTTCCCTGCAGCATCCCACTCGCTGCGATCAGCATCGTGATCGGGATGACGAGGGCGGTGACTAACGCTGCCCTGAAGTTTCCGAGCAGGACGAATAGCACCACGATCACCAGCAGCGCGCCTTCCGCGAGGTTCTTGGCGACCGTGTGGATCGTGGCATCGACGAGCTGGGTGCGATTGAGGACCGTGTGCGCATAGATGCCGGGCGGTAGGGTTTTGCTGATGTCCTTGATCTTGGCATCGGCGGCGGCCGCCACCGTCCGGCTGTTGCCGCCGATCAGCATCAGCGCGGTGCCGAGCACCACCTCGCGCCCGTCGACGCTGGCGCTGCCGGTCCGGAGCTCTTTGCCGATGACGACCTCGGCGACGTCCTTGACGCGCACCGGCACGGCGCCACGGGTCGCGACGACGATATTCTCGATGTCGGCCAGATTTTCGACGCGGCCTGCGGTGCGAACCACGTAACCCTCGCCGTTTTGCTCGATGTAGTTCGCGCCGCGGCTGGCGTTGTTGGCCTCGATCGCTTCGATCACCTGCTTGAAGGACAGGCCGTAGCCGACGAGTTTCGCCGGATCCGGCTGCACCTGGAACTGTTTGACGAAGCCGCCGATCGCGTCTGCGCCGGCAACGCCGGGAACGGTCCTCATTTGGGGGCGGACGATCCAGTCCTGCACGGTCCGGAGGTATACTGTGCGCTGGAAATCGTCGGTGAGGTGTTCGCCTTCCGGCGTCAGGTAGCTGCCGTCGGTCTGCCAACCAGGCTGTCCGTCATGCACGGGTGCCGCGGCGCCGGGCTTTTCATACTCGACGGCCCACCAATAGATCTCGCCGAGGCCGGTCGACACCGGCCCCATCCGGACGTCGACGCCCGGCGGCAGGCTCGTCTTGGCCTCGACCAGCCGCTCCGAGACGAGCTGGCGCGCGAAATAGATGTTGGTCCGGTCGGCAAACACGACGGTGATCTGGGCGAAGCCGTTTCGCGAGAACGAGCGCGTCGATTCCAGACCGGGAATGCCGGCCAACGCCGTCTCCAGCGCCACCGTGACCTGCTTCTCAATCTCGGTCGGGGTAAGAGCGGGCGCGACCGCGTTGACCTGCACCTGGACGTTGGTCACGTCCGGCACCGCGTCTATGGGCAGGCTGCGCAGCGACCAGAATCCGGTCGCGGCGGCGGCGAGCGTCACCATCAGCACCAGCCACCGGCGTTGGACGGAAAACGCGACGATGCGCTCGATCATGGTCAGTCCTCGTCACCTGGCTTGGCGACTTCGGCCTTGAGAGAGAAGGTGTTCGAGGCCGCGATCGTTTCGCCGGCGGCCAGCCCTGAGACAATCTCGACTGTGGTGCCGTCCCGCCGACCTATCTTGACTTCCCGGGTCTCGAAACCGTCCTTCGTCCGGACGAACACGGCCTTGCGGCCCTCGACCGTCTGGATCGCGGCGAACGGCACTGTGACGGGCGCATCGCGCTTCTCGATTTCGATGGCGACCGTCACAAACGAGCCGGGGCGCCAGCGGCCCTTGGGGTTGTCGAGTGAAGCGACGACGCGGGCGGAACGCGTGTCCTTGTCCAAGAGCGGACTGACGAAGACGATCGTGCCGGTGCCGGTTTCGGAGGGGCCGCGCAGCGCGACGTCAATGGATTGCCCTTCTTTGACGAGGGACAGGTCGGCAGAAGATACCGAAAGCTCGACCCAGACGCGGCTCAGATCGACGATAACGAAGAGTTCTGTTTCGAGGTTGTCGCGGCCGACTGCGGTCCCAAGCTCCACCTTCCGCTCGGCAATGCGTCCGTGGATAGGAGCACGGACGTTCTGGCTCCGGAGCGTGCCGTCAGGCGCCTGGGGCAGGACGGCTATCTCTCCATCCGTGACGCCGAGCGCCATCAGCTTCTGGCGCGCGATGCTAAACCGCATCTCGGTCTGGGCCGCCGCGTTGCGCGATTTAATGTACTGCTGCTCGGGAACTGCGCGACCTTCCCAAAGCGACTTGTCGCGCGCGGTGAGATCCTGCTGAAGTTCGTTGTTCAGTCTGGCGGCCAGATATTCGCTCTTGGCGTCGGCGACCTCTCGGCTTTCAAGCACGGCGAGGATCTCGTCCTTGGCGACGTCGTCCCCGATGTTTTTCCGCAGTTCGGCGACCGAGCCGGCGAGCTTGACCGAGACATGCGCGACCCGGCCCGAGTCGGGCACAATCGTACCTGGCACGGACACCCGCCGCGCGATCGAGGCGGCGCCAGCCTGTGTCAGATCGATGCCCGCGAGCTCGATCTGGCCGTTGTCCATAGTGATGACAGCCCGCTTCTGCGCGACAGCGTGCCCACCGGCGAGGGCGGCAGCGAAAAACACGCTCAAGACTATCATGCGGGCCGGCGTCATCGTGAGTTCCTACAGATAACGCGAGATCGCCTTGAACTCGGCGAGCACGGTCCGCGCCGATTTGCCGGATCCGTCGTTGGCGGCGACGTTCAGACAGTTGTCGACGTGGTCATGGATGAGGGTTTTCTTTGCCTCGGCGATCGCCTTCTCCACGGCGTGAAGTTGCTGCGCCAGATCGAGGCAAGAACGCCCTTCGGCAAACATTGCTACGACCCTCTGCAGGTGGCCGTTCGCGCGCTTCAGGCGCTTGACGATATCCGGGTGGCTGTCGTGAACGTGCTGCTGGCTCATGATATGATCCTATCCCCTGGGAGGGGATATGCCAGGCGACAGGTTCCAGCAACCGGCCTGCGTGGCGACGGATGGACGCTGGTGACGGTCAGATCATTAGTTCGTGCCACCTCGACCAGCCAGTGTAGAGGCCGAAGAGCACGATTGGGCCGACGGAGACATATGGCGCGCGATGGGCGAACCGGCCGAAAACCGGCTCCAATGCAGTTCGCCGAAGTACCGCCGATAGCTGGGCTGCCCTAAGTAATTGGAAGTCAGTGCGTTTCCGGCTGTACGGCTGCGATTCGAGTGGAGAATGTTGGAACTCGGTTGCTCTCCCTCCGCCAGCCTTCGCAATGTCCGGCCCGAAGAGATGGGTAACGGATCGTACCTAAGAGATGGGTGACAACCTCGTGCCGAACGGGTTGTCGAGGGGTTGCAGGGTCTTCTG
>NZ_JACBZW010000029.1:0-10035 GCF_013408065.1 Bradyrhizobium sp. IAR9
CGGATCGCGCTTCCCTCCGGCGTAAAATCAAGCGCGCTGGCTGGGACAACGCATTCCTCTTGGCCACCCTCAGCCATATGCGATAGCCCTGCCGCTCGCGGGGAGAGGGTTGGGATGAGGGGGAGTCTCCGCAAGGGAGGACTCGCGGAGAGTCCCCCTCACCCGGATCGCATCTTCGATGCAATCCGACCTCTCCCCGCAAGAGAGGAGAGGTGAAAAAAAGTTACGCCCCGATCCTGCGCAGCGCTTCCGCGACCGTCACGATCGGCATGCCGCGCTTGCCAGCTGCCTCCAGCGCGTGACGCATCAGGTCCGGGGTGCAGCCATAGGGGCTCGGCGCGTCCGCGACGTCATGGCCGTAGAAGATCAGCCATCCACCGCTCGCGACCGCCTCGTCGAAATAGCGATCGACGCCTGCCGTGTCGATCTCGCAATCGACCAAAGGCGAAGCGCGCAGGAACTGGAGATCGATGACGTCGCTGTTGACGCCGGGAAGGATGCCGCGCGCCGAACGGAAGGCCCTGGCGAGCTGCGGCTTGCGCCAGACAGAGGCAATCCCATAGGGATAGGCGAAGTTCTCCAGATTGATCGAGGAATCGATACTACGAAAATAAGTGCGGTTCCGCTCGATCTCGCGAGCCATCGCGGCCTCGTCGAGCTTGGCCGAGCTCTGGTGCGAGAAGGTGTGGCAGGCAATCTCGTGACCGGCGCGGTGAAGCCGCACGATTGCGTCATCCGACAGGCCGTGCCAATGATCTGACGGCTGGCCGATCAGGCTGCCGGCGAGATAGAACGTACCGCGGCCGCCATGCTCTTCCAGGAGCGCGGCGCCTTCGCCTGCAGCGCTATCCGGGGCATCATCGAAGGTGAAGCTCACGATCGGCGCATGCGCGGGCAGCCGATGCGGCGCGGCGCGGAAATGCCGGGCCAGCCGATTGCTCACGCGTCCCTGGAGTGCCGACCACACGACTGCGTTTCCCGTGATTGACGTATGTCTGTACTGAAACATTCGCGCGCTGGTCGAGGCAAGCCTAACGCTTGGGTAATCCTAACGCGGCACCAATATCGGCTAACGCGCAAGGACCGGCGCTTCGGCTTCCATACTGAGATATTGCAACCAATTGCGAAAAAGCACCGCGGCGGCGCTGCCGGCGCCGATGTCGGCGCGCAAACTCAGCCCGGGTAACTCGTTGGTGAGCGCCGGATGGCGCTGGTGGGCCGCCTTCTTCTCGAAGCGGACCAATTTCTCTTCCGTCGCTGCGTCAAAATAGCTCACGGGCAGCCGCGGATAGCTCTCGCGCTCCCGCGCAAGATAGCGACCGATGTCGCGCAGATATTCGCGCTGGAGCGACAGCGCGTCATATTCCGGATGCCCCTGGAAGAACACGAACCGGCTGGCATATTGGCGCACGAAAACGTCGACGCCGGCCTCAGCCGAGCGTGTCAGCACCTGATAACCGGCCTGCACCAGGTCGCTCTCCGCGATCTCGTTCAGGCGCGAATGCGACACCTTCAAAGGCGCCGGCGCGGCGCGCGTCAGCGCATCGCTCGTCACGGCGTCGCAATCGAAGATACCGTGACATTTGGCTGGCAGGCGCCGCCGCTCGATGCCGTCGAGGTGCAGCACCGCCGCATGCGCGGCAAGACACGACCAGATCGTCGAGCGCGTGTTGGCCTTGGCCCAGTCAATGAGGTCGGCGAGGTCGCGCCAATACGGCTCCTGGTCGAGTTCGGGCGCGACCGGCTCGGCGCCCGTCACGATCAGCCCGTCGAATTTCTGGCGCTTGAGATCGAAGAGGTCGGAATATTCGCTCTCGACATGCCACTTCGCTTCCGGCGAGCGCTTCACGCTGGGGAGCGAGAAGCAATGGAAGCGGATGCGGCGCGGACCGGCCGCTGCCTGAAGCAGCCTCAAGAACTGACGCTCGGTCGCCTTCAGCGCCGGATCCGGCATGTTGTTGACGAGCCCGATCGTGAGCTCGCCGCCGTGATCGCGCGCAAGATCGCGCTCGGCCGGCACCAGCGCCGGGCTCGAGATGACTTGATCCCTGTCGATCAAGATCGTCATTGGCGCCGTCGCCTACTCCGCGGCCTCGAGGCGCGCTGACCGGCAGGCCTTGTCCAGCGCCTGGTCGATGTCCTCGATGATGTCGGAGACATGCTCGATGCCGATCGACAGACGGATCGTCTCCGGCAGCACGCCGGCGACCCGCTGCTGCTCTGCCGACATCTGCCGATGGGTGGTCGAGGCTGGATGGCAGGCCAGCGACTTAGCATCGCCGATATTGACGAGGCGCGTGATCAGCTTCAGCGCATCATAGAAGGACTTGCCCGCCTCCATCCCGCCTTTGATGCCGAAGGTGAACAGCGAGGAGGCGTTGCCATCGAGATATTTCTGCACCAGCGGATAATACGGGCTGTCGGGAAAGCCGGTGTAATTGACCCAGGCGACGCGCGGATCCTGGCGGAGGAATTCGGCGACCTTGCGCGCGTTCTCGACATGGCGCTCCATGCGCAGCGCCACGGTCTCGATGCCCTGCAGCAGCAGGAAGGCGTTGAACGGCGACAGCACCGAGCCCATGGTGCGCTGATAGACGCTGCGCGCCCGCTCGATATAGGCGGTGCGACCGAAGCGCTCGGCATAGACGAGGCCGTGATAGGAGGCATCCGGCTTGTTGTAGGCCGGGAAACGGTCGGCGTATTTCGCCCACGGGAAGTTCCCGGAATCGACGATCGCGCCGCCGAGCGTGGTGCCGTGACCGCCGAGGAACTTGGTCAACGAGTGCACGGCGATGTCGGCGCCGTAGTCGAACGGCCTCAGCAGGATCGGGGTTGCGACGGTGTTGTCGACGATCAGCGGCACGCCATGCGCATGCGCGACCTTGGCCAGCGCCTCGATGTCGCAGACATTGCCGGCGGGATTGCCGATGGTCTCGGCGAACACCGCGCGGGTGTTCTCGTCGATCAACTTCTCGACCGCCTCGGGCTTGTCGCTCTCGGCGAAGCGGCCGGTGATGCCCTGCCGCGGCAGGATGTGCGAGAGCAGCGTATGCGTGGTGCCGTAAAGCTGCGGCATGGAAACGATGTTGCCGCCGTGATCGGCGACGTTGACGAAGGCGAAATGCAGCGCCGCCTGGCCGGTCGCGACCGCGAGTGCACCGACGCCGCCTTCGAGCTGCGCGATGCGCTTCTCCAGCACCGCGCTGGTGGGGTTGGCGATGCGGCTGTAGCGAAAACCCTCGGCCTCGAGATTGAAGAGCGCCGCGCCGTGATCGGCGCTGTCGAAAGCGTAGGCCGCGGTCTGGTAGATCGGCACGGCGACCGCGTGCGTGGTCGCTTCGGGTTCGTAGCCGGCGTGAATAGCGATCGTCTCGTTGCGCATCGTGCCACCTCCGCGTGGGGCGGGCCGCACTTATTGGCCTGTATGAGGCATGTGCGTTGTCCGCCGCCCCCGTGTTAGAGGCGGGTGGTAAAGCGGACAATAATTCGCCTAGAGATCGAGGAAGTAACCCTAATGCTTGTCGGCGAATTGGCCGGAATCCGGGTTAAAGCCGATTAACGAAGTGCTGGCTTTGGTGCGCCTCGCGAGGTCCCTTCCTTCTCCCCTTGTGGGAGAAGGTGGCGCGAAGCGCCGGATGAGGGGTCTCTCTCCGCGAAGTAATTTCCATAGAGTTCGCGGAGAGAGACCCCTCACCCGTCTCGCCGCTATGCTGCGAGCCACCCTCTCCCACAAGGGAAGAGGGTGAGACTGTCAATGCGGCGATAACCGGCTTGGACTAGGCCATGCTCTCCCACAGCCGATGCGCGAGCACGCCGGCGCGCTTCTCGATCGCGGCCGCTGCGTCGAGCGCGAGGTCCTCGCGATAGCGCCCGGCAATGAGCTGCACGCCGATCGGCTTGCCGTCGTGGAGGGCCACCGGCACCACGGCGCCGGGCAGGCCCAGCACGTTGATCGCGGAGATGAAACGGATCTCGCCCCAGAAGATCTCGCGCACGCGCTCGGGGCTGACGGTATCCTCGCGCGGGCCCGGCGTCGGCTTCACCGTGGTCGGCGCCAGCACGACCGGATACTCCTCGAAGAACAATTGCCAGGCGCGAATGTGGCTGTTGCGCGCGGCCGTCGCCTGCATCCAGGCCTTGAGATCGAGCACGTTGGCCTTGGCCTTCATGCCGCCCCAGGCCTTGTGGAAATCCTCGGAGGTGACCTTCAGCATGCCGGCCTCCTGCATCACCACGGTCTCGTTGGTGATGATGTCGCACCAGGTCTGCCAGACGCCGTTGATGTCGGGCACCTCGACCTCGCTGACGCGATAGCCGGAACGTTCGAGATGGTCCGCGGCCTGGCGCAGCGCAGCGCCTACGGAGGGATCGACGTCCATGTCTTCGGGGATCTTGGCCAGCGCCACCTTGATCGGCCCCTTCGGCCTCTCGCCGACCAGCGGCGCCGGCACCCACCAGGGATCGCGCGGATCGCGCCGGCTCATCACCTCGAGCGCAAGGCGAACGTCGCCGACATGGCGGGCGAGCGGCCCCTGCGCCGACATCAGATGCGCCAGCATCGGCCGCTCGGCCGTTGCGCTTGCGTTGAACGCGGGGATGCGTCCCTGCGTCGGCTTGATGGTGGCAACGCCATTGCAATGCGCGGGCCAGCGCAGCGAGCCGCCGATGTCATTGCCATGGGCGATGGTGCCAATGCCGGCGGCGACCGCCGAACCCGCACCGCCCGACGACCCGCCGCAGGTGATGTCGGGGTCCCAGGGATTGAGCGTCAGCCCGTGCAGGGGATTGTCGGTAAAACCGCGAAAGGAGAATTCCGGCGTGTTGGTGAGCCCGATGACGATCGCTCCGGCCTTCTTCAGGTTGCGCACCACGGGCGCATCCGACGGCGCGACCAGGTCCTTGTTGGCGGGCACGCCGTTGAAGTTCGGCCGGCCCTCGTAGTCGACGTTTTCCTTGATGGTGATCGGCACGCCGTGCAGAAGGCCGAGCTCGCCGCCCTTTGCGCGCTGCTTGTCCGCGGCATGCGCGGCCTTCAACGCCTCTTCCGAGAGATCGACGACGACCGCGTTCAGTTTCGGATTGACGGCGCGCATCCGTTCGAGATGCGCCTCGACGGTCTCGACGGCGGAGATTGCGCCGGAGCGGATTGCAGCCGCGGTCTCCACCGCCGACCATTGCCAGGCCGGTCCCTTGGGGCGGCGTGATGAAGCCGGCTTGAGCTGCGCGGCCTTCTTCGCAACGACGACCTTGCGGCTTGCGCTGGTCTTGCTCAAGGTTTTCGCCGGTTTCTTCGAAGCAGTCTTCTTCTTGGCTGTCTTCTTGGCCGTCTTCTTCGCCACGTCGCATCTCCCGAAATTGCGCCGAGGAAGTTACGGATGGCGAAAGGAAGTGTACAGGTGCGTTTTATGCATGGGCCAACGGCGCGACGCGGCGAATTGTCCGCGGTCGCGCCGCTTGCGTTATTCCGCGGGGTAGGCCGCGACGGCCGCCGGAGCGCGGTCGAGCCGCAGGCTCCACAGCGCCAGCAACAGACCGACAGCGGTGATGCCGGCTGCGACCAGAGGCAGCGCCGAGAGACCGAGCCCGCGGTCGATGGCGACGCCACCCGCCCAGGCACCGAGCGCGTTACCGAGATTGAACGCGGCGATGTTGAGGCTCGAGGCGAGCGTGCGGCCGCTGGGACCGGCCGCTTCCAGCACGCGAAGCTGGAGCGGGGCGACAGTCGCAAAGGCCGCGATGCCCAGCAGCAGGATCAGCACGATCGCCGGGATCTTGACCAGCAGCACGGCGGCGAGGCCAAGCAACACGATGGCGAGCGCGGCGAGCGTTCCGATCAACGCGCCGGCGAGGCCACGGTCGGCGAGCTTGCCGCCGGCAACGTTGCCGATCGCGAGCCCGACGCCGAACACCAGCAGGATCGGCGAGACCGCTGCTTCCGAAAACCCGGTGAAGCGCGTCAGGATCGGCTGGATGTAAGTGAAGACCACGAACAGGCCGGCAAAGCCGAACACGGTCATGGCAAGGCCGAGCAACACTTGCGGGCGGCCGAGCACCGATACTTCCTCGGCAAGCGAGACCGGCTTGTCGCCGTTGCCGACATGGCCGGGCACGAGGGCTGCGACCACGGCAAAGGCGATCACGCCGATGACCGTCACGGCCCAGAACGCCGCGCGCCAGCCGAGCATCAGGCCGAACCAGGCACCGAAGGGAACGCCCAGCAGCGTCGCGACGGTGAGACCGATGAACATGGTGGAAATCGCGGAGGCCCGCTTGTCCTCGGCGACGAGGCTCGTCGCCACCACCGACCCGACGCCGAAGAAAGTGCCGTGGGCGAGCGAGGTCAGCACGCGCGCCGCCATGAGCAATTCGTAATTCGGCGCCAGCGCACAGGCCGCATTGCCGAGCGTGAAGATCGCCATCAGCGCGAGCAGCACGGTTTTGCGCGGCATCCGCCGCGTCGCCAGCGTCAGGAGGGGCGCACCGACGAAGACGCCGAGCGCATAACCGGAGATGAGCAGGCCCGCGACCGGTACCGACACATGCATGTCGGCCGCGACCTGCAGCAAGAGGCCCATGATGATGAATTCAGTGGTGCCGATGCCGAAGGCACCGGCGGTGAGCGCGAGAACGGCGGGAGGCATGCGGAGCTCCGATGGATGAGACGAGCCACGCAGATAGCGGTGCCCGTGCAAAATCATTAGAATGTCCGCAATCCAATCATTTGTGACGTGAATTCAACATGGCTCGCTTCGACACCAACCGTTCCGCCGAGATGGAGGTCTTCGTCCGCGTCGTCGA
This sequence comes from Bradyrhizobium sp. IAR9, assembly GCF_013408065.1. NCBI lineage: Bacteria > Pseudomonadati > Pseudomonadota > Alphaproteobacteria > Hyphomicrobiales > Nitrobacteraceae > Bradyrhizobium > Bradyrhizobium sp. IAR9. Next base: position 6,799 of record NZ_JACBZW010000029.1, read on the forward strand.
TCTCGGCGGGTTCACCCAGGCCGCGCGAAAGCTGCGGCTGACACCGTCGGGCGTGAGCAAGCTGATGTCGCGGCTGGAGGCCCGGCTCGGCTCGCGGCTGGTCAACCGCACCACGCGCAAGCTGACCCTGACCGAGGAAGGCCAGGCGTTCTACCAGCGGGCCGTGCGGATCCTCGCAGAGATGGAGGAGGCCGAGCGCGAGGCCGCGTCAGGCGCGGCGCCGCGCGGCCGCCTCACGGTGAACAGCAACATTCCGTTCGGCATGCTGCATCTGATGCCGCTGATCCCGCGCTTTCTGAAAGAGCATCCCGACGTCACGCTCGATCTCGTGCTGACGGACACGACGATCGACCTGATGCAGGAGCGCGCCGACGTCGCGATCCGGGTAGGGCCTCTGAAAGCGTCTCGCCTGATCGCCCGCAAGCTCGGCAGCAGCCGCATGGTGGTCGTCGGCACCCCCAACTATCTGGCGCGCTTTGGCACGCCCAGAACGCCGGCGGATCTCGCCGATCACCGCGGCATCGGCTGGACCTTTCCGCGCATCCGCGGCGGCTGGCCGTTCAAGCGCGGCGACCGCACCGAGGAAGCCGTACCGCCGCCGGTCGCGCGCGCCAGCGACGGCGAAGCCGCCCGACGCCTCTGCCTCGGCGGCGTCGGCCTCGCGCGCCTCGCCCTCTTCCATATCGGCCCCGACATCGAATCCGGCAGGCTCGTGCCTGTGCTGCAAGGCTACAATCCCGGCGACCGCGAAGACATCCACGCCGTCTATGTCGGCCACACCGCCCCGCTCCCGGCCCGCGTCCGCGCGTTCATCGACTTTCTCGCCGAGCACGTGCGGGTGAGCGATCCCGCGCTGAAGCGGGCGGCGGATGGGAGGTGGAAATTGGTGGGGTGAGGCGTGGTGGCAGAGAGAGCGTCAGTCAATCCAGACTGACGCGATCATGTTCCGCGTGGCTGGACCGTTGAGGACACGTCGCCGGCGCTTGCGCGAGGGTGCCGAAACCGCGAAAGTCCTAAGTGTTTCAGAACTTGTCAGGGGAATTCCACACACATGCAGTTCGATGACGTCATCCTCGGTCGCCGGAGTATCCGAGGCTACAAACCCGATCCGGTCCCCAAGGAGCTGATTGCGGAAATCATTGGCTTGGCGATGCGCGCTCCGTCGTCGATGAACACCCAGCCCTGGAATTTCTATGTCATCACCGGCGAACCGCTCGATCGGATCCGCGCCGGCAACACCGAACGGATGGTGGCGGGCATCCCGCAGTCGCGCGAGTTCCGCACGGGCCAGGCCTTTGCAGGCAAGCACCGCGACAGGCAGGTCGGCGTCGCCAAGCAATTATTCTCTGCAATGGGAATCGAGCGCGACAACATGGAAAAACGCCAGGACTGGGTGCTGCGCGGCTTCCGCCAGTTCGACGCTCCCGTCTGCGTGATCATCACCTATGATCGCGTGCTTGACGGTAGCGACGATACGCCCTTCGACTGCGGCGCCGTGGCGACCGCCCTGGTCAATGCCGCGTGGTCCCGCGGGCTCGGCGCCGTGATCAACAGCCAGGGCATCATGCAATCCCCCGTGGTGCGCGAGCACGCAGGCATAGCCGACGATCAAGTCATCATGAAAAGCATCGCGCTGGGCTGGCCGGATGAAACTTTTCCGGCGAATGCGGTGGTGTCGGAGCGGAAGTCCATCGAGGAAGCGACGGTGTTCGTCGGGTTCGAGACGTAGCGGCGCGCGGTCGGAAGGCTGGAGGCACAGCAGTGATCCGCGCCATGGTCCGACGTGTATTCGCGCTGGCGGCGGCTTTTGCCACTGCCTTGACGCCGGTCATTTGTCTCGGCGAAAGCAGCAAGCCGTTGCCGGCCAAGGCAACGAGGGAACTACCTGCCGATCTGCTCTCGCTGCTCGAACAGAAGAAGATGCCGAAATATTCACCTATCGTCGTGCGCCTGTTCAAGGAGGAGGCCGAGCTCGAGGTCTGGAAGCAGGACGCGACCGGCCTTTTCCAGATCCTCAAGACCTATCCGATCTGTCGGTGGTCGGGCGATCTCGGGCCGAAATTGTACGAGGGCGACCGACAGGCTCCGGAAGGGTTCTATACGATTACACCCGAGCTGATGAATCCGAACTCCAACTTCCATCTTTCGATCAACCTCGGCTTCCCCAACACGTTCGACAAGGCGAACAAGCGCAACGGCAGCTTCCTCATGATCCACGGCGACTGCTGGTCGAGCGGTTGCTATGCCATGACCGACGAACAGATCAGCGAAATCTATTCGCTGGCACGCGACTCATTCCTCGGCGGCCGGCCGTCGTTCCAGGTCCAGGCCTATCCGTTCCGCCTGACGCCGGCAAACCTGGCGCGGCATCGAAATAGTCCCAACCTGGCCTTCTGGAAAATGCTCAAGATCGGCAACGATCATTTCGAGACGACGCGACTCGAACCAAGGGTGGATGTGTGCGACCGCCGCTATGTGTTCGATGCGCAACCTTCCCCGAATTCGCCGTCGCCTCCAGTGTTCAACCCTGCCGAAAAATGTCCCCCCTTCGTCGTCAACCCGCAAATCGCGCGGCGGGCGCTGGAGAAGAGGCACTCCGACGAGCTCGAATACGCGCGATTGCTCGAAGACAATTTGCCGGCTGCCCCGATATACAGCGGACTGGACGGCGGAATGAACAAGGCATTTCTCACACAATTTCCGGGCAGAGTGACGCTTGCGAAAGTCATGCCGTATGCATCCTACCTGCCGCAATTGCCACCGATCCCCTGGATCGACAATGACGGCTCGTTGACGAGTAGATGGTTTGGCAGCTCACTGGACAAGCCGCCGGAGTGTATTCCGACGCGTGTCGGCTTCCCGTCAGGTCGGTGCTGAACGCTCGTGCGGCGTCCGATGGATCATCAGAAGAGGATGGCATCGGCATTCCGTCCAGGGAATGCTGGCGGCGTCGGAGCGGAGACCTTGAAAAAAGTTCGTCCTGGCTTGCTGAACCAAAGCAAACGGCAACGAGTCCGCCTCCGCCCCGCGGGCTTCGGCGCGACAGCCTTGCGCAAACTTTGTTTGTGAGCGGCCCGAGACATAGGTGACAGAACGTACCGGACACATGGGTTACACTTTCCGCTTTTGTTCTGCGGGAGGGGGCGATGCCGTGGAGAGCGAGTTCGGTCATGGAAGAACGCCTTCGCTTTGTCGCCCGGCTTCTGGAAGGAGAAGCCATGTCCGAGGTCTGCCGCG
>NZ_JACBZW010000030.1:0-8793 GCF_013408065.1 Bradyrhizobium sp. IAR9
CGGGAATCATATCGCGCGAATCACATCAAGCGCAGCGTTTTCACACAGCCAGGGTCACAAGCGGCCCTCAACGGCCATCACCGTGAAGGTCCGCTTGGGGCCAACAGCGGAAGCAAGGTATTCTGAAATGAAAGAGGCCGCCAACTGAGGCGGACTTAATTCATCTTGCGGCGGAGTTTCCGAATGATCTCGCGGAGGTCTTCTACGTACTCCTCAATAAGGCGACGTGCGTCGTCCAGCCGTGACGGCTTGGCTTCCTTGCCCTCAGTCTGTTTATCGGGCGCGGCCATGGCCCGACGATCTGGCGTGGCGCTATGCGCCGCTTGAGATAGATCAAGGGGGCCCAACTGAGGCGGCCTTACCTAACTTGGCCGCCACGCCGGATCGGTGAGGCGGATGGCGCGAACGTTGGGATTGCTGTTGAAGATTTAGCCTCCCGAGCGATCTTCAGCGCAGCGCGGCTGACCTACAGCCCAAAGCCCGGTCGCGGCGAGCCGGCCTGCATTCGCGCGGAACTAGAATTTAGATCGTTTGAAGAAATATCATCCCGACGACGGTCACAATAAAACCGATTGCCGTCACTGCGGCGAAGCACCGCTCTACGCTATCCATGAACGCACCCCCTGCCAAAAGAAATAACTTCATCAAAAGTGAGAGCTGGCTGTCACCGTCGAGGGGACTTTGAGCAACCAAAAGCGCTCAGCCGCCACACCCTGCGCCGATGGCGTGATGTTCGTATCATCTCGCATTGCTGGGAACGAGAAGCTAGATGTGCACGGGTGATCGCGCACCGCATCATTGGCTAAATGCTCCCAATACTCAGCTTCGGCGAGCAATTTCCAACTTCTATCGGGATGATGCGCGGCAGTCTGACGGCACAACGATGCCATCGCGCGTAGGCGACTCGCAGTATCCACCTACTCCTCCCAATGCTTTTGTGTTTTCCACCCTATTTTCTATTTTTGCGTCGGAGTCATTATGATTATGACAAAGAACCAATTTTAATTTCTAGAGCGCGATTCGGCTTTCGTTGCGGCTTCAAATCGCGTTTCATTTACAGAAGCTAAGGGGCCCCGAATGACAGGGCCTTATTCGGTCACTTCGTCGGCGCTACTGAGGAGGCAGACCTGCCGCGCACTGCGCCGACAGACGCGATCGGCCAGAAGCGGAAGTCCCGTATCAGGTCTGGCCCGCAGCCTTGATCAGTTCAATGGAAAATGAAGTAGAGAAGGTATATCGAGTAGCCAAAGGCAAGAAGGCCCACTGCTACTGAAAGCGAAAGGAGGAGTTTGTCGTCTTTCATCGATAGCTGCTCGCGATCGGAGCGAGGTGATGAAGTTCAGCGGGACCAGGGCCAGCGGTTGGCAGTCATATCTCACCGCTTTGAGTTGAAACAAGCCGAATAGCGGCAGGACCTTCAATATTGGCGCCAGCGTACTTCTGCGCAGCCGAAATATGGGTTTCGACGGCAGATTGGTTGTATGAGGGGTGCTTGGGATCTAGATGCAAGGCAGTTTCGACAATCATTACCTGAGTGATTCCAGAGGGCAGAACTTCAACGGCAAATGATACGAAGGACACGTGCGGAGCTTTGAAGGACATTGAATCGCCTTCACTGACGTCGCGCGTAGAAGGCGCCCCAGCCAAGGCCAAGCGTGGCGGCTATGACCGAGCCCAACAGGACGCCCAATTTTGCCGCCCTCAACAAATCTTCATTGGAGAAGCCAGCATCGAGATGAAGATGGACATGGTGAAGCCGATGCCTGCCAGCAGTCCGACAAGAAGGACGCCGCCCCAAGAAACTCCGGGAGCAAGGCGGCAGAACCCCGATCGTACGGCGATCCAAGTTGCTCCGATAACGCCGAGCGGCTTCCCTGCTATCAGAGCAAGTGCCGTGCCCATCATCACCAGCAGGCTGGCAGCAGGGAGATCATCCGTACCCGTTATGCTGACCCCTGCATTCGCCAACGCAAAGATGGGCATCACTCCGTAAGCTACCCACGTATGCAGTGCCATTTGCACGCGCGACACAGGCGGCAGAATCTCGCGGCGAGCGACGTGAAGGTCGCGCAACGCTTGCTGCAACGAATGCGGATCACCCTCTTTCATCGCATCGCTAGTCTTCAACTGTCCAAGTGCTCGCGATGCCACATCAAGCGGAGGTTCCCGCATTGCTAAGGGGCGAGCCGGAGTCATCAGCCCGAGCACCACTCCTGCAAGTGTTGGATGGACCCCGGCGATGAAGAAACCGCCCCAAATCAACAAGCCCGGAACCAAATAAGGCAGTGCCGCACCGATTCCGACGCGTTGGAATGCTAAGACCCCAAGAATGCCAAAAGCTGCGATAACAAAGCCGCCCCACTGCAGACTTTCGGTGTAGAAGACGGCGATGATCAAGACTGCAATGATGTCGTCTATAATCGCTAGTGCGAGCAGGAAAACTCGGACATTGACCGGGATTTTTCGTCCAAGCAGGGCGAGGACGTCCACGGCAAAGGCGATGTCCGTCGCGGTCGGCACCGCCCAACCGTGCCCCCGAGCAGGATCATTGTTGAGGCTCAAATAGATGAGTGCCGGTACGAGGACGCCACCGGCCGCAGCAACTAGCGGCAGAACAGCCTGGTCGAGGCGGCTCAATGCGCCTTCATGAACCTCCCGCCGAATCTCCATGCCTACAACAAGAAAAAAGGCAGTCATCAAAACGTCATTCACCCAGAAATGCAGTGACTGGGAGAAGACGTGCTCGCCAAGACCAATTGCGAACGGCAGATTCCAAAAGACGTGGTAGCTATGTGCTGCCGTCGAATTTGCCCAGAACAGTGCCGCAGCCGCTGCAACGAGAAGCGCTAAACCGCTTACCGCCTCGACATGCAGAAATCGATGAAGTGTGTTCGCAGCCTGTTCCGCCAGCCGCTGGGCTGTGGGTAAATCGCCAAATGTAGGTTTGTAATTCATGAGCGCAGGTCATCCGCGTGGCGGCCCGACCATCGCGTTACCTGTCGCTGCCCAATTCAGCGAGCACCCATGCGTCCTTATACAAGGCGATGGTGGCAATTCAAGACCGAAACAAGCGCTGCGTTCTATTTGGTGAGCCATGTCACGACGGCGGCAAAGCCGACCGCGAAGAACACCAAAACGATTGGAGGATAGAGTACGACAGCGGTATCAAAGCGTAAGAACTATGGATGCTCTCCCGCCCTGTTCGGACGGCCGACAAACGAAAGGATGAGTGCGATCACGAGGAACGCAAAACCGCTCCACAAACTCATGGCGATTTCCTCCGTCTGGACAGGAGACAGGCGTCGCCCACCAAGCGCAAGCTAGCCAATCGTCGCATGCGCCCTGGGACCAAAACCGCTGGATAAGACCGTCATGGGTTAGCAATTTTTCGCCAGCAGATAGCTCGCAAGCGAGCGGCGATCGAAGCGGGCACGACCTCGCATCCGGCCTGCGTCGGATAACCGACACCGGAATGCGCTCAACCCTGTTCGGTTAAGGGCCAAATGCGGGTCATGGAGCTGAGAGAGTCAGATAAAGCCTTCGATGTATTCTCGCACCGCCTTTGTGTCGCCAGCCGCGGCAGCACAGATACCGAATGCATGGATTTCATGAGGCAATGCGCTGCTTGGGCTCTTGACGATATCCGTCATCATCGAAGAAACCGCCTCGCGCATACGGCCAGCGCTCAGAAGCGCGAGCGCGGCTTTCTTGCTCCGTTTGAGATGTTCTTCTCGCGTTAACATTGAAGGCAGGTGGCGGATGATACTAAAAACAAGCCTGTTCCTTACTGACTTGGCAGTCAATCTCGTGAGAGTGCCAAAAGCAACGGAGCCCGCTCCATGCTATCGCGCGATGTCCATTGAGGAGCGGTGAGCGGACCTCTAGCAGATGCGGCGCAACTTCGCAGTTGGGCCAGAAGAGGCCGTCCGTAGCGACTTCGCGCGCAGAGAACTCCGCCGGCACTGTACTTCGTGCGCCGGGCGGAGTTAGTTTTAATCAGTTGACCTTGACGACGTGCGGCACTTTCCAGCTTCCATCAATGATGGAAGGGGTAGTCTCTTTTGGCCAGTACATCCGCAGCATTAGGACAAAATCACCTTTCGGTGCGGGCAGCCAGTTAGCTTCTTTCTCTGCGCCCGGCGACTCGTTTTGGAAGTATAGCGTCAGCGACCCGTCGGCATTAAACTTCGGATTGTCCCGCATGCTCACGGTAAACCTGTTGAGTGGATTTGGGACGAACCACCAGCCTTGGTCGATCATATACATGGTGAACGACCAGAAACCGTTGACGGGGGGCGTCGCATCTCTTGGGAAGGTCAACGTGTACTTGTTCGCACCGCTCAGCTTCTGTCCAGCCGAGTCCTTTTCGGTGTTCGGATAGACAGCGTCACGCTCTTGATTGGCAGGCCAGCCAAATGCCGCCACCACCGCTCGCTTCATGTAATCGGCAGGGCCGTAGGTACCCAACCCTTTGGTAACCGACCAGCCGTTGACTATCCCACCAAGGTTTTCCTTGTTTGCCTCGATCTTCTTCAGAGCTGTCTGTGGAATGTCCTTCAATGCTTGCTGAACAACTGGGTCAAGCTTGCTCATTTCGAACGGCTTCCCAGGCTCGATACCAATTTTCGCCATGCTCGCGAGTATCGGTGCATCCGTCGCAGGCGCCGGAGCCGCGGATGCCATCAGTTTTGCCAATAAATTGAAGTATCCCTCCGTTCCCATGGCAAGAATGACCGACTGCGGTTTGTCGGTCATGCTGAAACCCGGACTCGGATTTACCGGCGGTGTCACAGGGGTATACGGCTTTCCCCAAGCGGAAAGGGGCGTAATCTTATACAGTGCCTGCAACGCGTTGACGGCCTTGTAATCGTCCTCGCTGCCATCGGCATATGTGCGGCCGAGAATGACCATAGCGCGTAGCCACTGGAAAATGTTTCATATCCGCCGGCACCTCACCTTTCCAGCCCGGCGCGGTGAACAAGTAGTTGGCTGCCTTTCCGCTTGCAGTCCGCTTGCCCGGCGATAACTCTGAATCCGACATCCACAAATCGGTAAGCTCAAAGAGATAGAAACGGTCGCCCATGTCTGGGTGACTGAATACCTGCGGCTCCGCAAGATCGAGCCAAGCAACCGAGTAAAGCGTGTCAGCGTTGGGCGCGGAGACGCCGCGATAGTCCGCAGGCGGATAGCGCGGAACGTTGACGAATTGACCGGTCGGGCTTGTGAACCCCTCGATCTTTGGCACGTTGCTCATCTGAACGCGGGTCACTTCAGTCGTGATCAGCGAATAGCCATAGACATAGGCATCGGTGGCGATCTGCTGCGCTTCCGCGGGCGATTGTGCGCGCGATGGTACGGCGGCCGCCAAGCACGTCGATACGGCAACGCCAAGAACAAGCAAAACACGTCGATCGATCGGGATCATGCAGGCACCCTTTCTTACGTTAGACAACCGTTTGAGAGGTAGGGGGCAGGTCGGCACGCTAAAGTAGAAGCTCCAAAGAAAAGCATGCACGCAAAACCGCACTATTGATTCAGATCAACAGGTGCCCTTCCGGAAAGGCGTTTGGCGTTGTCAGCCAAGCCGGAGATCGGCTTTGGGCCAGAAGCTGCCATCACGGAACATGCCGAGATTGGTCAGCTAAGGGCCAAGAGGCGACATCACCTGCGTATTACTCAATCACCTCGTCGGCGCGTGCCAGCACCGCGGCAGGGACGATCAGGTCTAGCAATTTGGCGGTTCTCAGGTTCACGCTGAATTCAAATGCAGTCGGCCGTTCGACTGGAATATCGCCGGGTGGAACGCCGCGAAATATCTGAGCGATCTGATCGGCCATGCGCTTGCGAAGTTCTGTGCGGCGGGGGCCATATCCGATTAGACACCCCGCGTGTGCCATATCCGCCCATTCGCATACTGTTGGCAGCTTGGCTTCGAGCGCAAGAGCTGCTAACTGCCTACTATCCTGCGCAAATTGTGGAAACGCGCCGATTATCAAGGCCTGCGCGCCTTGAGCCTGCATCGCAGCAAAGACAGTCGCGTAATCACTTGACGAGGCGGCAGGAAACACAAGCGCTTCAACGCCAAGCCCAGCCGCCGCTTTCCGGATAGCTTCGCTTCCTCCGCTCACGGGTGGGACCAGCGCCGCAACACGTCGGCGATCAGGCACCGCTTCGAGCAAGATTGAAAGCCGCTTGGCTTCAAGCTCATCGAAGGCAATCACAACGCCAGTAACGTTGCCTCCTGGCCGCGCATAGGTCGTAGCGAGGCCAAGCATGACCGGGTCGTTACCAAAAGCGACGACCGGCACGCTGCGTGTGGCCGCGGCAGCAGGCCTTAGCGCGGTGCCAATGGCGATAACTGCGTCCGGTTGACCGGCGAGCAGTTCGCTCATGAGAGCCGGCAGCGAAGCCGAATTGCCGACACGCGCGTCGAAGATGAGATTGCGGCCTTCAACGAATCCAAGCCTTGCGAGTTCCGGTAAAGTAATCTGGCGGGTAGCTGCTTCGGGTTCCGATGCAGTCGCAAGGTGCCCGAGACGGTAGATGCGGTTCGCCCTCTGGGCGCGGACAGCCAGCGGCAATGCTGCCGTCCCAGCCAGACCAGCGATGAACAGCCGTCGGCGCATGCCTCCTCGCACTCAACTCGCAGAGGGTTGCATAGGAAAGTTGGCTTTTCAGCAGAAATCTTCGGGATTGACAGATGTCAGCATTGGGTCAAGGGCCGCCCTCAGCAGCTTTGATGGTGCAATTCAGCTTGGCCCTCGGAAGCGGACGGTGTGAGGCCAGGAGTGGAAGTCAGCCACGGGCCATGCGTGGCGTCGCAGGAGCGACCGTTCAGGTGCAGCGAAGGGCGAGCAAAAACATTTGCCGGGACGTGAACCAATTCACATCTGGCGAGGCCGCCCAGCGGCAGTATGAAAGTGGACTAGAATGGGGAGCGGTTTTCCGGCGGATGCACTGTCTGGGACGGAGCGGCTCACGCTGTCACAGGTCAAACGTCACGCCCGAACGGCGACACTGGCATTGGAGCCGCCTAGATCGACGAGTACGCGCGCTGACAGAGGCGATCAGCCGCGTTCGACGATTGCCAACCCTCCTGCTACGGAGTGCTCAATGAGTGGCGAACGGTGGCCGTACTTTGCCGGCGTTGCATCGATCATCTTAGCGATATCCTTTGCGTACTTGCTTGAACGGAAGTGCCAAAGAGACCTTGCATTTCAGCGCTCCTTTCCGTCCGCACTGTCCGAGCTAATTGTAGGAAGCGAGCCGATTAGGTGTTGGTTCAGCAATTGACCTATGTGGAGGCCGACTTCTGCTCTGGGTCAGAAGCTGCCATCACGCAACATGCCGAGATTGGTCAGCTAAGGGCCAAATCGGACAGCGCCCCGATCACAACAGCGAAACAGTTGGCAATCAGTTCTTACAAGGCCGATCAATCGTCTACGCCAAAGTCCGTCAATTTCCAGCCGGATTCATCCTTAGCGAAAGAGTAGATGATCGAGTCGCAAAAAGCAGAGTAAGTAACCACCCCCTTGGGGGATGTGTCCTTGACAGGCTTCTGCTTGGCAAGACACGCCCGATGCGCAGGTCTGAAAGCACCCTTCCAGATCACAGGAAACTCCGCCGCTCGCCGCAGATCCTGGTAGAGGACAGGATATTTAATCATGTCCGATACGGTCTTCTGGTCGCTCTTGCCGACTGCAGCTTTGAACTGCGTCCAGAACGTTGTGAAACCGTCATCGCTCCCTGCCGCCAGCCCCGGTCCCGCTGATGTTAGCAAACCAGCTACAAACAGCGCCCCGCCGATGACCGGTCCGATCCAATTCATTTTAATCTCTCCAGCGTCTACTATCGGACTTGAGACCAGCCGGGCACCAACCTCGCGACATCTGTCGCAAGAGAGAACTTGTAGGTTCACAAGGAAAGGTCGCCTGATCTACAACTATTATCGGATATTGCTGCTCGAGTGGCCTCGGAAACTGAAAGCATCAGGTCCGCTTCGGATCAAAACCGGCGGTGGTGCCGTCCCTCTCGTGAGTCCGCTCTCCGAAGAGAAGACCCAACGGGGAGTTACAGCGAGCGGCAGCTTGGGGCCAATAAGCGACATCCCGGGCCTCCTTGCCAAAGTCCATTTGGTGCCGCCGTCTGAACCGTCTTACAATCTACCGTGGTGTTGGATTGCGGTCATGGTGCAGGAGGATTGACCAATGACCAGCAGGTATTTTGAAGAAATCGAAGTTGGCGACAGCTTCAAGGCTGGCCCCTATTTTGTCTCCAAGGACGAAATAATACAGTTCGCAAAGCAGTTCGATCCACGGCCGTTCCACCTCGATGAGGAAGCTGCGGCTCGTTCAGTTTTTGCGGGACTGTCGGCATCCGCTGCCCACACGTTCGCGATTTTCATATCGTTAACCAACAAGTTGCAGCCTCCGCGCCGTGTCCTTGCCGGAATGGGCTGGGACGAGCTGCGGCTGCCGAATCCGGTACGCCCAGGAGACGAGCTCGATCTTGAAGTGACCGCTTTGGAGAAACGGGAATCGAAGTCGAAGCCAGATCGGGGCATCGTGCGCAACCAGGTCCGTTTGCGTAATCAAAGACGCGAAATCGTATTGCAGGCGATCGGCAACATTCTCGTTGCGAGGCGCCCGGATGCGAAAGCAGCCACGTAGGCCTTTGTCGGCTTGGTCGGCTGTCTGCTATGGGTCTTGGTCGTGTAAAAACAGCCTTACAGGACCGCGAGTCTTGAAGCCAAAACTGGGCCGGCCTCAGGCCGCGATCGCGGCGATCAGCGGC
>NZ_JACBZW010000031.1:0-5609 GCF_013408065.1 Bradyrhizobium sp. IAR9
TGGCAGCGCAGCCTTGACCGTGTGTTTGCGCGTCATGAGGCGCTGCGCAGTGTTTTTGTCGCGACGCAGGGCAAGCCCCGGGTTGAGGTTCTGCCGCCGGATGCGGGACTGCCGATAGTTGAGCACGATCTGCGGGAGAGATCGGATGCGCAAGCGGCACTTTTGGATCTTCGCCATGAAGAGGGGCGCACGCCATTCGATCTTGCGCGCGGTCCGCTGATCCGCGGGCATCTGCTGCGGATGTCGGATGAGGAGCACGTCTTCCTGCTGACCCAGCATCACATCGTCTCGGACGGCTGGTCGATGGGCGTGCTGCTGCGTGAACTTAGCCAGTTTTACCGGGCGTTCGAGGCTGGGCAGGACGATCCTCTGCCGCCGCTTGCGATCCAGTATCCGGATTACGCCGCCTGGCAACGCCAATGGCTGTCAGGGGAACGGCTGCAGAAGCAGGCGCAGTATTGGGGCAGCGCCCTTGCAGGCACGACCCGTCTTGTCTTGCCGACGGACCATGCGCGGCCTGCCCAGCAGTCGTTTGTCGCGGCCACGGTCCCGATCATCGTCGATGCGGATTTGACGCGGGAGCTGAAGCGGCTGAGCCTGCAGCATGGCACGACGTTGTTCATGACAGTGCTGGCGGCCTGGGCGGCGGTGCTGTCGCGTCTGTCGGGGCAGGACGATCTTGTGATTGGCGTGCCGAGCGCCAATCGGGGGCACCGGCAGATCGAAGAGTTGATCGGGTTCTTCGTCAACACCCTGGCGCTTCGGCTGGACCTGTCGGGCAAGCCAAGCGTGTCCGAGCTTCTGGAGCGGACGCGGCGCACGGTGCTGGCTGCGCAGGAGCATCAGGACCTGCCGTTCGAGCAGGTGGTGGAGATCGTGCAGCCGCCCCGGGCTCTTGATCACACGCCGTTGTTGCAGGTGATGCTGGCCTGGGAGAACAATGCGGTTGGGTCATTGGACCTGCCGGGGCTGAGTGTCGAAGCTGCCGGGGACGAGCTTGATCAGGTCAAGTTCGATCTGGAGCTGAGCCTTGGCGAGCATGGCGAGGAGATCGCCGGAACGCTGGCTTATGCCACAGCGCTGTTTGATCAGGCGACGATCGAGCGGCAGCGTGGTTATCTGCTGGCGCTGCTGCGGGCGATGGCTGCCGATGCGCAGCAAGAGGTTCACCGGATTGAGCTGCTCTCGGCTGCCGAGCGCACCTATCTGCTGGAGGAGCTGAACCGGACGGCGGCGCCGTACCCTGCGGAGCGGTGCATCCACGAGCTGTTCGAGGCGCAGGTGCACAAGGCGCCGGATGCGGTGGCGGTAGTCTGCGAAGATGAGCGGCTGAGCTATCGCGAGCTCAATGCGCGGGCCAACCGCCTGGCCCATCACCTGATCGCCCTCGGGGTCAGGCCGGACCAGCCGGTTGCGATCTGCGTCGAACGCAGTCCGATGATGGTGGTGGGGCTTTTGGCGATCCTGAAGGCCGGCGGGGCGTATATGCCGCTGGACCCGGCCTATCCGTCGGCGCGGCTGCATCAGGTGCTCGACGATGCGGCGCCGCGGCTGCTGCTGGCCGATGTGGCCGGCCGTGCCGCCTTCGGCGCGGATGTGCCGGCCAATGTGAGCATGGTGGAGCTCGATGCTGCGGCGCCGGCCTGGGCTAGCCTGCCTGAAAGGGATCCTGATCCGCGCGCGCTCAGCCTGACCTCCCGCAATCTCGCCTATGTGATCTACACCTCGGGATCCACGGGCACGCCCAAGGGGGCTCAGAATGAGCATCGGGCTATCATTAATCGCCTGATCTGGATGCAGAACGCCTATGGTCTGAAGGCAACAGACGTCGTGGTGCAGAAGACGCCATTTAGCTTCGATGTCTCGGCCTGGGAGTTTTTTTGGACTTTGCTTGAAGGGGCAACGCTCGTACTGGCGCCGCCCGGTGCGCACAGAGATCCCGGTGCATTGGTCGACTTGATCGTCAGCCAGCGCATCACGACGGTTCACTTCGTGCCATCCATGCTGGTCAGCTTTTTGGATGCGAAGAGTGTTGACCGCTGCACATCGCTGCGGCGAGTTTTATGCAGCGGCGAGGCGCTCCCTGCCGCAAGTGTGCATAGGGTTCGACAGGTATTGCCCTGGTCGGCCCTGCACAATCTCTACGGTCCGACTGAGGCCGCGATCGACGTTACATCCTGGAGCTGCCCGGCTGAGTTTGATGACGCTATCGTCCCGATTGGCCGTCCAATCGCCAACACGCGGGTCTACTTGCTGGATGGTCATGGCGAGCTGGTCCCGTTCGGTGCGGTGGGCGAGCTCTGCATTGGCGGGGCGGGGGTGGCGCGGGGCTACCTGAACCGCCCTGAGCTGACAGCCGAGCGGTTCATCGCCAGTCCGTTTGTGGAGGGCGACCGGCTGTACCGGACCGGCGACCTTGCACGCTACCTGCCGGATGGCAATCTTGAGTTCCTGGGCCGTAACGACGATCAGATGAAGATCCGCGGCTTCCGGATCGAACCGGGCGAGATCGTCGCGCGGCTTTGCGAGCACGCCTACGTGCGCGAGGCGGTGGTAGTGGCGCGCGAGGATGGTCGCGGCGAGCAGCGCCTCGTTGCGTATGTCGTTGCCGCTGAAGCTGAGGAATCTGATCTTGCCGGCGCTTTGCGGGCGCATGTGAGTGCGGGGCTGCCGGACTACATGGTGCCGAGTGCGTTCGTGCGGCTGCCGGCGCTTCCGCTGACGCTGAACGGCAAGCTCGATCGAAACGCGCTGCCGGCCCCGGGCGACGAGGCGTATGCGCGCCGGACCTACGCCCCGCCTCAGGGCGAGATGGAGAGGGTGCTGGCGCAGATCTGGGCCGAGCTGCTGGGGCTGGAGCGGGTCGGACGGGACGACAACTTCTTCGAACTGGGAGGGCACTCGCTCTTGGCGGTGCAGATGATCGAGCGTCTACGGCGGCGGTCACTGCGCATCGAGGTGCGCACCTTGTTCGTCAAGCCGGTGCTGGCGGATCTGGCTGCAAGCCTGGGCCGCCATCACGAGGTGGCGGTCCCGGCCAACCTGATCACCGAGCGGAGTGCGGCGATCACGCCGCAGATGTTGCCGCTGATCGAGCTGACGCAGGGCGAGATCGACCGGATCATCGCCACGGTACCCGGCGGGGTTTGCAACATCCAGGACATCTACGGCCTGTCGCCGCTCCAGGACGGCATCCTGTTCCATCATTTGCTAGCGGCAAAGGGCGATCCGTACCTACTGGTGTCGCAGATGGCGTTTGCCGAGCGTGGGCTGCTCGACCGCTATCTTGCCGCGGTCCAGCGGGTGGTGGATCGGCATGACATCCTGCGTACCTCGTTTGTCTGGGAGGGCTTGTCGCGGCCGGCCCAGGTGGTGTGGCGGGAGGCGCGTCTGGAGGTGATCGAGGTCCAGCTGGATGGCGCTGGAGCCAAGAAGCTCAGGGAGCGGTTTGACCCACGTCGGCACCGCATCGAGCTTGGCCGGGCGCCATTGCTGCGGTTTGTGATTGCGCGCGAGCCCGGAAGCGCGCGCTGGCTGCTGCTGGAGCTGCAGCATCATCTGATCGGGGATCACAAGACGCGGGAGGTGATGCATGCTGAGGTCCGGGCCGAGCTGGAGGGGCGCCAGCATGAACTGACGGCGCCGCGGCCATTCCGCAATCTGGTGGCGCAGGCGCATCTACGCCGTGATGACAAGGCCGATGAAGCGTTCTTCCGGGAGCTGCTGGCCGACATCGACGAGCCGACCACGCCCTTCGAATTGAGCGAGGTGCGCGGCGACGGAGGCGGGGTTCGAGAGGCGCATCGGATGCTGCCGTCAGTTCTCCATGCGAGGCTGCGCGAACAGGCGCGGCGGCTGGGCGTCAGTCTGGCGAGTCTGTGCCATCTGGCGTGGGGACAGGTGGTGGCGCGCAGCAGCGGCCGCGAGCAGGTGGTATTCGGCACGGTGCTGTTAGGCCGACTGCAGGGCAGCGCTGGCGCCGACCGCGCCATGGGGTTGTTCATCAACACCCTGCCACTGCGGCTTGATCTCGATGAGACCGCCGTCGAGGCGAGCGTGCGGATGACGCAGGCCCGGCTGGCCGACCTGCTGGCGCATGAGCATGCCCCGCTGGCGCTGGCACAGCGCTGCAGCGCTGTTGCGGCGTCGGCACCGCTGTTCAGCACGCTGTTGAACTACCGTCACAACACGGCGCCGGCTGTGCCCGGCTCCGGGACGGATGATGTCTTGTCGGGCATGGAATGGCTGGGTGGAGAGGAACGCACCAATTATCCCCTGACCTTGTCGGTGGAGGATTTTGGCGAGGCGCTGGGCCTCACTGTGCAGGCGGCGGAACCAATCTCGGCGGATCGGATCTGCGGCTACATGCAGCGGGTGCTCGAGCAGCTGGCAAAGGCGCTGGAGCATGCCCCGGATACGCCGGTACGCGAGCTGGACATCTTGCCGGCTGAGGAGCGCACCTATCTACTGGAGGATCTGAACCGGACGGCGGAGGCCTATCCATCGGACCTGTGCGTCCATGAGCTGTTCGAGGCGCAGGTGCAAAAGGCGCCGGAGGCGGTGGCGCTGGTCTGCGAAAACGAGCGGCTGAGCTATGGCGAGCTCAACGCGCGGGCCAACCGCCTGGCGCATCATCTGATCGAGCTCGGGGTTAAGCCGGACCAGCCGGTTGCGATCTGCCTCGAACGCAGTCCGGCGATGGTGGTTGGTGTCTTGGCGATCCTCAAGGCTGGCGGTGCCTATCTGCCGCTGGACCCAGCCTATCCCAGCCAGCGGCTGCATCAGGTTGTCGACGATGCCGCGCCGCGGCTGCTGCTTTGCGACGTCGTCGGTCGCGCCGCACTCGGCCCCAAGGTGCTGACCGATGTGACGGTCATCGATCTGGAGACCGCCACGCCCGCCTGGGCCGATCGGACGGCATCAAACCCTGACCGACGCGCGCTTGGCCTCACAGCGTGCCATCTCGCTTATGTGATCTACACCTCAGGCTCAACCGGAAGCCCAAAGGGAGTCATGGTCCAGCATCAGGGGTTGGTCAATCTGCTGTCGGCTCAGGTCGGCCTCTTTGGCGCTTCTTCCAACAGCCGCGTTGTGCAGTTCGCCTCCATTGCTTTTGATGCAAGCGCTTGGGAGCTTGTCATGGCGTTTGGCTCCGGAGCCGCTTTGCACTTGCCTGCGGAAGAGATCCGTCAAGCGAGTAACAAGCTATCGGATTATCTCCAAAGCGAAGCCATCACCCACGCGACGTTACCCCCAGCGTTGCTTCAGACAAGCAAGGATCCGGAAGGTTTGGCTGCGCAAGTTCTCGTTCTTGCTGGAGAGCTGCCGAAGCCCGAACTCATCCGAAGTCTGACCCCAGCATCAATTGTCAACGCTTATGGCCCGACCGAGGCGACAGTCTGCGCGACGATCTGGACTTGCCCGGCTGACTTCAATGGGTCAGTGGTCCCGATCGGGCGTCCAATCGCCAACACGCGGGTTTACCTGTTGGATGGCCATGGCGGGCTGGTGCCGTTCGGCGCGGTGGGCGAGCTTTACATTGGCGGGGCGGGAGTGGCACGGGGCTACCTGAACCGCCCTGAGCTGACAGCCGAGCGGTTCATCGCCAG
>NZ_JACBZW010000032.1:0-1583 GCF_013408065.1 Bradyrhizobium sp. IAR9
GGGTCTTGGTCGTGTAAAAACAGCCTTACAGGACCGCGAGTCTTGAAGCCAAAACTGGGCCGGCCTCAGGCCGCGATCGCGGCGATCAGCGGCCTGATCCCGAGGATATTCATTGCTCGGGTCAGATTATAGGCCAGAACCGAGAGGGCCATCTCGGCGGCTACCTTTGGGAGAGTTTTGGTCAGGAAGTGCGTCGCTCCCATGCGCGCCTTCATCGTGCCGAACGGATGCTCGACAGTCTCGCGACGAAGGCGCATAGCGAGCGGGGTCGCATCGAGCCGCTGCTGCACGGCGTCGAGCAGATCCTCGTGCTCCCATCGCGTGATCCGTCGCTCTGAGCCGGGCGTGCACTGGGGTTTGATCGAACAATTCTTACAGGCGTTGGTCCAGTAGCGCCGCAGCATCTTGTCGGCTTCTTCGTTTGTATAGCGATACGGCAATCGCTCCCCGGCCGGACAACGATAGGCGTCTTCCTCCGGCAAATAGACAAAGTCCTGCTTACCGAAGCGTCCGTCCGACTTGGCGCCCGAAGTCATCGGCTTGGGCAGAGTTACCGTGATGCCGGCCTCGTGGCAGGCGAGGATCTCCGGGCTGCTGAAGTAGCCGCGATCGGCAACGGCCTCGAGCGTCTCAGTCTTCAGAACAGCTTTCGCCTGCCTGGCCATATTGGCAAGTTGTGCCCGATCTGAGCCGCTGTTCGTCACCTCATGCGCGATAATCAGGTGATGGTCGGTATCGACGGCGACTTGGACATTGTAGCCGACAACGCCGGATCCGCGGCCACTGGTTGCCATCGAACGGCTATCCGGATCGGTCAGGGAGATTTGCTGATCGGGGGAAGCAAGCATTTGCTTCTCGTAGACAGCAAGCTTGCCCATTTCCTCCTTCAGCTTTGTCAGCTTCTCGGTAAGCCTCGTCACCTTCGTGACCAGCGCCTCCGTCGGCTCCTGGCGGTCGGCCGTGTCAAGTTGGCTCAGATAGCGCGCAACGCTCTCCTCCAACTGAGCACGGCGTCGCTCCACCTTCGCGCGCGTGAAGTTCCTGTCCCGGTTGTTCACGGCCTTGAACTTGCTCCCATCGATGGCGACGCTCGCCGTCGTGAGAAGACCCATCCCGCGGCAGAGCTCGACAAAGCGCGCACAGACCTTACGCAGCCCCGGGCTGTTGTCCTTGCGGAAGTCCGCAATCGTCTTGTGATCGGGAGCGAGCCGACCCAGCAGCCACATCACCTCGACATTGCGCCCGGCCTCTCGTTCCAATCGCCGGCTCGACTGCACCCGGTTCAGATAGCCGTAAATGTAAAGCTTAAGGAGCACCGAGGGATGGTACGACGGCCGACCGGTGGCCGCCGGCTCCACACCCTCAAAGCCCATCTCAGCCAAACCGAGCGCATCGACAAATACGTCGATCACGCGAACCGGGTTGCTCTCGTCAATGAAGTCATCGAGGCATTCGGGCAACAGCGTCCGCTGCCCACGATCCGCCTCCGCAACGAAGCGCTTCATTCCAGCCCCCCGCAAATCGTGCGGGAATCATATCGCGCGAATCACATCAAGCGCAGCGTTTTCACACAGCCAGGGTCA
>NZ_JACBZW010000033.1:0-1501 GCF_013408065.1 Bradyrhizobium sp. IAR9
GCCGATCGCCCTCGACAAACGGACTGGCGATGAACCGCTCGGCTGTCAGCTCAGGGCGGTTCAGGTAGCCCCGTGCCACTCCCGCCCCGCCAATGCAGAGCTCGCCCACCGCGCCGAACGGCACCAGCCCGCCATGGCCATCCAACAGGTAAACCCGCGTGTTGGCGATTGGACGCCCGATCGGGGCCACTGCCCCCTTGCAATCAGCCGGGCAAGTCCAGAAAGTTGCGAAGGTCGTCGTCTCGGTGGGCCCGTAGCAGTGAATGAGACGTACAGGACCTTTTTCTTTCAGCAATCTCAGAAATGAGGCAAGATCAGCGCGATCACCCCCACAAAGGAGGTACTTCAGCTGCGCCAACGTCGGAGCAATCGATGATGTATATTGGTTGAATAATGCTGTTGTTAGAAACAGTGACGTCACCCGGTGCTGTTCAAGCGCCCGGGCAAAACTAGGAGTATCCCTGACGGTGGCGGCATGCATGGCAACAATGCAACCACCGTTAAGCAGCGGCGCCCATACTTCGAATGTGCTTGCGTCGAAGGCGGGATTGCCAGCCCATGCCACCCGATCTCCTGCATCGATCTTCACATACCCACTGTTGATCACGAGCCGGTTGACGGCACGATGAGGAACAACAACTCCTTTGGGAAGGCCAGTTGAGCCGGAGGTGTACATGACGTAAGCGGCAGTTTCAGCGCTCAACGCCAGCCTAGGATCGGAACTACATCCCGTTTCAGCTATGAGCGGCTCAATAGCACGAACAGGTATCGTCGCCTCAACCAGATCATCAGCGCAAAGCACCAAGCGTGCAGCACAATCGGCCATCAACAATTCTTGTCGCGCCGACGGAAGGGCGCGATCGATCGGTACATACACGCCGCCGGTCTTCAAAATCGCCAGCTGCGCCACCATAAGAGCGACGGAGCGGTCCAGCAGAGTGGCAATGCGATCCCCAGGTTTGACGCCGAGGGTGATCAGTTGATGGGCCAGGCGGTTGGCCCGCGCATTGAGCTCGCCATAGCTCAGCCGCTCATCTTCGCAGACCACCGCCACCGCATCCGGCGCCTTGTGCACCTGCGTCTCGAACAGCTCGTGGATGCACCGCTCCGCAGGATACGGCGCCGCCGTCCGGTTCAGCTCCTCCAGCAGATACGTGCGCTCGGCAGTCGAGAGCAGCTCAATCCGGTGGACCTCTTGCCGCGCATCGGCAGCCATCGCCCGCAGCAGCGCCAGCAGATAACCACGCTGCCGCTCGATCGTCGCGCGATCAAACAGCGCTGTGGCATAACCCAGCGTTCCGGCGATCTCCTCGCCATGCTCGCCAAGGCTCAGCTCCAGATCGAACTCGACCTGATCAAGCTCGTCCCCGGCAGCTTCGACACTCAGCCCCGGCAGGTCCAATGCTCCAACCGCATTGTTCTCCCAGGCCAGCATCACCTGCAACAACGGCGTGTGATCAAGAGCCCGGGGCGGCTGCACGATCTCCACCACCTGCTCGAA
>NZ_JACBZW010000034.1:0-1409 GCF_013408065.1 Bradyrhizobium sp. IAR9
TGATTGCATAGGCTGCTCCTCCGAATCGTGGGAGCCTCAAACGGCGCCCCATCCTTGGCACTCTCGTGCCCGTGGAGGAGCCGTCCACAGCATCATAAGCAGACGAAGAAAGAGGCTGCCGTTGTTGCTTAACCGCGTCCACTATCGCTTCGGCCAGAGACCATCGGCCAAGACTTTGCAAACAAAGAACGCCGCTACGAGGTCGAGCGGGATGGTGAGCAGAGCAATTGGAAGCGAAGCTAGATAACCTTCACCGCAATTCCCGCCCGAACCACCTCCGTGGCAGGTAATGGTTGGAAGAAATGCGATGAGCGCGAACAGGCCGATCGGGGTGACAATAGTAAATGCCGCGATGATCGCGCCAGCGATGAGCCGTTTGAGAAACAGCATTATGTCTGGCAGCTTTAGTTGCTTAAGCTTATTTAGTGAAGCTCGTTGCACTTCTTCGGTCTGCGACCTTCGCCAGGCCAGGGTTGCGATTACGACGAACGCGATTCGAGGCGAGACGACCCCGATGAAGCTAATGATCGACACAACGGTTAAGTGCATCTACCTAGATTACCACCGCTCACCTTAACTGGTTGCAAACTTTGGTAGGCTCGATACCTAGGCGAGAGCTTACAACGAGGCGTTCCGTCACTGTTCTCAGGGTGCATAATTTCCGGGATCATATTGTCCGCAACGGGTCAAGCGCTGCCATCGCCGATCATGCCGCGATTGGTCAGCTGAGGGCCAGAAACGGAAAGTGGCACGTCGGCCCAGATATCATCGATAAGCCGCGCCCTATGGTGCCCGGTCAGGATGAACCGACTCCCTAGGTAAGGCTGCTCACCCCCAATCACGAAAGGGACCTTCGGGACGGCATTTAAGCTCCCAATGGGTGTTCTCGCTGACGTTTTCGTACTTCCAATCGATTTCGACGCTCTCGGTCAGCCGATCGATCCGGCCAGAGATGGTCGGCCTCCCATTCGCGTATTGGCTGCTGAACCCGACAAGCAAGGGAGTAATCTTCGTGATCGGTACGATCTTATCCTGGAACGACACTGTTTGATCGACGTCGTTCACAATGATGCTGAGATTGGAGAGGGGCGTAAATTCCAACTCTGCTCCGGGCTTACCCACCAACCTACTCGTTCCAGTGCAGCGTAAAGTTATTTTCGAGCTTTGCTGCTGCGCACCGACGGACTGCATCGATGCAAGCAACAGGAACACGCACACTAGTCTCATCGACGACAAGCCTCGTTGCTATGTCAGATGCTGTCTTCATGGGCTGGGATCATAGCTGCCGAGAACTGCCAGCGCAAAGGTCCGCTTTGGGTCTTGGTCGTGTAAAAACAGCCTTACAGGACCGCGAGTCTTGAAGCCAAAACTGGGCCGGCCTCAGGCCGCGATCGCGGCGATCAGCGGCC
>NZ_JACBZW010000035.1:0-1384 GCF_013408065.1 Bradyrhizobium sp. IAR9
GCCATGTGTGGACGGCTCCTGGTTGGCAAGGAGAATCTTCACTTTGCGGCGTTGGTCGGAGCGGCCATGTGTTCGGCCTGTTTGCGCGGTTCACGTGACCGCTGGCCATAATGCCCTCCGCGGATCAGGTCCCGATCAAAAGCACGCATTCGAAGATGCCATGGCCCATGTGGGTTGTCCTGATCGCCGGATCGACCGGCGCTGCATTAAGTGCTGTTCGCCCTTCCAACCGTTACGTCACACCGGCATGTCCGGCGTGATCTCGTTTACGCCGTGAGAGCGGCGGGTTCCTTGTAGCGTTCGTTCCTGGCCATCATCGCCCATGCCATCCTGGCAAGTTTGTTGGCGAGCGCGATGGCGGCGACCTTGGTAGGTCGCCGCGCCAGCAATGCGGTGAGCCAGGGCCGATGCCCCGTGCCATGGATCTTTGCATAGCGGATCACGGCGAGGGCGCCTGCCGTGAACAGGCTGCGCAAATAGCGATCGCCCTGCTTGCTGATACTGCCAAGCTTGTCCTTGCCTCCGCTCGAGTTCTGCTTTGGCACGAGCCCAACCCACGCCGAGAAGTCCCGACCCGATCGGAAGGCCTTGGCATCGGCAACGCTCGCGACCAGCGCTGTTGCCAGCGCCGGCCCGACGCCGGGGATCGCGTCCAGCCGTTTGCTCGTCGCGCTTGATCGATGCCAGGCGATGATGCGTCGGTCGAACTCCAGGATTTGGGCCTTCAGCGTCCGCAATTGACTGCCGAGAGCAGCAAGACATGCGCGGGCCGCCTCCGGGAGCCGGTGGTCAGCTGTATCGGCGACGACTTCCAGCAGTTGCTCGACACCTCGGCGACCGACCGGGGCGACAATCCCGAACTCGGCAAGATAGGCGCGGATTGAATTGATGACGGCAGTCTGCTGGCGGATGAAGAGATGGCGCGCGCGATGAAGCATCAGACAGCTCTGTTGCTCGACCGTCTTGGTCGGCACGAACCGCATGTTGGGTCTCGTGACCGCCTCGCAAATCGCCTCCGCGTCCGTGGTGTCGTTCTTCTGCCGCTTGACGTAGGGCTTCACATAGGCCGGAGGCATCAACCGCACGGTATGCCCCAACGCCTGCAGTTCGCGGGACCAGTAGTGGGATGACGCGCAAGCCTCGATCCCCAGCAGGCACGGCGGCAACTTCTCAAAGAACGACAGCATGAAACGGCGCTTGAGCTGGCGGCGGATCACCACCTGACCGGCTGCATCGACGCCATGCACTTGAAAGACCGACTTCGCGATATCCAGACCAATCGTCGAAATTGATTGCATAGGCTGCTCCTCCGAATCGTGGGAGCCTCAAACGGCGCCCCATCCTTGGCACTCTCGTGCCCGTGGAGGAGCCGTCCACAGCATCA
>NZ_JACBZW010000036.1:0-1223 GCF_013408065.1 Bradyrhizobium sp. IAR9
TGTCCGGCCCGAAGAGATGGGTAACGGATCGTACCTAAGAGATGGGTGACAACCTCGTGCCGAACGGGTTGTCGAGGGGTTGCAGGGTCTTCTGCTCCAGGTCGAAATATCCAAGATCATAGTGCATGAAGCTGACGAGCCAAATGCCCTCGTCGACCTCCTTGATGCCGAGCTTCTGGCCGGCCAAGACAAGGGAGATATTGATTCTCTTACGGTGAAGGCAGAGACGCCCGCAGGAGGTGACGACGACGTCGCGATCGTGAAAGGGATAGGCCAATTCCGGCAAGCCCTCGTAGTGGCGGGCTGAGGCGGTGTAGAGATCTGCCGGGCGCTTCATGTCGAGAGCCTCATGCGGTCGCTCCTCATTGAATTCGTGCAGGAAGCTGTCGAAGCGATCTTGCTGTTGCAGGCTGTTGAACCCCGGCGGACGGGTAGCTTCCTTCTTGAGGGTGAGATGCATGCGCTCATGCCGGCCGTTCTGCTGAGGATGGCCGGGCTTGATGCGCTCGATGGCAATGCCGAGCCTGAGCCACCACACCGACAGCTTTGAGAGGTTGAACAGAGCGTTGGGGCTGGCAAAGGGCACGCCGTTGTCGGAGCGGATGGCAAGCGGCAGGCCGCGCTCACGGAACAGCCGTTCAAAGGCGGTTATGGCGGGGTCTTCTCGTGTCGAGTCCAGCGCTTCACAAAGCAGCAGGAAGCGCGAGGCATGATCGGTAACGGTCAGCGGATAACAGTATCGGCCATTGCCGAGCTTGAACTCGCCCTTGAAGTCGGCACACCACAGATCATTGGGGCATGTGCCCTGGGATAGCGGCGTGCCGCGCGCGCGGTGGCGCGGCCCGCCGCCGCGCTTGACCAGGCCATGGCGGTCGAGCACCGCGTGGATGGTGCTTTTGGCTGGAACCCTGAGGTCGCCGTCGAGCCGCCTGACCAGGAGCTCACGTATCTTGCGTGCACCCCAATGCGGCTTCTCGGCCTTGAGCTGCACGATCAGGGTCGCGATCTGGCTCGGCAGCTGATTGGCATAGCGGACCGGCCGCCGGGAGCGATCGCTCAGGGCCTCGAGACCGTACTCCTTATAGCGATCGAAGATCTTGTAGCCGGTCTTGCGCGATATGCCGAACTCGCGGCAGACCTCGGACATGGCTTCTCCTTCCAGAAGCCGGGCGACAAAGCGAAGGCGTTCTTCCATGACCGAACTCGCTCTCCACGGCATCGCC
>NZ_JACBZW010000037.1:0-1181 GCF_013408065.1 Bradyrhizobium sp. IAR9
GCAGGGCTATCGCATATGGCTGAGGGTGGCCAAGAGGAATGCGTTGTCCCAGCCAGCGCGCTTGATTTTACGCCGGAGGGAAGCGCGATCCGGGTGGGTTCGCAGAACATTGAGGGCGAGCCTGCGCAGAATGGCGAGATTCTCGGGGGCGTGGTCACAGCGCGAGCGGTTGCCATCCTCAGCGAAATGGACGTCGAGAACCCAATGGAGCTGATTCTCGATGCCCCAATGGCTGCGGGTGACGTGGAGCAACCTCTTGGGGGAGATGTATTTGGACAGCAGATAGTACCGCACGACGGGCGTATCGGCGCGCTGGCCGCGCAGGCGCCTGCGCGAGGTGATGCGCCCCACCGCGGCGGCACCTGGAAAGCCATAGAGGCCGGCCAAACTTGTATTGCGCATGATTGTGGCGCGGCGCACTTCGCGCCGGTCGTGGGTAGAACGATCGATCTGCTCGACGACGCTGCGCTTGCCCGAGCGCGCAAATTGTTGGGTGACCGCGGTGAACAGGCGCCCACGGTTGGCCTTGATCGCCAGAACATAGTCGCCGCCGCGCTCGCGCACCGCAGCCGCAAAGGCGCGGGTACAATGCAGCGCATCGGCGGTCACGATACAGCCGTCCAGCGACAGAAGTTCCAGCACTTCCAAAGCGCCTGCGCTCTCGTTGCGGCCAGACGCCTTTTGTTGAGCCAAGGCCATGCGGGCATCCACCGCAAAGACGTTGACCAAGTGCAGCGGGGTGGCCTTTTGACCGCGTTCGTAGGCCCCACGCAGGGCCTTGCCGTCAACGGCCACCACCCCGGTAAGCTTGAGGCCGTTGGCCTTGGCAAAAGCCGCCATGAAGTGACGGAATGCGAGCTCGAAGGCTTGCGGCTTGAGCAGACGAAACACCCGGCTGAACGTATCGTGGCTCGGGATGCCATGTTCCAGGCGAAGGAAGAGCCGCAACAACTCCTCCTTCGACTGTCCGAAGTCCGCCATGTCCGAGCACGAATCCGCCCCGCACAACGTCGCCGCCAACGCGATGAACAGTACTTCCAGCAGATCATGCCGGGCATTGTCCGCGCGCGGGTCCGGCAACCGCCGAAAGGCCTTTCTGAACTTCTGCATCCGACCCCCTCCGTCTTCCGGGAGTCGTCTTCAGAATCCGTCTTGCCTTCCAATGCAATAGCTAGACAAAA